>JAWLCV010000096.1:0-13181 GCA_041686955.1 Pseudomonadales bacterium
TCGGTGCGGAACCACACCCGCAGGTGGCCGTCGGCCCCGGCGAGGCAGACGCCGGTGTCGCCGTTGAAGAGCCCGGCCCGGTAGTCGTTGCGGGTCACGATCACGGGGCGGCCGTGGTACCAGGTCTGCTGCAGGTCGAGGCCGCGGCGGCGGGCGAGCTGCTCGAAGATCCGCTGGTTCATGGCGAGGGCGCCGGCGGGGCCCACCCGGGTGGCGGTGAGCAGCCGCACCCGGTCCAGGGCGGCGACGGCCGCCTCCGGGGAGCCGCCCTCGAACAGCGGCAGGTAAGCTTCGGCCAGAGTGGCGGCGAGCGCGTCAAGATCCGGCATGTGGTCCAGCATGAGCTGCACGGCGGGGTCGTGCTCCATTCCCACGGCGAGTGCGGCGTCGGCGTCGCCGGCGTTCACCGCAGCGGCCAGGCGCCCGATGGGGCTCTGCGGGTGGAAGCGGTGGCTGGTCTGCAGGGTCACGACGTGGTCGCCGAGGGGGGAGGTGGCCGCGGGACCGGTGCCGGGCACCAGCGGCGCGAGGGCTTCCCGCTGCGCCGGCGAGAAGGCGTTCACCCCGGCGGCGTTGCAGAGCTCCGCCAGCACGGAGCCCGATTCCACCGAGGCGAGCTGGTAGCGGTCGCCGAGCAGGATCAGCCGGCCGTGGTCGGGCAGGGCGTCGGCGAGCTTGGCCATGAGCGGCAGGTCGATCATGGAAGCTTCGTCGACGATTACCACGTCGGCGGCGAGGGGATTGTCGCGGTCGTAGCGGGGCAGCACCGTGCCCCAGCGCAGGCCCAGCAGCCGGTGCAGGGTGGAGGCCTTTTCCGGCAGGTGGGCGTCGAGGGCCGCGCCGTCGGGCAGCGCGGCGAGGCCGGCGCGGATGGATTCCATCATCCGCGCCGCGGCCTTGCCGGTGGGGGCGGCCAGGCGGATCACCGGCGGCGGCCGGTCCAGGGCCTGGGCCGTTTCCACCAGCAGCCGGATGAGCCTGAGCACCGTGTAGGTCTTGCCCGTGCCGGGCCCGCCGGAGATCACGGTGAAGCGGTGGCGCAGCGCCATCGCCGCGGCTACGGCCTGCCAGTTGGGCTCGCCGTGGCCCACCCAGCCGTAGTCGAAGAGCCCACCCTCGGGGCCGAGCAGGCCCGTCTCCACGGGCTCGGGCGGGTGCGCGACGAGTGAGCGCAGACGTGCCGCCAGGCGCTCTTCGTATCGCCAGTAGCGCTCCAGGTACAGACGCCTACCCTCGAGGATGAGCGGCGCGCTGTCACCCGCCCCGCCCACGAGCTCGCTTTCCGCCAGCACCTGCGCGAGCTCATCGGCGCTGCAGAACGGCGCCTCGCCGGGCACCGCCGGGCCCTCCTCCGGCAGCACCAGACAACTGTGGCCCTCCGCCACCGCCCGGCTGGCCAGCGCCATGGCCAGGGCCACCGGCTCGCTGCCGCCGTGGCGCAGGCACCAGTCGGCGAGGGCCAGTTCCAGCGGCTGTACGCGCTCCTCGGCCAGTGCCCGGCGCAGCCGTGCCATGAGGCCGCTCATGCGCTCACCTCCCGGCCGGCGAAGACATCGTCCAACAGGGTCACGAACGCGGCGTGCGGCGAGTCCACGAACACACCGGTGGCGGCGCTCACCCCGTCGAGCCCGCGCAGGAACAGATACTGGGCGCCGCCCAGGTGCCGCTCGGGGTCGTAGTCCGGCAGGGTGTAGGCCAGATGGCGGTGCAGGGCGACCAGGTAGATCAGGTATTGCAGGTCGTAGTGGCCGTAGCGGACCGCCCGCGCCAGCGCCTCGGGCGTGTAGTCGGCGGATCGGGGGCCGAGGTCGTTGGTCTTGTAGTCGAGGATCCAGTAGCGGCCGTCGGCCTCCACGGTCAGGTCGACGAAGCCCTGCATCAGCCCGCTGAGGCTCTGCGCCGCGCGCTCCGGCGCCAGGGCCACAGCGTAGCCGTGGGCGTTCATCACCTCGAGCACCCGGCCGACCCGCTCGCCGCCGAGCCCGAGGAAGAACTCCATTTCCACCAGGCGCCGTTCGGCGGGCACCCGGACCAGGGGCCCGATCTCCGGCAACGGCGTGTGCAGGGTGCGGGAGATCATCCGGCACACGGAGTCCACCAGCGCCGCGCGGGTCGGGCCTTCGCCCAGGGCGAGACCGGCGTTCTGCAGGTGGCGGGCGGCCAGGGTCCGGTGGTCGTCGAGGACTCGGTCGCCGGGGCCGGGCCACGTGGCCGGGTCGAGATCCTCCAGAAGCTGGTGAACGGCGGTGCCGAACGCGGGACCCTGCAGGGGAATGTGTCCGGCGGAAGCCGGCGCCGGCGCGGCCGGCACGGGATCGAGCGACTCGTCGTCGGCGCCGGCCCCCGGCGCCGCGTGCTTGCCGCCGGCCACCAGCCGGGAAAAGCTGAACACGGACCAGTCCGGGCGCCGGTCCGGCAGATCGCTGCGGGCCGTGCCCGTGGGGGGATCGCCGGGCGGCGCCCGGAATCCGTCGGCCAGGGGCTGCGGCGGCGGTGTCACGCGCACCGCGCCGCCCGCGCGTTCGGCGTAGGCGTCGAGCCGGGCGCGCACGCCGGCCTCCGTCAGCCAGGGGGGAAGCTTCGCGTTCGTGGCGGCGATCTCGCCCGGCTGCACGTCGTCCTCGGCGTGCAGCAGCCAGGCCAGCGCCGAGTTCTGGGCGCCGTTGATTGCGCCCCAGCCGAAGTAGCAGGCCTGCTCCGCCCGGGTGAGCGCCACGTAGAGCAGGCGCAGGGATTCCGCCCGCGCCTCGCGGTAGGCGAGCGCTCTGCGCTCGTCGCCCTCGAGGCCGAAGTCGAGCCAGGCGCGGCCGGCCTCGTCGTGGAAGATCCACGGCTCGGCCGAGTCTCTCGGACGCTTCCCGCCCAGCGACGGCGTGAACGGCGCGAACACGATGGGGTACTGCAGCCCCTTCACCCGGTGCACGGTGACGATGCGCACCAGCGCGTCGTCGGATTCGAGCCGGAGCTGCTGGCTCTCCGCGTCGGCCTCGGGCTCCGGGTGCTCGATCTGCTCGGAGAGCCAATGAATCAGCCCGGCGAAGCCGAAGGTCTCGGTCTCCGCCTGGGCCAGGAGCTCCGCGAGCTGCAGGTAGTTGGTCATGCGCCGCTCGCCGTCGGTGAGCGCCAGCACCCGGGGTGCGGCCTCCTGCAGCAAGGGTTCGAGCATGGCGAGCACCCCCCGGGTGCGCCAGGTCTCGTGGGCCGCCTGGAACCGCGCCACCTGGGCGTGCCAGGCGTCCTCGTCACCGGCGAGCTCGAGCAGATCGGCCATGCGCGACCCGAGCAGGGGGGTGGCCAGGGCCGCGCGCACCGTCTCCGGACGTGCCGAGCTGTCGGCGGCCCGCAGCACGTAGAGGAGATCCTCCGCCTGCTCGCTCTCGAACACGCTGGCCCGGTGGAGGCACACGGCGGCGATGCCGCGGCGCGCCAGGGCCCGCTGCATGTCGGCGGCTTCCCGGTTGGTGTTGACGAGCACGGCGATGTCACCGGGGCGGACCCGCGCCTCGGAGCCGTCGGCTTTGCGCACCCGGGCGCCCGCGGCCGGATCCAGGAGCCCGTGGATCTCGCTCACCGTGGCCTCCCGCAGCACGCGCTTGCCGTCCTCGGCCTTGGTGGCCGCGCCGGGCACCGCCCAGACGGTGACCGCGGGTAGCGCCTCGCCATCCTTCACGAGAACACGGTCGCCGGCCGCGCGCCCGGCCTTCACCCAGTGGAAGCGGATGTCGGGCACCAGAAACTCGCCTTCTGCCCGTTCCCGGGCGGGGCCGTGGAACAGGGCCTCGATGCCGTCGAGCACGCCCTGGGTGGAGCGGAAGTTGGTGTCGAGGTCGTAGCGGCCATCCGCGTCCCGGGCCGCTTGCAGGTAGGCGAACACGTCGCCGCCACGGAAGCCGTAGATGGCCTGCTTGGGGTCGCCGATCATGATGAGCGCCCCGCTGTCGCGGCCGTGGTAGACGGCGCGAAGGATCCGGTACTGCAGGGGGTCGGTGTCCTGGAACTCGTCCACCAGGGCGTAGGGCCAGGTGCGGTGCAGGGCGGCGGCGAGGGCCGGGCCGCGGTCCGGGTCGGTGACGGCCTCGTGCAGCGACTCGATCATGTCCGCGAAGCTGAACTGCCGCCCGGCGCGCTTGCGGGCGCGGATGGTGGCCCGGGTGGTGGCGAGGGCCGCGCGCATGGCCGCGAGCCGCGCCACCGGCGCCAGAGCGGCGAGCGCCTGCACCAGCTCGAGATCCTGCGGACGGCAGGCCTTCAGCGCCGTCTTCCGGATGTGTGTCGCAGCGCCGTCGTCGCAGCCGAGATCCACGATCCAGTCCGGCAGCGCCGGATACCCGGCGGCGGTGCCGGCCAGGCCGCCGGCGAGGGTGCTCATGAGGCCCTCGACGCCGCCGCAGCCGACGATCGCCTGGTTGAGCCCGGCGTTCTTCAGGAGCTGACCGCTGGCAACGGCAGAATCGAGGAGCTCGTGGAGCCGATCCTGCTCGCTCTCCCACAGTGTCCGGGCCCGTTCGGCGAGCGCCGTCAGCCTCTCCTCCGAAGGACCCCAGAGCTCCAGGTGGGGGCGGGCGAGCGCCGGCACCAGGTCCTTCTCCAGCTTCGCCGGGCCCGGCCACAGCGACAGGAACGCCTGGGCCTCGGCCGCGGGCCGCCCCATCACCTGACTGCGCCAGTAGTCGGTAATGGCCTGGCGGTGCACCTCGGCGTCGTCCACCTGGGTGCCGCGGTCGAACGGCAGGCCCGAGTCGAAGGCATTCTCCTGGGCCGCCTGGGCGGCGAAGCCGTGAATCGTGCTGATGGCGGCATCGTCCATGCGCGCCGCCGCGTCCCGGAGCCGCCGGGCGATGCGCTCCCGGGGCTCGTGCTCCGCGGCGGCGTCGATGATCTCCAGGGCGATACGCTGCTCGGGGTCGTTCCGGTCACCGCGAGCGGGATCCTCCGCGAGCACCGCCGCCGCAGCGAGCCGGGTGCGGATGCGTTCGCGCAGCTCCTGGGTGGCCGCCCGGGTGAACGTCATCACCAGAATCTCGCGGACGTCGAGCTGCTTCTCCACCAGCAGGCGCAGGTACAGCCCGGCCAGGCTGAAGGTCTTGCCGGTGCCGGCGCTGGCCTCGATGAGGCGCAGGCCCTCGAGCGGGAAGGTGCGCAGGTCGAAGGTCTCGCGGCTCACGACTCGGCCTCCGCGGGGGCGGTTCGGGCGGCCAGCCACGCCTCCGCGTCCTGCTCGACCAGCAGCCGCGCCATGGGCTCGAGCACGGCTTCCGCGATGCGGCAGAACTCGCTGGTTGCCGCCTGCTCCCCCAGGCAGTAGGGCGGCGGCGCGAGCAGGCGCCTGAACCAGAGGTCCTTCGTCTCCCAGCGCGGCTGGAACTCGTTGGCCAGCTTGCCGTTGCACTTCGCCAGGGCCTCGTCCGGCTCCTTGGCGTTCTCCCCGGTGATCAGATCGACGTATTCCTGGGAGATGCTCGGCAGGAAGCACAAGGGCCGCCGCTGGCCTTCGAGATACAGCGACGTGAGGGTTTCGAGGTAAGCGAGCGCTTGCTCCCGCCTCACGGTGCCCTGCCGCGCGTCGAGGTTGCCGGCGCGGTCGAAGCCGCAGCACGCGAGCACCCCCTCGCCGCGGCAGGCGGCGAGCGCCAGCAGGTCGATCCAGTGGGGCAGAAGCTGGCTGGCGCTCACCTTGCGCGCCTCCACCCGGCTCAGGCCCCCGGGGGCGACGTCCCCCAGCCGGCCCACCAGGTGGACGCCGGACTGCAGGGAAACGTCGACGGCCAACACCTCGTACTCCTCCGCCGGCCGGGTGTGCCGCCACACGGGGAGCAGGGCGTTCAGCTCCTGGGCCGCCTTGCCGTAGGGGGCCGTGTCCAGCGGCGGCGGGGGCAGCAGTCCCTGGGCGCGGATCAGCGCCGGGGGGGTCTCCGGCAGGGGGCCGCCGGCGCGGGCGAGCTCGAACAGGTGCTGGCGGAGCTGGTGCTCCTCCAGCCCGCGCAGGGTGAGGGGCTCGTCGTCCTCGAGCTCCTCGCCGGCGATCTCGAGGTCGAGCTGCAGCACCTCCTGGAGGAAGTAGCGGGCCGGGTGACGGAAGAAGCGCTTGAGCTCGTCCAGGCTCACCTGCTGCAGCTCCGGCTCCGGAGCTTCGCTGTCGTCGATGAGCGGCGCCGGCTCGCCGCGCTCGCTGAACAGGGCCAGGGCGCCCGGGTGCCAGTCACCGCGGAAGGTGAACACCCGCCGGCCGGCGTTCTCGGCGGCGGCGGTGCCCCCGTCGAAGTAGCGCGGGCTGAACGGCTGCATGGGCTGGCGGGTCACCAGCCGCTCGAGCGCCACCTTCCGGTCCGTGTCCGCGAACTGGTTCTGGGCCACGAAGTCCAGCAGCTCGGCCACGGCGGTGGAGGGCGAAAGTGTTTCGCCGCTCGAGGTGTCCTGGCCGGTGTAGCTGAGGTAGAAGACGTCCCGGGCGGCCAGCAGCCATTGCAGCAGCAGCAGGCGATCGTCGTCGCGGACGCTGGTGTCCCCCAGCCGCGGGTGCAGGCGGATGAGGTTGATGGCGCGGTTCCGGTCCCGGCGCGGGAACTCCCCCTCGTTCATGCCGATGAGGCACACCACCCGGAACGGCACCGTGCGCAGGGGCACCAGCCCGCAGAAGGTGACCCCGCCGGCGAGGAACGGCTGGCGCGATCCGCTGGCCTCGAGCTCGCCGTCGAGGATCTCCCGCACCGCCTCCCAGGAGAGGGGCTCTTCCCCCAGGCAGCTCGCGGCGCCGCCGAGCACGGCCACCGCCTCGTTCACCGCCTCCAGCGCCGCCTGCTCGTCCCGGTCGTGGTGATCGATCCGAAACAGATCCGCGCACAGGGCATTCAGCCGCTCCTGCCACTCGGCGGCCGGTGCCGGTGTTCCCAGCACCTCGCGCCAGCGGCGCAGCCGCTCCACGAGCAGCCACAGCTCGCCCAAGGCTGCGGTGGCGCCGCCCTCCAGATCCACCACGGGCGCGACCCCGGCGGCGAGGATGTTGGCATCCGAGACGGCCACCCCGGCCAGCAGCCGGTCGAGACCGAACGCCCAGCTGTTCTGCGCCCAGCGGCCGGCCCCGTTCTGCGCCCGATGCTCGGCGTCGAGCCCCCAGCGGATGCCGGCGGCGTGAACCCAGTGGGAAAGGTTCGCCACGTCCGCCTCTTCGAGGCCGAACCGGCGCATCACCGCCGGCACGGCCACCAGGCTCGCGAGCTCGCTCGCGGTCCAGCGCCAGAGCGGCAGATCCAGCAGGGCGCGGAAGGTGAGGACGATGGGGTGGGTCCCGCGGCGCGGCTGATCGGACACGTTGAAGGGGATGGCCGCGCCGCCCTCGGCAGCGCCCCGGGCGGCGCCGAATACCGCCTCGATGGCGGGCGCGAACCCGGCCACGTCGGGGGTCATCACGATGATGTCCCGCGGGTGCAGGGTCGGGTCGGCGGCGAGCAGGTCGAGGAGCTGATCGTGGAGCACCTGCACCTCGCGCAGCACGCCGTGGCAGGCGTGCACCTGGAACGAGCGGTCGTCCTCCGCGAGCCCCCTGTCGCTCGCGGCGTTCTCCATGCGGATCACCCCGGACTGCAGACGGTGCAGCAGGGTCGCCTCCCCGGGCGGCTGATACGCCAGCGCCTCGCCCAGCTCCAGCTCGCGGATGCCGGCGAACTCGTCGGAGTAGACGAGCCGGAGGAAGTCCCTCGCCGCGTAGCCGAGGCTCGCGAGCAGCGGATGGCCCTGGAAGGTCATCTCTTCCCCGGGCAGGGGCTCGGCATCCAGCGCCACGTCGAGGGCGGTGGGCCGCCGGGCGATGTCGCCCCAGTAGACGTCGCTCGGGTTGTGCATGAGAAAGTGCACGTCGCTGTGGCGTCCCACGGCATACAGCAGCCGCAGGTAGTCCGGCGGCAGGTTGCCGAGCCCGAAGCAGTAGAGCCGCTCCGGCCAGCCCGCGGTGTCGAGCGGACCGCCGGATTCCACCCGAATGATGAGCTCGCCGAGCAGCCGGGCCCGGTGGTCGGGGCCGAGCCGCGCGACGATGGCCCGCCACAGCGGCGCCTGCCAGCTCCCGGGCGGGCTCGAATCGGTGTCGCCGCGCTCCCAGCCGAGCAGCATTTCCCGGCGATAGATGAGGTACTGGTCGAACAGATCAGCGAGCTGGTCGGCAAGCTGCCAGCGGCGCAGCTCCATGGGCCGCTCCGCCAGATAGCGCCCCACCTCCGGCACCTCGGCGGCCAGCGCCGGCAGATGGGCGTACAGGTGCCAGCGCAGATTCTCGCGCCGGTACGCCGAGCTGTCCGGCCGCGCGCCCGGCAGGCTCCCGGCGATGACGTTCCAGAAGAACGGCGCCGGCAGGGCCGTCTCGATGTTCGCCGCGATGCCGTTGCGCTCCGCGAGGTGCATCTTCAGCCAGCGGCCGAGCCCCACGTTGGGTACCAGCACCCGGTCCGTGGCCAGCGGCGACGGCCGCTGAGCCTGCCGCAGCATCGACAGGATGTCCGCGAGCCGGCCGAGATCGTGATGGTGATAGAGGTAGAACATGGGCGTGGGCAGGATAGGCGGCTTTCCAGTGTCGAACCAGCGTCCGAAGCATTCTCGTGGGCGCCAGGGTATGCGGGCGGAGGATCATTGGGTGATACGGCGATGCGCAGGCCGGTGTTGACAAGGCAATGCCAGCGCGGTGGAGGTACACTGCCTGCGAGCTCGCTGAATCTGCGCAGCGCGCGCACAGGAGAAGGGAGAGCGTTATGACGAGAATTCTGATTTCGCTGCTGGGTCTGGTGCTGATGGGCTGCGGCCAGGGGCCGGGTGACGAGGCTTCGGTCGAAGGCGACGGGGCCGGGCTGGAGATGTCCTCCGGCGCCGCTGCAGCGGCCACCATGGCGGAAGCATCCACGGAGGAAAGCGCCACCGCGTCGGCGCCGGCCGATCGTCTCGAGCAAGTGCTCGCCGAGCAGCCCGAGGAAGTAAAGGCCCGGTATCCTCACCGCCACCCGCAAGAGACCCTGAATTTCTTCGGCATCGAGCCGGGCATGACCGTGGTGGAGGTGCTGCCGGGCGGCGGCTGGTACACGCGCATCCTGGTGCCGTACCTGGGCCCGGACGGGCGGCTGATCGGCGCCAATTATCCCCGCGACCTTTGGCCGAAGTTCGGCTACGACCAGGAACGGATCGACGCCATGGCGAGCTGGGTGCAGGACTGGCCCGAGCAGGCGCGGCAATGGCAGGGCGAGGACGGCGCCGAGATCGAGGCCTTCGAGCTCGGCGCGCTGCCCGAGGAGATGGAAGGTCAGGCCGACGCTGTGCTCGTCATCCGCGCCCTGCACAACCTGGCCCGCTTCGAGGAAGAGGGCGGCTACCTGACCACGGTGCTGAACGATTTCGTTCGGGTGCTGAAGCCGGGCGGCATTCTCGGCCTGGTGCAGCACGAGGCGCGGCCGGACATGCCCGACGACTGGGCCGGGGGCGGTGCCGGCTACCTGAAGAAGCAGTTCCTCATCGACCGGATGACCGAAGCCGGCCTCGAGCTGGTGGCGGAAAGCCCGATCAACGAGAACCCGAACGACCAGCCGACCACGGACGACGTGGTGTGGCGATTGCCGCCGAGCCTCGGCACCAGCGGCGACGATCCGGAGCTCCGAGCCGAGCTGGAGGCTGTGGGCGAATCGAACCGGATGACGCTGAAGTTCCGAAAGCCCGAGGCGTAACCGCCGTGGCCGGGCGCACCGGCTGCCCGGTGCGCCTTGCCGCTACTGCGATGCGGAGGGGGTGAGCTTCAGCAGCCGGCCGGGCCCGCCGGTGCGGCCGTCTTCGAGCAGCCAGAGGGCCCCGTCCGGCCCCTCGGCCACGGCACGGATGCGCTCGCCCATGTCGAACCGCTCGGCCTCCTGGGCCGTCTCGCCGTCGAAGGCGACGCGAATCAGCGCCCGGGACGACAGGCCCCCGATCAGGCCGCTGCCCCGCCACTCGGGAAACTCGTCGCCCTGATAGATGACGAAGCTGGAGGGGGAGATCACCGGGGTCCAGCTCGTAACGGGCGCCTTGAACTCCGGGCGCTGGTCGTGATTCGGAATGTCTTCGCCGCTGTAGTGCCGCCCTTCGGAGACCAGCGGCCACCCGTAGTTGGCGCCGCGCTGGATGAGATTCAGCTCGTCGCCGCCGCGCGGCCCCATCTCGTGCGCCCACAGCCGCCCCTGTGCATCGAAGACGAGGCCGAGCACGTTGCGATGGCCGAGGCTCCAGATCTGCGCGGTGACGCCGCCGCGGTCCGCGAACGGGTTGTCCTCGGGCACGCTGCCGTCTTCGTTCAAACGGAGGATCTTGCCCAGATTGGCCTCCATGTCCTGAGCCGGATCGAGCTTCTGCCGGTCGCCGGAGGAGATCCAGAGATAGCCCTCCGGGCCGAACGCCAGGCGGTGGCTGTAGTGACCGTTCCCGCTCACCTTCGGCTCCTGGCGCCAGATCACCTCGAGTTCGGCGAGGCGCCCGCCGCCGTCCTCGTCGCGCTCTAGGATCGCCCGGGCGACGGCGGCGCCGCTGGTTCCGTCTTCGCCGGGCTCGGCGTAGCTGAGGTACAGCATGGCGTTCTCGGCGAAGTCGGGGTGCAGCATCACATCGCCCAGGCCGCCCTGCCCCGCGAACTCGACCTCGGGCACGCCGCTGATCTCATGGAGCTCGCCGTCGCTGTAGATGTGCAGCACGCCGCGCATCTCCGTCACCAGCAGCTCACCGCTGGGGAGGAAGGTCATGGCCCAGGGCTGCTCGAAATCGGCCTCGGCGGTGACCTCGAATGGCGCGTCGGTCGCAGCGGCGCAGGCCCCGGTGCTGGCGAACAGGGCCAGTGAGGCGGCGACACACGCAATGGTGGTGATGGCGTGACGCATGGGGAATCTCCGCGATGATTCCCGGCTACTCTATCCAACCCGCGCCCGGGGATCACTGCGGCTTTGTTCTACGCCGCGGGCGCCGGCAGCGAGCCGTTCACCAGGAAGGCGTCCAGCGGAAAGACCACCACTTGGTGGGCGCCCTGCTCACGCCAGCTCACCCGTTCGCGGGTGGTCTCGCAGGTCCACGACGTCTGCGAGCGCGGCGCGCGATCGGCCAGGGCCGAGGGCTCGAACAAGGCCGCGTTGAGACCCCGTTCCGGGTCCCGGGCCGACGTGAACGTGAAGGCGCCGATGCCGTTGTCGCGCAGGGTGCTGCCGAGGGCTTGAGTCGCAGCGTAGTCCGTCGGGGAGGTGAGTTCGGCTCGATACTCACAAAAGGGAGCCTGCTCCAGGCGGAGCCCTTGAGCCACGCGATAGCGCGCGGAGAAGGCGGTGTGGCGGGTGGTCAGCGGTTTGGGGAACGGCGTTACCAGCCCCGACGCGAAGACGAAGCGGTAATAGGCGGCTTCGCCGAGAAGCGCCGAGCGATGGATGGAGCCATAGAACAGACTGGGCTCGAAGCGGCGGCCGAAACGTGAGCCGTGGAGCAGCGGCGGATAGCGGAACGGCGTCGCCAGCAGGTAGTGCAGCCTCTCGGTGCCGGCGCGGTACGGCTTGGTCCGCTCGAGCAGGCCCTCCAACGCCGCCTGCTCGTCCAGGGTGTCCACCAGGGCGGTGGTGGCCACTTCCTCCTGGCTTTCCACCATTCGCCAGAGGCCGCCGGACAGGGGGGCGGGGCTGACCCGGTGAGAGCACGCCTTCCAGATCTCGCTCATAGCTTGCCGCGAATGGCGTCGACGTACTCGAGCACCCGAATGAGGCCGGTCACGGTGCGGATCTGCTCCCGCGGCACGCCGCCGGTGTGCAGGTTCTCGGTGGCCATCCAGTGCCGCATCGCTTCCGGATCACCGCCCACCAGGGCATAGAGCGAGCGATATACGCGGATCAGCAGCGCCGCGAGCTCGCCCGGCTTGCTGTCGGGATCGATCCCCCGGCGCAAGCTGGTGCGATCCCGCCCCACCACGGCGCCGATCTCGGCCTGGCTGAGCCCCAGCGCCTTGCCGGCGCGGAGCGTTGCTTTCGTCAGTACCCGATCCAGCGGCTCGGAGGCCGTGGCTGTGGAGAGCATGGCGGGCTCCCAATATGATGCATATGCTACATTCTATGGCATGCCGGTGAGTTTGCAACAACGAAGTCCGGAAGCGGGCGCCGCAGTGGAGGTCGCCGCTCCAGGCCGGCTACCATGCCGGAACCAGCTATGGCCGAAGGACCAACCATGAGCAGCAAGCCCGAGATCGTGCTCCGACTCGTCCCCGAGGACGACTACATGCATCCGCTGGAGTCGGCCGAGAACTTCAACGAGAGCATGTACTTCAACGTGTTCGATCGGAACCGCGGCATCGGCGGCTGGTTTCGCATCGCCAATCGGCCCAACGAGGGCAAGGGCGAGATGTCGTGCTGCGTCTATCTGCCCGACGGCCGAATCGGATTCATGTTCGCCCGCCCGGAGCGGCGCGACAACGACGCCCTGGACGGCGCCGGCATGAAGGTCACCGTGGTGGAGCCGCACCGCCGCCTGGATGTGAGCTACCGGGGCAAGCTGTGCCTTCTCGCCCAGCCGATGGACATGATGGACCCCGCCCGCGCCTTCAAATCCAATCCCATCGTCGACACGGCCATCGACCTGGAGTTCACGGGCATCTCGCCCATGTTCGGCGGCGAGCCGGTCCGGGCGGACGGCCAGCCACTGGAGCAGGATGCGGAGACCTCCTTCGCCCGCGGCCATACGGAGCAGCACACCCGCGGCCACGGCACCATCCAGGTGGGTGACGAGCGCTTCGACATCGACGGCCTCGGCTTGCGCGACCACTCCTGGGGCCCGCGCTACTGGCAGGCCATCTACTGGTATCGCTGGCTGCCCATGAACTTCTCCGAGGACTTCGCCATGATGGTCTCGATCACCTGCCGGCCCGGAGAAGAGCCCCGAGCCGGCGGCATGGTTCTGCGCGGCGGCGAGTACGTGATGATCCGCGACGCCCGCATCGACACCGTTTACGACGAGAACCTCTGCCAGAAGACCTTCGACGTGGTCGCCCGAACCGACGAGCGCGAGTACCGGGTGAAAGGGCGCGTGATGTCGCTCATCCCGCTGCGCAACCGGCGGCGCGCGCCGAACGGGGAAGAGCTCACCACGCGCATCACCGAAGGCATGACGGAGTACGAGTGCGACGGCCAGACCGGCTACGGGCTCTCGGAGTATCTCGA
>JAWLCV010000097.1:0-11459 GCA_041686955.1 Pseudomonadales bacterium
GTGCTGGTGGGCGCCGGCACCACCGTGCCGGCGTGGCTCTACGCCGTGGCCATCGCCGCCGCCGTCGCCGGAACCCGCGTGGGCACCCGGCTCCTCGACCGCCTGGCGGACGGCCTCTTCCGCAAGGTGAGCGGCTGGATCATCCTCGCGATCGGGGGGACGTGTGTGGCGCAAGGGGTGAGGATGATTTTGTGAGTATCGCTGTCCGCTTTCCGCCGTCCGCTATCCGCAGGAGCCAGTTCGCCAGCCAATAGCGAGTGCCCCTCCAGCGGACAGCGAAAAGCGGATAGCGGTTAGCGCCTTTCTATATCGCCTTCACCACAAACAACAGATCCCCCGCATTCACCTGCTGGCCGGAGCTCATGTTGATCCGCGTCACCTCGTACTCGCGGTCCGCCGGGTAGAGCTCGAACTCGGTGTTGAAGTCGGAAAGCTTCAAGGGCGTGAAGATCTTCATGGCTTCGAGCTGACCCAGCGTGTGGCGCACGGAGATGCGGTCGCCCACCGCCACGTACTCGGGCTCCGTGGGGGTGGGGGTGGTGTAGAAGATGGCGGTGGTGGGCGCCAGCACCTTCAGCTCGTCGCTGCCGTCGATGCGGATGGCCTCCTTGTCGATGCCGCCGGACAGCTCCCCGCCCGACGCCTCGATCTCGCGGATGAGAGCGTCGGCGTCGATGCGCTCGAGGAAGCGCGGCAGGTAGTCGGTGTCGTAATCACCGCCCCGGAACACGTCGTCCGCCAGGATGCGCTTGAGCAGCGGGATGTTCGTGCAGATGCCACTGATGCGCACCCGATCGAGGTAGTCGCGCAGCTTGGTGATGGCGCTGGCTCGATCCGGCGCGTGGACGATGACCTGGGCGATCATGCTGTCGTAGTAGGGTGAGACGAACTTGCCCGGGCCAGCGGCGGCGATGACTTCCACGCCGCAGTCGTCGGGAAACTCGCACTCGCAGATCTCTCCCGGGTGAGGCTGAAACGACAGCTCGCCGTTGCCTCCGAGCTGCACCCGCTCGGCATTGATCCGCGCCTCGATGGCGTAGCCGTTCTGGCGGATCTCCAGGTCGGCGATGGACTCCCCGGAGGCGATGCGGAACTGCTGGGTGACGATGTCGACACCCGACACCCACTCGGTGACCGGGTGCTCCACCTGCAGCCGGGTGTTCATCTCCATGAAGTAGACCGCCTGGGCGTCCAGGTCGAAGATGAACTCCACGGTCCCGGCGCCCACGTAGCCCACCTCCTCCGCCAGCGCGGCCGTGTGCGCCATGACCTGCTCGCGCAGCTCGTCCGTGAGCAGGGTCGAGTCCGATTCCTCGAACACCTTCTGCTTGTTGCGCTGCACGCTGCAGTCGCGCAGCCCCAGCACCCGGGTGTTGCCGTGGGTATCGCGCAGAAGCTGCGCTTCGATGTGGCGCAGCGAGGTGACGTACTTCTCGAGGTACACGTCGCCGTTGCCGAAGGCGCTGCGCGCCTCGGCAGTGACCCGGTGGAACAGCTCGTGGAACTGGGAGGGCTCCTCCACCACCTGAATGCCCTTGCCACCGCCGCCGTGGACGGCCTTGATGAGCACGGGATAGCCGATGTCCTCGGCCACCGCCGCCGCCCGCTCCACGTCCGTGAGGATACCGTGGCTGCCGGGCACCACCGGCACGCCGAGACGAATGGCCGTGTTGATGGCATTGGACTTGTTGCCCATGGTGTCCATGCTGTGCACGGGCGGGCCGATGAAGTTGATGCCGTGGGAGCGCACCAGCTCGGCGAACTGGGCGTTCTCGGAGAGAAATCCGATGCCGGGGTGCAGCGAGTCCACGCCTTCGTGCTCCGCGACCCGCAGCACGCTCTGGGCGTTGAGGTAACTCTCGTCGGGGGTGTTGCCGCCGATGCACACCAGCGTGTCGCGATTGCCGAGCATGTCCACCGCCGCCGATTCCATGTCCGGGTCCGACTGCACCAGCACCACCTCGATGCCGTTCTTCTGGGCGATGCGGATCAGCTTCACCGCGGTACAGCCCCGGGCGTGGATCAGGGTCCGGCGCACGGGCCGGATGAGGTCGCGGTCGGTATACTTGGGCCGATGCGCCACGACCACGGGGCGCTGCTGACTCAAGATCCCCGAGAGCACCCGCTGCACCACGTCTTCCACCGTCTCCTGCGGCACCGGGATCTCCGGATCGATGCGCCGCAGCTCCTCGTCGAGCTCCGGCAGGAACGGATGCTTCACCAGCCCCTGCATGGAGCCGGGCACCAGCGAGAGGTAGTTGGAGAGGATGGAGGTCAGCGGCAGGTTCGACGGCACCACGATCTGACCCGCGAAGGGCATGCTGGTGCCTGAGAAATAGTAGGTCTGAGCCAGCGGATGAGTGACGAAGCTGGCCTGGGCGCCCCCGGTGCAGTCGCCGAAGCCGAACATGATCACCGGCAGATCGTGGTCGCGCACGAACCGGGTGATCCGGTCGTTCACCGCCGCCATGGAGAACAGCGCACCCGCCCCCTCCTTGGTCTGCATGCCGCCGGAGGAGATGAAGCAGACCACGGGAAGATGCTGCTCGGCGCACTCCACCAGCAGGCGGCACACCTTCTCCGCGCTCGCCATGTCGAAGGAGCCGGCCTGGAACTGCACGTTGGAGATCACGACGCCCACGCGGGCGCCACCGTCGGCGCCCTTGAACGTGCCGATGCCGGTGATGATGCCGCAGGGAGCGACGTCGCGCTTCAGCGCCGCCTCGATGGCATGGCGGAAACCGGGGAACTCGCAGGGATCGGAGCTGATCAGCTCCGCGAACTTCTCCTCGAAGCCGCTGAAGAAGTTGTCGACGAACTCCTGGTAGCCGCTGCCCGCCTGGTTCTTGAAGCGCCGCAGCACGTTCTGGATCAACAGATCCCGGTAGGCGATGTTGAGCCGGTTCCAGAAATCCTTGCGGCGGCCGATGTTCTTCGGCGCGATCCGGCCCTGGTACTTGCCGTCGCGCTCCGACTGGATGAAGGAGTACAGCAGCACGTCGAACAGGTGGGTCACGACGACGAACAAGGTGTCCGACAGGTGCGGGAAGCTGGTCTTCTTCCATTCTTCCACCGAGCGGAAGAAATCCGTGTTCTTCGGCAGCCGCATGACCCGCAGGTACCAGTCGTCGAACTGACCGCGCAGCCGCTCGGCCACCTCCTCGGAGCTGCCCTCGCCGGGGACCCGGCCGAAGGTCACGCCCTGGGCGGCCAGGTTGAAGGTGGTCTCCAGCAGGCGTGCCAGGGAGTCCTTGGAAAGCGACTGCTTCTCCTGCGCCTCCTCGGCGATGCTGTCCAGATTGGCGATGATCTGGTCGTACACCGAGTCGAACAGCAGCAGGTTCTCGCATTCGGTGACGAAGTCCCGGCGCAGGTCGTCGGCGGTGAGCACGTCCAGCACCGTCATGTCGCTGAACGGCACCGGCGTCGCCTCGGTGCGCGGGGGCGCGATGAAGGCACCGAAACGATCCAGCAGAATCGCCCTATTCACGGCGATGTCCGAAGCCTTGGCTGCCAGAGCGGCGCGGGTCTGCGGCCCCAGATCGTCACCGAGCGCGCCCGCCAGGGAGTCGCCGGTGATCGCCAGATTCAGCTCGTTGGTGAGCTGGTTGCACAGATACACCTCGGACTTTTCCTCGATGCCGGCCTTGCGCAGCAGCTTCTTGCCCTCATGGCTGAAGCGCCGCCGCAGCCGGGGCAGGAGCTTTCCGTCCTCCGCCAGGGCGTGGGCCAGCCCCTTGGCATCGTTCAGGTCCTCCACCCGCAGAAGCTGGCGGATGTCCTCGTGGTGGCGCAGGAAATCCTTCAGCGCCCGCAGGTTGCCCATGGCGTCCGCTTTCCAGCGGTTGTAGAGGAAGACACCCACGGCGGTGACCAGGCCCGAGCGGGCGTCCTCGTAGTTCTTCTTGGGCTCGCCGAAGATGAGCTGGGCGATACGGCCCCGCTCGTCGTGCACCGCCTGCTTCTTCTCGTTGTAGTTCTTCCACGCCTTCGACAGCATGTCGTCGTAGACGATGCGGTCCGGGTCCTGCATCCAGCGCAGGAAGGTCTGACGCCGCTCCAGGTCGGCACGAACGTCCAGCTCGCCCTTCGGCAACTCCTGATCCGCCAGCCGGCCGTACTGGGACTTGGTGGTGGCCTTGATGCGCTGACGAACCTTCAGGTAGCGCAGATAGCGGAACGCCACCCCGAACACGTTCAGGTACTCGGTGGGGTTGCGCGACACCCGCAGCAGGGCGCTCGCCTGCATGCTCTGCAACTGGCGGGACGGATTCAGGTAGCGCTGCAGACTCTGGCGGTAGTGATCGAGGATGTAGGGGTTCTCCGCGACGAACTCCTTCACCTTCTCCTCGACCCGCATGAGGCTCGCCACGATGGCGGCGCGGAAGTTCTCGAGCTTCTCCCCCGTCTCGCCGGGTGCGTAGTCGATGACGCCGTCGATGTTGCCCTGGCAGTAGAGCTCGTAGGGCGACAGCCCGACGTACTTGGCGCACTCCTGCCAGGAAAGGTTCAGGCGGCGGGCGATGTTCGCGAGGGCCTTGGGCTGGATGGTGCTGAACACCCCGTCCCGCACCGAGAGAATCATGTTGCTGGCCGCCAGGGGAATGGCGCCGCCGGAATAGCCGAGGCCGAAGACGATGCCCACGTTCGGCACGTCCACGTTGCTCATCTCGGTAATCAGCCGGGAGATGCTGTGGGCCTGGTTCTGGCGGTTGGCCTCTTCGCCGGCGTCGGCGCCCGGCGTGTCCATCAGCGAGACGATAGGCAGGGCCCGCTGGGAGCACATCTGGATTCGGCGGGCGGCGGCCAGGTGATGCTCGGGCATCCACACGCCGTTCTTCACGGCCCGGTTCTGGGCGATGAAGCCGATGGATCGAGGCTGACCGGCGAAGTCCATCTCCACCGTGGCGTAGTAGAAGGGGCCGTCCGATTCCTCCTCCACCACCCGGCCGAGCTGACGGATCACCTCGGGGGCGGCCACCCGCCCCGGGTCCTCGGCCCGGGCCACCACCGCCTCGATGTAGGAGTCCACGTCCAGCTTCGCGAACCGGTCACGCTGGCGCAGGATCTCCCGCTCGCCGAGCAGGCCCGGCAACGGCTCCTCGACGTCGGTGGTCGGGAAGAGCGAGAAGTCCTTGGCCAGGCTCTCCGCGATCAGGTAGAGCCGATCCCCTTCCACGAGCTGTTTTTCCACGGTCCGCCGTATGCAAGGTGTAAGATGGCCGGTACTCTAGCCACTCACTTCGGGGAGCGCAAACGCAACTCCCGGCTAAGTGGCCGATATCACTAAAAAAACTGATTCTGCGGAGACCGTCACATGAGGACGCTCGCCTGTGCCGTGCTGACCGTATCCGATACCCGCACGCTGGAGGACGACCGTTCCGGGGATCTGCTGGTCTCGCTGCTCGAAAGCGACGGCCACAGCCTGCGCCACCGCGCCATCGTCCCCGACGACGTCTATCGGATCCGGGCCGTGGTGTCGGCCTGGATCGCCGAGCCCGAGGTGGACCTGATCCTGACCACCGGGGGAACCGGCTTCACGGGACGGGACAGCACGCCGGAAGCGCTGATGCCGTTGTTCGACAAAACCATCCTCGGCTTCGGCGAGCTGTTCCGCCAGGTGTCCTACGAGGAGATCGGGCCGTCCACCATCCAATCCCGCGCGGTCGGGGGCCTCGCCAACGCGACGCTGATCTTCGCCCTGCCCGGCTCGAGCAACGCCGTGCGCACCGGCTGGGAGAAGATCCTGCATCACCAGCTCGATGCCGGCTCCAAGCCCTGCAACTTCGTCGAGCTGATTCCCCGGTTCCGGGAGCAATGACCCGGGCGCGGCTCCGAATTGGCCGCCAGCCCAGGTAGAATGCGCTCACGTCATATGCGGGATCGTCCAACCATGAGCAGCCAGGCCTACATCGTCAGCGCCGCGCGCACCCCCATCGGCAGCTTTCAGGGCCGGCTCGCGGCGCTCTCGGCGACCGAGCTCGGCGCCCACGCCATCCGCGCCGCCGTCACCCGCGCCGAGGCCGCGGTGGGCGACGGGGTGAACGCGGCCGCCATCAACGAAGTGATCATGGGCAACGTGATCAGCGCAGGGCTCAAGCAGGCGCCGGCCCGGCAGGCCATGCGGCAGGCGGCGCTGCCCGACGGCTGTGGCGCCACCACCGTGAACAAGGTGTGCGGCTCGGGCATGAAGGCCACCATGCTCGCCAGCGATCTGATCCGCGCCGGCAGCGCCGACGTGGTGGTGTGCGGCGGCATGGAGAGCATGAGCAACGCACCTTACCTGATCGCCAAGGCTCGCTCCGGGCTGCGCATGGGCCACGCGGACCTCAAGGACGCCATGTTCCTGGACGGGTTGGAAGACCCCGACACCGGCGCAGCCATGGGCACGTTCGCCCAGAGCACCGCCGATGCGTACCAGATCACCCGGGAAGCCATGGACGAGTACGCGGTGCGCTCCCTGGAACGCGCCCGCGCGGCCATGGAATCCGGTGCGCTGCCGGAGATCGCGCCCATAGAAGTGGGCGGCGCCGTGGTGGGCGAAGACGAGCAGCCGTCGAAGGCGAAGATCGAGCGCATTCCGTCGCTCAGGCCCGCCTTCAAGCCGGACGGCACCATCACCGCCGCCAACTCGAGCTCCATTTCCGACGGCGCCTCCGCGCTGGTGGTCGTCGGGGAGGAGCGCCTGGGCGGGGCGACGCCGCTGGCGCGCATCGCCGGCCACGCCACCCACTCCCGGCACCCCAGCGAGTTCACCCTGGCGCCCATCGGCGCCATCGACAAGCTCCTCGACCGGCTCGGCTGGCGCGCCGAGGACGTGGACCTTTTCGAGATCAACGAGGCGTTCGCCATGGTGACCATGCTGGCCATCCAGGAGCTGGGGCTGGACCCCGACCGGGTGAACGTCTACGGCGGCGCCTGCGCCCAGGGACATCCCATCGGTTCCACCGGCAGCCGTCTACTGGTCACCCTGGCCCACGCCATGAACGCCCTCGACAAGAAGCGAGGCATCGCGGCGCTGTGCATCGGCGGCGGCGAAGCCACCGCCGTCGCGCTGGAACGGGACTGAGCGCCGTGGCAGGCTCGCGACTGCCGGTGATCGTCGGCTTCGGCGGGGTCAATCCCGCCGGCCGGGTTTCCTTTCACCACGCCTACCGGCGGCTGGTCATCGAGCGTCTGAGCGAGGCCGACCGCAGCCGCACCTATCGCAGCCTCGGCCGGCTCATGAACCTGGAGGCCGAGCCGGACGATGCCCGCACCCGCGCCTACATCGACGCCCACACCCTGGTGCGCCGGATCGAGCTGTTCGACCCGGACAACGTGACCTGCCACCGGAACGCCCTCCTGCGGGGTGAAGGCTCCCATCCTCTGACCTTCACCATGGCCAGGCGCCATCTGCCCGAGCACCTGCCCGACGACTGGCAGGTAGCCGACGTGGACGAACGCACGGTACGGGTACGGGTGCCCGGGGGGGCGGAAGTGCTGTTTCCCGACCGTCGCAAATCCCGAGTGTCCAGCGCCGGGCAGCTTCCCAGCGGCTTCGACCCCGGCCGGCTCTACCCTTCCCGCAACCATCCGCGGGGCCTGCAACTCACCATATACGGCGCCTCCGACGCGCTGCGCTCCACCGGCATCGCCCTCGAGCGACTGAAGGAAGTGGTGGCGCCGGACGAGTTCGCCGTGTACTCGGGCAGCGCCATGGGCCAGCTCGACAGCGACGGCTACGGCGGCCTGCTGCAGAACCCGCTGCTCGGCAAGCGCCCCACCTCGAAGAACGTGGCGCTCGGGCTTTCCGAGATGCCGGGCGATTTCATCAACGCCTACGTGCTCGGCTCCGTGGGCGGCACCGCCGGCATCATCGGAGCTTGCGCCACGTTTCTCTACGCCGTGCGCCAGGGCGTGGCGGACATCCGCGCCGGCCGCAAGCGGGTGGTGATGGTAGGGAACGCCGAGGCGCCCGTGGTGCCTGACGTCATCGAAGGCTACCGCACCATGGGCGCGCTGGCGGAAGACGAAGCCCTGATGCAGCTCGACGGCCGCACCGATCAGCCGGACCACCGCCGCGCCTGCCGGCCGTTCTCCGACAACTGCGGTTTCACCGTGGCGGAAGGCGCCGTGTACGCCGTGCTCATGGACGACGAGCTCGCGCTGGAGCTGGGTGCCCGGATCCTCGGCGCGGTGCCGGAGGTATTCGTCAACGCCGACGGCTACAAGAAATCCATCCCCGGACCGGGCATCGGCAACTACCTCACGGTAGCGAAAACCCTGGGGTTGGCCCGGGCCATGCTCGGCGAGGACGGGCTGCGCCGGGGCACCCACGTGCAGGCGCACGGCACCGGCACGCCGCAGAACCGGGTCACCGAGTCCCACATCCTGAACGAGCTGGCCCGGGTGCACGGCATCGAGGGCTGGCCGGTGGGGGCGGTGAAGGCCTACCTGGGGCACTCCATGTCCCCGGCAGGCGGCGACCAGCTCGCCGCGGTGCTCGGCCTCTGGACCCACGGCTGGCTGCCCGGTATCACCACCATCGACCACGTGGCCGACGACGTCCACGCCTCTCACCTCAACCTGCCCCTGGACCACCTGGAGATGGACCCGGAGCAGATGCAGGCCGCGCTCATCAACTCCAAGGGGTTCGGCGGCAACAATGCCACCGGTCTGTTCCTCTCCCCCGATCGAACCCGGCGCATGCTGGAGCGACGCTGGGGCAAAAAGGCCATGCAGGCCCACGCCAGGCGCCTCGAGCAGACGGAGCGGACGGCCCTGGATTACGACGCTGCCGCGGACCGCGGCGAGGTGGCGCCCATCTACCGGTTCGGAGAAGGCGTGCTTGAGGGCACGGATCTGGAGATCACCGCCGAAGCCATCCGCATTCCCGGCTTCACGAAACCGGTGCAGGTGGCGACGGAGGATCCCTTCTCCGACATGAGCGGCTGACCTGGCGGGTCGCGCCGCCGGCATCCACGGCCCCGTCAGCGGGCCAACAGCTTCTCGACGATGGCGATCAGCTCCTGACGCCCGAAAGGCTTCGCCAGGGTGGCATCCGCTCCCAGGAAGCGGGCCGTCTCCAGGTAATCGCCCGGACCGAGGCGGCCCCCGCCGGACATGGCGACGATGGGAATGTCGGGGTCACGGCGGCGGATCTCGGCGATGGTCTCGATGCCCTCCTGCTCGGGCATGATCAGATCGGTGACCACCAGGTCGAACACGTCCGCGGCGAGGGCTTGCAGGGCCTGACGGCCATTCTCGGCGGTGCTCACCTCGTGGCCCTCGCCGCGCAGCATCTCGCGAACCACCTCGCGAACGGCGGGGTCGTCGTCGATGACCAGGATTGCACTCATCTCCGTCCCCGCTTGCGTTGCCGCGGGCGTCAGTGCTCGCGGGTCTTGCGGAACTCCACTTCGGGCCAGCGCTCGATGGCGAGCTGCAGGTTGGCGCGGCTCGGCGCCAGGTAGGTCAGGTAGCCGCCGCCGTCGATGGCCAGGTAGTCGCGCAGCTTGCTCCTGAACTCCTCGAGCTTCTTGGCATCGCTACAGTACACCCAGCGGGCCGTGTGAACATTGGCGTCTTCGTAAACGCAGTCCGCGCGGTACTCGTCCCGCAACCGGTACGCCACCAGATCGAACTGCAGGGCGCCGACCGCCCCCACCACCAGTTCGTTCTTCGTCAGCGGCTTGAACACCTGGCTCGCGCCCTCCTCGGAAAGCTGGTCGAGCCCCTTCTCGAGCTGCTTGGTCTTCAGCGGGTCCTTCACCCGCACGCGACGGAACAGCTCGGGCGCGAAGTTGGGGATCCCCTGGAACTTCATCCGCTCGCCTTCCGTGAAGGTGTCGCCGATCTGAATGGTGCCGTGATTGTGCAGGCCGATGACGTCGCCGGGATACGCCTCCTCGGTGCGCACCCGGTCTCCGGCCATGAACGTCACCGCATCCGCGATCTTGACGTCCTTGCCGAGCCGGACGTGGTGCATGCGCATCCCCTGGGTGTAGCGCCCCGAGCACACCCGCAGGAAGGCGATGCGGTCGCGGTGCCGGGGGTCCATGTTCGCCTGGATCTTGAACACGAATCCCGAGAACGTCTCCTCGGCCGGGGACACCGTCCTGGCGTCCGCCTGCCGCGCCTGAGGCGGCGGCGCGTAACGGACGAAGTCGTCGAGCATCTCCCGCACGCCGAAGTTGCCGAGGGCGGTGCCGAAGTACACGGGCGTCAGGGTGGCGCCGAGAAAGTCCGCGTGGTCGAAGGCGTGGCTCGCCCCGCGCACCAGCTCGATCTCGCCGACGAAATCGTCGTACTCGTCGCCGAGCAGTTCCCGGGCGGCCTCGCTGTCGAGCCCCTCGATCACGGGAAAGTCGTGGATGTGGTGGCCGTGACCGGTCCGGTAGCCGACGATACGGTCGCCGTAGAGGTCGTAGACGCCCTTGAAGCGGCGGCCCATGCCGATGGGCCAGGTCATGGGCGCGCACTGAATCTGCAGGATGTCCTCGATCTCGTCCATGAGCTCCACAGGATCGCGGATCTCCCGGTCGAGCTTGTTCACGAACGTGAGGATGGGCGTATCCCGCAGCCGGCACACCTCCATGAGCTTGATGGTGCGGGGCTCCACGCCCTTGGCGCCGTCGATCACCATGAGGGCCGAGTCCACCGCGGTGAGGGTGCGGTAGGTGTCCTCCGAAAAATCCTCGTGCCCGGGCGTATCCAGCAGGTTCACCACCGCCTCGCGATAGGGGAACTGCATCACCGAGGTCGTCACCGAGATCCCTCGCTCCTGCTCCATGCTCATCCAGTCGGAGGTGGCGTGGCGGTCGGATTTGCGAGCCTTCACCGTGCCGGCGAGTGAAATGGCATTGCCGAACAGCAGCAGCTTTTCGGTCATGGTGGTTTTGCCCGCGTCGGGGTGCGAGATGATGGCGAACGTCCGCCGATTGGAGACGCCTTGTTTGTGTTGCATATACGACTGATTCGAACGAATGAAGCGAAAAAACGCGCGATTATACCTGCACCGCGGCAGGACCGTGGCGCAGGTCCAGCGCCATGACCTGGGCATCCTCATGGCCGGACTGCGCCGGATAGTAATTCTTGCGCACGCCGATCTCGTTGAAGCCCAGGGACCGGTACAGGTTCAGCGCCACCAGGTTCGACGGCCGCACCTCCAGGAACACCATGTCGGCGCCGCGGGCCTGCGCGCGGCCCAGCATGTGCGCCACCAGCTCCCGGCCGAAGCCACAACCCTGCCGATCGCGGCGGATGCAGACGTTGAGCAGGTGGGCTTCGCCTGCCGCCACGGAGAGAATGCCGTGGCCGATCACGTCGCCGTCCTGCAGTGCCACCCAGCACTCGTGTTTGGCCGCGAGACAGTCACTGAAGTTCCCCCGGGTCCACGGAAACTGGTAAGCGCGAACCTCGTTCTCCACCACCTGATCGAGATCCGCCGGCTCCATGGCGCGAAACGAGATCACGAC
>JAWLCV010000098.1:0-11401 GCA_041686955.1 Pseudomonadales bacterium
CGCTCAAGCAAAGTAGCCATGGAGGAACCAGTGCCCCGAGGGGTCCACGTAGGCCCAGCATTCGGCGCCGCTCTCGTGGCGGGCCACGTAGTAATCCCGGGCCTGGCCGGGAGCGGTCCACCAGGCGGTGTGGATGCGCTCGGGCCCCCGCAGCAGGGTGAGCTGGCCGCGATGGACGGCCCGGGGCGGATCGAACAGCCACAGGGGACGGCTGGCGGCCCGGCGGCCCTCGGCGGCCCGGCGGCTCTCGGCGGCCGGCGGCCTCGCGGAGCCTCGCGGGCCGTCGTGTCTGCCGGGACGGGGGAGTGGCGTGGTGGGACTCCAGGCCGCTTCGGGGGTGTGCTGATCCCGGCGTTCCAGGCTGTAGCAGGCGCCCCGGCCGAGCCGGGCCCTGAGTTGATCCACCAGCTCGCCCAGCTCGTCCGGCACCTCCGCCGGGGAGGGCTGGCCCGGGCGATGGAACAGGTCGCGGCTGCCGGCCGTCCAGGGGGTGAGGCGCCGGGCTTCCAGGGCGAGGCTGATGACGTCGTCGGGCAGCGCCTCGTTTGCGAGCTGAAGCCGGGTGATGTCGAGGAAGGCGCTCCGGCTCTGCTGCGCGCGGGCGAAGCGTACCGTCAGGGAGACGGTCGTTCCGGAGCTCCCGGTGAAATGCCAGCGCACCTGCTCGGTGCCGAGCTGACGGGCTATCAGCCAGTGCTGGAGATCCGTGAGCAGCCGCTGCATGGGAAACGCCAGAGCTTCCTTGCTGTTCAACGGCTCCAGCAGGTGGAGCGTGGTCTGGAACCGCTCGGGCGGCTGAATGCACCGGCGCGGGTCCGGCCGATCGCCGGTGAGACGGGCGAGGTAGTCCACCAGATCGTTGCCGAACCGCCGGGCGAGCCCCTGGCGCGGCAGTGCCAGAAGCTGCCCCAGGGTCAGGATGCCCATGTTGGCGAGGCGCTCGATGCGTTGCGCCGTGAGCCGCTCCGGCTCCACGTCGGCTTGCCTGAGCGGCACCCGGTCGAGGCGGTGGGTGTCGGCCCGTGCCAGAACCAGGGCCGCCAGCGGTGTGGAGGCCCAGCGTACCCGGGCCTCGTGGCCCATGTCCCGGCAGAGGGTTCGGGCTCGACGCGCCAGCTCCACGGCGTCGCCGAACAGCTTGAGGCTGCCGCCGATTTCCAGGACCACCCCGGCGGACGGATCGTCGCCGGCCGGAACGCCGGCTGCGGCCGTGCTTTCGGCCGCGGGAGGTATCAGGCTGACCCGGGCGCTGAAACCGTACAGCGCCTCGGCCAGAAGCGCGAGGCGCTCCCGCTCCCGCTCCGGGTCGCGCCGGTAGTGTTTCAACCCGGCGGCGATGCTGTGAGCGGTGGCGAGGGTGCTGCCGGATACGATGCCCGCCAGGGCGGCGGCCGCATTGCGCAGGATCACCCGGCCCGCTGCGTTCACCACCACCTCCGGGCGCGCCTCCCCGGACGCGCTGGGGCTCGATCGGGTGAAGACCTCCAGCGGCAGCAGCGGAAAATGTACCCCCAGCCACAGCATCAGTGGATCATCCTCGGAGGCCTGGGGGCGGGTTCCCGGGGCGGACGATGGGTGAGAGGCTCGGAATGCTCCTGTTTTTTCGTCTCGTGCCGCCGCTGCCGCTCATGCCGGCGCCACAGGGAAAGCTGCTCGTGGATCTCCGCCGGCCCCGGCGCGTCGCCGAGGCACAGCTCGATGTTGCTCACCGGCCAGCCGCCCCGGCGCTTGTGGATGCTCACCGCTACGTGACCTGGCTCCGCCGGGGCCACCTGCAGTCTGAGCTCCGCCATGGACTTCAACGCAGCGGCCCCGGCGGGGCGGAACAGGCAGGTGAGGGTGCGCCCCTGGCGGGCGGCGAGCTGCAGCCGGCGGGTGTCCTTGAGCTCGAGCCGGCGCTCGTCGAGCCAGGCCAGGGCCAGGCTGCAGGTGCCGGAACGGCTGGCCCGCTCCAGGGCCCACAGGGCTTCCTGGTGGGTCTTCGGGTGAATCAGCAGGATCTTGCGAATGTCCACGCCTTCGGCTTCCAGCGCCGGGGCATAAGGGACGAACGGCGGGGCGATCCAGGCGATCCAGCGAGCTTCGCTGCGGGAGAGGGCGCGAAGGAGGGGAACGAGCAGTCGCAGCTCACCCACCCCGGCCGTATCGAGCAGCAGCTCCGCGAGCCCGGCCCGGGGCCAGCCGCGGCCGGGCAGATGCTCATCCAGGGCGGGAAAGCCGCTGGAGAGAGCCTCCACGGCACCGCCGACCTCGCCGGCGCGCCAGAGGTCCGGGTGGTGCAGAAGGCGGGCAAGCGATCCTGGGGCTGAAACGTTCGAGCTGTCTTCCGGGCGGCTCATTGGAGAACTGTATTTCCATACAGGGGCCGGCCAGATTACCTGTATATAAATACAGCTTCAATACGTCTCCCGTACTCTACAATGCCTTTCCCGGAAAGCTCGCATCACAACCGTATCAGGATCGTTTCGTGGCAGATTTCGTTCTCACCTTGTCGTGTCCCGACCGCACCGGGCTCGTGCACGCCGTCACCCGCTGGCTGTTCGAGCGCGACTGCAACATTCTGGACAGCGACCAGTACGGCGACCCCTACAGCCGCCGCTTCTTCATGCGGGTTCACTTCGACGGCCCGGTATCGCTCGCGGATCTCGAAGCCTCCTTCGAGCCCATCGCCGCGGCCCACGACATGCGCTGGGAGATCTGGCCCCTCGACGTTCCGCCGAAAGTGCTCATCATGGTGTCGCGCCTCGACCATTGCCTGATCGATCTTCTGTATCGCACCCGCAACGGCGAGCTTCCCATCGAGATCTCGCTCATCACCTCGAATCACCGGGACGCCTACCCGCTGGCGGCGGCGGAAGACGTGGACTTTCTGCATCTGCCCATCACGCTCCAGAACAAGGAGGCCCAGGAAGGCCGGCTGCTCGAGGAAATACGGCGCAGGGACATCGACCTGGTCATCCTCGCGCGCTACATGCAGGTTCTCACCCCCGAGTTCTGCCAGGCGCTACCGGGAAGGATCATCAACATCCACCACTCGTTTCTGCCCGGTTTCAAGGGTGCGAAGCCCTACCACCAGGCCTACGAGCGGGGGGTGAAGCTCATCGGCGCCAGCGCCCACTACGTCACGGCGGAGCTCGACGAAGGCCCCATCATCGAGCAGAGCGTGGAGCGGGTGGACCACCGGGCGACGCCGAAGGAACTGGCGGCGGTGGGACGCGACATCGAACGGCTCGTCCTGGCCCGAGCCGTCCGCTATCACGCGGAGCACCGGGTGCTGCTAAACGGCGGACGTACCGTTGTCTTCGACTGAGGACACCGCCGCCGCCGGGCGCTCGCCGGCGGCGCCGTGTCCCGGAAGGCCGCGGCCGATACCGTAGTAGGCGAAGCCGAGCCGGCTCATGTAGTCCGGGTCGTAGACGTTGCGGCCGTCGAAGATCACCGGCTCCCGGAGCCGGGCCTTCAGCGCCTGGAAGTCGGGACTGCGGAACTCGTTCCACTCGGTGACGACGATGAGGCCGTCCACGTCCTTCAGGGTCTCGTCGCGCCGGCTGCACAACGTGAAGCCGGGCTCCGAGCCGTACACGCTGGCCGCCGCGCGGCCGGCCGCGGGGTCGTAGGCCCGCACCGCGGCGCCGCGCTCGAACAGCCGCTCCATGATGGTGCGGCTGGGGGCGTCGCGGATGTCGTCGGTGTTGGGCTTGAAGGCCAGCCCCCACAGGGCGAAGGTGCGGCCCTTCAGGTCGTTGCCGAAGTGATGGAGGATCTTCTCGAACAGCACCCCTTTCTGGCGCTCGTTGACGTTCTCCACGCCGCGCATGATCGAAGCGTCGTAGCCGACTCCCGCCGCGGTGTGGATCAGCGCCTTCACGTCCTTGGGAAAGCACGACCCGCCGTACCCGGTGCCCGGGTAGATGAAGTGAAAGCCGATGCGCGGGTCGGCGCCGATGCCGCGGCGCACGTCCTCGATGTCGGCGCCGAGGCGCTCCGCGAGGTTGGCGAGCTCGTTCATGAGGCTGATGCGGGTGGCGAGCATCACGTTTGCCGCGTACTTGGTCAGCTCCGCCGAGCGCACGTCCATGTGGATGACCTTGTCGCGGTTGCGGTTGAACGGCGCGTACAGGGCGTCGAGCAGCCGGGCGCTGTCTTCCCGGTTGGTGCCTATGATGATGCGGTCCGGCTTCATGAAGTCGCTGACCGCGGCGCCTTCCTTGAGAAACTCGGGGTTCGACACCACGTCGAAGTCGATGGCGACGCCCCGGGCCGCCAGGGTGTCGGCCACCGCCTCGCGCACCCGGTCCGCGGTGCCCACCGGCACCGTGGACTTGTCGACAACCACCTTGGGCTCCGTCATGTGCTCGCCGATGCTGCGTGCAACCGCCAGCACGTGGCGAAGATCGGCGGAACCGTCGCCGTCGGCAGGGGTGCCCACGGCGATGAACAGAAGCTGCCCGTGGTTCACGCCTTCCGCCGTTTCCGTGGTGAAGCGCAGCCGGCCGGCCGCAGCGTTGCTGCGCACCATCTGCTCGAGACCGGGCTCGTAGATGGGAACCTCACCGCGCTGCAGCGCTTCGACCTTGCTGGGATCGATGTCGACGCAGAGGACGTCGTTGCCCATCTCGGCGAAGCAGGTTCCGGTGACGAGACCGACGTAACCCGTCCCGAACAGGGTGATCTTCATGGCAGCTCCTCAGTGACTTCGACCGCCATCGTCTGCTAGACCACCGCCTCGATGAGATACGGACCCGGAGTCGCGAAGCTTTCCGCCAGCGCGTCGCTGAACGACTTCGCATCGGTCGCGCGCACCGCCGGCACGCCCATGCCCTTGGCGAGATGCACGAAGTCCAGGTCCGGCCGAGACAGATCCAGCATGCTCATGGCCTTGGGACCGGGATTTTCGGCGCCTACGCGCATGAATTCCACCTGCAGGATTGCGTATTTACGATTGGCAAACAAGATCACCGTAACGTCGAGGTTTTCCCGCGCCATGGTCCACAGGGCCTGCACCGTGTACATGGCGCTGCCGTCGGCCTGCAGCGCCACCACGCGCCGGTCGGGACACGCCACGGCAGCCCCCACCGCGGCGGGCAGCCCCATCCCGATGGCGCCGCCGGTGAGATCGAGCCAGTCGTGGGGCGCACAATGGGCGGTGTGGGCGGGGAGGGCCAGCCCCGAGGTGGCCGCTTCGTTGACCAGGATTGCGTGATCGGGCAGCAGAGCGCCGAGCGACTGAGCGATGCTCACCGGGCTCAGCGCCCCGGACGGCAGCTCCGGCCGCTGCAACGGACAAAGCAGCGGGGTCGCGTTCCCGGCGCCCACGGCATCGGCCACCGCCTGCAGGGCGGAGACCGTGTCGTCTCCGGGAGCCGTGAGCGAGTGCACCTGGCAGCCCGGTGGCGTGAGCTCGCTGGCGCGCCCGGGATAGGCGAAGAAGCTCACCGGAGCGTGCGTGTCCACCACGATCAGATGTCGAAGGCCGGCCAGCGCCTCTTCCGCCTGCTCGGCGAAGTAGGGCAGCCGCGGAAGGTCCACGCGCCCGGCGCCCCGTGGCAAACGGGCGATGAACGTGTCTCCCAGAAAGCGTGCGCCGGTGTGCTCGCTGATGCGGCTCACGAGCTGCAGCGCCTCCTCGCCGACCCCCAGGCCGTTCAACAGCAAGGCGCAAGGCTCCCCGGAGCGCAGCGCGGCGGCTGTGTCTTCCACCGCCGCGGGATCGGCCGGACGGAGTCCGGGCACCGGCAGCGGTGCTGCCGGGCCGCCGGCCTCGTTCCACGCGGTGTCGGCTGGGAGGATCAGCGTGGCCACCTGACCCGGCGGCGCCACGGCCGCCTGTACCGCGGCGGCGGCGTCACCGGCGACGTTCGCGGCGCTTTCCGCCACGCGAATCCAGCCTGACACGGGTCCGGCGAAGCCGGCAATGTCCGAGGTGAGCGGCGCATCGAGGGCGCGATGATAGGTGGCGTGCTCTCCCACCACGTTGACCACCGGCGAACGGGCCCGGCGGGCGTTGTGCAGGTTGGCGAGCCCGTTGGCCAGGCCCGGACCGAGATGGAGCAGCGTGCACGCGGGCTTGCCGGCCATGCGCGCGTAGCCGTCCGCGGCCCCCGTAACCACGCCTTCGAACAGGCCGAGCACGGCGCGCATGCCGGGCTCCTTGTCGAGCGCCGCGACGAAATGCATCTCCGACGTGCCGGGATTGGTGAAACAGACTTCGACGCCGGCGGCGACGAGGGTTTGCAGCAGGCTCTGGGCGCCGTTCATGGCAATGCTCCTGGTGGGGGTACGAAAGTCACGCGGGCTCGAGGAAGTGTATGGGGGGTTCCATGCTTTGCAAACCCGGGTCGATCCTATAGGCTCCCCGGCTTTCGCGGAACGTCTGCCCATGGGTTACGACTACGATCTCTTCGTCATCGGCGCGGGCTCCGGTGGCGTACGGGCCGCCCGCATGTCCGCGGCCTACGGCGCGCGGGTGGCCATCGCCGAAGATACTCACCTGGGCGGCACGTGCGTGAACGTCGGTTGCGTGCCCAAGAAGCTGTTCGTCTACGGCTCCCACTTCGCAGAGGATTTCGAGGACGCGGCCGCCTACGGCTGGGACGTGCGCCGTGAGGCGTTCGACTGGCCGCGGCTGCGGGACAACAAAACCCGGGAAATCGAGCGTCTCAACGGGGTCTACGAGAATCTTCTCGCGGGCGCCGGTGTGACCATCGAGTGGGGGCGGGCCCGGCTTCTCGATGCCCACCACGTTCAGGTGGGCGAGCGGCGGTTCAGCGCCGAGCACGTGCTGGTGGCCACGGGCAGCCGGCCTCAGGTGCCCAACGTGCCCGGCCGCGAGCTTTCCATCACGTCCAACGAGGCGTTCTATCTGGAACGCTTCCCCGAGCGCGCGGTGGTGATCGGCGGCGGCTACATCGCCGTGGAGTTCGCCGGCATCTTCGCGGGGCTCGGCGCCCGCACCAGTCTGGTCTACCGGGGCCCCATGTTCCTGCGCGGTTTCGACGACGAGGTGCGCGCCTTCGTGGCTCGGGAGCTCGAGAAGAAACACGTGGAGCTGTGCTTCTCGGCTCAGGTGACCGAGATCGAAGCCGCGGGCGAACGCCGTATCGCTCACCTCGATACCGGCGCCGCGCTGGAGACCGATCTGGTCATGTACGCCACCGGCCGGGTGCCGAACACGGAGGGCCTGGGGCTCGAGGCGGCCGGGGTCCGGCTGAACGATCGCGGCGGCGTCATCGTCGACGAGCACTACCGCTCCTCCGTGCACAACGTCTATGCCATCGGTGACGTCATCGACCGCGAGCAGCTCACACCCGTGGCCATCGCCGAAGGCATGTGCGTCGCCAACAACCTGTTCACGGCGAACCCGAAGCGCACCGTGGACTACGAGATCATTCCCACCGCCGTGTTCTGCCAGCCCAACATCGCCACGGTGGGACTCACGGAAGCCCAGGCTCGGGCGCGGTTCGACGACGAGATCGACGTCTACACCGCGGATTTCAAGCCCATGAAGCACACGCTGACGGGGCGCGACGAGCGCACCTTCATGAAGCTGTTGGTGAGCCGGGCGGATCAGCGGGTGGTGGGCGCCCATATGGTGGGCTCCGAGGCGGGTGAGATCATTCAGGGCATCGCCGTGGCCATGACGGCGGGTGCTACCAAGGAACATTTCGACCGTACCATCGGCATCCATCCGACGGCGGCGGAAGAGTTCGTGACCATGCGGCAACCGAGGAGCAACTGACGGTGAGATCGATCAAAGGCTTTGGGCTGGTGCTGGCGCTGGCGGCGGCAGGCTGCGCGGTGGCGCCGGGCGCGCCGGAGGACGCGGCGGCGCCGCAGAAACGAAACGTCATTCTCTTCCTCGGTGACGGCATGGGCATCAGCACCATCACCGCCGCGCGCATCTTCGCCGGCCAGCAGCAAGGCGCCCCGGGGGAGGAGCATGCACTGGCGTTCGAGGTGTTCCCCCACGTCGCGCTGGTCAAGACGTACAACGTGGATGCCCAGGTGCCGGACAGCGCCGGCACCATGTCCGCCATCGTCACCGGCGAGAAGACCCGCATCGGCCACATCAGCGTTGCTTCCGCGGCGCCGCACGGCGATTGCGAAGCGGGGCTCGCCAACGAGTTGCCCACGGTGCTCGAGCTGGCCGAGGCCCAGGGGCTGGCGACCGGGGTGATCTCCACCGCGCGTTTCACCCACGCCACCCCCGCGGCGACCTATGCACATGTGCCCGACCGCGACTGGGAGAGCGATGCCCAGCTTTCGGCCGCGGCCCGTGAATCGGGTTGCCGGGACATCGCCCGCCAGTTCGTGGAGTTCGCCCACGGCGACGGCATCGAGGTGGCGTTCGGAGGCGGGCGGGCGCCGTTCCTGCCGGCGGACGTGGCGGACCCGGAGCATCCGGGCGTCACCGGTGTCCGCAGCGACGGCCGGAACCTGATCGAGGAGTGGCGCCGCGGCGGCGCCGACCGGACCTACGTCTGGAACCGGGAGCAGTTCGACGCACTGTCACCGGCGGCGCCGGGGCCCGTGTTCGGCCTGTTCGAGCCCTCCCACATGCAGTTCGAGGCGGATCGCCCGAACGATCCCGCCGGCGAGCCCTCCCTGGCGGAGATGACCGAATTCGCCATCGAGAAGCTTGCGGCCGACCCCGACGGCTTCTTCCTCATGGTGGAGGGTGGCCGCATCGATCATGCGCACCACGGCGGCAACGCGTACCGCGCGCTGGCGGACACGGTGGCTCTGTCGGATGCCGTGGCGACGGCGCTGCGGCTCACCGACGCCGCCGAGACCCTGATCCTGGTCACCGCCGATCACAGCCACACCATGACCATGAGCGGCTATCCGCGCCGTGGCAACCCCATCCTCGGCAACGTGGAAACGCCGCTCGGGGAGCTGGCCACCGACCTGGAAGGCCGCCCATACACCACCCTGGGTTACGCCAACGGGCCCGGTTATCGGGACGACCTGGCCGAGCTCGCCGAGGTCGATCCGCTGGCCCCCGATTATCGGCAGGTGGCCGCCTATCCCCTGGCCAGCGAGACCCACGGAGGTGAGGACGTGGCCGCGTACGCCACCGGACCCGGGTCCGAGGCGGTGCACGGCGTCATGGAGCAGAATCGGCTGTTTCACGTGATGAAGCAGGTGCTGGCGAACCGAACGGTGTCGTCGGCCGAATGAGCTCGCTGGAAAACTTCTTCGTCTTCCTGGACGGCCATCTGGGCAGCGCCGTCTGGTTCCCTTACCTGCTGCTCGGCGTAGGGGTGTTCTTCACCCTCTACCTGGGTTTTCCGCAGATCCGGTTCTTCCGCCACGCCTGGCAGGTGGTGCGCGGCAAGTACGCGAAAGCGGACGACCCCGGTGACACCAGCCATTTCGAAGCCCTCTCCACGGCTCTGTCCGGGACGGTGGGCACCGGCAACATCGGCGGCGTCGCCTTCGCCATCTTCCTCGGCGGGCCCGCGGCGCTGTTCTGGATGTGGGCCACGGCGTTCGTCGGCATGACCACCAAATTCGTCGAGGTGACCATCTCTCACCGCTACCGGGTCAAGGACGCGGAAGGGCGGATCGCCGGCGGGCCCATGTACTACATGGAGCGCGCCCTCAACATGCGCTGGCTGGCGGTGTTCTTCGCGGTGGCGGTGGTGCTGAGCTCCTTCGGCACCGGGAACCTGCCGCAGAGCAACAACATGGCCTCCGGCCTCGAAGCCTCGTTCGGCATTCCCACCTGGGTGAGCGGCCTGGTGCTGGCGGTGCTGCTGGGCCTGGTGATCATCGGCGGGATCCGCCGGATCGCCGTGGTGGCGGCCAGCATCGTTCCCCTCATGGGCATCCTCTATGCGCTGGGCGCGCTGGCCGTGGTGGTGAGCAACATCGATCAGGTGGTGCCGTCGTTCGTGGCGGTTTTCCGCGACGCCTTCACCGGCTCCGCCGCCGCCGGCGGCTTCCTCGGCGCCACGTTCGCCTACGCGTTCAACCGCGGGGTGAACCGCGGACTGTTCTCCAACGAGGCGGGCCAGGGCTCGGCCCCCATCGCCCACGCTGCGGCCCGCACCGATGAGCCCGTCTCCGAAGGCGTGGTGGCCATCCTCGAGCCGTTCATCGATACGTTGATCATCTGCACCCTCACCGGGCTCGTGATCCTGTCCTCCGGGGTCTGGAAGGAGAAGTTCGAGAACGTGTTCGCGCCCTTCGACACCGAGTTCGTGAGCGGCGTCTACACGGATTCGAACCCCCAGCACGTGACGGCGCTGTTCGACCACCTGGATGTGGCGGCGCCGGTGAACGATCCGGTGCAACGGCTGACGGCGGAGCTGACCGTGGTGGACGGGGTGGCACAGGACGGCGACTTCACGGTGATCCACAACCGCTCCGTGGCGGAGGACGTCCGCTATCTGGCCGGCGGAGAGCCCTACACCGGCACGGTACGGATCGTCGACGGCTCCCTGACCACGCCGGGCGTCTACATGGTGGGACGCTCCCTGCTGCATTCCGTGCCGCTGACCGCAGAGGCCTTCAAACACAGCTTCCTCGGCGAGTACGGGCAGTTCGCGGTGACCGTGGGGCTGGTCATGTTCGCCTTCTCCACGGCGCTGGCCTGGTCCTACTACGGCGACCGCAGCATGACCTACCTCATCGGCGTGGAGGCGGTGATGCCGTACCGCGCCGTGTACGTGGTGGGCTTCTTCCTGGCCACCGTGGTGGACACCTCCCTCATCTGGCTGATCTCGGCGGTGACCCTGGCCCTCATGGCCATTCCCAACCTGGTGGGGCTCCTGCTCATGCGCAAGGAGGTCAAGCAACTCACCCGGGACTACTGGAGCAAGTTTCAAAGCCGGTGAAATTCGGTATAGTGCGCGCCTGATCCACAAGAGCCGGACGGGTAGGGGACATGCCGCTCAGAGTAACGTTCGATCTCGAAGACAAGGACCTCAAGTTCTTCCGTGCCAGCATCAAGCAGGCGAAGGAGACCGCGGACAAGGTCTCCGACGAGGAGATCCTCAAGCGGGCCGGCGCCATGGTCGAGGAGGTGCGGGCGCAGAACGTGCCGGCGTTCGTGCAGCAGCGCCTGGACCGGCTGAGCGCGCTCGTCGAGATGGCCCAGGACGAAGAGTGGGCGCTGGCGGCCCAGGAGCGCCGCAACGTGCTCGCGGCGCTGGCCTATTTCGCCGACCCGCAGGACATGATCCCGGACAACATCCCGGTGCTCGGCTACATCGACGACGCCATCATGATCGAGCTGGTGGTCAGCGAGCTCAAGCACGAGATCGACGCGTTCGAGGACTTCTGCCGCTACCGTCAGGAAGAGAAGCTGCGCAACCGCAACCCGGATCTGTCCCGGGAGGACTACCTGACCATCAAGCGCCGGGAGCTGCACGCGCGGATGCGGCGGCGCCGCTCG
>JAWLCV010000099.1:0-7344 GCA_041686955.1 Pseudomonadales bacterium
GGCGCCCGGGTGATGGCCAGCCGTGCCGGTGGCGCCTCCCCCTGCTTCGGCTCGCCGAAGTACACGGTGGTGTGGGGGAAGGGGATCTCGATGCCGCGCTGGTCGAACTGCTTCTTCATGCGCCGGTTGAATTCCCGGCCCACCGCCCACTGCCGCCCCGGACGGGTCTTAAGGCGGCATTTGATGATCACCGCGCTGTCCGCGAACTTGTCGACGCCGAGGATTTCCAGCGGCTCCAGGATGTCGAACGCGTACAGGGGCTCCGAGCGCATGTCGTCGCAGACGTCGTTCAGCACGGCGCACACCTCGTCCGTGTCTTCCCGGTACGCCACCCCCACCTCCATGAGGTAGAAGGAGAAATCCTTGGTGTAGTTGATGACCGTGGTGACCTCGCTGTAGGGGATGAGGTGCACGGCGCCGGCCAGATCGCGAAGCTGCATCACTCGAACCCGCATCTCCTCCACCACGCCCGTGTGCCCCGCCGCCTCCACCACGTCGCCCAGGGAGGCCCCATCCTCCAGCAGAATGCTGACCCCGGTGATGATGTCCTTGACCAGAGACTGGGCGCCGATGCCCACGGCCAGGCCCAGGATACCGGCGCCGGCGAGCAGCGGGCCGATGTCGACCCCGAGCTCCGAGAGGATCAAGAGCGCCGCCAGAACGCCGATGACGCCCTGCAGCGCGCTTCGCAGCAGGGGCACCAGAGTGTCGAGGCGCCGGGCGGTGCGTTCCCGATCCCGGCGGCCGCCGGCCAGGGTGAGCAGCCGCGCCACCACCAGGCCCGCCACATGCCACGCCAACAGGGTGATGACGAGGATCAGGCCCATGGAAAGCGCTGCCTCGACCACGCGCGCGCCCAGGCCCGTGCGCAGCAGCTCGCCCACCCCGGCGCCCCAGCTCTCGGCGATCAGCGCCACGGCCAGCACGCCGATGATGAGATTGATCAATCGCACCACCATCGGAGGCAGTTCCGGCGGCTCTCCCGGCGACAGCGGTTCCCCGGGGCCCGGTTCCGGAGCGGCGGGCTCCCGGGCGCCGATCTCCGCCACCGCCATCACTTCCTCCGCCGTCGCCCGGCCGCCGTGGATGAGGTGCGCGTACAGGCGGCGCAGCAGCCACAGCACGCCCCAGCGCACCAGCAACGCCGTCACCAGGATGGCCAGCGACAGGATGACGGACGTCAGTAGCTGCAATGGGTCGATGCCGGTGATGGCGGCCCGCACGCGCTCTGCCGCGTCGCGCAGCGCCTCCAGAAGATCGCCGGCTCGCGGCACCGCTTCCTCGGCCGCCTCCGCGCGCCGGGCCTCCAGCAGCACCTTCAGCTCGCGCACCAGCTCGGCACGGGCTTCCGGGTCCTCCAGGGTTTCGATGACGCGCTCCACGTCCCCCGGCGTGACCTCGGCGACGGACTCCTCTGCAGGCGGCTCCGCCGCCGCGGCCCACCCGGCCGGGGCCGTCACCGGCAGCAACAGAAGGAACGCGAGGAGCAGGCGAAGCTGAGTGCTCATCGTGACGAGAAAACCTCCCGAACGTACCGACCGATGGCAAGAACCTAACACAGGGTTCGTGAAAAGGCGGCGCCGGAATCCGCGAACATTCGGCTACCAAACCACTACAAGCGAGTCACAGCGTCGTCAGGCCCCCGCCCGTACCATGCCCACATCCGATTCCAGGAAGTAACGACCATGGCAAGCGTATCCACACAGGCCGCCCCCCCACCCCTTCCCGTGCGCAATGGCGAGCGGCAGAAAAGCTGGTTCCGGTCGGAGCGCTACTTCCAGGCCGACGGCGCCTGGTTCATCGCCACCCGGGAAGGCGTCGACGTGGGGCCGTTCCAGTCCGAGCAGGAGACCCGCAAGCACGCCGCCCGGCTGATCTCGCGCCTCTGCGAGGTGGAGACCGAGGAGGAAGCGCAGCGGGTGGCGTTGGAGTACAGGAATCAGCCCGAGGAGGAGGAAGATCAGTTCCTGAGCATCGTCGGGCTCCGCCAGTTCAGCCGCAAGCTCTGACCGTTTTCCGCGAACTGCGGGGCGCTCAGCGTGACTGGGCGCGCTCCAGATAGCGGAAGAAGTCGGAATCCGCGCGTACCATGAGCGTGCTGTTGGCGCCGAGCGCCCGGTAGCTCTCCAGGGTGCGGAAGAACGCGTAGAACTCCGGGTCGGCGCCGAACGCCTCGCCGTAGATGCGGGTGGCCTCGGCATCCGCCTCGCCACGGATCTCCTCCGCCGTGCGGGCGGCCTCGGAGCGGATGCGCCGCAACTCCCGCTCCATCTCCCCGAGAATCTCCTGGCTGCGGCCCTGGCCCTCGGAGCGGAACCGCTCGGCGATGGATTGCCGCTCGGCGATCATGCGGCTCTCCACCTGCTCGCGCACGGACTCGATGTAGTTCACCCGCTTGATGCGCACGTCGTTCAGGGTGATTCCGAGCTCGGGCATCAGCCTTCGCGCGCGCTCCAGGATCTCCTGCTCGAGCAACTCGCGCCCGAGCTTCGGCTGCTGCTGGAGGTCCACGTCGCTGCGCTGCGCCAGCGCCGGATCCTCCAGCGATTCGATGTCCACGTCCCAGTCCTTCGAGCGGATGATCTCCTCGAGCTCGGTCGACGAGACCATGTCGCGCACCACCGAATCGATGATGTCGTCGAGGCGGGTTCGCGCCCCTTCCTCGTCGCGCACGCTGCGCAGAAAATTCAGCGGCTCGGAGATGCGCCAGCGGGCCGTGGCGTCCACCAGGATGAACTCGCGGCCGAGGGTGGGAATCTGGGTGACGTCCCCGTCCCACACCAGCAGGCGCTTGTCGAAGAACCTGACCCGTTGCCAGGGCGCTTTCAGCTTCAGCCCCGGTTCGGCGATCACGTCGCCGACGGGCTCGCCGAACTGCACCAGGATCGCCTGCTGCGCCTCGTCCAACGTGTAGATGGACATGTTGAGAATGATCACCACCGCCAGGGCGACGATGGCGGCGCCGAGCGTCTTCATTGGCCCTCCTGGGTACCGCGCCGGCCCGGCCGGTCCACGTCGAGCAGCGGCAACGGGCTCACCTGATCCTCCTGCACCATGAGGATCTGGCCGATCTCGGGGAGAATCTCGTTCAGCGTCTCGAGATACAATCGTGAACGGGTGACCTCCGGCGCCTGGCGGTACTCCGCCAGCACTGCCGAGAAGCGGGCGCTTTCGCCGAGCGCCCGGTTGACCCGCTCGGTGGCGTAGCCTTCCGCCTCGGCGATGGTGCGGATGGCTGAACCCTCGGCGCGAGGGATCTCCTGGTTCACCCGTTTCTGCGCCTCGTTGATCATGCGTTCCCGTTCCTGGCGAGCCTCGTTCACCTCGTTGAATGCCGGCCGCACCGCCCGCGGCGGCACCACGTCCTGCAGCTCCACGGTGATGATGTGAACGCCCGAGCGATAGCGGTCCATGATCTGCTGGATCTCATTCCGGGCCCGGCTCTGAATGTCCACCCGGCCCACCGTGAGCACGTCGGAGCCCAGGCGGTTGCCCACCACCCGGCGCATCACCGACTCGGAGATGTCGCGCAAGGTGCGGGTCGGCTCGCGCACCTGGTACAGAAAGCGGATGGGGTCGTTGATGCGGTACTGCACCACCCACTCCACGGCGATAATGTTCAGGTCGCCCGTGAGCATCAGCGACTCCTCCTCGAAGTCGGCAGACTGGTACGCCGTGCGCCCCCCTGTCTGCGTGCCCGCGGTGCGGAAGCCGAACTCCTGCTTCAGCACGCGCTCGGTGGCCACGTGCTGGACCTGATCGATGCCGAACGGAATCTTGAAGTGCAGCCCCGGGTCGGCGATGCCGATAACCGCGCCGAAGCGCTTGATCACCGCCCGCTCCTCGGGCTGCACGGTGTAATACGAGGTGAAGACGATCCACAACAGCACGATGACCCCGACCACCGCCAGCGCAACGGAGCGCGGTCCCCGCCTGCCGGAACCGAGCCATGCGCTCAGATCCGGGAGCCCGCCGCCGTCGTCGGAAGTGTCGTCGCGTCTCGCCATGCTCCGAGCCTACCTCTACAGCGAGCGAATGACGACCCCGAGCGTCAATGTCGGGGGCCGTCGGCGTGGCGTGTCGAATCCCCCGGCCGCCGATCGACTACTCCCGACACCACATCAGGAACACGTCGATGATAACGGCCCAACCTCCCCGAGTGGTTTCCCGCGAAGACTGGCTCGCCGCCCGCCGCGCGCACCTGAAAAACGAGAAGGCGCTGACGCGGCTGCGCGACCTGGTGGCGGCCGACCGGCGCGCGCTGCCCTGGGTACGCGTCGACGAGGCGTACCTGTTCGACACCGTCCACGGTCCGCGGACCCTCGCCGAGCTGTTCGCCGGGCGCAGTCAGCTCGTGGTTCACCACCTCATGTTCCACCCCGACTGGGAGGCTGCCTGCCCGGGCTGCACCTTCCAGGCGGACCACATCGACGGTCCCCGGCCGCACCTCGAGCACAAGGACGTCACCGTGGTGGCGGTGTCGCGCGCACCGCTGGCCAAGCTCCAGGCGTACAAGGCCCGGCTCGGCTGGCAATTCGAGTGGGTGTCCTCCTTCGGTACCCGCTTCAATTACGACTTCGGCGTCTCCTTCGCGCCGGAAAGCCTGGAGCGGGGCGAGGTGGATTACAACTTCGGCACCATCACCGTGGACCCCCGGTACCGCACCGAGGAGCTGCCCGGAATCAGCGTCTTCTGCAGGGACGCGGACGGAACCGTCTTCCACACCTACTCGACCTATGCCCGAGGTCTGGACGAGCTGCTGGGGGCCAACCACTACCTGGACCTCACGCCCAAGGGCCGCGCCGACGAGGCGTACCCGGAATGGCCGCGCCGGCGCGACGAGTATTAGCCCGGCAGCCGCTCGAATTCCGGGACCCCTTCGGGCACCGCGTGGAAGCGCTGCTTGTCCAGGCAGAAGATCGCCATCTGCGGCCCCGGGAACTGGCCCGGGTCGTCCATGGTGCCCACCTTGAGGATGATGGCGTCGGGCAGCCCCGGCGCCCGGGTCACCAGATGGGTACCGCACTCGCCGCAGAACTCGCGGGTCACCGGATCGTCGAGGTCGCTGCGGGCGAACGATCTGGGCTCACCCCGGGTGTAGCGAAACCCCGCCGCGGGCAACGCCATGAAGACGTTGGCCGAGCCCCCGGTGACGTACTGGCATTCGCGGCAATGGCACTGGGCGCAGAGCACGGGATCGCCGTCGGCCTGGTAACGGATGGCGCCGCAGTAGCAGCCGCCTTCGATGTGCATGGTTCCCCTCCTGTTGCGGCACACACCAGCGGAATGGTACCGCCGCTCACTGCCCGGGAGTAGCATGGGCGGCTGCCGCCGGGCACGGCGGAACAGCAAGCCCCACGTCGAACCAAGGAGCGCCATGAACCGGCTTCTCGCCACGTTGATTCTGAGTTGCGGCGCCGCCGCCACGGCCGCAGTCGAGGCCGCGCCACCCCACTGGACCCGGCCCGCCGAGCCGTTCGAGATCTTCGACGACGTCTACTACGTGGGCAGCGAAGGCCTCGCTGCCTACCTGTTCGCCACGGACGAAGGCCTGGCACTGCTCGACGTGGGCCTCCCGGAGAACGTGGAGCTGGTGGAGGCGAACATCCGCAAGCTGGGATTCCACGTGAGCAACGTGCGCTATCTGATCAACAGCCATGCCCACTTCGACCACTCCGGCGGCCTGGCACGGCTGAAGGCCGACAGCGGCGCCACCCTGGTTGCCAGTGCAGAGGACCGCTTCGCGCTGGAGAACGGCGTGTATCCCGGCTGGGAGACCCGCCGGGAGTTCGACTTCCCCCCGGTGGCCGTGGACCGGGTCATCGGCGACGGCGAGAGCCTCACCCTCGGCGACCTCACGCTCACCGCCCATCTGACCCCCGGGCACTCCCCCGGCTGCACGAGCTGGAGCTTCACCGCCCGCAACGACGGCGGCGCCCACCGCGCCCTGGTGTTCTGCTCGGCCTCGGTGGCGGCCAACCGGCTGGTCCCGGACCCCCAGTACCCGGGCATCGTCGAGGACTACCAGAGCACCTTCCGCCGCATGAAGACCATGGCCGTGGACGTCTGGCTCGCGCCCCATCCCGAGCAGTTCGGGCTCGCCGAGAAGCGTGACCGGCTGGCGGGCGGCGATGCCGACGCATTCGTTGACCCGGCCGAGAAGGATCGGCGCATGGCGGCGTTCGAGCAGGCGTTCGCGGAGGCCCTGGCCCGCGCATCCGCCGAATCACCATGACCGGCCGGAAGTTGGCCCGCTGTTGGCATGGGTATGCCGGATGGCGGTCCTTCCACGACTCAGAAGCTTCGTCGAGCGGGCGCTTCGGCAGACGGCGCGGCCCGTTCGCCAGGACGAAGGCGCCGAAGGTCTGGTGGTGGAACCCTACCGTGGCTACGGCAACCAGCGGGAGCTGTACCTCATGGGTCGGGTCTACCGGCAGCCGGGCGGCGAGAGCGGCCACGGAGCGGGCGATCTCCGGCTCAGCCTGCGGCGGCTGCTGCGCCGGGGTGCTCCGGAGCAGACGGTAACCGCACGATTCGGCGGCGCGGAGCAGCGGGCGACCACCGACCGCGCCGGCTATTTCCACGTCTGCCTGGAGCTGGCGAAGCCGCCGCCGGCGGACACGCTTTGGCACACGGTGTCGCTGGGCCTCCGTCTGCCGTCCGGGGCGACGGCCGGTGCCAGCGGCTGTGTGTTCGTGCCGCCGGCGCGGGCCCGGTTCGTGGTCATCAGCGACATCGACGACACGGTGATGTTCACGGGCGTGGCCAACAAGCTGAAGATGTTCTGGCGGCTGTTCGCCCAGGGTCCCGAGAGCCGGGTGGCGTTTCCCGGGGCGGCCGCCCTGTACCGGGCCCTGCACGGCGACGAGGAAAATCCGCTCCTCTACGTCTCCCGCGGCCCCTGGAGCATCTACCCGATGCTCGAGGCTTTCTTTCACCAGCACCGGATTCCCGTGGGCCCCGTGCTGTTCCTGCGCGACTGGGGGCTGTCGCCCAGGCGGCCGTTGCCGCGGCGCGCCCGCGGTCACAAGCTGAAGCTCATCCGCGAGATGCTGGCCCTGTACCGGGATCTGCCGTTCGTGCTCATCGGCGATTCCGGCCAGCGGGACCCGGAGGTCTACGCCCGGATCGTGCGCGAGCATCCGAAGCGGGTACGCGCCGTCTACATCCGCAACGTCTCGAAGGATCCCGGCCGCATCGCGGCCATCGAGGCCCTGGCCCGGGAAGTGCTCGAGGCCGGCAGCACGCTGCTTCTCGCCGCCGACAGTGTGGCCATGGCCGAGCACGCCGCGGAGATCGGCCTGGTGCCGCCGGATACCCCGGAGCGCGTCGCCGAGGAGCGCG
>JAWLCV010000099.1:7444-11264 GCA_041686955.1 Pseudomonadales bacterium
CCGCGGCGAACGCGGGTGCGAGCCGGCGGCGACGGTCGAGCAGCATCGCTGGCACCGCCGCGGCCAACATGCTGACCACCAGTCCCGCCACGGCGATCCAGATCAGGCCCGGGTACCCGCCCTCGCCGAGAAAGAGGGCCGCCCCCAGGGGACCCGAAGCCAGGCCCATCTTCGATGCGAAGCCGCCCAGTGCCGCCATCTGCCCGGCCCGGTCGAACTCAGCGCACATGCCGAGCAGGTAAGGAATAACGAAGGCCCAGGTGATGCCGACGCCGCAATTGGCTACCACGAACACCCAGGGAACCCCGCTGTAGAGCAGCGCCCAGGTGCCGATCACGGTGAGGACACAGGCGAGAAGCAGAGGCACCGACCGGCCGAAGCGCACCGACAGCACGATGACCAGCAGCGAGCCGAGGATGCCCGTCCACGCCGCGATGCCGAGCACCGGCGTGATGAACTCCATGGCCAGGCCGAAGTGGCGGCCCAGGCCGATGATGTAGGCGTACAACCCCATGTTCGCCGCCTGGAACAGGAACAGGGCAAGCAGGGTGAGGACCAGCGGCCGCCGCTCGACACCATCGTTTGGGGCAGCAACCGGTTTCGGGCGCGGCGGATAATCCGCCAGGAACGCCAGCATCGCCAGGGTGGCGACGCTGAAGGCAATGAGCGTCAGGAACAGCACCCAGGTGCCGAACATCGGCACCAGCGGCGGCAGGTACATCACGCCCAGGCCCCCGAGACCGAACTGCACCAACAGCAGCATGCCGAAGGTACGATCGGGGTCCCGGGTGCGGGCGATGACGGAAAAGCCGATCCCCACCAGCATGCCGCCGACGAATCCGTGCAGGAACCGCAATCCCATGAGGGCCGCAGGTGAGACCAGCAGCATGGAGACGAGATCGATTCCGATCAGCCCGAGCAGCAGGGCGAAGGCGGCAGGCTTCCAACGAACCCGGCGGACGATGAAGACGATGAGCAGCGCGCCGGCCGCAGCCCCATAGACGTTGGCGGAGCCCACCAGCCCCGCTTCTCTGTTGGTGAAGCCGAGCCCCGAGATCAACCCGTCCACCAGCGCCGGCATGATGTTGACGTAGAACAGACCGGCCGTGGCGAGAAACGCGAGAAGCGTCGCAGCCACCAGGCCGTCCGGGTCGGCCTTGGGCCAGTCAAACCTCGACACGGATCCCGCCTCGCTCGAGGCGGGCGCGCAGCGGCGCCAACCCTTCGGCGTAGTGGCGCCAACGGCCGACGGCGCGGGAGTACATCGGCTCGCGCACCTGCACCGCGCTCGCAGTGGCCGTGGGTGCGCGGTTCTCGTGAAAGCGCAGACACCCGGGCTCCCACTCGAGCCCGGCGTGGGCCAGCAGGCGCCGGATCTGCCCCTCCTGATCCGCCACCAGCGCCTCGTAACTCAGGTCCAGAAACCGTCCCTCCGGCAGCACGCGGCGCCAATGTGCCATGAGCCGGTGATAGCCCAGATAGTAACGCGCCAGATCCTCGAGGTCGTACGAGAAGGGGTAACCCATCCGGAAGAGGCTCTTGAACATCCCGAGGCAGGCATCCATCGGATGCCGGTGCACGTGAATGACCACGGCTTCCGGCAGGGCCCGATGAATCAGGCCGAGATACAGGAAGTTCGATGGAGTCTTGTCGATGAGCAGCGGAGCCTTGCTGCCGTAGCCGCGAGTGGAATCCCGGTACGCGCGGCCGAGCGCCACGGCATCCAGCTGGGCCGCCTGCCGCACCCGGCCCAGCCGGTCGAGGCCCGGGCCGGTCAGCCGCATCAACGCCAAAGCCAAGTCGTTGATCTCACCCAGGCTCGCCACCCCGCTGTGGCTCGACAGGATCCGATCCACCAGGGTGGTTCCACTGCGTGGCAGGCCGACAATGAAAACCGGCGCCGCGCCGTCCCCCGGGGTCGCGTCGACCCGCCCTTCGCACTCACCGCGCGCGAGCCACTCGGCGTCGAATGCCTCCTCGATGGCCTTCATGGTCCGCTCGTCTCCGGCCACGTCGTAGGCCATACGCTGACGCCGGGCGGCCGCGCCGGCCGTGAGATGCCGCCAGGCCGCCGGGTAGTTCCCCAGATCCTCGTGCTCACGAGCGAGCGCATAGTTGAGCGCCGCCACACCCCGGGCCGCACCGAGCGGCGTGGCAAGCGCTGCCTCGAGCTCCGCAATGTGATTACGTGCGGGCGTCTGCCGCCGCAGGGTGGAGCGGTTGTGCCAGGCATCGAAGTCGTCGGGAGCGAGGGCGATGACCCGATCCAGGCAGCTTTCCGCCCCGGTCAGGTCGCCCACGGCAATGGCGGACGCGGCGAGATTGTAGAGTGCCCTGGGATCGTCCGGCGTCAGTTCCACGGCCGCCTGGTGGCAACGGTGCGCCGCGCGATGATCATTCAGATGGGTGTGAAGCTCGGCGACGTGCTGCAGCAGCCGCGGATCGCGGCCGGCGGCCGCCTCGAGACGGCGCAGCCGGGTTCGGGCCTGGGCCGTCTCGCCGGCATGAACGAGCGCCTCCACCAGCAGAAGCTGTACGTCCCGCCGCGCCGGCGCCAGGTGCTCCGAGCTCCGTGCCAGGGCCAGCATGCCATTGAAGTCACCGAGCTGCTGGCGCGCCCGCGCCCGCAGCAGGCGCACGTTCAGCGATTCGGGAAAGCGGCGCTCGAGGACCTCGCACAGTCGGTCGGCCGCGCCAGGGTCCCGCTCACCGAGCTGCGCGCGTACCCGGCGCAGCCCGGCGTCGAGCTCCGATTCCCGGGCCGTGCCCATGCGGCTGGGGCCGCCGGAAGCGCTCATCGATGGAGCATGCCCCCGGGCTCACAGATCATAGCTGACCGTCAGACCCACAGAGCGCGGCACCGAGATGAACTCCTTGTTGCCATTGCCGAAGTAGCCGATGTCAGGCGCGGTGCCCATGTAGAGCTCCGTGAACAACCCGGTCACCCCCTCCTCGTTGAAAACGTTTCGCACGAAGCCCGTTACCGCCCACTGCTCGGCGCTCAGAGTACTCGACAGGTTCCAGAGCTGGAAACCGTCGAGCTCGACGTTGAACACCGGCGTGTCGTTGATGGCATTGCGGGTCGACGACTGATAATAACCCTGTACCCGGTTGGTCCAGATCAGACCATTGGCCAGACTGAAGCTGTGCTCGAGCGACCCGTTGATCGAATGCTTCGGCGTCCCCGGCAGACGGGTGCCTTTTCGTGCTCGGGGTGTGACCGCATTGTCCGGCGCGAACACGTCGTCGTCGAGCTCGGCATCCACGTAGGCGTAACCGAGGCCGAAACTGAGCGCGTCCGTCAGGTGGCCGTCGAGCTGGATCTCGATCCCTCGGGAGCTGGCCTCGCCACCGTTCGCGGCCGCGAAAAACCCCCAGTTGGTGGTGGCCGTGTTGACCTGAACGTCGTCCCAGTCCACGTGGAAGATCGTCGCCGCGTAACTCACCCCGTTGCCGACGCCCTTGATACCCACCTCGTAGTTCACCACCGAGTCGGAGTCGTAGCGCTGCCAGCCGGGATCCTCGGCGAATGTCCCCTCCAGCGGCACGGCGTTGGCCCCGCCGCGGCGATAGCCCTCCGATATGGTGGCGTAGAGCATGCTGTTCTCACGCCAGTCCCACGAGCCGTTCAACTTGAACAGCACGTCGTCGTCCTTCACCTCGAAGGTCGCGTCGGTGGGATCGGAGAAACTCGCGTAGAGCGGCAGGTCCATGAACGTGTGGTTGGTGAACTCGTTGTCGAAGTAGCGCAAGCCGCCGGTGATCTGCACCGTCGGCGTGACGTGCCAGGTGAGCTCGCCGTACGCGGCCAGGTCCTCGA
>JAWLCV010000100.1:0-10972 GCA_041686955.1 Pseudomonadales bacterium
CCCTCCAGAATGGCGGTCACGTCCACGGGCCGATCACCTCGCCGCCAGGGCCGTATAGCGGCCGGACGTCAGCGATTCGAGCTCGTCGGGGGTGAGCCGGAACACGGCGTTCGGCGTACCCGCCGCCGCCCAGATCTCGGAGAACTGGCGCAGGGTGTCGTCCAGCAGCACGGGCATGGACGAGCGCAGGCCCACCGGCGGCACGCCGCCGATGGCGTAGCCGGTGTGCTCGCGGACGAAGTCGGGGTCCGCCCGTTCGATGCCCCGGCCGAGCACCTCCGCCACCGCGCTCTCGTCTACCCGGTGGGCGCCGGAGGCGACCACCAGGAGCGGTGAGCCATCCGCCGTCCGGAACAACAGGGACTTGGCGATCTGCGCCACCGTGCAGCCGATGGCCGCGGCAGCGTCGGCCGCGGTCCGGGTGCTGGTGTCGAACTCCAGGACCGTGTACCCCGGTCCCAGAATCTGCTGCACTCGCAGGGCTTGCTTCGCGGTGGCTTTCTTCACGCCGTATTCCGGAATTGGAGATGCCGCGTCGTCGCGGCGCGCAGCGCGTGGGGCGGGCCGGCAGGAGATCCCGCCGGGGCTTACTCCACGGTGACCGACTTGGCCAGATTACGCGGCTGATCCACGTCGGTGCCCTTCAGCACCGCCACGTGGTAGGCCAGCAATTGTAGCGGGACTACGTAGACGATGGGAGCCAGAACTTTGTGCACCGCCGGCAACGGCACGATGGTGACCCCGGGCTCGCCGCTGAGGTTCAGGGTCTCGTCGGCGAAGACCACCAGCTCGCCGCCCCGGGCGCGCACCTCCTGGAGGTTCGACTGCACCTTCTCCAGCAGCTCGTCGTTGGGCGCGACCGCCACCACGGGCATGTCCTCGTCCACCAGCGCAAGCGGGCCGTGCTTGAGCTCCCCGGCGGGGTAGCCTTCCGCGTGGATGTAGGAGATCTCCTTGAGCTTGAGCGCCCCCTCCATGGCCACGGGAAACATGGGGCCGCGGCCCAGGAACAGGGTGTGGGAGCGGTCGATGAAGCGCTCCGCCAGCTTTCGGATGTGCTCGTCGAGCTGCAGCGTGCGCTCGATGTCCTCGTCGAGGCCGTGCAGGGCCCTCACCAGTTCCGCCTCCCTGACCTCGTCCAAGCCGTGGCGGCGGCCGAGCAGCAGGGTCAGCAGCAGCAGATCGGTGAGCTGGGCGGTGAAGGCTTTGGTGGAGGCGACCCCCACCTCGGTGCCCGCCTGAATCATGAGCGCCAGGTCCGACTCCCGCACCAGGGAGCTGGAGGCGACGTTGCAGATGGTGAGGGTGGCGAAATAGCCGATGCTCTTGGCCACCCGCAGCGCGGCCAGGGTGTCGGCGGTCTCCCCGGACTGGGAAATGGTGACGAACAGGCTGTTGGGCAGCACCGAGACCTTGCGGTAGCGGAACTCCGAGGCGATCTCAACCTGGCAGGGCATGCCCGTCAGCTCTTCGATCCAGTAGCGGGCGATGGAGGCGGCGTAGAAGCTGGTGCCGCAGGCGACCAGGGTCACGGCCCGGGTGCGATCGAAGATTTCCGGCGCCTTGACGCCGAAAGCCTGTTCCAGCACCCGGGTGCGGCCGATGCGGCCTTCCAAGGTGTCGCGGATTACTCGCGGCTGCTGATAGATCTCCTTCTGCATGAAGTGCCGGTAGTTGCCCTTGTCCACGTCGTCGTGGCCGAGCTCCACCTTCACCGTGGCCCGCACCACGGTCTCGTTCACCACGTTCCAAACGGCGATGGATTCCTTGGTGATCTCCACCAGGTCGCCTTCCTCGAGGAAGATGAACCGGTCCGTCACCGGGCGCAGCGCCAGGGGGTCCGAAGCGATGAAGTTCTCGCCGATACCCTTGCCCACCACCAGGGGACTGCCCATGCGGGCGGCCACCAGGCAGTGGGGATCGTCCGCGGCCATGACACCGATGGCGTAGGCACCCTCCAGCCGGCGGATGGTGCTGCGCACCGCCTCCAGCAGTGAACCCTCCTGCTGGTAGTAGCTGTCCACCAGATGGGCGATGACCTCCGAGTCGGTCTCCGACGCGAAGGCGTAGCCCGCGTCGACAAGCTCCGCCCGCAGGCTCTCGTAGTTTTCGATGATGCCGTTGTGGACCACGCAGATGCGGCCCCGGGAGACGTGGGGGTGGGCGTTGGCCTCGCTGGGAACGCCGTGGGTGGCCCAGCGCGTGTGGGCGATGCCGATCCGGCCGTTCACCGGCCGTTGCGCCAGGTCCTCAGCCAGCTCGCGAACCTTGCCGACCTTCTTGCGGCAGTCGAAGGCGGCCACGCCCGGGGCCTCGCCGCCGCTCGAGGGAATCACCGCGAGGCCCGCCGAGTCGTACCCGCGATACTCCAGCCGCTGCAGGCCCTCCAGCAGAATGGCCGGAACGTTGCGATCCGCCACCGCACCTACGATGCCGCACATACACCTTCCCCCGTCATTCGTTCAGCGACCCGTCTGGTCCCGGTCCTTGCGCCGATCCGGGCGCACCCATCCCTGGATGTTGCGCTGGCGGCTGCGACCCACCGCCAGATCCCCCGCATCCACGTTCTGAGTCACCGTGGAGCCCGCGGCCACGTATGCGTCCGAGGCGATGGTCAGGGGGGCCACCAGGGTGGTGTTGGTGCCGACGAAGACCCGGTCGCCGATCACGGTGGGGTGCTTGTCGATGCCGTCGTAGTTGCAGGTGATGGTGCCGGCGCCCACGTTGCAGCCTTCACCCAGGGTCGCATCGCCCAGATAGGCCAGATGGTTCGCCTTGCTCCCCGGCCCGAGCCGGGTCTTCTTGGTTTCGACGAAATTGCCGATGCGCACCCGCTCGGCCAGCTCCGTGCCCGGACGCAACCGGGCGAAGGGGCCGAGCTCGCAGTCGGCGCCGATGCGGGCGCCATCGATCACCGTATGGGCCTGCAGCCGGGTGCCGTCGCCGATGTGCGCGTCCCGGATCACGCAGCCGGGGCCGATGTGAACCCCGCTGCCGAGGACCACGGTGCCTTCGAGCACCACGTTGACGTCCAGATAACAGTCCTGGCCCGCCGTGACGTCGCCGCGGATGTCCACCCGCGCCGGATCGGCGACGGACACGCCCGCAGCCATCAGCGCGTGGACGATGCGCCGCTGACAGCGCCGCTCCAGCGCCGCCAGCTCGCTGCGGTCGTTGATGCCGAGAATCTCCTCGGGATCCGCCACCGCCAGCCCGCGCACCGGTGCGCCCTGGCTCACCGCCATGGCCACGGCGTCGGTGAGGTAATACTCGCCCTGGGCGTTGTCGGGGCTGAGCCGGTCGAGCAGGGGAGCCAGCAGACCCCGGGGGGCGGCGAGAATACCGGAATTGATCTCATCGATGGCGCGCTCCGCCTCGTCGGCGTCCCGATACTCCACGATCCGCCGAATCGCGCCGTCCGCACCGCGGACGATGCGGCCGAGCTGGCCCGGGTCCTGGAGGCGGGCGGTCACCAGGGCCAGCGCACCCTCGCGGGCGGCGGCCACGCATGCGCTCAGGGTGTCGGCACCCACCAGCGGCACATCGCCGTACACCACCAGGACCACCGCATCCTCGGCGACGCCGGGCATGGCCTGGGCGACCGCGTGGCCGGTGCCGCGCTGCTCGCTCTGCAATACCCAGGTCACGTCGTCGGCGATGGCGCCTCGCACCGCGTCGGCGCCGTGACCCACCACCACGTGCACGCGCTCCGGCGCCAGCGCCGCCACCGTGTCCAGCACGTGCCGCAGCAACGGCCGGCCGGCCAGGGTGTGGAGCACTTTGGGACGGCGGGAGGCCATTCGCTTTCCCTGGCCGGCGGCCAGAACCACGACCTCCAGGGGATGGGAAGGCTGCTTCATGATGACGGGCACTGGGGCGAAATGCGGATTATAGCCAGCGCCCAACGAAAAGCGGGGGCCGTTTGCCCCCGCTTTGTAACGGACTTATGCCGGGCGCGGGCCCGGCGGGTGGGCTCAGCGCCGGCGGCGCCTGAGCTCGTCCAGGGTGCGCTGCCGGGCCATGGCCTCGGCGAGCTGCGCGGCCGCCACCGAGAACTCCACTCCGGCGGCCCGCTCTTCCAGGGCGTGCTCGGCCTGCTTCTGGGCCTCCAGCGCCGCAGCCTCGTCGATGTCCTCGGCCCGCACCGCCGTGTCCGCCAACAGGGTCACGACCCCCGGCTGGACCTCCAGGAATCCGCCGGAGGCGAAGAAGACCTGCTCCTCGCCGTTATCGAACTTCAGGCGCACGGGCCCGGGCCGGATCCCCGTGAGCAGGGGCGCGTGCCCGGGCATGATGCCCAGCTCGCCCATGGTGCCCGTGGCGCTCACCAGGGTGACCCGGCCGGAGAAGATGTCCTCTTCGGCGCTGACGATGTCGCAGTGCATGGTCATGGCCATGGCAGGCCCTCCTATCAGGATTCCAGGCGCTTCGCCTTCTCGATGACGTCCTCGATGCTGCCCACCATGTAGAACGCCTGTTCCGGCAGATGGTCGTACTCGCCGTCGAGAATGCCCTTGAAGCTGCGCACGGTGTCTTCCCGGGAGACGAACTTGCCCGGGTTGCCGGTGAACTGCTCGGCGACGAAGAAGGGCTGGGAGAAGAACTGCTGAATCTTCCGCGCCCGGTAGACGAGCTGCTTGTCTTCCTCGGAAAGCTCGTCCATGCCGAGAATGGCGATGATGTCCCGCAGCTCCTGATACCGCTGCAGCACCTGCTGCACGCCCCGGGCCACGTCGTAGTGCTCCTGACCAACCACCAGCGGATCGAGCTGCCGGCTGGTCGAATCGAGCGGATCCACCGCCGGATAGATGCCGAGGTCCGTGATCGCCCGGGACAACGTCACCGTGGAGTCGAGGTGGGCGAAGGTGGTGGCGGGCGAGGGGTCCGTCAGGTCGTCGGCGGGCACGTAGATGGCCTGCACCGAGGTGATGGAGCCGGTCTTGGTGGTGGTGATCCGCTCCTGCAGCACGCCCATCTCTTCCGCCAGGGTGGGCTGGTAACCCACTGCCGACGGCATCCGGCCGAGCAGCGCGGACACCTCGGTTCCCGCCAGGGTGTACCGGTAGATGTTGTCCACGAACAGCAGCACGTCCCGGCCCTCGTCACGGAACTTCTCCGCCAGGGTCAGACCGGTCAAGGCCACTCGCAGGCGGTTGCCCGGGGGCTCGTTCATCTGGCCGAACACCAGGGAGATCTTGTCGAGCACCCCGGCTTCCTGCATCTCGTGGTAGAAGTCGTTGCCTTCCCGGGTGCGCTCGCCCACCCCGGCGAAAACCGACAGGCCCGAGTGCTCGATGGCGATGTTGCGGATGAGCTCCAGCATGGTCACCGTCTTGCCCACGCCGGCGCCGCCGAACAGCCCGACCTTACCGCCCCGGGCGAAGGGGCAGATCAGGTCGATGACCTTGATGCCGGTTTCCAGCAGCTCGTTGCCGCCCCGCTGATCCTCGAACTTGGGCGCATCCCGGTGGATGGTCATCTGCTCCTGGGCGTTCACCGGGCCCTTCTCGTCGATGGGGTCACCGAGCACGTCCATGATGCGCCCCAGGGTTTCCTCGCCCACCGGAATGCTGATGGCCTGGCCGGTGTTGCTCACCTCGAGCCCGCGGGACAGGCCGTCGGACGGTCCCATGGCGATGGTGCGCACCACACCGTCGCCGAGCTGCTGCTGAACTTCCAGGGTGAGGCCGGTCTGGCCGACGGTGAGAGCGTCGTACACCTTGGGCACGTGCTCCCGGGGAAATTCCACGTCGATGACGGCGCCGATGATTTGAACGATTCGACCGCTGCTCATGATTCTCTAGCCTCTCAAATGTCCTGTGTGTACTGCCGCCTACACCGCCGCGGCGCCGCCCACGATCTCGGCGATCTCCTGGGTGATCGCTGCCTGACGGGCGTTGTTGTAGATCAGTGTCAGCTCGTCGATGAGCTTCTCCGCGTTCTCCGTGGCGTTCTTCATGGCGACCATCTTGGCCGCCTGCTCACAGGCAGAATTCTCCACCACCGCCTGATACACCTGGGACTCGATGAAGCGGGTGACCAGCGCCTCGATGAGCTCCCGGGCCTCGGGCTCGTAGATGTAGTCCCAGCGGTGGGCGAACTCGGCCTCGTCCGCCGGATCGAGCGGCAGAAGCTGGCGGATGACCGGCTTCTGGGTCATGGTGTTGACGAAGTCGTTGCTGGCGATGAACAGCCGATCGATGCGCCCCTGCTCGTAGGCGTCCAACATGACCTTGATGCCGCCGATGAGCTCCGACAGGGTGGGGACCTCGCCGATGCCGCTCAAGGCGGCGGTGATGTTGCCTCCCACGGAGCGGAAGAACTGAGCGGCCTTGTTGCCGATCAGCCCCAGATCCACCTCGACGCCCTGGTTGTGCCACTCGGCCATGTCCCGCAGCAGCACCCGGAACAGGTTGGCGTTCAGGCCGCCGCACAGACCCCGGTCGGTGGATACCACGATGTAGCCGATGCGACGTACCTCCCGGGCCTCCATGTAGATGTGGCGGTACTCGGGATTGGCATTGGCCAGGTGGCCGATGACCGCGCGGATCTTCTCGGCGTAGGGCTTGCCCTCCCGCATCCGCTCCTGGGTGCGCCGCAGGCGGCTCACCGCCACCATCTCCATGGCGCTGGTGATCTTCTGCGTGCTGGACACGCTTCCGATCTTCTTCTTGATGTCTCTGCCGACAGCCATAGTTACCGCTTCCTGGTGCTCAGAAGGTCACCGTCTGCTTGTAGGCTTCGATGCCCCGCTTCATTTCGGCCACCACGTCGTCGTTGTAGACCCCGGTCTCGTTGATGGTCTTCATGAACTCGGCGTGCTCCGAGTTCATGTACGCCAGGAGCCCGCGCTCGAACTCCAGGACCTTGTCCACGGGAACGTCACGCAGGTAGCCCTCGTTGGCCGCGAACAGGCTCACGCCCATCTCGGCGACGCTCATGGGGTTGTACTGCTTCTGCTTCATGAGCTCGGTGATCCGCTGGCCGTGCTCGAGCTGCCGGCGGGTGGCTTCGTCCAAGTCGGACGCGAACTGGGAGAACGCCGCCAGCTCTCGGTACTGGGCGAGCGCCAGCTTGATGCCGCCGGAAATCTTCTTCATGAACGGCACCTGCGCGGAGCCGCCCACCCGGGAAACGGAGATGCCGGGGCTCATGGCCGGCCGGATGCCGGCGTTGAACAGGTCGGTCTCGAGGAAGATCTGACCGTCGGTGATGGAGATCACGTTGGTGGGCACGAACGCGGACACGTCCCCCGCCTGGGTCTCGATGATGGGCAGCGCGGTCAGAGAACCGGTCTTGCCCTTCACTTCGCCGCCGGTGGCCTGCTCCACGTAGTCCGGGTTCACCCGAGCCGCCCGCTCGAGCAGGCGCGAGTGCAGGTAGAACACGTCGCCCGGATACGCCTCTCGGCCCGGCGGACGCTTGAGCAACAGCGAGATCTGGCGGTACGCCCAGGCCTGCTTGGTGAGGTCGTCGTAGATGATCAGGGCGTCTTCGCCGCGGTCGCGGAAGTACTCGCCCATGGAGCAGCCGGCGTAGGGGGCGATGTACTGCATGGGCGCCGGGGTGGCGGCACTGGCGGCCACCACGATGGTGTACTCCATGGCGCCGTATTCTTCCAGGGTGCGAACGATGTTGGCGATGGTGGACATCTTCTGGCCGATGGCCACGTAGATGCACTTAATGCCGCTGGACTTCTGATTGATGATGGTGTCGATGGCCACCGCCGTCTTGCCGATCTGCCGGTCGCCGATGATGAGCTCGCGCTGGCCGCGGCCGATGGGAACCATGGAGTCGATGGCCTTCAACCCCGTCTGCACCGGCTGATCCACGGATTGCCGGGCGATGACCCCGGGCGCCACCTTCTCGATGGGGGAGGTAAGGGAGGTGTTGAGCGGCCCCTTGCCGTCGATGGGGTTGCCGAGGGCATCCACCACCCGGCCGAGCAGCTCCGGACCCACCGGCACCTCGAGAATGCGCCCGGTGCAACGGGCGGTCATTCCTTCGGAGAGATCCTCGTAGTCGCCGAGCACCACCACGCCCACGGAGTCGCGCTCGAGGTTCAGGGCCATGCCGTACAGGCCGCCGGGGAACTCTATCATCTCGCCGTACTTGGCATCCGCCAGGCCGTGAATGCGCACGATGCCGTCCGAGACGCCGACGATGGTGCCTTCGTTCTGAGCTTCCGCGTGGACATCGAGGCTTTCGATGCGCCGCTTGATGATGTCGCTGATTTCGGAAGGGTTCAGTTGCTGCATGTTTGGATTCCTCAGTGTGCGCTTACGTTCGCTGCATTGCTTCGGCGAGCTTGTCGAGCCGGCCGCGGACGGTGCCGTCGATGACGGTGTCGCCGGCCCGGATGATGGCGCCTCCCATCAGGTGGGGGTCGGTCCGGCCGGTGAGGCTGATCTCCCGCTCGAACTTTCGCTGCAGGGCCTCGCGCAGCGCGTTGGACTGCGCCTCGGACAGCTCGTAGGCGCTGATCACTTCCACCTCGAGCACCCGTTCCGCTTCGGCCTTACGGGCCTCGAACTGCTCCTGGATCTCGCCGAGGGCATTCAGGCGCTTGTTGCGGGCGAGCAGGTGTATGAGAGCTTTGGCGCGGTCGGAAAGGGCTTCGCCGCACAGCTCGATGAGCCGCTCGGCCTTCTGCTCCGCGGACAGGTTCGGGGCGTCGAGAAGCTGGCGCACCTTCTCCTCACCGGCGACCTGGGTGATGATCGCCAGCATCCGGGACCACCGGTCCAGCGCCTGCTCGGATTTCGCCAGATCGAACACCGCCTTGGCGTAGGGTCGGGCGAGGGTGGCCAGTTCTGCCATGGAACGCTCCTACAGCTCCGCCGCGAGCGATTCCAGAAGCTCGCTGTGCCTGGTTTGATCGATGCTCGCCCCGAGCACCCGCTCGGCGCCGGCCACGGCCAGCACCGCCACCTGGGCACGCAGGGCTTCCTTCGCCCGGTTGAGCTCCTGTTCGATCTCCGCCTTCTGCGCCTCGAGGATGCGCTCGCCTTCGGCCCGCGCTTCGTTCTTGGCGTTCTCGATCATCTGGTTGGCCTGGCTGCGCGCCTGCTCGAGGATTCGCTGGGCTTCCTCCTTGGCTTCGCGCAGCTGGTCCGTGGCCCGCTCCCGGGCGAGCTGGAGATCCTTCTCGGCGCGCTCCGACGCCGCCAGACCTTCGCCGATGGCCTTCTGGCGCTCCCGCATGGCGTTCACCAGCGGCGGCCAGATGAACTTCCAGCAGAACCACACGAACACCAGGAACGTGATGCTCTGACCAATGAGCGTCAGGTTGAGTGTCATAAGCTCACCTCGATTCCGTTGCGCGTGGACCGCATGGATCCGCCTCAGCCATCCTCACCGGTGTCAGCCTGCGAGCGCGAAGATCAGGTAGAGGCTGATACCCACCGCGATCATGGGAACCGCGTCCACCAGGCCGAGAATGATGAACAGCTGGGTGCGCAGCATGGGGAGCAACTCGGGCTGCCGCGCCACGCCTTCCATGAACTTGCCACCCAGGATGCCCACGCCGATGGCGGCCCCGATGGCACCCAGACCCATCATCAGAGAGGCTGCTAAGTACAGTAGATCCATGATCACTCCAAAGTTTCGTTGTTGTTGCCCTTGCGGACGAGAAGGTCAGTGCTCCGACTCCACGTCGTGAGCCTGCGCCAGGTACACCACCGAAAGCACGGCGAAGATTCCGGCCTGCAGCGTGATGATCAGCACGTGAAACACCGCCCAGGCCCATTGCAGCACGCCCCCGGCCAGGCCCATGACCAGACCGCCGGCGAACATCAGGGCGATGAGGATGAAGATCATTTCCCCGGCGTACATGTTTCCGAACAACCGCAGACCGAGGGAGATCGGCTTGGCCAGCAGGGTGACCCCCTCGAGAATCAGGTTCACCGGCGCGGCCCATTTCGGAAACGGATGGAACATCAGCTCGCCCAGGAAACCGCCCAGCCCCTTCTTGACGATGCTGAAGTAGATGACCAGAACGAACACCGCCAGCGCCATCCCCAGGGTGATGTTGGGGTCGGTGGTGGGGACGATCTTCATGTAGTGAACGCCGGCCAGTCCGGCGAGCCCCGGGATCCAGTCCACCGGAATCAGGTCCATCAGGTTCATCAGGAACACCCAGACGAACACGGTCAGCGCCAGGGGCCCGATCATCTCGTTGCGATAGGTGAAGATGCTGCGGACGTTGTCGTCGACGAACTCCACCACCATCTCGACGAAGTTCTGCAGCCCCCCCGGCACGCCGGAGGTCGCCCGCTTGGCCGCGGAGCGGAACAGCAGCACGAACAGCACGCCGAGCCCCAGGGACCACAGCATGGAGTCGACGTTGATGGACCAGAACCCCATGGCCTGAGCTTCCTCGGCGCTCTGGGCGAGACCCCAGGTGCCGTCGGGATGCTGGCCAAACACCAGGTTGGTCAGATGGTGCCTGATGTAATCCGCTGAACTTTCGGTTCCGCTCGCCATGCCCTTTCCAGTTTTGTTCCTTCGCTCAGTCCGTGCGCCGCGCGCGGCCACCGAAGGCCGCCGGCCCGACCACGTACATCACCTGCATCAGCACGAACGCTGAGAAGAATCCAATCGGTGCGGGTTCGAACACCGCAAATGTCAGCGCCATCAGGGTCACGGTGAGCAGGAACTTCATGAGTCCCTGGCCGAGCAGCCGGCCCGCCGACCGCTCCCTCTGCATGCGCCACGCGAAATAGCCCGCGGGGAGAACGGTGACACCCCCCGCCAACAACGCCGATCTCGCTTCGGCGCCGTCGACCAGTGCGAGCGCTGCCGCCACGACCAGCGACGTCATCAACTGGAGCAAGACGATCAGGTAGGGCAGCCGGGGCTCGGCGCCGCCCGTCATGTCCGTCCCATCAGCAAGCACGCCCCCAAAGGCGGCGCGTATTATAGGGAGGGGCCATATAGGGTTCAATCAACATTCGCTTGGTCGCTGTCCGCT
>JAWLCV010000101.1:0-10913 GCA_041686955.1 Pseudomonadales bacterium
TTCTGGGCCCGGGGCACCGGTCGAGGCTCCGGGCTGCGCAACGCCGGCGACTGGTTCTCGCCCCTCATCTGCGAGCGGTTGAGCGGCCGCCCGGTGGAGTACGCGCCCCCCACGGGCTGTGACCTGGTGGCCGCGGGCAGCCTGCTGCAGCGCCTGAACAAGTCGCACCGCCTGCACCGGCTGGGCTTCGAGCGCCAGCTCCACATCTGGGGCACCGGGTCCTTGCGAGCCGAAGACCGCCTCGCTGGCACGCACTTCGTTCACGCCGTTCGTGGTGCGCTGACCCGGGAGCGCATCAGCGGCGCTGCCCCCGATACGGCGCTGGGGGATCCCGGCCTTCTCGCAGAGCAGCTCGTGGAGCCCCCGGCGCGCAAGGCTCACCCGCTGGGCGTGATTCCACATCTGGTGGATCGGGACCATCCCGATGTTCGGAGCTTCCTCGAGCGGCACCCATACGCAGCGCTGCTGGACATCGCAGCCCCCGTCCCCGAGGTCCTGGAATCCATCGCCGGCTGCGAGCGCGTGCTGTCGTCTTCCCTGCACGGGCTGATCTTCGCGGATGCCTTCGGTGTGCCGAACGCCTGGTTCACCGCGTCGGAGCGACTCATCGGCGGGCGGCACAAATTCGACGATTACTACAGCGCCTTCGGCCTCCGCTGTGATCCCGTTCCGATTGCCAAGGCGGATCCGGAGACAGTGGGCGCCGACTATGCCCGTCCCGGCATCGAGCAGCTCAAGTCACGTTTGCTCGAGAGCTTCCCCTACCGCTAGCGGCAACGATCATGACCGGAATCCAGAAGCAGGGCCAGAACAGGGAAGCTCGCACCAGCACGTGATGGCCGCTGGTGAGGTTCGCAAGCAGCACGAAGCTCAGGGCCCAAGCCCAGCCCTGCACCGAGCCTTCGTAGCGGAAGCCCCGGTAGACCAGCCAGCCGAGGGCGCCCGCAAAGACGGCGAGTCCGAGCAGCCCCTGATGGTAGAGGGCGGCGAGGAATATGCTGTGGGCCCGCCGGCTGACCACCCCGCCGAAGTTGAGGTCGAGCGGAGTGCCGATGCCGCATCCGATGAGCGGATTACACTCGCGGTAGGCCAACCACACCTGCTCCCAGACGACGTCGCGGAACGAGATCCCCCGGGCGAGCCAGATTTCCGCGGCGGTATCGACTCCCACCAGCCCCACGGTAATCAAGGCGATCCCGAGGATGCCGCCGATGGCCGCGGTAGCGGCTCGCGGCCCCCGCGATACCACCATCGCGACCGCCACCACGAGATAGGCCGCCATGGCCATACGGCTGCCGGCCAGCATCACGTACGTCAACGGCACAATCATTGCCCCGAGCCAGACCAGCCCACGCCGCCCCCTGACGATCTGCCACAACACCACGAGCGTGCTGGCGAGCAACAGGATCGAGCCATGCACGGGGTTGTCGAGGCCCAACACCCCTTCCAGACGAACAACGCCGGGGCTCGAGCCGTGAATGAGCCAGCTCACGATCGCCGCCAGGCCAGCCACGTTACCCGCCATCAGCATCAAATCGGCGAGTTGACGGGATAGGTGAGGCCAGCGGGGCAACAGCCGCACGGCGCCGAGGTAGACGAGCAGCAAGCAATAGGCCGCAACGCCCAAACGCTTCAGCGCTTCGGGTCCTGCGCCGGAGCTCCAGGTCAGGGACAACAGCGGAGGCAGGGCCAGCACCAGCACGGCCCACCCTGCAGGCCGGCCGTAGGCATGCTTCCACGAGCCAGCGTTCCCCAGGAACGCGTGGGCCGAGAGCGCCGTGGCATACAGAATGAGATTGCGCCCGGCCTGATCCGGAAAGAAGTAGAAGCTCAGAACGAGCAGCGCGAACAGCCCGCCGAAGATCTTCTCGGCCCAGGATGCCGCGTGCCAGGACCCGGCGTCCGTGCACGGAGGGGCCGCCTGAGCCTGCCCTTCATAGGGCTTCACTGACACCCGGGCGACCCGATCACGGACCAGCCGGCACGAGAGGACGCAGAGACACGATGATTGAAAGGCATCGAGGACGGATGATTCGCTGCACTACCGGTCAAGCGTAACCCATTCCCCAGGATTCGCCACGGCCATCGCTTCACACGATGTCCCGCGCCCGATATTCTCGTCCTGGCGCCCACTCCGCACGGGGCGCACCACAACAAGAAGAACGCGAGAGGGGGAATAATGCACAGAGCAATCCTGTTGATGGCCGCCGTCGCGGTCGCTGCACCCGCTACCGCCGCCGATTGGCCATTGTACCTCGGAGCGAGCATCGGCCTGGCCGAAGTGGACGGAACGGCCAACACCGACGGTTTTCGTTTGACGAGCGGGCCGGACCTCCCCGACGCGGTACCGCTGGACGGCCTGCCCTTCGAGGACGACGACGGCACCTGGAGCGCCTTTCTCGGCTACGAGATCAACCGTTACGTGGCCGTGGAGGTGGGTTATGCCGACTTGGGTCGGCATTCTAGTCGCATCAACATCGGATCGAGGGGATCGCCGCGCCTGGAGGCCGAATCCGCGTACTTCGCCGGCCGCCTGAGCTTCCCGCTCACGGAGCACATCGACGCGACCTGGCGCCTCGGCCTCAGCCAGACCTGGTTCGACGCAGAAGGAAGAACCTTCGTCTTCTCGGGCTCACCCGGCCCCATACTGGGCGGCCCGATCCTCGGAGTCTTTACGGAAATCCCCTTCGCCGACCCGGACGACGAAACCGGCTTCGTGTGGGGCTTCGGCTTCGACTGGCGCTTCGCCCGGCGTTTCTCCGCGGAAATCGGCTTCACCCGCCATGACGTTCAGGTTCTGGACGTGGATACTTACAACCTGCGCCTGCGCGCGCACCTGTAATCGCGCCGATCGCCGTCTTTTCTGAAGGAGCCCACATGCCCGCGCCCAAGAACATTCTCGTCATCATGGACAAACCCAAGCACGAGCAGACCGCGCTCGCGCGGGCGCTGGCGTTGCAGACCAAGACGGGCGCGCACCTGCATCTCGCCTCCTTCGCCTACCACCCCATGTACGACCAGAAGGACATCTTCGATGCCCACCAGCGCCGGGCCATCAAAAAGGAGATCGTCCGGGAGCGCACCGAGTGGCTGCGCGACCAGGTGCGCGACGCCCAGGGCATGTTCAAGGACCTGAGCCTCGAGGTCGTGTGGGTGAAAGGCATCGCCGAGTGGGTGGCGAACCGGGTGGCCGAACGGAATGACGATCTGGTGATCAAGGCGATTCACCAGACCCAGACCCTGCTGCACACGCCCCTGGACTGGCAGCTCCTGCGGCTGTGCCCCGCCCCGGTGCTGTTGTGCACCTCCACCCCCTGGCGGCGGAAGCCCCGGGTGCTGGCGGCCCTGGACCTGCGGGTGGACGACCGCGCCCACGAGGTGCTGAACGGCAAGGTGTTGCGGGCCGCCCAGGATTTCGTCGAGCTGCACGGCGGCGAGCTGCACTGTGTCTATGCGGTGGAAGTGCCCCGGGCCCTGAGCCAGCTCGGCATCCCGGATCCCCGCGCCTTCAAGCAGGATGCCGTGGTGCGTGGCCGGCGCCGGCTCGCGGAGCTGGCTGCGCCCTACGGGGTGCCCGAGGAGCGGCTCCACGTCGCCATGGGCAAGGTGGGGCAGGCGGTGAACCGCCTCTCCGCCAAGCTGAAGGCGGACCTGCTGGTGATGGGCACCACGGCCCGACGCGGTGTCGCCGCTCGGGTCATCGGCAACTCGGCGGAGAAGGTGCTGGATCGCGCGCGCTGCGACGTGCTGGCGCTGAAACCCTGAGCGAAGGGATCACTCGGCGCCGACGTGCCGCTCGACATTGCAGTATCAACGGAGGTTGCGATCACTTCGGATCAGCTCCACGGCGGGGGGAGACGCTGGAAACGGTTCCGGCCATCGGGCTCTATGCTCGACAGCGATCTCTTCGATGGCGACGAACTCGCCCTCGGCCGCCCCGCCCCTACGCGCGCCGCCCGCTTGGGTTTCCACCGCCGCATACAGCAGAGCCATCAGCTCGGCCTGAAGTGACCGGTGGTTCCTTCGGGCCCGCTCACGGATTCCGTCGACGACGTCCTGGGGCACGTTCTTGATCAAGATCGTGGGCATCGGCCAACCCCTGGGTTCCGAAATGCAGCCATCATGGGTCTATCCCTGCCGCGAATCAACGACGCCGCTCTAGGGTCGAAAGCCCTCCAGCTCCAGCCCGTCGATGGGCCGGTAGTGCTTGACGTTCGCCGTCAACAGACGCTCGCCGCGCTCGAGTGCGGTAGCGCCAATGAGCGCATCGGCCAGGAACAGGGAGTCCGACAGCGCGTGCTGCTCCACCAGGAAGCACGCCCGCGCGGAGATCGCCTGGTCGATCTGAACGATCTCGGCGTTCCAGTAGCGAAGCGCCTGGCGTAGCGCGGCAAACTCTCGATTGTTGCGCAGGCCCTGCACCAGTTCCATGTAGCTGACCGCTGAGATGGAAAAGCCGCCGGCATGATCGAGCGCCTCAGCCGCCTTGGTGTTCCCCCGCAGGTTCCAGACGAGAACGTCGGTGTCGACGAGCATCAGGGCTGCGTCCGCGGCTGCCGCAGTCGCCGCACATACACGTCCGGTTCCTCGTCCAGGTCCGCCCAGATTCCGAACGCGGGATTGTGAAGCCCCTCCGCCACCGCACCCTGCGGCTCTTCCCATCGGCGGAGCACGGCGCGGCACTTCCCCCGGTAGGTAATGACCACCGTTTCCCCGCGATCCACTGCAGCGAGCAGCGAGCTGGTGTGCAGCCGAAGATCTTTCGTGGTCGCTTTCATGAACACTATACCGGCTGAAGTTTCACTGCAGAGTGTAACAACTGCCCGAGACGTCGGCCATCGGCCATTTGCGGCGGGTCATGTGAGCCGAAAAACAAAAGGGGCCTCCGCCGTAACGGGGCCCCTTCTGAGCTTCAGCCGAAGCGAGCGGCCCGGGGCCGCTCGGCGGACGTCACCGCCCGCCGCTGTCCAGCCACTCGTCGAGGAAGCTGCGCAGGTGCTCCGAGCGGCTCGGGTGCCTGAGCTTGCGCAGCGCCTTCGCCTCGATCTGGCGGATGCGCTCGCGGGTGACGTCGAACTGCTTGCCCACCTCTTCCAGGGTGTGGTCGGTGTTCATGTCGATGCCGAAGCGCATGCGCAGCACCTTGGCTTCCCGGGCGGTGAGGCCGGCGAGCACCTCGCGGGTGGCTTCGCGCAGACCTTCGCCCGTCGCCAGATCCACCGGCGAGCCGATGGTGACGTCCTCGATGAAGTCGCCGAGGTGGGAGTCCTCGTCGTCGCCGATGGGCGTCTCCATGGAGATGGGCTCCTTGGCGATCTTCAGCACCCGGCGGACCTTGTCCTCCGGCATCTCCATGCGCGCCCCCAGTTCCTCCGGGGTCGGCTCGCGGCCCATCTCCTGCAGCATCTGCCGGGACACCCGGTTCAGCTTGTTGATGGTCTCGATCATGTGCACCGGAATGCGGATGGTCCGGGCCTGGTCCGCAATGGAGCGGGTGATGGCCTGGCGAATCCACCAGGTGGCATAGGTCGAGAACTTGTAGCCGCGGCGGTACTCGAACTTGTCCACCGCCTTCATCAGGCCGATGTTGCCTTCCTGAATGAGGTCCAGGAACTGAAGCCCGCGGTTCGTGTACTTCTTGGCGATGGAGATCACCAGACGCAGGTTGGCCTCCACCATGTCCTTCTTGGCACGGCGCGCCTTCGCCTCACCCAGCGAGATGCGGCGGTTGATCTCCTTGATGTCGGTGACCGTGAGGCCGGTGTCGCCGGTGATCGCCTTCAGCTTCTTCTGGGCGCGGACGATCTCGTCCTTCTGCGCTTCCAGCGCCGCCGAGTAGTCTTTCTTCGCCTTGATGTGCTTGTTCAGCCACGCCTGCGAGGTCTCGGAGCCCAGGTACTCCTTGCGGAACACGTCCCGCGGCATCTGACCCCGGCGCACCGCCGCCACCATGATGGTCCGCTCGTGCTTGCGCACGGCGTCGAGCCCCTGGCGCGGCATGTCCATGATCTCGTCGAAGTGGCGCGGCACCAGCTTGAACGGCGAGAAGCACTCGCCCAGCTTGTCGAGCTGCGCCTGGGCTTCCTTGCTGTGTCGGCCGTGCTCCTTGATCGCCTTCTGGGTCTTGTTGAACTGGCGCTTGAGCGCGGCGAAACGGCGCTTGGCCTCCGCCGGGTCGGGCCCCTTGGACTCTTCCTCGTCGTCCACGTCGTCTTCGTCGTCGGCGGCGGCCTTGGCTCCGGGTTGCACCTGGGCGGCTTCCGGCACCTCGTCGGTGGGGTCGAGATAGCCCACCAGCACGTCGGAGAGCTTGTCCTCCTTGGCGGCCTCGGCGTACGCGTCGAGCAGGTACTCCACGGTGCCCGGATACGCGGCCGCCGCGTGCAGCATGTCGCGGATGCCTTCCTCGATGCGCTTGGCGATGGCGATCTCGCCTTCGCGGGTCAGGAGCTCCACGGTGCCCATCTCGCGCATGTACATGCGCACCGGGTCGGTGGTGCGCCCGGCTTCCGTCTCAACGGCAGCCAGGGCCGCCGCGGCTTCCTCAGCAGCGAGCTCGTCCGCCGTGTTCTCTTCCGACGTCAACAGGTCATCGGCATCCGGGGCCGTTTCGTAGACCGTGATGCCCATGTCGTTGATCATGCGAATGATGTCTTCGATCTGGTCCGGATCGGAGATATCATCGGGAAGGTGGTCGTTCACCTCGGCATAGGTGATGAAACCTTGCTCCTTCCCCTTGGCAATGAGCTCTTTCAAGCGCGATTGCTGCTGTTCAGTTTGAGTAGTCATATCACCTCGGTAGAGTGAATAGTCGTCGGCCTCGCGCCCCCTACGACGCGGAACCATGCCCCCCAGCCAAACCCGGCATTATAGCCAGATATGTGAGGGTCAACCAAAAAATTGCAACTGGTCAATTAGACCCGGTTCGACCACCCGGGTTCGGCCAGGTTCATTGCCTTTTTCAGCCCCGTCTCAGCCGCGTTCCGGATCGGCGCCGTTGCTGCGCAGCGCCCAGTAGGCGAGGAACTCTTCGCGCGTGGGCTCCTGTTGCACCCGCGCGAGCCGCCGGCGCCGTTCCGCCCGGTGGCGCTGCTCCAGGTACTGGGCCACCCCCTCGGCGAATTCGCCCTGCAACCCTTCCTCCGACAGGCGCGGCGCCCCGTTCAGCAGCCCCAGGAGCACACCGTGCTCGGCGGTGCCGGACCAGCGGCCGAGAATCGCCGCGGTGTCCGCCTCGGGATTTTCGTCCAGATATTTGACGATCTGAAGAAAAAGATCCGAATCCGCCTGCTCCAGCAGGGCCTGGCGCGTATCCGGGGGGACGCAGAGCACCACTCGAGGGTTCTGCAGCAGCCGCGCCAGCAGTCGCCGCGAGAGCGCCGACAGCCGGGGCGCCGCCAGGGGCCGGCTTGGGATCGCCGGATCGACCCCGCCGGCACGGGACCGGCGCACGCTGGCGCCGGACTGGCGCACGCTCGCGCCGCTGAATCCCGTGAGCTCTTCCAGCCTCCGCCCCATGAGCTCTCTGAGGATGCCGTCCGGCACCTTCTCGATCATGGGCGCGGCCAGATTCGCCAGCCGCGCCCGGTGATCCAAATTGCCCAGATCCAGCCCGAGCTTCAGCCGGTTGAACAGGTACTCGATGGCAGGCTCCGCGGCATCGGCGAGGGCGAGGAACGCGCCCTTGCCGCGGGCGCGCACCAGGCTGTCCGGGTCCTCGCCCTCCGGCAGGAACATGAACTTGAGCTGGCGCCCCTCGCCTAAGTGCGGCAGCGCCGATTCCAGGGCCCGCCAGGCGGCCTGCCGCCCGGCATTGTCGCCGTCGAAGCAGCACACCACCTCGCCGGCGTAGCGGAACAGCTTCTGAAAGTGCTCCGGGGTGGCCGAGGTGCCGAGGGTCGCCACGGCGTTGGCGATGCCCGCCTGGGCCAGGGCCACCACGTCCATGTAGCCTTCCACCACGATCAGCGCCTCGAGCTTGCGCAGGGCGCGGCGCGCCTCGTACAGGCCGTACAGCTCCCGACCCTTGTGGAACAGCGGGGTCTCGGGGGAGTTGAGATATTTGGGGCCGTCGCCGTCCGAGCCGGTCAGACGCCCGCCGAAGCCGATGATGCGGCCGCGGGTATCGCGGATCGGAAACATGACCCGGCCGCGGAAGCGGTCGTACACCCGGCCGCTCTCGGCCCGGGTCAAGAGCCCCGCCTCCAGCAGCTTGGCCTCGGGCACGGAGTCGAGCGAAGTCTTGAGGCCGTCCCACGAATCGGGGGCGAAGCCGATGCCGAAATCCCGCGCCACCTCACCGGAAAGACCCCGCTTTTTCAGGTAGGCCACCGCCGCCGGCGATTCCTTGAGCGACCGGCGGAAATAGCGCTCGGCCTGCGCCATCACCCCGTAGAGATCGCCGTGATCCTGGTGCGGCCGGCCCGAGTCTTCCCGCGGCACCTCCACCCCCGCCATGGCGGCGAGGGTCTCCACCGCCTCGACGAACTCCATGCGGTCGAATTCCATGAGAAAGGTGAGCGCGGTGCCGCTCGCGCCGCAGCCGAAGCAGTGGTAGAACTGCTTCTCCGGGCTCACCCAGAACGACGGGGTCTTCTCGTTGTGAAACGGGCAGAGCGCCCGGTATTCCTTGCCCGCCTTCTTCAGGGTGAGCCGCGCGTCCACCACGTCCACCACGTCGATGCGGCCGAGCAGGTCGTTGATGAAGGATTGGGGGATGCGGCCCATGGCTCCGTCAATCTAACACGGATTCATCGGCCGTATTGATCCTCGAAGCGGACGATGTCGTCCTCCCCCAGATACGCGCCCACCTGCACCTCGATGAGCTCCAGGGTCAGCTTGCCCGGGTTGGCCAGCCGGTGGGTCACACCCAGGGGAATGTAGGTGCTCTCGTTCTCCGTGAGGGTGAAGACCTCTTCGCCGCGGGTCACCTCGGCGGTGCCGCGCACCACGATCCAGTGCTCGCTGCGGTGGTGGTGCATCTGCAGCGAGAGCCGCTCGCCCGGCTTCACCTTGATGCGCTTCACCTGGTAGCGCTCGCCGTGCTGCACCCCTTCGTAGCTGCCCCACGGGCGGAACACTTCCCGGTGATAGAGGTACTCGTCCCGGGCGCAGCCTTTCAGCTTCTCCACCACCTTCTTCACGTCCTGAACCCGGTCCTTGTGGGCCACCAGCACGGCGTCGGCGGTCTCCACCACCACCAGGTTCTCCACGCCGATGGTGCCCACCAGCCGGTCCTGGGCGAGCACGTAGGAATCCCGGGTGCCCACCGCCAGCACGTCACCGGCCAGGTGGTTGCCGTGCTCGTCCTGGGGCGAGGCGTGCCAGATGGCGGACCAGGAGCCCACGTCGCTCCAGCCGAAGGCCGCCGGCACCACCATGGCGCGGTCCGTGTGCTCCATCACCGCGTAATCGATGGAATCCGCCGGGCTTTCCAGGAACGCCGACCCCGGACGGAAGAAATCCAGATCCGTGGCGCCGTCGGCGTAGCCGGCCTTCACCTTGGCCAGCATCTCCGGCTGCCAGCGGCCGAGCTCTTCCAGGTAGGCTTCGGCGCCGAAGACGAACATGCCGCTGTTCCAGAAGTGCTCGCCCGAGGCGAAAAGCTCCGCCGCCCGGGCCGGATCCGGCTTCTCCTCGAAGGCGCGCACCGGCACCGCGCCGTCGCCCACCGCGGCCCCCGGCGCGCAGATGTAGCCGTAGCCGGTTTCCGCCGCCGTGGGCTGAATGCCGAAGGTCACCAGCCCCCCCTGCTCCGCCGCGGCCACCGCCCGCCGGGCGGCGAGGACGAAGCCCTCGGTATCCGTCACCAGGTGATCGGAAGGCAGCACCAGCAGGATGCCGTCGCCGTGGGCGCGGCACACCTCCAGCGCCGCCAGGGCGATGGCCGGGGCCGTGTTGCGTCCTTCCGGCTCCAGAACGATGCGCTGCCAGCGGGCGCCGAGCTCCCGGCACTGCTCCGCCACCAGAAACCGGTGCTCCTCGTTACAGACGATCACCGGCGCCTGGTCGGTGGCCTCGCCCGCCCGGCGCAGGGTGCTCTGCAGCAGCGAGTCGTCACCGAACAGCGCGTGGAACTGCTTGGGAAACAGCTCGCGGGAAAGCGGCCAGAGCCGGCTGCCGGTGCCGCCGGCCAGGATGACGGGGATGACGGGTTTCATTCTTGTTCGCTTCCCTCAGTGCTCGTGCCGGAGCGAACCATAGCAGAGCGAACCGGCCGCCGTGTTCCGAAATTGTCCGCGGCACGGTACTCCGAGTGCCGCGCCCGGAACTCAGGGATTCAGCCGCGCCTTCACCTTGGCGCTCACCGCGCCCATGTCGGCACGACCCTGGATCTGCGGCTTGAGCACACCCATGACCTTGCCCATGTCGCGCATGGATTCCGCCCCGGTGGCCTTGATGGCGCCGGCGATGAGGCCTTCGAGCTCGTCCTCCCCCAGGGGCTCCGGCATGAACTCCCGCACCACGCCGATCTCGAAGCGTTCCTGCTCCGCCAGATCTTCGCGGCCGGCGGCCTCGTACTGACCTAGGGAGTCCTGGCGCTGCTTGAGCATGCGGTTCAGGACAACCAGCACGTCGTCGTCGCCGAGCTCGCGGCGCTCGTCCACTTCCACCCGCTTGATCTCGGCGTTGATCAGACGCAGGGCCGCCAGCCGGTCCCTGGTGCGCGCCCGCATGGCGGCCGTGGTGGCTTCGAGGATGCGTTTCTTGATCTCGGACTCGGGCATGAGAACGCTCCGAGGTTTTGCAGGGTTCTGTCGGCCGGGCTGGGAGTCGGCTCGGCCGGGCGTGGGCCCCGGGGTGCGGGGCCGGACCTGTGCGATTGTACTATGCGATCAGTAGTTGCGCTCGAACCGCCGCGCTTCGCGCTGCAGCTTCTTCGCGTGGCGCTTGACCGCCGCAGCCGCCTTGCG
>JAWLCV010000102.1:0-10589 GCA_041686955.1 Pseudomonadales bacterium
ACGTGAACAACATGCAGATCGACCGCGGCGGGGTCGGCTTCGCCCTGGCCGCCTATGGGTTCTGGGGCATTGCCCCCGTGTATTTCAAGTTCCTCACCTTCGCCACGCCGGTGGAGGTGGTGGCGCACCGGGTGCTCTGGTCCGTGCTGGTGCTGGCGGGGCTCATCTGGCTGCGCGGCCAGTGGCGCACGCTGAGAGGGCTGACCCGCCGCCAGGTGGGCTGGCTCGCGGTGAGCGGCGGCCTCATCTCGTTCAACTGGGGGCTGTTCGTGTGGGCCCTGTTCGACGCCCGCATGCTCGAAGCCAGCCTCGGTTACTTCATCAATCCCCTGGTGAACGTGGTGCTCGGGGTGCTGGTGTTCAAGGAATGGATGCGTCCCGCCCAGCGGTTCGCCCTGGTGCTCGCCGGGCTCGGCGTGGCCAACGAGGTCGTGGCCGTGGGCGTGGTGCCGTGGGTGGGGCTGTTGCTCGCCATGAGCTTCGGTCTCTACGGGCTGGTGCGCAAGCGCCTGGCCGTGGATTCCGCCGTGGGGCTGGGGCTGGAGACGACGCTCATGTTGCCGGTGGCGGTGGCCTACCTGCTGGTGACCTCGCTCAGCGGCGAGGGAACGGTGGCCGCCGGCACGCCCGGCGAGCTTGCTCTCCTGGCGGCGGGCGGGCTGGTGACGGTGGTTCCTCTGGTCTGCTTCGCGGCGGCCGCCGTGCGCCTGCCGCTCAGCGTGCTGGGATTCTTTCAGTACCTGGCGCCGTCCGGGATGTTTCTGCTGGCGGTGTTCGTCTACGGCGAGCCGTTCCGGCCGAGCCAGCTCGTCACGTTCGGGCTCATCTGGCTGGCGCTGCTGATCTTCTCCAGCGAGGCGCTGTATCATCAGCGTCGCCTGCAACGGCAGATTTCACGGCCCGCTCCGGGGAGCACCCTATGATCGTTCTCTACACCATGGAACGCGAATACCCGTGGGGCACCCTGCGCTCCACCTTCTCCAGCAAGACCAAGGTCATTCTGGAAGAGAAGCGTCTGCCGTACCGGGTCGAGCGGGTGAAGATCGGCGACATCTGGAAGAAGACGCCCGAGGTGCTGGAGAAGAACCCCCTGGGCAAGGTGCCGTGGATCGACGACGACGACACCCGGGTGTACGACTCCACCGTCATCAACGAGTACCTGGACGAACGCTATCCCGAGCCGCGCCTGCTTCCGGAGGATCCGCTGGAGCGTGCCCGGGTGCGGGCGCTCGAGAACTACGGCGACGAGATCGTGCTCTCCGGCGCCGTGCCCCGCATCTGGATGCCCTGGTGGTCCAAGGAAGATCAGCGCAACCTGGAAGACATGGACCAGGCCCGGGAGGTGCTGCGCGCCCGGGCGCTGCCGTTTCTCGAGAAGACGCTCGGGGATCGCGAGTACATCTGCGGCGCCTTCACCCTGGCGGACGCGCCCTACATGGCGCTTGCCATGGTCCTGCAGGTCGACGGCATGAGCCTGGAGGGATTCCCGAAATTCGCGGCCTACCTGGCGCGGCTGCGCAGCCGCCCCAGCTATCACGCCATCGACCCCACCACGTCGCTGGAGGATTCCGCCGGCCGCCCAGCCTGACGACGACAGCGGCGCCTCGGCGCGCTGGCGCCCCGGCGCCCTGGGTGGCGGTCAGATGCCGGCAGTGCCGGCCAGGACGTCGCCGCGGACGACGGCCGCCTGCAGCGAGCCCACGGTGCGAACCCAGGGTGACGTGCCGGCGAGCGACGGCGGCAGCTCCGCGGCGGCGTCTCGTGCCTGCTCCGCGGTCTCGTAGATGCCGAGCAGCAGCACGTAGTAGAGGCGGCCGTCGCGTTCCACCCGCGCCGCCGACATCCCCTGCAGGCCGTGCTCGTTCACGTACGCCTCCAAGGCCTCCGCGCTCGACATGGCCATGAGCTGGACGGTGTAGAAATCCTCCGGCAGGTTGGCCAGGGAGCGGGGCGGGTTCGGCGGGTGGGAGGCGCTCTGCGGCCCGGGCTCCGCCGGCGCCGGAGGCGCCTCGGGTTCCTCCGGCTCCTCCGGGGGCGCGGGCTGGGGCGGCGGAGCGGACCCGTCGCCGGGCGGCGGTGCGGCGGGCAGCCGGGCCGGGCGCGGATCTTCCGCCAGATCCGGATCCTGCACGCACTCCCAGCCGGAGCCTGAAGGGCTCATCTGGCAGAACCAGTCGCCGTTCCCGACGTTGCGCACCGGCGTGGCCGGGGGCCGCGGGCCGGAGCCGGCGCAGCCGGCGACGACGAGGCTGACAACGAGACACAGGGGCAGTTTCATCGCCGCTAATGTGCCCACGTCCCTCGGGACTGTCAAAAATCTTCTCGAGCTCATGCCGTTTTCGCGTCTCCCCCGCCAACCACGCCGCGTTGAATCGGTCACGGCATTTGGCCATTATACGGGCGCGCCGATAGTTGGCGGTGCTGGGAAACCGGCCCTGACGATCGAAGGCGATGATGGCGATGAAGGAGGCTCATGGTCGCCACGATAACCGAGTACGAGCGGGTGCCTCGCATCCTGCGGCTGGACATAGCCGGCAAGCCCGTGGAGTGGGTGAGCTGGCAGGAAGCCGTTTGCCTGTACGCGCGGGAGATCGTGGTGTGGACCTTGGGCGACGCCATCCTCCGGATACGCGGCGGCCACTCACGCTTCAACGCCGCCCGCAGCACCATCGACATTCACAGCATCATCGCCTGTGACGGCAAGATCGTCTCCCCCATGCGCGGGGTTCCGCCGCTGACCAACGAAGCCCTGTTCCGCCGGGATCTCAACGTCTGCCTGTACTGCGGCAGCACCTTCGCCGACGGGGAACTGACCCGGGATCACGTGGTGCCCTTGTCGCGCCGCGGCCGCGACGTCTGGGACAACGTGGTCGCCGCCTGCAAGCGCTGCAACCACCACAAGGGCAACCGGCTTCCGGAAGAGTGCGGCATGGAGCTTTTGGCGCTGCCGTACCTGCCGAACTTCGCCGAGTACCTGGCGCTGATCAACAGCGGGCGGATTCTCGGCGACCAGATGGACTTTCTGCGCAAGAGCTTCGGCCGCAACAGCCGCCTGCTGCAGTAGCGTCGTTCGCGGCGGCGGGCCTGCCTCGCTAGCGGCTCCGCCCGGCGTGCTCCCGGAGCACCTCCGCCACGCACGCCGTGAGGCGCTTGCCGGTGGCGATGTGCAGGAACTCGTTGGGCCCGTGGGCGTTCGACTGCGGGCCGAGCACTCCGGTCACCAGAAACTGCACCCCCGGATAGGCATCGCCCAGCATCTTCATGAAGGGAATGGTGCCCCCCATGCCCATGTACATGACCGGCGCGCCGAAGTGGGCCTGGGAGGCCCGGCCCACCGCGTCGTGGAGCCACGGTGCCGGCTCCGGCGCGAGCCACCCCGTCTGCGGGGTTTCCAGCTCGAAGCGCACCTGGGCGCCGTAGGGCGGATCGCGTTCCAGCTCCTCTTTGACGGCCCGGGCGGCGGCGTCGGCGTCGAGGGTGGGCGGCAGGCGGAACACGAGCTTGGCCCGGGTGCCCGGCCGCAGGGTGTTGCCGGCGTTGTTCACGTCCGGCGCGCCGCCCAGGCCCACGGTGGCCAGGCTCGGCCGCCAGGCGTTGTTGAGCAGCAGCTCGAGCCGGTCGTCGCTTTCGGGACGCACCCCGTCGGCCCAGGGAAAGCGGCGGGTGATGGTGTCGCCCAGGGCCTCGGCCACGGCGCGGAGCTGAGTCCGTGCCGCCTCCGGGACCTCCACGTAGAGGGCCGGGTGCAGGCGGCCGGTGGCCGCGTCCTCCACCCGCTCCACCAGCGCGCGCAGGATGCGGAAGCTGGAGGGCACGATGCCGCCCGCGGCGCCGGAATGCTGCCCCTCGCGGAGCACCTGCACCGACAGCACGCCCGGGAGCATGCCGCGCAGCGACGTGGTGATCCAGAGCTGGTCGTAGTTGCCGCACTCCGCGTCCAGGCAGACCACCAGCTCGGGCTGGCCGATGCGGGCGCGCAGCGCCTCCACGTAGTGGGGCAGATCGTAGCTGCCGCTTTCCTCGCAGCCTTCGATCAGCAGCACGCAGCGGCTGTGGGCCACGCCTTCCGCCTGCAGCGCGGCGATGGCGGTGAGGGAGCCGAACAGGGCGTAGCCGTCGTCGGCGCCGCCGCGGCCGTACAGCTTGCCGTCGCGCAGCACCGGCTCCCAGGGCGCGAGGCCGGGCTCCCAGCCGTCGAACTCCGGCTGCTTGTCGTAGTGTCCGTACAGCAGCACGGTGCCGGGAGCGCCGGTGCCGGCCACCTCGGCGAACAGCAGCGGGGTGCGGCCGGGCAGGGTGACGATCTCGGTGGTGAGGCCTGTGACCCCCGCCTGCCGGGCCCAGTTTTCCAGCAGGCTCACCGCGGCGGCCATGTGACCGCGGCTCTCCCATTCGGGATCGAAGGCCGGCGACTTGTTGGGGATGCGCACGTACTCGCACAGGGTGGGGACGATGTCGCGGTCCCAGCGCTCGTCGACGTAGCGCTGCACGTTCCGGGTGAAGGTTTCGCTCATGGGGTCACCTCAGTGAAATCCTCGGACGCAGTCGTAGCCGTGAAGCCAGTCGTACTGCCGCATGGCGAGTTCCGGCAGGAACCGGCTGCCGAGGGAAAGCTTGAAGTTGCGCCACCACGCCGGCGAGCCCTCGGGGAGGTGGAACATCTCGCCCTGCTCCCGGGAGCTTCGCTGCACCCTGGTGGCCCGCGGGCGGCGATAGCGCTCGTACTCGGTCAGGCCCTCCGAGGGGTGATCTTCCCACCGGTCGAGCATGCGCGACAGCACCCAGGCATCCTCGATGGCCATGGCGGCGCCCTGGGCCAGATAGGGCAGCATGGGGTGACAGGCGTCGCCCAGCAGGGTGATGCAGCCGCGGCTCCAGGCGGGCAGGGGCTCGTGATCGCACAGCGCCCATTTGTAGACCCCGTCCGCCGCCTCGATCAAGGTGCGCACCATGGGGTGCCAGCCGGCGAAGTCGCGGGCCAGCTCCGCCGGGTCGCCGGGCGTGCTCCAGGATTCCTCGGTCCAGCGGCCCGTTTCCACCACCCCGACGAAGTTCACCAGCTCGCCGCGCCGGACGTAGTAGTGCACGAAGTGACGGCCCGGCCCCAGCCACACCGTGGCGCTGGGAGGAATCAGCCGGGCGGGCAGACGCTCGATCGGAATCATGCCGCGCCACGCCACGTGGCCCGTGAACCGCGGCGCGCTGTGCTGGAACAGGCTCTGACGAACCACCGAACGAACGCCGTCGCAGCCCACCACCGCGTCGTGGCGCAGGCGCTCGCCCTCCACCTCGAGCCAGGGCCCTTCGTCGTCCTCGCCGGCGCCGCGGCAGACGACCCCGGTGCGCAGGGTGATGCCTGAGCGGTTCCGGGCCTCTTCCATGAGCAGCCCGTGCAGGTCGCCGCGGTGCACGTGGTAGTAGGGCGCCCCGTAGCGCAGCTCGGAGAACTGGCCGAGGGGCCGCATGGCGAGCTGATAGCCGGCGCGCCAGGTGCGCAGGTGCACGGCGTCGGGATAGAACGCGATGCCCTTCAGCGCCGCGCCCAAGCCCAGGGCGCCGAGCACCCGGGTGGCGTTGGGGGAAAGCTGCACGCCGGCGCCGAGCCCTTCGGGCTCGGTTGCCCGCTCGTAGAGGGTGATGTTCCTGAGCCCGGCCTGGTGACACGCCAGTGCGAGGGTCAAGCCGCCAATGCCGGCCCCTGCGATCCCCAGTCGCACCGTCAGCGCCCGCGGACCTTCCAGCGGGTGCCTTCGCGGCTGTCCTCCAGCTCGATGCCGCGCCGCGCCAGGTCGTCGCGAATGGCGTCTGCCCGCGCGAAATCGCGGTTGCGGCGGGCGGCGTTGCGCTCCTCGATGAGCGCCTCGATCTCGGTGGCGTCCACCTCGGTGCCGCGCTGGAAATGGGCGTCCACCGTCTCGGTGAGCAGACCCAGCAGCCAGCCGCCCTCGAGGAGTTGGCGCTGCAGCCGGGCGCGTTCCGCCGCATCGTCGGCACGGTTCGCCGCATCCGCGATCTGGTGCATGGCGGCCAGCGCCTTGGGGGTATTGAGGTCGTCGCAGAGCGCCGCCATCACCGTCGCCGGGTACTGTCCCGGGGGCAGACCGGCGAAGTCGCGGCTGCTGACCGCGCCCGATTCGTCCACCCCGCGCAGGGCCTCGTAGAGCCGGTCTAGGCTCGCCGAGGATTGGGTCAGGAGATCCTCGGTCCACGCGAGCTGCTGGCGGTAGTGACCGGAGAGCAGGGCGTAGCGCAGGGCCTCGCCGGGGTAGCGCTCGAGCAACTCGTGAATCGTCACGATGTTGCCGAGCGACTTCGACATCTTTTCCTGCCCGAGGGTGAGCATGCCGTTGTGCAGCCAGTAGCGGACGTAGGTGGGGTTCGCGTTGGCGCAGCGGCTCTGGGCGGCCTCGTTCTCGTGGTGCGGAAACATCAGGTCCGAGCCGCCGCCGTGAATGTCGATGGTCTCGCCCAGGTGGCGCCGGATCATGGCGGAGCACTCGATGTGCCAGCCGGGCCGGCCGCGGCCCCAGGGGCTCTCCCAGCCGGGGAGCTCGTCGGTGGAGGGCTTCCACAGCACGAAGTCCTTGGGGTCGCGCTTGTAGGGCGCCACGTCCACCCGGGCGCCGTCCAGCATGTCCTGCAGGGTGCGATGGGAGAGGCTGCCGTAGTCCGGGTCCGTGGGCACGTGGAACAGCACGTGACCTTCCGCCACGTAGGCGTGCTCCCCCGCGATCAGCGACTCGATCATGTCGATGATCTCGTCGATGTGCTCGGTGGCGCGGGGCTCCAGGGTCGGCGGCAGGCAGCCGAGCGCCGCCACGTCCTCCCGATAGGCTTCGGTGAAGCGCTCCGTCAGCTCGCCGATGGACTCGCCGCTGGCCTTGGCGGCGGCGTTGATCTTGTCGTCCACGTCGGTGATGTTGCGCAGGTACGCCACGTCCGGGTACAGCACCCGCAACAGCCGAAACAGGACGTCGAACACCACCGCCGGCCGGCCGTTGCCGATGTGCACCCGGCCGTACACGGTGGGGCCGCACACGTACATGGTGACGCGGTCGGGGTCGAGGGGACGGAAGACTTCCTTGCGGCCCGTGGCGGTGTTGTGAAGCTTGAGTTCCATGAGCTGATCCGTATTTCAGCGGGGCGCGGCGGTGACCCGGACGGTGTCGCCCTCGACGCGCAGGTAGAAGCAGCTTGGGCGGTTGGTGTGACAGGCGGGGCCCGTCTGCTCCACCACCAGCAGCACGGCATCGCCGTCGCAGTCGAAACGCAGCTCCACCAGCTTCTGCAGGTGACCCGAGGTCTCGCCCTTGCGCCAGAGCTGCCGGCGGCTGCGCGACCAGTAGCAGGCGTAGCCCTCTTCCAGGGTGCGCGCCAGGGATTCCCGGTTCATCCACGCCAGCATGAGCACCTCGCGGCTCGCGACGTCCTGGGCCACGACAGGCACCAGTCCGTCGGCGTTGAAGCGCACGGCCTGCAGGACCTCCTCGAGGGGCCGGGTCGTGCCTTCGGCGGCGTCTTCGAGCCCGGCGAAGGTCGATTCGACGGTCATGACGGCGCGAACCGTTCCTCGAGGTAACGGTACACGGCGCGCATCCCCATGGCCTCGCCGCCTTCCGGCCGCCCCGGCCGGGGGCGGGTGTTGAAGGCCATGATGTCGAAGTGGACCCACGGCGCCTCGCCGACGAAGCGCTGCAGGAACAGTGCCGCGGTGACGGCGCCGGCGTACGGGGAGGCGGCGGAGTTCACCAGGTCCGCCACCTTGCTCTCCAGCATGAAGTTGTACGGCTGGTGCAGGGGCATGCGCCACACCGGGTCGTCGCAGGCGTCCCCGGCCTGGGCAATGGCCGAGGCCACCGCGTCGTCGGTGCCGAACATGGCGGCGATCTCGGCGCCCACCGCAGAGCGGGCGGCGCCGGTGAGGGTGGCGAAATCCACGATCAGGGCCGGGCTCTCCTCCGCGGCCAGCGCCAGCGCGTCGCACAGCACCAGCCGGCCTTCGGCATCGGTGTTGTCGATCTCCACGGTGAGCCCCTTGTAGGTGGGCAGCACGTCGCCGGGCCGGAAGGCGTTGCCGGAAACGGCGTTCTCCACCGCCGGGATGAGCACCCGCAGGCGCACCGGCAGGCCGAGCGTCATGACGAGCTGAGCGAGCCCCAGCGCGTGGGCGGCGCCGCCCATGTCCTTCTTCATGGTGCGCATGGCGCTGGCAGGCTTCAGATCCAGGCCGCCGCTGTCGAAGCACACGCCCTTGCCCACCAGCACCAACGGGGGATGCGACTCGTCGCCCCAGCGGATGTCGATGAGCCGCGGCGCGTCGTGAGCCGCACGGCCCACCGCATGGATGGCGAACAGATTGCGGTCGAGGAGCTCCTCCCCCACGGTGACGCTGCACTCGGCGCCGTGCAGGCGGGCGAGCTGCGCCGCCTCGGCGGCCAGGTGGGAGGGCTGCATGTCCTGGGCCGGGGTGTTGATGAGATCCCGCACCAGATTGGTGGCCGCGGCGAAGGCGGCGAGACGCGCCGCGTTCTGGCCCGCCGGCAGCAGCAGGCGCGCCGGCGCGCGGGAAGCCTCCCGGTAACGCTGATACTGGTAGGCGCCAACGGCCCAGCCGAGAAGCTGCAGCTCGCTGACCGGATCCTCGACCTGGTACACGCCTTCCGGCAGGGAGAGCGGCAGGCCGCCCAGCGTCTCGAGCGAATCCTGGCCGCTCCAGCCGGCGGCCACTACGGCGGGGTGGCCGGCGTCGTCCGGCAGCCAGGTGCTCTGGCCGGGCTTGGCCTCGAAGCCGCTGCTCTTCGCCCACCGGCGCTCGCTCTCGGAGAGCGATTCCAGCCAGGTGGTGAGGTTTTCGGTGCGAACCAGGCGGATGGGGGTCACCGGTTCGTCGGTGGCCGTGATGAGTACGTCTGTCATGGGGCGGATGGTCTATGATGGCCGGGCCGGGCGCAAGCGCCCGCCCATGGAGGAGGGAGAAGAATGAGAAGAACCCTGGCCGCTCTGGTACTGCTGGCACTGGCGATGACCGCAGTGGAGGCCCGAACCGCCAAACCCATGCTGCTCGGCACCCACTGGATGGCCATCACCGGCAAGCCCCTGGCCGCCACCGCCGGCGCGCGGATGTTCGAGCAGGGCGGCAACGCCGTGGACGCGGCCTGCGCCATGCTCGCCGCCACCTCCACCATGTTCGACGTGCTGAGCTGGGGCGGTGAGACCCAGGCGCTCATCTACCACCCTGAAGAAAAGAAGGTCATCGCCATCAACGCCCTGGGCGTGGCCCCCACCGGCGCGACCCCCGAGTTCTTCCGTGAGCGCGGCATGGAGGTGCCGCCCGAGTACGGGCCCCTCGCCGCGGTGACCCCGGGCACCCCCGGCGGGCTCATGGTCATGCTGGCGGAGTACGGCCGCCTGAGCCTGGCGGAGGTGTTGGCCCCTGCCATGGAGATGGCGCGCGGTTACCCCATGGAGGCGCAGACCGCGGACTCCATCGAGCGCATGAAGGAACACATCCGGCAGTGGCCCTCGTCGCGCAAGCTGTTCCTCGTGCACGAGGGCGAAGCGCGCGAGGCGCCGCACCCCGGCGAGATCTTCCGGCAGCCCGACCTGCTCGCAACCCTCACCAAGCTGGTGGAGGCGGAGCGCGCGGCACTCGCCGCCGGCAAGAGCCGCAAGGAAGCGATCTACGCCGCCAACGACCGGTTCTACCGGGGCGACATCGCCGAGGCGTTCGTCGCCGGTTCCCGCGCCCTGGGCGGGCTGCACACCGTGGAGGATCTTGCGAACTGGCAGGTGTACATCGAGGAGCCGGTGCGCACCAGCTACAAGGGCATCGACGTGTACAAGCTGAACACCTGGGTGCAGGGCCCGGTGATGCTGCAGGCGCTCAACATGGCCGAGCAGGTCGATCTGCGCGAGCTCGGCTACAACAGCGCCCGTTACGTGCACACGCTCTACCAGATCATGAGCCTGGCCTTCGCCGACCGCGACTTCTATTACGGCGACCCCTACTTCCCGCCCGAGGAGCCGGTTCAGGGCCTGCTCTCCAAGCGCTACGCCGAGGAGCGGCTGAAGCTCCTGAACCCGGACGAGAACGACCCGCTGATCAAGCCCGGCGACCCGTACCGCTTCCAGCCCGGGCGCAACCCGTTCCTAGATCACCTCGAGGCATGGACCAACACCAGCGACGAGTCCAAGGGCATCATGCCGCCCTGGCAGCAGGCCTCCCTCGACCAGCCCGCTCACGACGCCGCCTTTCTCGCCGGCACCACGTCCATCCAGGCGGCGGACGCGGACGGCTGGGTGGTCTCCGTGACCCCCTCCGGCGGCTGGATTCCCGCCGTCATCGCCGGCGACACCGGCATTGGCATGAGCCAGCGTATGCAGAGCTTCGTCCTCGACCCGGCGCAGAACCCCTACAACGTGGTGGAGCCCGGCAAGCGCCCGCGGGCGACCTTGACCCCGAGCCTGGCCCTGGTGGACGGCGAGCCGTTCCTCTCCTTCGCGGTGCAGGGCGGCGACACCCAGGATCAGAACCTGCTGCAGTTCTTCCTGAACGTGGTGGAGTTCGGCATGAACGTTCAGGAGGCCGC
>JAWLCV010000103.1:0-10512 GCA_041686955.1 Pseudomonadales bacterium
CCCTCAGCCACAACCCTAATCTCAACGCGTGCCCCCGGCACCGCGAGCTCTACGATGCCGATTGCGGTCCAGGCTGGCCATGGGGCGCTGATGAACTCGTCCCGGACCTTCATGAAGGCCGGCAGGTGGGCCTGCAGGCCGACGTGGTAGGTGGTGTACTCGACGATGTTGTCGTAGTCGAGGCCGGCTTCCTGGAGGATCCGGCCGACCGCCCGCCAGGCGTTGCGGAACTCCTCCTCAGGATCATTCGGCACCGTGCCGCCTTCGTTCAGACCGATCTGACCGGAGCAGAGCAGAAGGCCGTGGGAACGGACTGCCGGGGCGAAATGGTAATGCTCGTAGCTTCGACGGTCCGCGTCGGGCACGATAACGTCTCTAACCATATCCCCGCCTCCCCAGGATCATGAAGTACGACGATGGTAGACGAGGTGGCGGGAAAGGGTAAGTCCTGCGAGGGTGGAGCTGGTAATGCTGAGATACTCCGAGGCGGTGGAGATCGGAGCCGGCGAGCTGGAGGAGTATCTCCGCTTCGCGCTCGAGGTGGCTGAGTCGGCGGGGAAGGCGACGCTGCCGCATTTTCGATCCGAGCTCGTCGTCGAGAACAAGCGCGCTGATGGGCGGTTCGACCCCGTCACCCGTGCCGATCGTGAAGCCGAGCAAGTAATTCGTCGGGCGGTGGAGGATCGATACCCGCAGCACGGCATCTTCGGAGAGGAGTTCGGTCATCACGAAGGTAATGGCCTGACCTGGGTCATCGATCCCATCGACGGCACCCGCGCGTTCATGACCGGAATGCTTCACTGGGGCGTGCTGCTGGCATTGTTCGACGGCCAGCGCCCGGTGATCGGGGTGATGCACCAGCCGTTTACCGGCGAGGCGTTCTACGGGGACAACCGGTCCGCCTGGTATCGCCGGACGGGCAGGGAGCGGAGGTTGCAATGCCGGCCGTGCCCGTCGTTGGACCAAGCCGTTCTCACCACCACCAGTCCACGGCTGTTCAGTGACCCCGTCGAGCGAGCGGGGTTCGAGCGGTTGGAGTCGGCAGTGAAACTGTCCAAGTACGGCGGAGACTGCTACATCTATGCCATGCTGGCCATGGGCTACGTCGATCTGGCGACAGATGCCGGTCTGCAGGCGTACGATATTCAGGCGCTGATGCCAATCATCACGGGTGCGGGCGGCGTCGTCAGCACCGTGGACGGAAGCGATCCGAGTCTGGGAGGGACGGTGCTCGCGGCCGCGAGTCAGGAGCTTCACGAGTTGGCACTGGCCGCAATGTCACGAGGCTGAGGTCGGCCGCGGCGTGAAGGCGCGGGCGGTCGAGGAGGGGAGCATGGATTTCGGGATCGCCCTGGCTACCACCACGGAGTCGTGGAAGGTCGTCCAGCGGGCAGAGGCGCTGGGGTTCAGTCACGCCTGGTTCTACGACACCCAGTTGCTGAACCCGGACGTCTTCATCGGCATGGCACTGGCCGCCGCCAACACCCGCCGAATTCGCTTGGGCACCGGCGTCCTCGTTCCGTCGAACCGCATCGAGCCGGTCACGGCGAACGCTCTGGCGACCTTGAACAAGCTCGCCCCGGGCCGGATCGATTTCGGGGTCGGCACCGGCTTCACCGCCCGCCGCACTCTCGGCCAGCGGGCCATTCCGCTCAAGCGGATGAAGGACTACATCGAGCGCGTGCAGAAGCTGTTGCTCGGTGAAACGGTGACCTGGATCAGCGAAGGCGAGAAGCACGAGATCGCCTTTCTGAATCCCGATCTGGGGCTCATAAACCTCGACGACCCCGTGGCGCTTCACGTTTCTGCCATGGGACCGCGGTCCCGACGGCTCACGGCGGAGCTTGGTGCCGGGTGGCTCAATTTCTCCGCCAACGAAGGGGCCGCTCTCCGAACCCTCGAAGACATGCGCCAGGCGTGGCAGGAGCATTGGCGGGAGCCTGGCCAGCTGTACTCGACGCTGTTCTTCCTGGGTGCGGTGCTGCGGGCGGGTGAATCGCTCGACTCCGAACGCGTGCTGGCGCAAGCGGGTCCCGGTGTCGCGGTCTTCTTCCACAATCTGGTGGAAACCACCGATCCCGGCTCCATGGAGGGCATCATCGGCAAGCCGTTGAGCGACCGTCTCGAGCGTTACCGGGAGGTCTACAACGGCTATCCGGCGAAACGCCGTCACCTCTACAACCACCGCGGACACCTGATGGTCGTCCGCCCCGAGGAGCGGTTCCTCATCACCCCGGATCTCATCGAATCCATGACCTTCACCGGCTCGCCCGAAGCGTTGCGGGCGCGGGTTGATCGCCTCGCGCAGGCCGGTTACAGCCAGCTCACCATCCAACTCGTGGAAGGGCAGGAAAGCGCGTTGGAGGAGTGGGCCGGGGTGTTCGGCCTGACGGCACCAAAGTGATGCGAGGAGCCTGAGAGAGCCCCAGCTTGGGGCACGGCCCGATCACGTAGCGGCGCGGTTGCTCGTCGAAGATCTCCGCTAGGTGCATGAATTGCTTGCGCTTTCTGCAAGATTGCGGGGTTGGCACGCAAGCTGCAAAAGCTGAATCGACGCCTGGTTCGACTCTCTCTCCCCTGAGGACCATGCCGGCGTCGGATCCAGTGCGGATCCAGAGGCACCCAGCCTTTCCCTCTCCCCTCGGGCTGGGTGCCTCTATTTTTCGCGAGTCTGTTCTTTCGCGAATCCGTCCGGCGACGCCTTCAGTCGTCGCCCCAGAACTTCCACCAAGGCTTCTTGCCAGCCGGGCTCGCTTCACCGGCCTCCCGGGCCTCCCGGTGCTCCTCCTGGATCTCCTTGCGCTCTTCGCGACGCGCCTGCATCTCCTGGGAGGTCTCATTGCGGCTCGTGACCCGCTCCCCCGTGTCCGGGGCTTGCTCCATGGCGCGCTCCCGCGCTTTTTCCCCGGGCGCGTCGGTGGATTGGCCCTTGCCTTGCGCCGCAAAGGCTGCGTCGCCGAAGGTGACCATGAGACCTATCAGGCCGAGCATTGCGATCTTGTTCATGTCGGAGCTCCGAACGATGGTTCGGCGATTGTCACGGCTCTGACAGGCGCTTGTACAGTGGCGGGGTGATCAGTAGCCGGCCGCGGCCTTCTGCTCGGCCAGCTCCGCCAGGGTGGTCACCACCAGCTTGCGTTCGGCCACCTTGACCCGCTCCTCGAGATCCGTCGCGCGGTCGCCTGGATGAACCGGTACCCGGACCTGCGCCAGCACCGGTCCGGCGTCGTATTCCTCGTCGACCAGGTGCACCGTGGCACCGGTCTCCGTGTCTCCGGAGGCCAGCACCGCTTCGTGAACCCGGGCACCGTAGAACCCCCGGCCTCCGAACTTGGGCAGCAGTGCCGGATGGGTGTTGATGATGCGGTTGCGATAGGCGGTCAGCACGCGAGGGCCGAGCTTCTTCATGTACCCCGCCAACAATACCCAGTCCACGTCCGCGTCGGCCAGAGCCTGGGCCATGGCCGCGTCCAGCTCGTCCGGGTCGCGGTGGGTGGCCGAGCTCAGGTGGGCGGTGGGGATTCCCGCAGCCCGGGCTCGCTCGAGTGCCTTGGCGCCGCTGTTGTTGGAGATCACCAGCGCCACCTGCACGTGCAGATCACCGCGCGCGCAGGCATCCAGAACGGCCTGAAGAATCGAGCCGCCGTGCGAGGCGAGTACTGCGATCTTCATCATGAAGCGAGCCGGAAGATGGCGGTGTGCACGATCTCGGTGGCGAGATCCCCATCGCGCCAGTAGGCGAGGTACAGCTTCACGAACTGATGCCCCTTGCGCTCCCACTTCTCGAGGGGCACCGCACGGATCTCCAGGGTGTCACCCACCCGGATCAGCCTGCGAAAGCGCACTTCCGAGCCCACGTGAACCCACGCCGGCATGACGTATTCCCGAACCAGCGCGTAGTTCGCCATGCCCAGCAGCCAGTGGGGATGCGCTGCCGTTCTGTACACCGGTAGGTCGTCGTTCACCCGGGCCGCGTACGTGCGGTTGCCGTCCTCCGTGATCTGCCAGTGCCACGGCGCGAAGGGCTGCTCCTCGACCACGGTCTCCCACGTCATCTCCACCCGTCCGGTCGATTTGGCCGCCCGGTCGAACACCGACTGATCCTCGGGATCGGCCAGGCGCTCGGGAATCCGACTCGACATCTCGGCCAGCACGACGCCGGCGGCATCGATGCATCGGGTCACGTGGGCGCCATCCACCTCCTCCAGTCGAATCTCCAGCTCGTCGCCGTCGTAGGCGGGCTTGTGGAAGCGGACCGAGCTGACGGAATGGCTCAGCCACCGCTCGCCGAAGCGCTCCACGAGGGGCCGGGTGAGGTAGCCGTAGACCGCCACGCCGGGCACCAGCGCGCCCCGAAACCCGTACTTGCGGGCGACGTCATCGCTGTGGATCCGGTTCTCCGAGCTCTCGGAGTAGTTTCTGGCTACGACCGTGTAGGTGCTCATGCGCGCATTCTGCCCCATCCATGGCCTCGAGGCATCCGGGGCCTGCTTTACGACCATCGGGCGACCTGCGAGTTCGAGGCCGGTCAGGGTGTGGCGTAGGCTTGGGCCGGCAGCCAGGTCACCAGGGCCTCCCAGCGAAAGATGATCAGAAGACCGATGAGCTGCAGCACGATGAACGGCAGCACCCCACGGTAGATGGTGGCCACGTCCACCTCCGGTGGCGCCACGCCTTTCAGGTAGAAGATGGCGAATCCCACCGGCGGTGTGAGGAAGCTGGTCTGCAGGCACACGGCGAAGAGGACCGTGAACCACACCGGGTCGAAGCCGAGGCCGACCACCACCGGTGAGACCAGCGGCAGGATGATGAGGGTGAGCTCGATCCAGTCGAGAAAGAAGCCGAGCACGAAGGTGGCGAGCAGGATGCAGACGACGATGCCGGTGGCGTCGAACGGCAGGCCGAGCAGGGCCCGCTCGATGAGGCCGTCGCCCCCGAGCCCACGCAGCACCAAGGCGAAAGCCGTCGCCCCGAGCAGCACGGCGAAGATGAACGCCGTGGTGCGGGTGGTCTCCAGCAGCACCTCGTGGAGCACCCGACGGTCGAGCTGGCGCTTCAGGTACGCCAGCAGCAGCGCACCGAAAGCCCCCACGCCTGCGGCCTCCGTCGGCGTGGCGAGGCCGAGGAAGATGCTGCCGAGCACCGCCAGGATGAGGAACGCCGGCGGCAGGATGGCTTTGAAAAGTCCCAGCACGTCGATCCAACCCACGGCTTCGTGACGGCCGGCGGGGGCGGCTTCCGGGCGCACCAGGCCGAAGAGCAGCAGGTATACGATGTACAGCCCGCCGAGCAGCAACCCGGGGAAGACCGCGCCCAGGAACAGATCGCCGACACTCATGGCCATGCGGTCGGCCATCAGGATCAGCATGATGCTCGGTGGCACCAGGATTCCCAGGGTCCCCACGGCGCAGATGGTGCCCGCCGCCAGACGCTTGTCGTAGCCTTCCCCCAGCATCACCGGGAGCCCCAGGAGTGCCAGGAGCACCACCGAGGCTCCGATGATGCCGGTGGTGGCGGCGAGCAGCAGTCCGATCAGGGTCACGGTCACGGCCAGCCCCCCGCGCACACCGCCGAAGAGGCGGGCGAAGCTGGTCATCAGCTCGCGGGCGATGCCTGAACGGTCGAGCAAGAGGCCCATGAAGATGAACATGGGCAGCGCCACCATCACCCAGTTCTCCATCACGCCCCAGATGCGCTCCACGGCGATGGATGTGTAGTCCCAGCTCATGCCGATGGGCACGTGAAAGTCCACCTCCAGGACGATGGCCAGGGCGGTGAAGAGCACCGCCAGACCACCCAGGATCCAGGCCACCGGGAAGCCCGAGAACACCAGGGCGACGAAGGCGAGGAACATGAAGACGGCGAGGATCTCGTTGCCGCTCACGGCGCGCTCCCGCTGCCGAACAGCAGCTTCCAGATCCGGGTGAGCCGGGACAGCGTCGCCAGCAGCAGCACGCCGAAACCGAGTGGCAGCATGGCCTTGATGGCCCACCGGTACGGGAGCCCTCCGGGAGCCTGCGACACCTCGCCGAGCCGGAAGCTGCTGACCACGAAGGGGATGCTGAACACCAGGATGAGCGCGATGAACGGCAACAGCATGAGCAGGATGCCGTAGAGCTCGATCCACGCCCGCAGGCGCGGCGAGAACCGCTCGTGCAGCACGTCCACGCGGACGTGGGCGTCGCGCTCCACGGCGTAGCCGAGGCCGAGCAGGAACCCGGCCGAGTAGAGGTGCCACTGGATTTCCTCGAACTCGATACGACCCTCGCCGAAGGCGTATCGGAGCAGCACGTTGAGAACGATGATGACCAGCAGCACCATCCACAGCCACGACACCCACTGGCCGATCTTCACCACCCACGGGTCCACGCGCCGGGAAAAGGCAGTGTGTGGCAGCATCAGAAGTCCCGCGGCAGGTAGGCCTTGGACTTCCAGTAGACGTAGTCGGCCCGGAAGCGTTGCTGGGAGGCGAGAATGCGGGCGAAGTCGTCATCGCCGGCGGCTTCTTCCGCCAGGACGCGCTCGGTGATGCGTTGCAGCTCCCGAAGCACCTCCATCGGCAACGTCTCCACCTGGACGCCCGCCGCCGCGAATTCGCGCATCACGGGCCCCTGCAGGCCCTCCGAGCGCGCCAGGTTGCGGGTCACCCCAGCGGTGCAGACCGCCTCGAGCAGGGCCTGCGTCGCCGGCGCCAGAGCCTGCCAGCGCTGCAGGTTGACCACGAGATGGAATGCTGTGGCCGGCTGATGCCACCCGGGGTAGTAGTTGTAGCGGGCGACGCGGCCGAAGCCGAGCTTCTGGTCCACCACGGGCAGCGCGTACTCGGTGGCGTCGATGGCGCCCTTCTCCAGCGCCTGAAAGATTTCGCCTCCCGGAAGCATGGTGACGGAGGCTCCGGCGCGCTCGATGACCTTGCCGCCGATGCCGGCGAAGCGGATCTTCAGCCCGTGCAAGTCGCGCAGCGACTCGATGGCGCGCCGGAACCAGCCGGCCGTCTCTGGCCCCGTGATGCCGCAGAACAGCGGGTGGACGTTGTGGGTATGGTAGAGCTCTTCACCCAGCTCCCGGCCGCCGGCTTCGAACCACCAGGCCGAGAACTCCCAGGGCTCCATTCCGAACGGCACCGCCCCGAGCAGGGCGGAAGCGGGAATCTTGCCTTGATCGTAGCCGAGCCAGGTGTAGCCGGCCTCGACCTTGCCGTCGCGGACGGCGTCGGTGATGGAGAACGGCGGTACTATCTCGCCCGGCTCGTAGACGTCGAGCCTGGCCGCGCCGGCGCTGGCCCGCTCGAGGGTTTCGCTCACGTACAGCGCATTGTCGCCCAACGCGGGAAGGTTGGTGGCGAATGCGCCGGGTACGCGCCAGCGGAAGCGGTCGACGGCTGCGGCGCGGTCCTCGGCCGCTGGGCCGGGCTCGGCGGGGGCGCCCGGCGGACGCAGGGCCAGGCTGCCGATCAGTCCCGCGAGGAACGCGACCACGACGGCCACCCCTGCAGCTCGGTGGCTGAGCATATCCCGGCCCTCCATTCCCCTGACCCGGCGCTTCGAGCGCGATTGTCCGGACTGTAGCCGGCGCATGCAAGAACGCCCACAATTCGCCAGTTGAGTTTGCTGGCGCATTTGGCTAGCTTGACCGGCTTTGCGCGACCCCGTCGCGTGCGTGGAGTCTTAAGGGGGATACGATGCTCGTGGGTGTGCCCAAGGAGACGTGGCCGGGCGAGCGGCGTGCCGCGCTGGTGCCGCTCGTCGTTAAGAAGCTCGTCAACACAGGTTTCGACGTGGTGGTCGAGAGCGGGCTCGGCGCAGCCGCCGGCTTTCCCGATGCCGCCTACGCCGACGCCGGTGCTACGGTGAGCGAAGACAGAGCTTCGCTGCTCGGTTCCGCCGACGTGGTGCTGCGCGTGCGCAAGCCCGCCACGGAGGAGGTGGATCTGCTCAAGAACGGCGCGGTCCACGTCAGTTTCCTCGATCCCTTCAACGAGAAGGCCCTGGTGGAGAAGCTGGCCAGCCGCGGCGTGACCGCCATCTCCATGGAGATGATTCCCCGCACCACGCGGGCGCAGAAGATGGACGCGTTGTCTTCCCAGGCGAACCTGGCGGGCTACGTCACGGTGATCCAGGCCGCGTATCAGTCCCCCAAGATACTTCCTATGATGATGACCCCTGCCGGCACCATCGCGCCGGCGCGGGTGTTCGTCATCGGCGCCGGGGTGGCGGGGCTGCAGGCCATCGCCACCGCCAAGCGCCTCGGCGCCCGGGTGGAGGCATTCGACACGCGTCCCGTGGTGGCCGAGCAGGTGCAGTCGCTGGGGGCCAAGTTCGTGGAGATCGATCTCGGCGACACCGGCCAGACGGAGCAGGGATACGCGCGAGAGCTGACGCCCGAGCAGATCGAGAAGCAGAAGGAAGGTCAGAAGAAGGTCATCGCCCAGTCGGACATCGTGATCACCACGGCCCAGGTGTTCGGACGCCCGGCGCCGAAAATCGTCTCCGCTGACATGATTCAGGCCATGCAGCCGGGCAGCGTGGTGGTGGACATGGCGGTGGAGAGCGGCGGCAACGTGGAGGGCTCGCGTCTGAACGAGATCGTCGACGTCGGCGGCGTGAAGATCATCGGCCAGGGCAACCTGCCTTCCGAGGTGGCCAGGAACGCCAGCGACATGTATGCCTCGAACCTGTTCAATTTCATCGACGAGTTCTGGGACGCCGAAGACAAGAAGCTCGATCTGGATCCGGAGGACGACATCGTCAGGAACTGCGTCATCACGCGTGGCGGCGCCATCGTGAACGAAACCATCAAGAATCTGTAATCGGGGGGTCCGCCATGGAAGCCGTATTTCTAGCCTTCGTGCTGATGCTGTCCATCTTTCTCGGCTTCGAGCTCATCTCGAAGGTCCCTGCCACGCTGCACACGCCGCTCATGTCCGGCGCCAACGCCATCTCGGGGATCACCCTCGTGGGCGCGCTCACCGCAGCGGGCGGTCAGCTCAGCGGTCTGGCCACGGTCCTCGGGGTGCTGGCGGTGATCTTCGCCACCATCAACGTGGTGGGCGGTTACATGGTCACCAACCGCATGCTCGGAATGTTCAAGAAGAAAGAAGCGCCGGCCAAGGCCGGAGGCCGGTCATGAGCGACGTCCTGATCAACTCCACCTACATCGTTGCCGCGGCGCTGTTCGTCTTCGGCCTGAAGCTGATGTCGTCGCCGGCCACGGCCGTGCGCGGCAACTGGCTATCCGCCATCGGCATGTTCATCGCCGTGGTGTTCACGCTGTTTTCGCAGCAGATCGTGGAGTTCCAGTGGATCGCGGTCGGAGTGGTGATCGGCAGCATCATCGGCGCCGTCACCGCGCAGCGGGTGGCGATGACGAGCATGCCGGAGATGGTGGCCCTGTTCAACGGCTCCGGTGGTCTGGCGAGCCTGCTGGTGGGCTGGGCCGCGCTGCACGGCGCGCATGTGGGCACCTTCGAGGTCATCACCATTCTCCTGTCCATTCTCATCGGCGGCGTGACGTTTTCCGGGAGCATCATGGCCTGGGGCAAGCTCTCCGAGGTCATGACCAGCGCAGCGGTGGTTTTCGGTGCCCAACGCCTGGTCAATGCCGCGCTGCTGGTTGCGCTGATCGTGTGCAGCGTGCTGTTCGCCATGGAGCCGTCGCTCACCTCGCCCTATCTGGTGGCCGTGATCGTGCTGTCCCTGGTGTTCGGCGTGATGGCCGTGCTCCCCATCGGCGGGGCGGACATGCCTGTGGTGATCTCGCTCCTCAACAGCTACTCCGGCCTCGCCGCGTGTGCCGCCGGTTTCGCCATCAACAACAACATCCTCATCGTCGCCGGTTCCCTGGTGGGCGCTGCGGGCATCATTCTCACCAACATCATGTGCAAGGCCATGAACCGCTCTCTGGCCAACGTGCTGTTCTCCGGGTTCGGCGCGGCCAAGGTGGCCAGCAAGGTGGAAGGGGAGGTAAAACCCATCACGGCGGAGGACGCCTACCTCATTCTGGAGTCGGCGTCGTCGGTGACCTTCGTGCCGGGATACGGCATGGCCGTCGCTCAGGCGCAGCACGTGGTGCGCGAGCTCGGCGAGCTCTTGGAGGAGAACGGCTGCGAGGTGACCTATGCCATTCACCCGGTGGCCGGGCGCATGCCGGGCCACATGAACGTGCTGCTGGCCGAGGCCAATGTCCCCTACGATCAGCTCGTCGAGATGGACGACATCAACCCGCGCATGAGCAACATCGACGTCGCTGTGGTGATCGGCGCCAACGACGTGGTGAATCCCGCGGCCCGGGAGGACGAGAACAGCCCCATCTACGGCATGCCCATCATCAACGTGGATCAGGCGCGCACGGTCTTCGTGCTCAAGCGCTCCATGGCGTCGGGCTTCTCCGGGGTCGACAACCCGCTGTTCTTCGGCGAAAACACCCGCATGCTGTTCGGCGACGCCAAGCAGTCCATCGCATCGCTGGTCGCCGAGTTCAAGAGCTGAACGACCGCCGCCCTGCGGGGCGGCA
>JAWLCV010000104.1:0-4894 GCA_041686955.1 Pseudomonadales bacterium
CGAACACCCTCGCCACCGTGCCGTCCGCCAGCGCCAGCTCGAGCCAGGTGTTCACGAAGGCCAGCCACGCCCCGTCCTGCGGCAGCAGGTAGGCCTTTTCCTGGTAGGTGAGCGTCTCGGCCAGGGTGACGCACAGCTCAGGGTGGATGCGGGCCTGCAGCTCCGCTTCCACCCGGTCGGTGATCATCACGTCGGCCTCGCCTTCGATCAGCCGCTCGAAGATGGTCCGGTTGTCTTCGTGAAGGATTTTTTCGGCGCGACGCAGTTTGGCGTCGACGAAGCGCTCGTTGGTGCCGCCCGGGTTCACCACCACCCGCACGCCGGCACGATCGATGGCGTCGAGGCTCGAAAAGCGCGACGCGGCATCGCAGCGGGCGATGGGCACCTTGCCGCCCACGTAGTACGGCACCGAGAGATAGGCGTGCTTCTGACGCTCGAGAATGCGCGAGATTCCGCCCATGGCGATGTCGAAGGCTCCGGCCTGGAGGTCCGCCATCAGCCGCGGCCAGGACGTGGGCACGAGCACGAGTTGCACGCCGAGCCCGGTGGCGAGACGGCGGGCCAGGTCGATGTCGATCCCGCCGAACGGCGCCTCCGCGCCGGCCCGGTGGGAGAACGGCGCGTAATCCCCCGTGGTGCCCACCCGCAGCACGCCGGTCTCGAGAATCTGCTCGAGCCGGCTCGAGTAGCGCTCGATCTCGCGGACCGCAGCCAGCAACGCATCCCGCGCCTCGGGGCTCAGCCCCTCCACGGCCACCGCGTCATCGAACTCGGCGGCACAGACGGCGCGATGGCTCTGACCCGCGGCGGCGGCGATGGCGGAGCCCAGGCGCAGGAGCTCCGGGCGCACCGTCCCCTGCAGGTCCGGCGCCGTCGCGGGGCCGCCGTCCCGCGCCCAGCGGGCGAACCAGTGGCGCTGAATGCTCTTGGCCGCCTCGATCTGAGCCGCGAACAGCCGGCGACTGCTCAGCGGTGTGAGGCCGTGGCGCAACCCCTCCTCCACCGCGTGCTCCAGCACCACGGCCTCGCGCTCCCGGTCCTCCACGGGAAGGCCGTTCAGCCACTTGTGGGCCGCCACCTCGTCCATCAGCTCGAGGCGCTGATCCAACAGCTCGAGCAGATTGCCGCCGTCGAAGGCCTGGGCCACGACCGCGATCAGGAGCAGGCTCGAGCCCACCGCCCAGCGCGCCAGCATCGTCCTCATCGTTCCTCTCGTTCCGCGAGCCCCGGCGCATCGCCGAGGGCCTGCCGCAATGTATCCATGTCCGCCTCCAGCCAGCGCCGGGGCTCGGGGAAGCGCATGGCCGCCGCGGGGTGCGCGGTGATGAGCACCCGCCGGCCCTGCCAGTGCCGCCACTGGCCGCGGACCTCGCCCAGCGGCCGCCGTTCCCCCAGCACCTGGGCCGCCGCCACGCCCCCGAGCAGAACCAGCAATGGCGCCGCCACCAGCTCTAGCTGGCGCAGCAGCCAGCTCTCGCGGCAGATGCGCAGCTCGTCGGCCCGCGGCCGCCGGTTGCCCGGCGGGCGGCATTTTACCGAGCTGGTGACGAACACGTCGCCGCGGTTCAGGCCGGCCCGGGCCAGCATCAGGTCGAAGTGGACCCCGGCGCGGCCGACGAACGGCCGGCCCACGGCATCCTCCCGCGCCCCTGGGGCTTCGCCCACGAACATCACCCGCGCTGCGGCGGGCCCCTCCCCCGGCACCGCGTGACGGCGGCTCACGTGCAGCGGACAGCGCTGGCATCGGCGAATGCCCTCGGCCAGCCGCCGGAGCTCTTCCTCGGCGGAATCCATGGAGCCCAGCATAACCAAACCCCGCCCTGAGGCACCCGCGGCTTCTGCTGTCGGTGCGCGTTTTCGTTTAGTATCGCCCCATGCGTATCGCCACCTGGAACATCAACGGCCTGCGGGCCCGTCTCGACTTTCTCTGCCTGTGGCTCGAGCGCCGCCAACCGGACGTGGTGGGGCTTCAGGAGCTGAAGATCCTGGACGACCAGTTCCCCCACGAGGTTCTCGCAGAGCTCGGCTACCACGCGCTGGTGTACGGCGAGAAGGCGTGGAACGGCGTCGCCGTTCTGAGCCGCGAGCCGGCGGAGGTGCTGCACCGTGGCCTCCCCGGGCAGGAAGACTTCGGTGCGCGCCTGCTGTCGGCCCGGGTGGGCGGACTGATCTTCGAGACGGTCTATTGCCCCAACGGCAAGACCCTGGATCACGAGGACTTTCCGCGGAAGCTGGCCTGGTTCGACTCCCTGCTCGAGCACTGGCGCGAGCTTCACCGACCCGACGAACATCTGGTGCTGTGCGGCGATTTCAACGTCTGCCCGGAAGCCGCGGACAGCTGGCGCGGCGCGGCCGGAGACGGGGCGCTGTTCCACACCGAGGCGGAGCGGAGCCGGCTGGCCCGGTTGCTGGAGCTCGGCCTGCACGACCTCTACCGGCACGCGCACCCCGAAGGGCGGGAGTATTCCTGGTGGGACTATCGGGGCGGCGCCTTCCACCGCGGCCAGGGCCTGCGCATCGACCTGATCCTCGGCTCCCCGTCCGTGGCGGCCCGGGTGCGTGACGTGGTGATCGACCGTGATTTCCGCAAGAAGCAGAGCGGCCTCACCGCGTCGGACCACGCCCCGGTCTACGCCGATCTCGACGACTGAGGGCCGGCGCCTACTCCATCTCCAGCACCGCCTGCCACTCCGCTTCGCTCACGGGCATCACCGACAGGCGGTTGCCCTTGCGCACCAGCGCCATGGCCGCGAGCTCGGGATTCTCCTTCAGCTCCTGCAGGGGGATGGTGCGGCGAAGCTTCCGCACGTACTGCACGTCCACCATCAGCCAGCGGGGATTCTCGGGATCGCTCTTGGGGTCGTAGTGGGGATCGTCGGGATCGAAGGCAGTGTGGTCCGGGTAGGCTTCCCGCACCACGCGGGCAATACCCACCACCCCGGGGGTTTCGCAGTTGGAATGGTAGAAGAGCACCTGGTCACCCTTCTTCATGTCGCGCATGAAGTTGCGGGCCTGGTAGTTGCGCACGCCGTCCCAGTGCTCGCTGCGCTCCGGCCGGCGGTACAGATCGTCGATGCTGAACTCGCCCGGTTCGGATTTCATCAGCCAGTAAGCCATCTGCCGCTCCGCTGCCGCGTCAACGCTGGGGTGTGACCAGATACTTCTCGCCCGTGGACTGCCGGCCGTAGGCGGCGATGGCGTCCGTGGACAGCGCTTCCGGCAGCGACACCTCCCGGGTGTAGTGACTGGCGAAGGTGGTGGTGATCTCGGCGGCCACCCGGGCGCGCAGCCGGCCGGCGGCCTCGGCGCCGATGCGCTCGAGAAACGGCGGCAGCAGCCAGCCGCCCACGCCCCAGGCCATGCCGAAATTGCGGTGCAGGATGGTGGGTCCCCGGTCCAGGCCGCCGTAGATGTAGACGTGCTTGTAGACGTTTGAGCCGTAACGGCTGTACTCCGCCGCCGAGCGCGCCGCTGCCCGCTCCATGCACGCGAGGATCTGCCCCGCCAGCTCGCCGCCGCCGATGGCGTCGAAACCCAGGGTGGCGCCGGTGTCGGCCAGCGCCTCGGTGAGGTCGTCGAGGAACGATGGGGCGCTGGAGTCCACCACGTGGGATGCCCCCTGCTCCTTGAGTAGCGCCGCCTGCTCGGGGCGACGCACCACGTTCACCAGCGGCACGGCGTCGGCCAGGCAGATCCGGTTCAGCATCTGGCCCAGGTTGGAAGCGGCCGCGGTGTGCACCAGGCCGCGATGACCTTCCAGGCGCATGGTCTCCACCATGCCCAAGGCGGTGAGCGGGTTGACGAAGCACGACGCCCCCTGCCGGGGCGTGGTGCCTTCCGGCAGCACCAGGCACTGATCCGCCTCGATGCACCGGTACTCCGCGTACATGGCGCCCCCGAGCACGGCTACGGTCTTGCCGAGCAGCGCCTGGGCCGCCGCCGAGGCGCCCGCGGCCACCACCACCCCCGCGCCCTCGTTACCCACCGGGAGCGGCCGATCCAGGCGGCCGGCCAGGGCCGGCATCGCCGCCGGAGCGAGCGGCGCGGTGACCACGGGGGATTCAGTGGAGCCGGATACGACGGCTTTACTCATGTCGGCGCCGGCGAACAGCAGCCCCAGATCCGACGGATTGATGGGCGCCGCCTCCACCCGCACCAGAACCTGGTCCGCCCGCGGGGTCGGCACGTCCACCCGGTCGAGGGTCAGCTCCAGGGTTCCATCCGCCTTGACCGTGGAGCGGAGCTGCCGCATCGTGTCGGGGATCGATTGCGCCGAGTCGGTTGCCTGGGCCATGTGAGCTCCCTGGTGAGACGAAGGCTGCCAATCTACCCATTCTGGTCGCGAAGTCCATGGGGAACCGTCATGCGGCTCGTCGTCGCCTCGATCCTCGCCCTCGCCGCGGCCGGCTGCGGCGGTGACAGCAGCGCCCGATTCTGCTTCGGTTCCGAAGCGTTCTGTCGGCGGTTCTTCGGGCCCAACGAGGCGCCTCTGGCGGATGCGGGCGACGATCTGGAAGTGGTCGAAGGCGATCGAGTCGAGCTGGACGGCACCGGCAGCGAGGACCGCGACGGGATCGTGGACGCCTACGCCTGGACCCAGCGGTCCGGCCCGCCGGTGGCTCTGGAGAACGCGGATACCGCCCGGCCGCGTTTCACCGCCCCCGCGGTGACGGAGACCGCCACGCTGGAGTTCCGTCTGCTGGTGACCGACGACGACGGGGCCAGCGACAGCGATACCGTGCACGTCACCGTGCGCACCCGCCGGGCCGGCGCCGTCGCCACCGGCATCGCGCTGCTGAAGGGCGATCTCGCGCCGGACCCCGCCACCGCCACGGACACCTTCGTCGGCCTGTGGCTGGGCGCGCGGGTCACCGCCGTCGCCGGCGGCTGGGAC
>JAWLCV010000104.1:4994-10172 GCA_041686955.1 Pseudomonadales bacterium
CCGGCGGCCTCGCCGGCGGCCTCGCCGGAGGCGCTGGCGGCGGCGACCCTGCTGCTCACGGCATCGGCGCCCGCCGCCCCCGGCCCACCCTAGTGTTCTGCCTAGGGCAGGTTCACCCGCTCCGGCTGCCCGGACCAGGTCCACGCGTAGCTCAGTCGCGACAGGCCCAGCATCATGCCGCCCAGGGTCTCCGGATGGAGAAACAGAGTGTGGATGCCCAGCGCATCGCGCTGGCCTGGCGCGGGCTCCGCCGTGTGGCCGACGCCGGCCTCGCGAACGCGCCGTTCTATCTCGTCCAGTCGCCCGGTCTCGGCGAACGCCATGTACAGACCGCTGCCCACCCGCCGGTGAAACCGCTCCATGGTGGTGCCCTCCCGGGTCGGCGTGATGAGCTCCAGCCGGTCCAGACGATCGGGATCGAACAGGGTGAGCTCGCCCCGGTAGCCGTACTGCTCCGACTCAATGGGCTGGAAGGCGGAGCGATCGAGCCCCAGCACCTCGGCGGCCCGGGCGCTCTCGGCGGCGGCGTCATCCACCAGATCCGTCACCTCGTAGAAGGTGTCGATGAGCCCCACGGGCCGCTCCGGGGCATGAGGGCCCACCACGATCCGCAACCCCTGAATGCCGGTGGCGGCCGAATCCAGCACCAGCCGCTCCTCGTCCCACAGCGGCTCGACGCCCCGGGTCTCGAGGTGCTCGGCGAACGCGTGCACGTCGCGGGTGGTGAAGCCTCCGGCGAAGAGATGGGGGCCCCGCGCCGCCAGTGCCCGGGACACGATGCCGTCTCCCTCGGGCTCGAGGATCTCGAGCCAGCCGTCGCCGAGACGCCAGTAGTGGGCCATGGCGCCCAGCGCCGGGCGGCGGGAGTTGCCCGCCGGCATGGCATCGAGAAACTGCTCCCAGCCGGCCGCCGCCGCGGCCGGTTTGCTCGCCACCATGACCACGCGATCCATCGCCTGCAGCATGACAGCCTCCCTTCGGTTCCTTCCGGCCGGTCATTGTATGCCAACAGTGGGCATTTCACGGCGGACACTTCGCAGGCCCGGGAAACGTTTGCCATACTGTGGACCCGATCATCGGCTGCAACGCGAGCATGTCATGAGTGAAGCCCTGCGCCAGGAGGAACGGCAATCTCAGGCCGATCAGGCCGACCGGCACGTCCGGGTGGCGGTGCTCGGTGCCGGCATGTCCGGCATCTGCATGGGCATCACCCTGCGACGCCAGGGGATCGAGGACTTCGTCATCCTCGAGAAGGCGGACTCGGCCGGCGGCACCTGGCGGGAGAACACCTACCCCGGCGTGGCCTGCGACGTGCCCTCGCACGTGTACTCGTTTTCCTTCGAGCTGAATCCCGACTGGAGCCACGCCTACTCCAGCGGGCGCGAGATCTGGGAGTACTGCGAGCGCTGCATCGACAAGTACGCTCTGCGACCCAACATTCGCTTCGATACGGCGGTGGAGGCGGTGACCTACGAACACGGCCGCTGGCGGGTGCGCATCAGCGGCGGCAGAGAGATCACCGCGGACGCGGTGGTGAGCGGCCTCGGCGGCCTTCACGTTCCCAAGCATGCCGACATCACCGGCCGTGAGACATTCGCCGGAACCATGTTCCACACGGCGCGGTGGAACCACGAGCACGACCTCTCGGGAAAGCGGGTAGCCATCATCGGCACCGGCGCGAGCGCGGCTCAGGTCCTTCCCAGCATCGCCGGCGAGGTGGCCGAGGTTACCGTCTTCCAGCGCTCCCCGGCCTGGGTGTTCCCACGAATGGCACGGGAAATCCCCCCGGCCCGCCGCGAGCGTTTCCGCCGCCACCCGGGGCTCATGCGCCTGTACCGCTGGTTCCTCTGGAGCCTGATGGACGTGATGGGGGTGTTGTCGCTGCGCCGGGGCAGCGTGTTCTCCCGACGCCTGAAGCAAACCGGGCTCGCCCACCTCGAGGCCCAGGTCGACGATCCGGAGCTGCGCCGCAAGCTCACGCCGGACTACGAGCCCGGCTGCAAGCGCCGGGTGATTTCCGACGACTATCTGGCCACTTTCAATCGCCCCAACGTGCACCTGGTGACGGAGCCCATCACCGCCATCGAGCCGGACGGGGTGCGCGACGCCCGCGGCACCCTGCATCGGGTGGATACCATCATCGAGGCGACGGGCTTCCAGCCGTTCGACATCGCCCGCTACGTGGACATTCGCGGCCGCGACGGGCGCCGCCTGCAGGACGTCTGGTCGCGGCACGTGGAGAGCTTCCGCACCACGATGGTGCCGGGGTTCCCCAACTTCTTCATGCTGCTGGGTCCCAACAGCGCCACGGGCCACACCTCGGCGCTGATCATGATCGAATCCCAGGCGAGCTACGCGGCGGCGTGCCTGCGCCTCATGGAGCGGCAGGGGCTGCGGGAGCTCGACCCGGACCCCGAGGTGGCCGCGCGCTACAACCGGCGCCTGCAGCGCGACATGCGCAGGATGGTCTTCAGCGGCGGCTGCAACGCCTGGTACACCGACGCCAGCGACTACAACTACACCCTGTGGCCCTATTCGGCGTTCCGCTTCATCGCCGAGAACTGGAAACCCAAGCGGGACGAGTTCATTTCAAGCGCGCCACCCCCGCTCGAATCGCCCGTTCGCCCAGCCCAACGAAGCCCATGAGACAGGCGCTCGCCGGCGCCTCGCCCAGGTAGTACGCAGCGGCATCGACGAGCTGCACGCCGCGTTCGGGCGCCCGGGCGAGCACCTCGGCATCGGCGAAGCGGGCCATCAGGTGCATGCCCGCCGCATCCCCCGTGATCTCCACGGCGTCGCCGAAGTGGCCGGTCAACGCCCGCACCAGGGCTTGACGCCGCTGCCCGTAGAGCCGCCGGGTGCGCCGGACGTGCCGCTCGAGGTGCCCCTCCTCGATGAAATCGGTCAACGCCGCCTGCTCGAGCACGGGGCCATGGCGGTCCGTCAGCCACTTGAGCCGCCGGAAGGCCGGCACCAGGGCCGGCGGCAGCACCGCGTAGCCTACCCGCAGCCCGGGAAACATCACCTTCGAGAAGGAGCCGCAGTAGATCACCGGCACGTCGCTGGCCAGCCCCTGCAGCGCCGGCAGAGGCGCGCCCCGGTAACGGTACTCGCTGTCGTAGTCGTCCTCGATGATCACCGCCCGGTTGCGCCGCGCCCACTCCAGGAGCGCCAGGCGCCGCGGCAGCGAGAGGGCCACACCGGTGGGAAACTGGTGGGACGGCGTGACGTACACGAGCCGGGGGCCCGTCGCCAGAGCCTCCACCACCAGCCCCTCGCCGTCCACGGGAACGGGCTCCATCCGGGCACCATACGCTTCGAGCACGCGCCGCGTTCCCAGATACCCCGGATTCTCGAACGCCACCGGATCCCCGGGTTCGAGCAGCAGCCGCGCGGCGAAATCCAGCGCCTGCTGCGAGCCGCTCAACACCACCACCTGATCGGCCGTGCAGCGTACCGCCCGGGCCCGGCTCAGGTACGCGGCGATGGCCTCGCGCAGCGGTCCGTGGCCGTCGGCCCGAGGCGCGTAGTCGAACAGCGCCGGATCCGCCCGGCGCAGGTGACGATTGAGCAGCCGATGCCAGACGCGAACGGGAAAGGCCTCCAGATCCGGGGTGAGCTGGGCAAAGCTGATGCCCCGGCCGCGGCGCGACGGATACTCGAAATCATCGGTGAGCCGGCGGCAGAGCCGCGACATGGGGATATCCACCGCGCCGGCGGCCGCCGGTGCCGGCCCAGTGCCCACCCGGAGCAGCTCGTCGGGCAGCTCCTCGGCCACGAAGGTCCCGGAACCCCGCACGGCCTCCAGATAGCCCTCCGCCACGAGCTGCTCGTAGGCCTGGCTGACGGTGCTCCGGGAAACTCCCAGACTCGCCGCCAGCTCCCGGGTGGAGGGCACCCGGTCTCCGGCCGCGAACCGCCCGGCGAGGATACCGGCCCGCCAGCCCTCGTAGAGCTGACGGTGCAGCGGCACGGTCGAGGCGGGATCCAGGTGGACGCTGGCGGTCATCCGAAACGACTCCAAAGTGGACTGGCCGATCGTAACGGAACTGGCCATTTCGGTAAGCCAGTTTCACCGCTAATTTCAGCTCCGAATCCACACGGACGGCACGTGCATGAAGGACCTCTACCCGGTGACCCTGGAAACCCACGGCGTTCGCCTCGAGCCGCTCACCCGGGACCACGCCCCCGACCTGGCAGCGGCGGCTCGCGACGGCAAGCTCTGGGAGCTGTGGTTCACCTACATCCCGAACGGGGACGAGCCCAGGCAGGTGGAGGGCTACATCGACCACGCTCTGGCCGGACAGGAGGCGGGAACCATGCTGCCCTGGGTGGTCCGGGAGCTCGCCTCAGGGGCCATCATCGGCACCACCCGCTATCACGACGTCGTGCCCGCCGCGGATCGGGTGGAGATCGGCTACACCTGGTACGCGAAGAGCTGGCAGCGCTCCCACGTCAACACCACCTGCAAGCTGATGCTGTTCCGTCACGCCTTCGAGACCCTGGAGTGCAAGGTGGTGGGCCTGCGCACCGACAACTTCAATTTCCGTTCCCAGCGCGCCATCGAGGCCCTGGGCGCGAAAAAAGACGGAGTCATCCGTCACAACGCCACCCGCCAGGACGGCAGCGTGCGCGACACGGTGATGTACAGCGTGCTGCTTCACGAGTGGCCGGACGTGAAGAGGCATTTGGAGTTGAGGAGAAAACGCTGATTCCGCCGTCTGCTATCCGCCGTCCGCTATCCGCAAGAGGGGTGACGCCAGAACACAGCGCGAAGAGCGGCGTTCGCAGCGGCGTGGTATCGGCGCCGCGATCGGGCCGGAAAGCGAATTTCACGTCCTCGCGCCGCCGCTCCGCGGTTCCCTCGCTCTGCAGAGTTGCCGCCCGCGGCGGCGCCTGCGGCGCCGAGCGCGGCCGTCAATCTGCGCCGCTCGGCGGCACGACAATGGCCGCTGAAATTCGCTTTCCAGCCCGCTCGCTCCCGTCGTTGCCTCCTCCGTCGGCGAAACCCCTGCCTTGCCGGTCGCCGAAAGCCGACCGCTGACAGCCGCTCCAGCGGATAGCGGATAGCGGATAGCGGATAGCGATAGCGATAGCGATAGCGATAGCGATAGCGATAGCGATAGCGATAGCGATAGCGATAGCGACCCGAACCTACTCCAGTCCCCCTTCATCGTA
>JAWLCV010000105.1:0-9759 GCA_041686955.1 Pseudomonadales bacterium
ATCGACCAGAGCCAGTGCGTTCATGAATGATCCTCCGTGGGGGTTGATTCGGTGGGCGTCCGTGCTCACCTGCCGGAGGTATTGCGGGAACCGTGCCAGCCTTTCGCACCCGGCCGCTCGATGATCTCAAGACATTGATTCAGCGAAGGATTTTCCCTGATCACGGAAGAGGAGGCGGCAGCACGAGCGTGTTGAGCCGGTTGTTTCGTCGGCGCGCCGCCGACCAATCACCCGCCGTTCGTCGGGCCGGACCCGGCAGCGGCGCTCGAGAAGACGAAGCTCGCCCGCCCCAGCTTTACCACGTCGCCCTCGCACAGTACCGCCGCCTGGACCCGCTGGCCATTCACCAACACGCCGTTGCTCGAGCGCGTGTCCTGGATGCGCCAGCTCGGTCCGTCCACGGTGAACGTGGCGTGGGCCCGGGACACGCTGCTGTCGGGGATGACGAGGTCGTTGTCCTCTGTGCGCCCGAGCCGGCAGCTCGGGCCGCGCAGCGCCAGCCGCACTCCCTCGCCGAGAACGCGCGTCTGCTCCACCAGCCAGCCCCTGGGGAAGTCGTCCCCAAGAACCTCGGTGTGCGGGTCCTGCGGCTCGGTGTCGGAGTCGCCGCCCCGGGTGTCGGCCAGCACCGTCGCGTCCTCGTGCTCGGCCCGATCCAGGGTCCCCTGCTCCGGGCCCACCACGACGAATTCGCGAGTCCCCAACCGCAGTTCGTCGCCCGGACGCAGGCTCGCTTCGCTCACCCGGGTGCCGTTGACGAAGGTTCCGTTGGCCGAGCCCAGGTCCCGCACCCGCAGCACCTGGCCCTCCGGGTCCACCATGATGCGGGCGTGCCGTCGGGAGAGCACCGGGTCTTCGATGGTGATGTCGCACTCCCCGCCGCGGCCGACGACGGCCGCCGCCGGGAGCGGGAAGAACTGCCCGGCCAGCAGGTTCGAGCGGCTGCGCAACGCCCAGTCGTCGGGCCGGGGCACCCGCGGATCGTTGATCTCGAGCTCCACGTTGCCGAGCCGCAGCCGGTCCCAGGCGGCGAGGGGATGACGCTCGCGCACCCGGCGCTCGTTGACGAAGGTGCCGCCGGCGCTCACCAGGTCGATGACTGCCAACCCATCGACATCGTTCGTGATCTCGGCGTGAAAGTCGCTGACGGAGGGGTCGTCGATCACCAGGTCGTTCGCGGCGTCGCGGCCGACGGTGACGGAGGCCGATGTCAGGCCGATGAAGCGCTCCGGCCGATCGCGAAATTGCAGCTTGATCACGGGGGGTACCGATGATCGATTCGACTCGCGCGAGGGCCTATTATTGAAGGCCGTTCCCCCGGTCGCAAGGCAAGGGAGCAAGCCATGAATGAAGAGCCCACGTCGACGGACGGGCCGGCGGACGATTCGATCAAGGACTGGCCCGGGGACGGGGCGGCCGGCCCACCGGAGGACACGGCCGTGGCGCGCTCCGGGGAACTCTGGCAGATCCTCGAGGAACACGCGAGCTGGCTCGCCTCCGCCGAGCGCAAGGGCATGCGCGCCGATCTCAGCCGGGCCCGGCTCGACGGCCTGAACCTGGCCCGGGCGGATCTGAGCGGCGCCGTGCTGCGGGGCGCATCGCTGGACGGCGCCGATCTGCGCGGCACCCGCTTGACCCACGCCGACCTCACCGACGCCTCCCTCCGAGGCGCCAACCTGTCCGGCGCCGAGCTGCTGCTGGCCGACTTCACGGGCGCCGACCTCAGTCACGCCGACTTGAGCGGCACGACCTCGGTCTCGGACCGGGAGCTGGGTCACATGCACCGCGGCCCGAAATTCCGCGACGCGGTGCTGCTGGGGGCGAACCTGCAGGATTCGTTCTGTGCCATGTCGGACTTCTCGGGCAGTCAACTCGCCGGCGCGGCCCTCGGCCGTGCCAACCTGGCGGGGGCACAGCTCGCGGACAACGACCTCTCCGGCGCCGAGCTCGCCGAGGCCGACCTGACCCGCGCGAACCTGCAGCACAGCAACCTGCGCGGCGCGAACCTGCGGGCCGCCGTGCTGGTCAACGCGGATCTCTCCCGCACGGATCTCAGCGAAGCCGACGTCTCGGCAGCCAACCTCCGAGGCGCCAACCTGGCGGACGCCAAGGTCGACGGCATCCGCTACGACCGGCGCGGCTCCTACCGCGGTATCCGTGTGGCCACCTGTTACGGAAGCAGCCGGTTTCGCCGCTTCGCCCAGGACCAGGACTACATCGAGGAGTTCCGCGAGGCCTACCCCATCACCTACCGGGCATGGCAACTGCTCACCGACTGCGGCCGCTCCCTGACGCGGGTCGTGCTCTGGTCGAGCGGGATGATGGTGCTGTTCGCGTTCGCCTACCTGGCGCTCGGCGAGCAGGCGTTCACGGTGAGCAACGACACGGTCCGGGAATGGGACTTCCTCTTCACCGCCCTCTACTCCAGCGTCTCGAACTTCGTCACCCTGGGATTCGGCGACGTGCTGCCGCTGACGCCGCTGGCGGCGGTGGTGGTCATGAGCGAGGTGATCGTGGGCTACGTGACCCTGGGTATTCTGGTCTCCATTCTCGCCACCAAGGTGGCACGGCGGAGCTGAGGATCAGCCGCAGCGGTCGAAATTGCGGCCGTACTCCTGCCAGGTGCCGTCGTCCGCCCGCTTGCCGCGGAGCTGCTGCATGGAGCCGCCGTCTCCGGAAAAGTCGCCGAATTCCATCAGCATGACCCCCTGGCGCGGATCCACCCATTCCACGGTGATGTTGGCGGGGCCGTCGCTGACGTAGCGCTTCACGGGATACTCCACCTCCTGGTTGCGGCCGAGCAGGAACTTGAGCGACTCGGGGGAGAACTCGAGGCCCACCTCCTGGCTGCACCACCGGCCGAACAGCACTTCCCGGTCGAGCACGGCCACCGCGGGCCGAACCTCCGGGGTGGGCTCGGCGATCTCCAGCGGGTCCGGCAGCACGCCCGCTTCCGGCCACACCTCGCGCAGCCGGGCGAGGGTGCGGTTGAACGACTCCGGCTCCCCGGCCAGGGGCGCCAGGCGCGCCCCCGCGGCCTCGAGCCAAACCCGCTCCAGACGGTCGTGCTCCGCGGGGGCACGGCTGCGGTGGTCCGCCAGCCAGCGCCGCACCTCGGCGGGCTCTGCCGTCTCCGGCGCGGCGACCCAGGCCTCGATGTCGGCCCGGACCTCGGCCGCCGCAAGCAGCGCCGGGGCCCGCTCCGCGAAGAACGAGCCCGACGGCGCGAAAGCGGACATCTCCCGAAGAATGTCCCGGGCGCGGTCGAGCCGGCCCGAGGCCAGCTCGCTCTCGAACTGCTGCTCAGCGGCCGCGATCTCCGCCTGCTGCTCCAATCGTTGCCGTTCCGCCACGTAGGCCTGCCGGGCATCGGTCAGGGTGCGGCGGGCTGCGGCCAGCCGGTCGGTTCCGGGCTGGTGCTCGCCCGCCAGGTCGAGCAGCCGAGCGGCGGCGGTGAAACGCTTCTCCGCGATCAGCGCTTCGCCCCGCTGCAGATAGGCGTCCGCCACCCGGCGCCGAGCTTCCGCCAGCACCGCCGGTGCCGCCTGCAGGCTTTCGAGCTCGCGCAGCGAGCCGCGGATCTCGCTCTGGCGCTCCGCGGAATCCAGTGCCTCCGGCCGCTCGACCAGGGACTCCACCTGCGCCACGGTAGCCGTCAACCGGTCCTGCCGATCGCGCTCGCGCCACTCGGCTTCCTGGTTCGCCACCTGGGCGCGGGCCTCGGCGATGGCCGGGGCGTCGGGGGTGAAGGTGGTGGCCAGATCCAACAGGGCGCGGGCGCCTTCGAAGTCGTCCGTTGCCGCGGCCCGGCGCGCCTCCGCCAGAAAGCGGGCCGCGGCGTCGGCGGTGGCGCGATCGACCAGGGGGTTGCCGGGATCCAGGGCCTGTAGCTGACGCGCGGCCCGAGTCAGCGCGGCGGCGCCGGTTTCGTCGAGCGCGAGCTCCGCCAGGCGGTCCTCCAACCGCTCTTCGGCGGCGGCCACCGCCTGAGCCCGGCGACGCTCCGCCTCTGCGGTGCGCTCCGCCGCGAGCTGCTCGCGGAAGCGGCTTTCCCGCTGATCCAGATCCGCCAGCTTCTCGACGATCACGTCTTCCGCCTCCAGCCCGAGCTCCCGGGGCAGGACGAGCTCTTCCCGGGCGAGCGCCCACTCGTAGGCCATGGCCGCCCGCTCCGCTCGGGCGAGCTGGGACTGCAGCAGCTCCTCCGGGAGCGGCGAGCGGCTCATGTATCCGGGATCGATGCGAGCGAGCGCCTCGAGATGCTCGCCCAATGCCCGGCGCCGCGCGTCCACGTCCCCGTCCCCCGCCAGCTCGTCGCGGACTCGCTCCACGAGCTCGTCTCGCTCGGCCCGGAGCGCCTCCTGGCGCGCGGCCACCGGCGCCAGAATCTGCGCCTGACCCAGCTCCTCCAGAGGATCCCGATAAGCCTCGAGAAACGCCTCTACCGTGGCCAGCTCCGGGGCCGACGCCGCGGCCTCGGCGCGTTCGCCGATCCAGGTTTCGGCGGCGGCGACGGCATCGTCCAGCGCGCCGCTCTGCGGCGCCAGCGAAGCAAGCTCGTCACCGAGCCGCGCGAGCTGCGCCAGATCATCGGGCCCCTCGAGCGAATCGGCCTGAGCGCGGATCGCGTCCTCGAGACCGGCGATACGGGCGCGGCGCCGGGCCGCTTCGCGCGCCGCGCCGATGCGGTCGGCGATGTCCCGCAGCGCCGGGTCGCCCACCCGCAGCACCAGACCGCTGTCGACGATCTGCTGGGCGGCGTCCAGGTCTCCCGCTTCCAGAGCCGCCGCAGCGGAGCCGGCATAGGCGCTCGCCACCCGCACGTCGCCGAGCAGCGGGTGCTCGGGCGCCACCTCGGCGAGCTCGCGCAGCAGATCGTGCAGATCGTCGCCGGACTCCGAAGGCACCAGGAACTCCGGCTGCAGGTACCGTTCGAAGCGTGCCGCCAGATCGCTGACGTGGCGCGCGCGCAGCCGCTCGAAGTCGAGCTCGAAATCCCGCACGGCCGCGGAATCGGGGAAGAGGTCGGCGGCCGCCGCCAGCAGGGTCTGCACACCGGCGAACGGAATCTCCCGCGGCGGCACACCGGTGAGGGCACGGTAACGGTCTTCGAAGAACTCGAGCAGGCGGACGCGGTGGGCCAGCAGCACGGACTGACCGCGATCGGGCGGCAGCTCGTCCAACCGCGCCAGCGCTTCCAGCACCGCCTCCGATTGCTGCGAGGCGAGCGCCTGTTCGAGATGACGCTCGGGGCCATCGCGCAGGTAATCCACCGCGAAGATCCCCGTCAGCGCCACCGTCACCAGACCCGCCGCCGCGAGACCCAGGGGCCGGCGCGAGACGGAATGGCGGCGGCCGCCCAGGCCTTCGAGAAACTCCTCCGCCGAGGTGATGCGCGCATCGCGGTCGAAGGCGAGCGCCCGCAGCAACGTGGAGCTCTGGCGGCGCGACAGCGATTTCACCCGCTCCGGCACCATGCCCTGCTCCATGGCCTGGTCCGCGGGCACGCGCTTGAACGGGTGAATGCCGGTGAAGAGCTCGTAGGCGACGCAGCCGAGGGCATACAGATCGTCGCGGGGATCGGCGCTGGCGGAGTCGGTGAGCATCTCGGGGCTGGCATAGGCGGGCGTCAACGCGCCCATGGACCGCGGGTCGAACAGGGTCTGGTCGGCGGGATGCCCCGCCGGATCCTTCATCGCTCGGGCGATGCCGAAATCCAGCACCTTGAGCTCGCCCTGATCGGTGAGAAAGCAGTTGCCCGGCTTGAAGTCCGCGTGCACGATGCCGCGCTGGTGGGCGTGACAGAGCGCCGCACACATCTGCTCGATGATGGGCATGGCCTGGTCCGGGGGCAGCCCGCCCCGGGGCCGCACCTCGCTTCGAATGAAGCGATCGAGGGTACGGCCCTCCAGAAGCTCCATGGTGATGAACATGGTGCCGCCGGAGCGATCGAAGTCGAACACGGTGGCGATGTTCGGATGCGCCAGGCGTTGCTGCCGGCTCGCCTCCCGCTGCAGGGCGATGAACGCGTCCGGACGCCGCGCGAACGAGTCGTTCAACACCTTGATGGCGAGGTAGGGATTGCGGTCGCGGGCTTCCAGCTTCAATGCATCGCGACCCCGATACACCGTGCCCATGCCGCCCACGCCGAGCACTTCGTCGATGATGAAGCGGTCGCGCAGCCGGGTGCCTGGCCCGACCCGGGGCGCCTCCGGAGAAGCCTGCGGCGCGGCGGGCGCCATGCGGGTTCGTGATTCGGCGCGACCGTCGGTGCTGGGTCGGGGATCGCGGGCGGTGTCGGTGACGCCGGCCGGGGTGAGATCGCCGGCGTAGACGGTCATGGAGTCGGCGATGGCGCGGTCGAGCTCGGCGCGTTGCGCCTCGTCGATCACCCCCTCACGGCGCGCCGTCTCCACGGCATCGAGCAGCTCTTCCACCCGCGCGCCCCGAGCGAGCAGCGCGTCGAAGGCAGCACCGACACGCTCCAGACCGAGCTCCCCCTCGCCGAAACAGCGGATGGCGCTGGCGGGGTTGTCGAACTCTCGCTCCATGCCCATGGAACGCGCGTCTCGTGCCGCAGCCCGAACCGGGAAGTTTAACCCACACTCGGGGAATCGCGTATCGCGCATTCGCAGCAGATGTGTTTAATATCAACCCCAGCGTCGAGGATGCGCCCATGAGCTTCCACTGGTGGTCAAGCTGCATGACTCACGCCGGCAGGCGGCGCCGCGACAACGAAGACGCCTACTTCGAGTCGCCCGATGCCGGTGTCTGGCTGGTGGCGGACGGCATGGGCGGCCACGCCCGGGGCGATCTCGCCAGCCGCATGGTGGTGGACGCGCTGCAGGGCGTCACCGCGGCGCCCCGGCTCGATGGCCTGGTGCGTGACGTGCGAGCCCGGCTGGCCGACGCCAACGGCCGGGTCTGGCGTCACTCCGTGGATCTCGGCGCCACCATGGGCACCACGGTGGCCGCTTTCCTGGTGGCCGGAGGCGAGTGGAGCTGCCTGTGGGCCGGCGACAGCCGAATCTACCGCCTCACCCGCGGCCGCTTCGAGCAGCTCACCCACGACCACAACCTGCTTCAGGAGCTGGTGGACCGCGGCCGCGACGCACGCACTCTCGACCGCGCCCTGGCCAATCGGGTCACCCGGGCCCTGGGCGCGCGGGACGCCCTGGAGCTGGACGAGGTCCGGGGCAGGCTCGCGGACGGCGACGCGTTCCTCGTCTGCAGCGACGGGCTCACCAAGGAGCTCGCCGACGACGAGCTCGCGCCGGTTCTGGAGTTCCTGGATTGCGAGGAGGCCGCCGAGGAGCTGATGCGGCTGTCGCTGGCCCGGGGCGCCCGGGACAACGTCACCCTGGCCGTGATCCGCTTCGAGTCGCTCACCGGCACCCGGGAACTGTTCGGCGACGATACCGCCGTGAATTACGCCCTGCGCAAGCGCAGCCAGACCATGGCGGTGCCGCGCTTCGTCTGACCACGCCGGGTCACTGTCATGAAGCTCACCCTGCTTCCACTCTCCCACCCGGAGCTCACGCCCATCGTCGTGACCGGGAGTGTCTTCGCCATCGGCCGCAACGAGCCGCCGTTCGACGGCTACGACCGCAACCTGGTGTCCCGCCTGTCGAAGCGCCACGCCCGGCTGTTCGTCGAAGGCGGCCGAGCCTACATCGCCGATCTGCACAGCACCAACGGAAGCCGGCACAACGGCGAACCCCTGACCGCCACCCCCGTCCGCCTGAAGGACGGCGACGAGCTCGCGTTCGGCGAGCTGCGGTTCCGCGTCGCCCTGGAGCAGCCCGCCGAAGACGATGCGCCGTCGGTGGCGCCGCCGCGGGTGCGCCTGGTGCTGGTTCCGGCCCCCGGCAAGCGGGACCTGGCACCGGTGGTGATCACCGAGCTGCCGTATCTGGTGCACCGTCAGGGCGAGATGTTCGCCCGCGTCGCGGACGGAGCCCGCAGCCAGCTCGAATTCGTCTCCAAGCGCCACGCCCACTTCTTCCAGCGCGGCGATCAGGTGCTGCTGGAGGATCTCGGCAGCACCAACGGCACCTTCGTCAACGGCGAGAAGCTGGCCGAGCAGGCCCGGCCCGTGCGGGACGCGGATACGGTGGCCTTCGGCGGCGACGATCTGGCGTACCGGGTGAGCCTCGCGGTGGAAGGCCACGAGGACGACACGGCCCGAACCCGGCTCATGGACGCGGTGAGCCGCGACGCCGCCACGGTCTTCGTTTCCTCCCCATCGTCTTTCGCGGAGATCTTCCGGGGTGACGAGGACGAGGCCGATGGCGAAGCCGCGGCGCCCCCTCGGCCGGCACTCGAACGGCGGTCCCCCGGCCGCCGGCGTCCACCGCTCTACGCCCCGTGGCGCTGGCGCGCGACCCTGGGCGCCGCCGCGGTGGTTGGGGCCGTCTCGGGCTTCTGGTGGATGGGCGATCCCTATTCCGCGGAGGATCTGTACGCCCTGCTGGACGCCGGCGCCTATCGGGAAGCTGCGCTCACCGCCAGCGGACTGCTGGAGACCCGGGGCTCCGACGCCGACCTCGCCCGCATCGCCACCACCGCCACCCTGCGTCACGTGCTGCCGTCGTGGTCGGACGCGCTGCGCCGGGGCGACCGGCCGGGAGCTGCGGCGGCGTTGCACGAAGCGGCCGTGCTCGGCACCGGCAACGGCGCCGACGACGGCTATCTGGAGCTGCTGGAATGGGCCGGTGACGTGCATTTTCTGCTCCGGGAACTGGAGCAGGGGGAGATCACCCCGGCGGCTTACGTGGCCGAGGCCGAGGGGCTGCTGGACTGGTGGCAGGCGGACGAGGCGGCACACCGCGCGTCGCTGGATGCCCTCACCGGCTTCGCCCCGAGCTTCGACCCCGGCCGCAGGAGAATCCTCGCGCAGATCCGCACGCTGACCTCGCGAATGCAGCAGCTCCAGGCGGAGCGCCGGGACGGCTGAGCCGCGCGTGGCGCGGCGGACCGAACCTTCCCCCACACGTCGGGGACGGGGCGGCTGCGGCTGAATCCATAGTGTCGTGTCACGGTGTGCATGACTTTCTCGATTGCGCTTCGATGGACTGATGAAAGGCGGCGGAGACCCGGAGGTCTCCGCCATCCGCGAGGCGTGAGTCCGCCTTACACCCGGACGTACTTGTCCCAGGTGCTGTATTCGGTCTGCACGCGGGTGCGCTTCCAGCCCTCGACGTAGTGCTTCTGCAGGTAGCCGTCGTGGAACTTCTGGCCCTGGTAGCTCGAGTAGCGGAACTGGAAGCCGCTCCAGTTGCCGGTGGAGATGTAGGAGCTGCGCAGGTGCCACATGCCGCTGCCCTTCACCTCGGCGAGTGCCTTGCCGTCGAGTTCGTTGGAAACCGCGAGATCGACCAGAGCCAGTGCGTTCATGAATGATCCTCCGTGGGGGTTGATTCGGTGGGCGTCCGTGCTCACCTGCCGGAGGTATTGCGCGAACCGTGCCAGGCAGCCGCGCCGAGCGACACGGCGCAGCCAAGCCATTGATTCGACCAATGATTTCCGCCACGACCCGACGATCCGGCCGCTCCGCGGGAGACGTCTCGGCGGCGCATTCGTCGGCGTGTGCCCCACATCCGCGCCACCGCCTGTGGGCCCCGGGGCGACGTTCTGCCGGGGCGCTACGCCTCGTCCGCGGGCGCCCGGGTGATGGCCAGCCGTGCCGGTGGCGCCTCCCCCTGCTTCGGCTCGCCGAAGTACACGGTGGTGTGGGGGAAGGGGATCTCGATGCCGCGC
>JAWLCV010000106.1:0-5284 GCA_041686955.1 Pseudomonadales bacterium
CGAGCCCTCCGTCCGCGCGCCACTCGGCCAGCAGTTCGAAGAAGCGGATGGAGCCGCCGCCGTACATGTCGGAGAAGAAGCCGTTGCGATTGCCGGCGGCGCCCTCGCTGTTGTAGTAGCCGGGGGTGCATTCCCGGTAGAAGCGCTCGCCCATCCGCGCCAGCGCGTGTATCTCGGCCACGTAGACGCGCTCCGAGTCCGCCGAGACCTCCACGGTGGGGGTGCCCCGAGTCCGGGCTTCGCTCAGCACGTAGGCCACGTGCTTCGCCTGCTCGTTCAGCGCGTGGGGCACGTTCACCGTCACCGCGGTCTGGGTGAAACCGAGGAAGAAGCAGTTCGGGAAACCGTGACTCAGCAGCCCATGCAGGGTGCGCAACCCCTCGGCCCAGTGCTGGCTCAAGGTTCTCCCGTCGCGGCCGACGATGTCGTAACCGGCCCGCCGGGTGTACGAGGTGCCCACCTCGAATCCCGTGGCGAAGATCAGGCAGTCCACCGGGTACTCCCGGCCCGCCGCCACCACGCCCTGCTTCGTGAGGCGCTCCACGCCCTTGCCGTCGGTATCCACCAGCGTGACGTTGGGGCGGTTGTAGGTCTGCAGGTACTCGTCGTGAAAGCAGGGACGCTTGCAGAACTGCCGGTACCAGGGTTTCAACGCCGCGGCGGTCGCCGGGTCCTCGACGATGGCATCCACCCGGGCGCGGATCTGGTTCATCTTCCGATAGTCGGAGAGCTCCATGAGCTCGGCCCGCTCCGCTGCCGTGAGCCTCCGGCCCAGCCGGCGGGCTGCCTCCTTGGCCACGGTGCCGGTGAGGTTGCGGAAGATGTCCGTCCAGCCGTCGCCCACCAGATCTTCGTCGGCATCGCCGCCGCTCACCAGGGTGTTGAAGTTGTCCATGCGCCGCTGCTGCCAGCCGGGCTCGAGGAATGCGGCCCATGCCGGGTCGGTCTCGGCATTGTTGCGCACGTCCACCGACGACGGCGTTCGCTGAAACACGTACAGTTCCTTCGCCCACTCACCGAGGTGGGGAATGCACTGGATGGCCGTGGCGCCGGTGCCGATGATGCCCACCCGCTTGTCAGCGAGACCGGTGAGCCCGCCGCTGGAGTCACCGCCGGTGTAGCGGTAATCCCAACGGCTGGTGTGGAAGGTGTAGCCTTCGAACTCGTTGATGCCCGGGATGCCCGGCAGCTTGGGGCGGGACAGCGGACCGTTGGCCATGGCTACGTACCGGGCGCGGAAGCGGTCGCCCCGGTCGGTGCTGACCAGCCAACGCCGTGCCGCCTCGTCCCATTCCAGGGCGGTGATGCCGGTCTGCAGCAGGGCGTCGTCGTAGAGGCGGAAGTGGCGGGCGATGCGCCGGCTGTGCTCCAGGATCTCCGGCGCGAAGGCGTACTTGTGCTTCGGGATGTAGCCGAGCTCCTCGAGCAGCGGCAGGTAGCAGTAGGATTCCACGTCGCACATGGCACCGGGATAACGGTTCCAGTACCAGGTGCCGCCGAAGTCGCCGGCCTTCTCCACCACCCGGAGGCTCTCGAAGCCGGCCTCGCGCAGCCGCGCCCCCGCCAGCAGGCCGCCGAAGCCGCCGCCGATGATGGCCACCTCGACCTCGTCGAACACCGGATCACGGGTGAAGCCGGGCTCCACGTACGGGTCGTCCACGTAGCGGGAGAACTCCGCCGTCACCTCCACGTACTGACCGATGCCGTCGGGACGCAGACGCTTGTCCCGCTCCGCCAGGTATTTCGCCTTCAGGGCGTCCGGATCGAAATCGAGCTCGCCCATGAGCTCGGCGACGGCGGGTGCGATTTCCATGCCTGGTCCTCGGGCGGGCGATGCTTCGATTCTACGAGGCCTCGAGCGCGGCGCAATGCTACCGCGGAGTCTCGAATGCGCAGGCCGCGCCGCTGGCCCGGGAGAGCTTTCTGTCCAGCGTAGCCAGGGGGCAACCCAATGCCTCCGCCAGCGCGACGTACCAGGCGTCATAGATGGTCAGGTTGGCGCGCAGCGCCCACGCCCGCTCTGCGAACGGAGCGAAGGGAAACAGCTCCACGTCGAGTCGCAGCAGCTCGCGATGGGCGGCGCTGGCTTCGAGTGACGAGATGCGCCGAGCGCGCTCCAGGCGCCGCAATACGTTGCTGGTTTCCACCAGCACCAGCTCGGGCGCGGCCAAGGAGCCCCGGGCCAGGACGTCTTCCGCCCACCGCCCCGCAGGGCCGCTGTCGATCAGCGCGGCCGTCAGCAGCGAAGCATCGATGACGGTGGTCACTTGCGATCGGCGTCGCGCGCGCCGAGTATCTCCGCCACCTCCAGCTCGGTGCCCGAGGCCGATTTGCGCTCCCGCACGGTCTTGATCCAGCCCTCGAGGGTCGGACGGGACGCGATCCGCTCCAACTCACCGCGCAGGTACTCCTGCATGGATTTCCGCTGCAGCGCAGCGCGTGCGGCGAGCTCGTCACGGACCTCCTCGGGAACGTCGCGGATGGTGATTTGCACGCCCATGGCAGCATTCTGATTTCTGCGATTGCATTCTGCAAGCACGGTCAGGGGCGCCGGCCCAGGGTATCCGCCATGTGAGCGCCGCGTTCGCCCATGGGGCGGGGCGGCCCGACGGTGCTGTCGATGCGCGTCTGGTGCTCGGTTTCGGCATCGAACTCGGCGCCCAGCAGGACGATGAAGGCACTGACGAAGAACCACAGCATCAGCACGATCACCGCACCGAGGGAGCCGTAGGTCTCGTTGTAGTTGGCGAAGCTGGAGATGTAGTAGGAGAACGCCAACGTCCCGAGCAGCCAGAGCAAGGTCGCCCCAACGGCCCCCCAGCTTATCCAGCTCCAGCGCGCGCGGCGCCGGCTCGGCCCGTAGCGGTAGATCACCGCCAGCCCGAGCATGGTGCTGAGCGCCAGGATGGGCCAGCGCAGAAGGCTCACCCAGCCCCGGGTAAACTCGGCGAACCCCAGCGGCTCCATCAGCGCCGGCAGGGCCACGATCAAGGCCAGCGCCAGCACGGTGTAAACGATGGCGGCCACCGTGAGCAGCAGGCTCCAGGCATACCACTCCACCATGCCGCGCTTTTCCGTCTCCTCGTAGACGATGTTCATGGCGATCATCAGCCCCCCCACCCCGGCGCGCGCGCTCCACAGGGTGAACACCAGGCTGACGATGGCGCTGATGCTCAAGGTGGTGCTGGGGTTCTCCACGATACGGGTGAGCTGGCTCTCGATGACGCGCCACGCCTCGGAGGGCATCAGCTCCGCCAGCGCAGCGAGTTGCTGCTGCACGTCGTTGCGGTCGAACGCGAGCCCGTACAGCGACACCAGCATGACCAGCGCCGGGAACAGGGACAGAAGACCGTAGAAGGCCACGCCCGCAGCCACCAGGAACACGTTGTGCGCCTGCACCTGGGCGTACACGCGCAGGGAGATGTCCCGCCAGCCGGGCCGCGGGATCTGCCCGGGATGGTGCGCCTGCCGGCCCCGGCGGCGCTCCGCAGGGTCCTCGTCGATCCGCGCCCGCTCGATGTCGGCGGTTTCCAGCGCCTCCGCCAGCTCCGGCACCTGGATCGTCGCCATGCTCCAGACGGTAGCGTGGTTGTCGCGGGTGGCGCTGTCGGCGGCAACCTCGGCGAATCGGGCCACGGTGCGCCACTTATCCGCCGCCACCCGCTGGCGCACCTCCGGCGGGATGCTTTCGCCCGCGTGAGCGATGAGCTCCAGATTGCGCACCACCGCGTCGTAGGTCTTGGGGTCGCGCCTGAAACGCTGGAAGTCGTAGCCGCGGGTGTAGGCGATCACCCGGCGGCAGCCTGCCTCCAGGGTTCGCCAGTCGCTCCACCAGTCCTGCTCTTCCGACGCCATCCGAGTGTCGCTCGCGGCCGGACCCGCCGACCAAGATAATCGACTGCCCGCGGCGAGTCGATGCGCTGGCGTTGTGTTGCCGAGGCAAGCGAGGCAGCATCGGGGCTCAGCCGATCACCGGGGGCGGGGAGACGAGATGAGGGAAGGTGGCCGCGACGCCGCGTCGTTCTGGAGGTATCTGCGGCGGCGCGAGATCGACTACCTGCCCTCCGGCGCGCTGCGCTGGTGGCTGCTCGGGCTCATCGTCCTCGGCTGGGCGGTGGAGCAGTACGAGGGCCTCAAGGTGGGCCCGGTGCTCGTCTACGTGCTCGAGGATTTCGACAAGACGCTGGTGGACTGGGGGCACGTGGCCGCCCTGGTAGGCCTGGTGTACAGCGCCGGTGCCATGCTGCTTTCCCGGGCCGCCGACCGCTTCGGGCGTCGTCCCCTGATGATCTGGCCGGTGTTCTGCTACGCGGTGATCTCCGTGGGCGGAGCGCTGGCGCCGAGCTTCCACGTGCTGGCGGCTCTGTTCATGGCGGGCAGCTTCATGATGGCGGGGATGAACCCGGCGGTGCACGCGGCGTCCCGGGACCTCACCCCGCGCATGGGCCGCGCCATGGTCTACGCCTGGGTGTCACTGGCGTTCACCATCGGCGCCCTCATGTCCACGGCGGTGGCGGCGCAGACGCTGCCCATCTGGCCCGGATGGCGGGCCCAGTTCTGGATCGCCGCCGTGCTCGGTGCGGTGACGGCGCTGGCGATCTTCGTGTTCTACCGGGATCTCTCTCCGCAGGTGCGCGGGCAGATCCTCGAGCGGGCCGCGGACGCGGCCCCGCCCCGTGCGCTGCCAGCGGCCGGGTCGGCCGAGGATCGCTATCTGGACGGCCGCGCCGTCTACCGCAGCCCGCGCCTCTGGGCGCTCTCCACCTGCATCATCTTCTGGTCGCTGGCCTACGTCACCGTCTCCGGCTACGTGCCGACCTATCTGATCCAGCACTTCGGGGTGGCGCCGGCCCGCGCCGCGGGGATCACCAGCTACTTCTGGATCGTCTTCACCTGCAGCGTGTTCCTTTCCGGCTGGCTTTCCGACCGCGCCGGAGTCCGCAAAACCGTCACCGCCTTCGGCGGCATCAGCACCGGCGCCTGCTTCATCGTCGGCTCCACCCTGCCTCCGGGAACGCCGGAACCGGTGCTGACTGCGATCTGGTCCGCGACCGGGTTCTTCGCCGGCTTCATCTACCCCGCCTGGTGCGCCATCTACTCGGAGACCGCAGAGCGCATCTCACCCCACGGCGTAGGCCGCGCCTTCGGCATCACGGCAACGCTTTCTCCGCTGGCCGGGCTCACCCTCAACCTGGGGCTGCCCCGGGTGGTGGAAGCCTGGGGCTGGTCCGCCTGGATGGCCTTCGCGGGCTTTTGCTGCCTGTGCGTCTCGGCGCTGGTCGCC
>JAWLCV010000106.1:5384-9605 GCA_041686955.1 Pseudomonadales bacterium
CTGCGCCCGCAGTCTCTGCGGCAGTGGCCAGAAACCGCGCGCGGCGAACGAAGAACTCGCAGAAGGGCAGCGGCTCCCCGGCGGTGTACGCAGTCAGGCATTGTGCGTAGTGCAGCGCCGCCTGGTGCTCCCGGTGAACGAGGCACGCCTCCATGGCCGCCACGTAGAAGTACAGGTAGCAGTGGCTCACCGCGCGGTGACCGAGCAACGCCTCGCCCACGCGGAGGTGCTCGTGACGCTCCGCATCGCTCTCGGCGCACGCGGCCAGCAGACCCCGCAGGTAAGCGCCGGAGAACGGCAGCATGCTGTCGTCGAGCACCGCGAGCGCCGCCTCGAGCACCCGCCGGGCCTCCTCCAACCGACCCTGTGCCCAGAGCAGATGCGCCATCTGCGCGTAACCGTCCACGGCGAAGCGGCGGGAGCCGATGCGCTGCCCGAGTTCCAGGGTCCGGCGCCCGTGCACCAGACCCTGCTCGTAGTCGCCGTGGAACGACTCCACGCCCGCGAGCACGTTGTGGGCCAGGAGCTGATGGCGCAGGTTCGACGAGGCTTCGGCGAGCGCCAGGGAGCGTCGCGCGTCCGCCAGAGCGTCTTCGAGCCGGTTCAGGAACAACCGGGTCAGCCCGCGCATGGCGAGGTTCGGCGGCACCACGCTGGGATGGCCGTTCGCCTCTCCCAACGCCACGCAGCGGTCGTAGTGTTCGAACGCCGTGCGCATGGCACCCTGCTGGTAATAGGCGTCCCCCAGCCCGCCTTCGGCGCGGGCCTGGCGCAGGGTGCTTCGGGCCCGTTCGGCGTGGCGCAACGACGTCTGATGCGCTTCCAGGCAGGCCTCCGTGTGGCCCTGGGGAAACAACGCGTTGCCGAGCTGCAGCCAGGCGTCCGCCTGATAGGCATGATCGTCCCGGCTCAGGGCTACGGCACGCTCCAGCGCCTCCACCGCGCCAGGCGCGTCGTCCATCTGATTGAGCGCCATGCCGAGCCCCACCAGGGCCCGAGCTTCCGCCTCCGCCGAATCGGCGGCGCTCCGTGCGGCCTCGAACCCGCGCACCGCCTCCGCCGTGTTACCGAGCATCAATTCGAGCTGGGCATCGATGAGAATGGCCCGGGGATCCTCGGAGGCGCGGGCCAACGCTCTGCGCACCAGCTCGCGGGCCAGGGACAGCCGATAGTGGTCGATCTCGTCCGCCGCGGCATCGAGCAGCGCCGGCACGGCGCCGGGCGAATCTGCGAGATCCAGGTGCTGCGCGTGCAGGCTGAGGCTACTGCCCTGAAAGAACGTGGCGGCACGGGCGTGCAGAGCCCGGCGCTCACTGGCCAGCATGCTCTGATAGATGCCGTCGCGGATGAGGGCGTGGTGAAAGTGCCACTCTCCGTTCCCCCGCACCACCAGCGCGGCATCCACCGCGGCGTCCAGGTCCGGCGGCCCGGCGGCCACCGCTTCGAGCGCTTCCAACGCGAAATGCTGCCCGAGCACGCTCGCCGCGCGAACGCTCTCCTGAACCGACGCCGGCAACGCCTCGAGCTGGGCCACCGCCAGGCTCTGAATGCTGTGGGGCAGGCCGTCGGTCCGGTGACCGAAGCGCACGAGCTGTTCGAGAAACAGCGGGTTGCCCCCCGCCCGGTCGAGCAGCGCCTCGAGGTGCTCCGTGCCGGCGCCCAGGGCGCTGGCCAGACGCTCTGCATCCGTCGACCGCAGCGGGCGCAGATCCAGGGTCAGCAACGGCGCTTCCCCCATAGCGGCCCGCCACTCGGGGTCCAGCGCCTCTCCAGCCACCCGGGACGTCATCAGCAGCACCACCGGCAGCTCGGCCACCGCCCGGGCCAGCCGCGGGAGCACCGCGAGGGTCAGGCGGTCGGCCCAGTGGAGATCGTCCACCACGAGCACCTGGGCGCCGTCACGGGCCGCCACCCGCACCAGGGCGGCCAGCGCCTCGGCGGACCGCTCCATGCGCTCGTAGGGCGACAGGCTGTCGAGTCGTTCGGCGCTGTCCGGATCCGCATCCTCGCCGAGCAGAGCCCGCAGATACGTCACGTGGTCGTCGCCTACCCGGCGGGCGAGCTCGCGAGTATCGGTGTCCTCGCGGGCGACGGCGCGCACGAGCTGCGCCAGCACGTCCTGACCGCGGGCCGTTCCGAAGTCGTAGGCCTGGGCCAGGTGGACGCGGAAGCCCTCCTTCTCCGCCAGGCTCACGTACTCACGGACGAGCCGGCTCTTGCCGATGCCGGGCTCGCCGCGGATCAGCAGCGCGCAGCCGTGACCGCCGTCGCGGCAGGCATCCAGCACCGCCACGAACTGCCGAACCTCCATGGCCCGACCCACCAGCGGCGCCGCATCGCTCGCCGTCCCCGAGCGCCAGCGGCGTGCGCCGGCAACCGCCTCGTCCATCAGTAGCTCGCCCGGCCGGGCCCGGGCGCACAGGGATTGAGCTTCGCCGGCAGCTTGCCCGACCAGGGAGCCTTCATCCGGCCGATACATCACCTGACCCGACGCGAGCCCGGCGCGCAGGCCGGGAACTGCCGCCACGAGCTCGGTTCCAGCCAGGAAGGCCCGATCCGCCTCGGTTCCGCGCACCCGCTCGAGACCGAACCCACAGACGATCTGGCGGCCCAGGTGCGCCACCATGCGGCCGCCGAAGCTGCGGGCCACCCGGCTCACCTGAGCCAGCGCCTGCTGCCACTCCGCGTCCGCGCGCTCCGGGTCCGACTCGTCCACCGCCACCTCGCAGGCCAGCACCACGGCCGGACGCAGCCGCGGGGACGGTGCCGCCGCAACCGGGCCCGCATCGGCGGCCGCATCGGCGGCCGCATCGGCGGCGAGCTCGGCAGGGCCATCCGCAGGGAGCGGAGCCTGCCTGCGGTGACTGAGCAGGCTCTGGTAGAGAGCGGTGGTCTCGGCATCCGGCTCGATGCCCAGTTCCCGCTCCAGGATGGACCGGCAGTGCAGGAATTGCCGGAGAGCGGCGCCATCCTGGCCGGCCACGATGTACAGACGCATCAGCTCGCGGTGCACCGCCTCGTCCAGCGGGTCGAGGCTGAGCAGGCGCCTGCTCCAGGCGATCGCCTCGTCGACGTCCTCGTCATGATGCTCGGCCAGGGAGCGGCACAGCCGCACCGCGCTCTGCAGCAGCGCCTGGCGATTCTCCTCCAGCCAGGCATCGAAGGTATCGACCCGCAGCTCCAGGCCCTCGAGCAACGCCCCCCGGTACAGGGTCATGCCCCGGACCCACTGCACCGGATCGTCGCTGGCCGCGGCGGCCTGGAATTCCAGCACGTCCACCCGCGCGGCCCCGGGCTCGAAGGCCACCTCGGTGGCGGTCACGCGAAGGCCGCAGGCGGAGCCTTCCAGGGTCCGGCGCAGATCCGATAGCGCCTGGCGCAGGCTGTGGCGAGCCGCCGCCGGCGCGCTGTCCGGCCACAAGAGGGAGGCCAGGAGATCCCGGGCCAGCGGCCCCGGCTCGAGCACCAGGCGGGCGAGCAGCGCCTTGACCTTGCGCGCCGGGATCTCCCGACGCTCGCCGCCGACGCTGAGCAGGAATCCGCCCAAGAGGCTCAGAACCGTCGTCTTTTCCCCCATTTCTACCGCTTTGACGCTCGTTTGACGCTGGCTTGACCGGCCCCGCCGGCCGTTGCCGCTCCGCTGACGGCCGCCGCCTAGATTAGCCCCCGACTCAACAGAGGGATACCGCAATGTTCGACCATCTCGACATCATCGCCCTGGCGCTGATCCCGGGTTTCATGATCCTGGACCTGGTCCACGGGGCGCGAGACTACCAGACGCCACGCCTGTGGCGCCTCAACGGGCTGCTTATTTCGGCCCTGACCGTCTACCTGTCGTTCCAGATTCCCCTGGTGTGGAACGCTCTGCTGGGGGACCGGACGCTGTTCGACATGAGCGGTGTCGGGCCCTGGGCCGGCGCGGGAATCAGCGTGCTGGTCTACGAGACCGGCCACTACTTCTATCACCGGCTGGCGCATCGGTTCGACTGGCTGTGGCGGGCCGCGCACCAGATGCACCACTCCGCGGAGTCGCTGGACGCCTTCGGTGCCTATTTCCTGCATCCGCTGGATACGTTCATGTTCACCTCCATCGGCACGCTGGTGAGCGTGAACCTGCTGGGGCTGCCCCTGGAAGCGGCGCTGCTGCTGAACTTCTGGCTGGTGTTCAACGCCATGTTCCAGCACGCGAACATCCGTACGCCGCGCTGGCTGGGCTACCTC
>JAWLCV010000107.1:0-7608 GCA_041686955.1 Pseudomonadales bacterium
AAAGTTTTTGATATTGAATGCATGCCAGTGCTAGGATCGCGCCGTTACCGCAACCGAGACCCCCGTGGCAGAACCCGCCCGCTCCATCGCCGGCCGAGAGCCCGGCACGGCGGACTTCGATGAACTGGTCAGCGTCAGCCGGGCGGTTGGCGACGCCCTGCGCGCTAACGTGCTGCGGGTGCTCAAGGACGAGTCGTACGCCGTCTCGGAGCTGTGTCGAATCCTCGACACGGCACAGCCAGCGCTCAGTCATCACCTCAAGGTGCTGCACCAGGCCCGCCTGGTGGTCAAGCGGCGGGACGGAAACGTCATCTTCTACCGGCGCGCGCCGGCACCGGCGCCCCTGCACGAGGCGCTCCTGGCGGCCATCGATCGGGTGGTGCTGCCGGCGTCTCAGCAGCAGCACATCGACCAGGTGCACGAGGAACGCAGCCGGCGTAGTGAGGCTTTCTTCGCCGAGCATGCGGAGGACTTCGCCCGCAACCAGGCGCGCATCAGCGATGCCACCGTGTACGCCGCCAGCGTCATGGACATCGTCGACCGCCACGCTCTCGGTGCGGGCACTGCGCTGGACATCGGCCCCGGCGACGGAGAGCTGCTCGAGCCCCTGGCCCGGCGCTTCCGCCGCGTGGTGGGTATCGACAGTACCCCGAAGATGCTGGCGCGCAGCGCGGCGCGGGCCTCCAGCCTCGGCAACGTGCGGCTGATGCATCGCGATTTCGCCCGCCTGCCGGCGCAGCGGCGCTACCAGCTCGTCGTAGCAGCCATGGTGGTGCACCACCTGCCGTCACCACAGCAGTTCTTCCATCACGCGGCCCGTCTGCTCGTGCACGAGGGCCTGCTGATCGTGGTGGAGCTCGCCCGTCACGACCACGAATGGGCGCGCTCGGCGTGCGGCGATCTCTGGCTCGGCTTCGAGCCCGCCGAGCTCACGGAATGGGCCGGCAAGGCCGGACTGTGCGCCGAGGAATCCCAGTTTCTGGCCCAGAAGAACGGCTTCCGGATCCAGATACACACTTACCAGAACCCACGATGAGGAGCACTCATGGCTGACTACAAGGTCGCTGACATCAACCTGGCGGACTTCGGACGCAAGGAGATCACCCTGGCCGAGAACGAGATGCCGGCGCTCATGGCCCTGCGGCGTAAATACGCGGCCGATCAACCTCTGAAGGGCGCGAAGATCATCGGCTGTATCCACATGACCGTGCAGACGGCGGTGCTCATCGAAACCCTCACCCACCTCGGCGCGGAAGTCCGCTGGTCGTCGTGCAACATCTTCTCTACCCAGGATCACGCTGCCGCCGCCATGGCCGCGGCGGGGATCCCGGTCTTCGCCTGGAAAGGCGAGACGGAAGAGGAGTACTGGTGGTGCATCGAGCAGACCATCCTCAAGGACGGCAAGCCGTGGGACGCGAACCTGCTGCTGGATGACGGCGGCGATCTGACCGCCGTGCTGCACGACAAGTATCCCGAGGTCCTCGAGCACGTACACGGCATCAGCGAGGAAACCACCACCGGCGTGCACCGGCTCTACGACATGATGAAGCAGGGCACCTTGAAGGTGCCGGCCGTGAACGTGAACGATTCGGTCACCAAATCCAAGAACGACAACAAGTACGGCTGCCGGCACAGCCTGAACGACGCCATCAAGCGCGGCACCGACATGCTGCTGGCCGGCAAGCGCGCTCTGGTGATCGGCTACGGCGACGTGGGCAAGGGCTCGGCGGCCAGCCTGCGCCAGGAAGGGATGATCGTCCGGGTCACGGAGATCGACCCCATCTGCGCCATGCAGGCCTGCATGGACGGCTACGAGGTGGTCTCCCCGTACAAGGGCGGCAACAACACGGGCCGCCTGGAAGACGTGGACGAGCGGCTTCTCGGCGAGACCGACCTCATCGTCACCTGCACCGGCAACACCAACGTCTGCGACCGGAACATGCTGCAGACCCTGAAGGCGGGCGCGGTGGTCTGCAACATCGGCCATTTCGACAACGAGATCGACACCGCCTACATGCGCGACCACTGGCGTTGGGACAAGGTGAAGGACCAGGTCCACCAGATCTTCCGCGGCGACGACCCCCACGATTACCTGATCCTGCTCTCCGAGGGACGCCTGGTGAACCTGGGCAACGCCATGGGCCACCCGTCCCGAATCATGGACGGATCCTTCGCCAATCAGGTGCTGGCGCAGATGCACCTCTACGAGCAGCGCTGGGCGGATCAGCCGCCGAACCAGCGGGCCCCGATCACGGTGGAGGTGCTGCCGAAGAAGCTCGACGAAGAAGTGGCCGCCCTGATGGTCCAGGGTTTCGGCGGTGTGATCACCACGTTGCGACCCGATCAGGCCGAGTACATCGGTGTGGATTCGGAGGGCCCGTTCAAGCCGGACTACTACAAGTACTAGGATTCCGGCGCTGCGCGTTCCAGCGCTTCCACGAACGGCCCCAGGTGCCGCTGGTAATGCCGCCAGCGGCCCACGCCGCGGTCGTTGATCGCTTCGCGAACCTGCAGCTCGGAGAAGGTGAAGCTGGCATCAGCCTGGTCGTGAAACGCCAGGCACCGGGAGTCCCACTGCAGGCGGCAGAACTCGGCCATGCGGCGGCTCTGGGTTTCGGGCTCGCGCACCAGGGCTTCGTACTGCACGTCGAGCACGCGATCGGGCATGGTGGCCCGCCAGTGCCGGTGCAGCCGCTCTGACAGCGCGTAGAAGTGACCGAGGGCGTTTAGATCACAGGCGTAGGCGTGGCCGTCCGGAAACGGTCGCGCATAGATGGATATGGCCACGTCTCTCGGATCTCGGTGCAGATAGATGATGGGCGCGTGGGGAAACAGGTGGGCGATCAGTCCCACGTGACGGAAATTGTGCGGCAGCTTGTCGGTGATCAACCGCGGCGTCCCGCCGGTGCGATGCCAGTAATCGTCCGCGAGCGTGCGCAGCTCGGTGGCGCTCAACTCTGCCGGATCCGGCATCCGGCCCCGCGCCCGCTCCCAGCGGTAGCGGGCGGCCACGAACTCCATGGCTTCGTTCTCACCCCCCGCTTCCACCCCGTCCAGCGAAGCCAGCATGCGCTCCACCAGCGTGGTGCCGGACCGCGGCATGCCGAGCACGAATATGGGACCGGGTGATCCGGGCTCACCCAATGGACGGGGCTGCCGATCGAACAGCGCGATCAGCTCCGCGACCTCGGCTTCGGCCGCCGCCGCGTCGTAGCTCGCTCCCTGCTCCACGAGCAACGCCCGCTGCTCCCGGTTGCCGAGCTCGAACTGCGGGAACGCCTCCTCGTAGCGGTGAAGCCGCTCCAGCGCGTGGCCGGCAGTCAGCGCCAACAGGATCCGGTCTCGCGGCCGCTGGTCGATTTCCGAAGCCAACCGCCGGCACGTATGCGCCACCGTCTCGAGCGCTTCCGGCTCCCGCTCCAGCTCCACCCGCAGCCACCAGGCGTTGCCGAATCCCGGACGCAGCTCGGTAGCTCGTCGCAAGCGGGCCAGTGCCGCATCGTAGTCTCCCGTCAACCGCGCACACCGGGCCGCAATCAATTGAGCATCGGCGCCGTCGGCCCCGAGCGCCATCGCCTGCTCCACGGCCACTGCAGCCGCCGCGGGCCGCCGGGCCATGAGCAGCAGATCCGCATAGGCGAGCCGATCCGTGGCGGTATCCGCCGAAAGCTGCAGGTAACGCTCGAAGGCCGGGATGGCTGTCGCGTAGTCTCGCACCCGCGCCGCCGCCGTGGCGAGCCGACGGTGTGCGTCCGCGTCTCCCGGGCGGGCGGCGGTGAGCTGGCGCAGGCACGCATGGGCGCCCGCCCAATCCTCCAACGCGGCGAGCTTTCGGCTGACGCGTGCGAGCATCTCCGCATCGCTCCCCGCGTGCCGCCCTGCCCGGCGGTAGCTCGCAGCGGCACCGCGGGCGTTGCCGGACCGCTCCTCGGCCAGGGCAAGATTGAAATGAATCTGCGGCACCGCGGGCAGCAACTGGGCAGCGCCGCGCAGGTGCTCGGCCGCCTCCGCGACCCTGCCCTGCTGCAGGAGAACCGTGCCGAGTCCGAACAGCGCATCGGCGTCATGGGGCGTCGAATGCAGGACGCCGAGGAACTGCTCGCGCGCCCGCTCGAGCTCTCCTGCTCTCAGACTCGCCTGAGCGGCGAGCAACGGATCTTGGCTCGTCATGGGCGCGGATTCTAACAGGCACGAGCAGACGACCGGAGCCGGGCGCTGTATGCTCGAGGGCTACAGCTCGAGCCGGTGATGCCATGCTCACGTCCGACCGTCCTCTCATCGCCTACCTGGACTTCAAGAGCCCCTACGCGTACCTGGCGTGGGAGCCCACGGTCCACATGGCCCGGGAGCTGGGGATAGCCGTGGACTGGCGCCCGTTCGTGCTCGACATTCCGAGCTTTCTCGGATCGGCACGCCTCGACCGCAGCGGGCGGGTGGCAGAGGCGAACCGCAGCGCGGAGCAGTGGTCGGGGGTGAAGTATTCCTACTTCGACTGCAGGCGCTACGCCAATCTGCGCGGCCTGACCGTGAGAGGCACGGTCAAGATCTGGGACACGTCGCTGGCGGCCATCGGCATGCTGTGGGCGAAGCGACAGGGCGACGCCATGCTCGAACGCTACGTCGCCGCCGTCTACGAGCCGTTCTGGAAACGCGAGCTCGACGTGGAAGACGTGGCCGAGATTCGTCGCATTCTCGAATCCGTGGGAGCCGACGTCGCAGGCTTCGAGGCATACGCACGGGGCCCGGGGGCTGAGGAGAACGCCATCCTGCAGCACGAAGCTTTCGACGCCGGGGTCTTCGGTGTTCCCACCTACGTTGTGAACGGCGAACTGTACTTCGGCCGCGAGCATCTGCCCCGGGTGCGCTGGCACCTCAGCGGCGAGCAGGGGCCGCCACCGGACGTGGCGTATGCCGTTCCCGAAGGGGCGCATGTCGCACCCGCCGAGCGCCTGGAAGTGTGCATCGACTTCGCCAGCGCGCAGAGCTACCTGGCGTTGGCGGGAACGCTCCAGCTCGTGGCCGAGCTGGGGCTGCGCCCGGCCTGGCGGCCCCTGATCACGCCGCCGCAGAAGGCTCCGCCTCCGCCTCGCCCGGATGATGATCGAGGCACCCGCCACCGCCGCTTCCGGGCCCGTTACACCACCCACGACATCCAGCGGTATGCGGCTCACGGGCTGCCGAACGTTCACGAGCGAACCGACGGGCGGGTCGCGGCGCTCGGTCTGTTGTGGGTCGAGAAAGCGGCGCCCCAACGAACGGGTGACTACGTGGAGGCCGTGTTCGCGCGACTATGGCGCCGAAGCGCGCCCATCGGCCAGGTGGCAGCGGTCGAGGGCGTGATCCGTGACCTGGGGATGGATGCGACCGGCTTCGCTGATTACCGGGCCGGCGCCGGCCCCGAAGAGCTCGATGCGCTACAGGTCGAGCTGAAGGGCCAGGGGGTCATCTCCGCCCCCACTTACCTGCTCGACGGCGAGCCCTTCGTCGGACGGCAGCACCTGCCACTGATCGAAGCCCGGCTTCGAGCCGGCCGCGGTTGAAGCCCGGTCCGGCCCGAATCCGTCATCGAACGAGGAGCGCCCCGCACCGTCCACAGCGTCAGCTGCTGCGCTGACTGCGAGCCTCCTGATATGCGGCCAGGCGCGCGTTGCCGATGCGCTCCACCGTCTCTTTCATGATTTCGTTGCTGCACTGCTCGACACCGCGCACGTTCAAGCCGATGAACTGGCCGCGGCAGTAACGATTGGCGGCGGACTCCAGCCGATTGTGAAGCTTCTCCATCCCCTCCGGCGTGCCGAGCTGCGCAGGAGAGTAATCGAACCGGAAATCTCCGGCCGCGGCGGCGGCGGAGAAGAACAGAGCGACAGCGAAGACAGGTACTGTTTTCATCATGACTCCTCGATTGGTTTTCGAACGGACCGCACCGTTCTCATTACCAAAGATGCGGGAGCACGAAGATTGGTCGCAGCAGACCCGTCCACGGTCACGAATCCGTGATGCGGTTCACCGGCAACCGCGACTCAGCGGCTTCGGAACCAGCCCGTGATGGAGTAGCGGGCAGCTCCCGCGAAGGGGCTGACCATGGAAACCAGATGCGGCTGGGGAACGGCGATCAGGTTCAGAACGTTGAAGCGGGGCTTCAGCCCCACGGCAATGTCGCCCCGAAGGTCGATGAGCTGAAGATACCCGCCCCAGTCCGGCTGCCACTGGGAGGTCAGATTGTAGACGTACGCCACGTGCCAGGTTTCGTCGGGCGGGCTCTGATCGTTGTGCTGCCGCAGGAACTGCCCGGGCGCGTACCGGGTGGCCTGGGCGTCCGCCTTGATGATCTGCCCGAACCCGGTCAGCGCGCGAACCAGGTCGAGCACGGGCTCGCTGTTCAAACCCTCGAGAAACTCGTTCAGCAGGGGCACTTCGTTCCACTGCTCGAGATACGCATCGAGTATGGGGTATGCGCCGTACGCGTACTGATAGCTCGAGCGGGCGCGGGCGTAGATCTCCCGGTCCAGCGCCTGGCGCTGAGCCGGCTCCATGGCCGCGAGCCGCTGCGCCCGAAGAAACCTGGCGCCGCCGTCGTAGTAGGCGAGGCCCCATGGTACCTCGCGCAGCAGACACTCCCGGAGCTGTCGCGCCTGCTCCACAGCGAACACGTCCGGCACCTGAAGATATCCGGTGGCCCGAAACCGACCCGCCAGGGTCGCCACGTCCAGGTTCGGATTCACCATCAGCTCCATCACGCGGTCATCTCCCTCATCGGGCGCGGAGTATAGCCCAGCGATCGCCGTGCTTCGCTTGCTGGATAGCTCCGGGAATATCGCTCAGAATAGCGGCGGCATTTCGACAAGACGAGCTCCATGGCAGATTCCAGTACTCCAGCGGCCGCCGCCAACACGATCTCGGGGAACATGCTGCTCTACGGGCGCCCGGAGTTGTTGGCGAAAGAGGATCACGGGCATCTGGGATTGCGTATGGGCGAGCGCCCCTTCGACTTCGCTCGCAAGGCGCGCGCAATCCCCATCGTCGTGAGTGAGTTCCGCAGCGCGCAGAAGTACGGGCCCATCGTATTCTCCGAGGGCGAAAATCCCATCCCGTTCGCCGTCACCGGCCTGCTCGACAGCGACAACCTGTTCGTGGACGAAGCCGGCCACTGGGCTGTTCCCGGTTACGTGCCCGCTTACCTGCGCTGCTATCCGTTCGCCCTCGCAACCGCCGCGGAAGACCGTTATGCCGTGGTCGTGGACAGGGACGCCGACGTGATCGGCGAGGAATGGGAGCCCCGTCTGTTCGAGAATGGCGAGATCTCTGCCGTCGTTCAACAGCGCATCGACCTGTGTCGAAACTACGAGGCAGAAAAGCAGCGCACGCGGGCGTTCTGCGAAAGACTGAAAGAGCTGGATCTGTTCACGCCGCAACAGGCGGCTTACACCATCGACGGCAAGGAGCAGACCGTAGCCCGATATCGCGCCGTGGATCACCGAAAGCTCGAAGGGCTTTCCGCAGACGTGGTGGACGAGCTCTTTCGCGACGGCTCATTGGGCTTCGTCTTCGCACATCTGTTCTCCCTCGACGCGTGGCCGGAGCTCGTCCGGCGCCGGGAGGCTCGCCGGG
>JAWLCV010000107.1:7708-9559 GCA_041686955.1 Pseudomonadales bacterium
GCGGGTACGGTGACGTAGTGACTCGAGCTGATCCACCCCTGCGGGTGCACGTGGTTCACGTGGAAGCCACCGGACCGCAGCCGCACGGACCAGGAGCCGGCGAAATGGAAGCGCCGGGACCGGCGCCGCAGCAGTGGATGGCTGGCATCGACCGGCAGCGCGTCGACGTAACGCTCCACCGCCCGCGTCAGGACCCGGCGCAGGTCCTGGATCACCGGATCCGGCCGATAGAACAGCCGGGGTGCGGTCTGCGTACCCCCCCGCAACGTCTGGTGCGCCGGTGCGCTGCGCGCGTGGTGTATGGATGTCACGGTCTCGGTCAGCGCCGCCAGAAAGCGTTCCAGGGTGCCGTACCCGGGCGGGCAATCGATCTCGTAGGTTCGGACGAAGGCGTCGTAGTCGTTCAACCAGTCATGACGGGCATCGCCGGTGAGCCTCCAGCACAGACCGCGGCACGCCCACATGAGCTGGTCGTCGGGGCGCGCCCGCTCCACGTCCGACAAGGCGACCAGGGCGCGCTCGTAGTCGCCCCGGTAGATGGCGAACTGGGCGTAGTCCAGGGCCAGGTCCGGGTCGCCGGGCGCCAGCTTCATGGCCCGGCCGAAAGACGACTCCGCCTCCTCGAGCATGCCGGCCGCGGCCTGGCGTTTCGCCAGCGCGCCGAGCAACACCGGGTGCTTCGCGACCACGTCGGCGCGCGATTCGAGCTCACGCAGCGCCTCACCGCCGAATCCGGTGTTGGCCAGCCCCTCGCACCACGCGACCAGGAGATCCGGACTGTCGGGATGCTCGGCCAGAGCCTCACGAAACGACGGACCGTAGGAAGCCGATGCTTCCATTTGCCAAAGCAACTCGCTGAGCTGAGTGTGGGCACCCGCGTGGGTGGGGTTGCGCGCGAGCGCCGCTCGGTAGCCGGCTACCGCCCGATCCACCTCTCCCTGGTCGGCGGCAGCGTCGGCGCGCGCCACCAGCAGCTCCACGGAATCGGTGCTGCGTTCCAGGGCAGCATCGAAGCAGCGGCCCGCCTCGTCCGGCCGGCCCAGCATCCGCAGGGTTTGCCCCAGGCCCGCCAACGCGTTGCCGTGGTCCGCTCGCAGGATCAGCGCCCGACGGAAGCAGCGCTCCGACGACTCGAGCTCGCCCACACGCCGATGACATTGGCCCAGCGTGGTCCACGCCGCCACGTCCTCTGGGTTCAGCTCCACGGCCTGCTCCAGGGCCTGTATGCCTTCCCGATCACGGCCCTCGGCTGCCAGTAGCAGCCCCAGGTTGCGTCGGGCGTCGGCGAATGCCGGATTCAGCCTGAGCGCCTCGCGGTAGCAGGTCTCCGCCTCCTCCAGGCGACCTGCCTGCCGCAGCAGGTTGGCCAGATTGCCGTGCAGAACGGGATCCGTAGGCGCCGCCCGCAGCGCTGATCGAAAGGCACGTTCCGCCGCTGCGACGTCGCCCCGGGCCTTGTGAACCAGAGCCAACAGATGAAGACGCGCCGGATGGTCGGCGAACTCCGCCCCCAGCGCCTCGAGAAGGCGCCGAGCGCGTTCCAGGTCGTGGGTCTTGAGCGCAGCCTGAGCCGCGGCGAGAGATCGGGCGAGGATGGAGGATCGGGACATCGGCGAGAGACTGCCATAAAAAAACAGCGGGCCATAGGGCCCGCTGTCTTCGCTCCCCGAGGGGGCGCGTACCTCAGAAGGTGTAACGCGCGCTCAGGAAGTAGCGCCGACCGATCAGGTCGTAGGTCTCCGGGAAGGAGTTCCCCTGCTCCTGAGCGTCACCCACGCGGGTAGGCCACTCGTCGAACAGGTTCTTGATCCCGGCGGTCACCTGGAACTGCTCGTTGAACTGCCAGGAACC
>JAWLCV010000108.1:0-1904 GCA_041686955.1 Pseudomonadales bacterium
CAGTTCCCTCCGTATCACTCTCCGAGCGCAGCAGGAGACCCGGATGAGACGGAAAGAGATCGGCGAAGACCTGATGAAGGACAACGAGCAGTACCGGAAGCTCCGGGACGCCTCCGGCGGGCGCACCACGCCGCGGGAGCCCCCGTCCCGGCAGAGCCCCGAGCGAGGGGGCTACGGCCGCCCCGAGTACGAGCGCTGGACCTTCGAGGAGCTGGTCGCGCACGCGAAGCGTCTGGAGCTCCCCGAGCCGGAGCAGCAGTCGCGGGAGGACCTCATCGACGCGCTGGTGGAACGGGAGCTCAGGTAGGCCGGCTCAGGTCCGCTCGTAGGTGCCTACCAGCCGGTTCATGGCCACCACGTCCGGCTCCACCTTCTCGAGCAGCTCCCACAGCCCGAGTCCCGGCTCGAGCTGGGTGTCGGTGCCGAGCGCGAGCACCCAGAAGTAGTAGTGGTGCGGGCCGTGGCCGTTCGGCGGCATGGGTCCGCCGTAGCCGGTCTTGCCGAAGTCGTTGCGCCCGGCGGTGTAACCGGTCACCCCTTCCGGCAGCTCGTTCACCGAGCCGGGGATGTTGTAGAGCACCCAATGCACGAAGCCGTAGTGCCCGGGGGTCACCAGCGGCGCGTCCGGGTCGTGGCAGATCACCGCAAACGCCTTCGCCTTGTCCGGCGCGCCCGACCAGGCCAGCGCCGGCGACACGTCGTCACCTTCACCGGTGTGCTTGCTCGGAATGGCACCGCCCGCTCGGAACGCCGGGCTGGTGAGCTGCATGTCGGAGAGTGCGAATCCCATGTGTCCTCCTGTGATGTGGGTTTCCGTGTGCGGCCGTTATCGTCGCACGGGCCCGGGCGCACCTCCACCGGCCGTCAGCCCGGCGGAGGCCGGGGCTGGGCTCCCAGCACGTGGTGCTCCAGCGGCGTGCCCCGGCACACCTCCAGGAGCTCGTCGTACACCGCCCAGGGCTCGTGGGCGTAGCGCCGCGAAAAGTGCATGGGCAGAAGCCGCGCCGCGCCCGCCGCCAGGGCGATCTCGGCGCACGCCCGGGTGGTGAGGTGCTGGGTCTTCAGCGCCTGGTCACGGTCCGCGTTTCTGAACGTGCTCTCGCACACCAGCAGGTCCGCGCCTCGGGCGAGCCCTGCCAGGGAGCGGCGATTGCTCTCGGTGTCGGCCAGATCGGTGGCATACACCAGCCTGGTTCCCGCGGTGTGCTCCACCAGCGTCTCGCCGAGTCCCTGCACGGGGGCCCGGCGGCCGTCCGGCAGGGTCACCTCGGCATTCATCCGCCCGGCGGCGAGATGCGCCTTGAGCTCGGCGATCCAGCGCCCGGTGCCGAGGCCGAGCGCCGCCAGCCGCTCCTTGCGCACACGCACGGTGTCCGCCAGCGTCAGCGCGTAGGCCAGCACCGGAATCCGGTGATCCAGCTCCACACAGCGCACCGTCATGTCCCGCCCTTCGAGCAGCACGCCGTCGCGGATGGGCTGGCTCTCCAGCGGCTGCGGCGTGCGCCCCGGCTGGATTCGCGTCCAGCGCAGCACGTCGTCCTCCAACTCCGCCACCCGGAACTCCGGGCCGGCGTCGCCGATCCGGTCCCAGCGAAAGCCGTTGACGAATGCCGCCACGTGATCGCGAATGCCCCCGGGACCGTAGATCCGGCAGGCAGGAAGTCCTCCGGAGAGGCGGGCACGCAGCAGACTAACGAAGCCGCCGATGTGGTCCAGATGGGCGTGGGATACGAACACCGCCTCCACCCGGTGCAGGGCCTTCGGTGACAGCGCGGAGGCGTCACCGAGATCGAACAGCAGACCGTGGCGCCGATTCGCCAGGCGCAGTTCGAGCAGCGGGTCGCCGAAGACGCCGTTCGCCAGGTTGAGGGTGAGCGTCCCCACCTTCACCGTGAGGCTCGCCG
>JAWLCV010000108.1:2004-9469 GCA_041686955.1 Pseudomonadales bacterium
ATGGCTCGCCGGATGGCTCGCCGAATGGCTGCGTCGCGCTGGCACCGCGGACGTCAACTGCTCGGCGGGCAGCCGGCCCACGGGCGGGGCGGTGACCAGACGGCCCCGGCCATCGCGGACCGCATCGCGCACCAGCAGGGTCTGGGGGTCATCGCCCACGGCGTCGGCGTTTCGCGACGCCAGCCGCACCGTCAGCCGGCCGCCGCGTAATCGCTGTACCTCGCCCATGCGGATGCCCTCGGCGCCGTGCAGCAGGGCGATCTGCCGGCCGCGCCAGGCGTCTTCGACATCGGCCGGCGGCGCGGTACCGACCAGGGCGAGCCGCTCGAGGGTCAGCTCGCGTACCTCGGCATCCCGAAGCCAGCGGTCCCACAGCCGGGTGCGCTGCAGGACGCGCTCCGCCTGGGAGGGACGCCGCGCCGCCGGGGCTGCGGACACCAGGAACGATGCGCCGCGCCAGGCCTGGAGCTCAGGCAGCAGAGGAACCGCCTCCCCCTTGCGGGTCAGCATCACCACCGAGTGCACCGCCGTGGCTTCGCACAGAGCCTGAAGCAGCTCGGCGCCCGCGACGCCCCGCACCACCCCGGGCGCATCCACGATGAGAGGATCGTCCCCCGCCTCGCCCGCCAGCCGGGCCACCGCCTGGGCCAGCGGCAGGCGGAAGCGGCCGGCGTCCAGGGTGCACAACGGCGCGAGGCGGATACAGCGCCAGCCGGTGCCCTGCCAGTCCCCCAGGCACACGGCCCCCGGCACGCCGAACGCCGGAGATCCCGGGTCCGCGCCGATACACAGGGGCCGCCGCAGACGCTGCGCAAGGGCCTCGCCCAGGCGTGCGGCGAGGGTGGACTTGCCGGTGCCCATGGCGCCGAACAGAAGCACCCGGGGACCGGCCTCGAGCAGCCGCGCCGGCAGGCTCGGGTCGTCCCAGGGGAGCGGCTGCGGGCGCTCAACCACGGCGCCCGGTGGCACCCCTACCGGAAACCCGGTAGATTGCCGTTCCCATGAAGCGGTTACTCCTGGCTCTGCCACTGCTGTTCCTGCTGGCCGGCACGGCCCGCGGCGCCGATCCGGCCTCCGCCGACACAGCCCGTCTGCAACTCGCTTCCGTCAACGCCATGGTCACCGACCTGGAATCCGGAGAGGTACTGTACGCCAAACACGCGGATCTGCCGGTGCCCATCGCTTCGGTGACCAAGCTGATGACCGCCGTGGTGGTCCTGGACGGCGGCCAACCCCTGGACGAGTGGCTGCCGGTGGTGGACTGGCACAGCGAGCTGGACAAGAACGCCTACTCCCGGCTGCGCATCGGCTCTCAGGCACGGCGCAGCGAGCTGCTGCGCATCGCCCTCATGTCCTCCGAGAACCTGGCCACCCACGTGCTCGCTCACCACTATCCCGGCGGCGACGCGGGCTTCGTCGCGGCCATGAACGCCAAGGCGCGGGCGCTGGATATGAGCCGCACCCGGTTCGTCGACCCGGCCGGGCTGTCACCGGAGAACCGGGCCTCCGCCGCGGATCTGGCCACCCTGGTGCGGGCCGCCTACGGCTACCCGCAGATTCGCGAGTTCACCACTGCGTATCAGCATCGGGCGCAATTCCGCGGCCCTCGCTACACCCTGCCCTACGGCAACACCAATCCGCTGGTCGCCAGCTCGCGGTGGGATCTGGAGCTCAGCAAGACCGGCTACCTGACCGAGGCCGGGCGCTGTCTGGTGCTGGTCACCCGCGTCGGCGGCCGGCCGGTGGGCATGGTGCTGCTGAACTCGTTCGGCACCCGCACGCCGCTGGGCGACGCCGGACGGGTGCGCCGCTGGCTCACCACCGGCGAGGGCGGCACGGTGGCCGGCCCTGCCCTGGAATACGAGCGGCGCATGTCCCGGGCCATTCTGGTGAAGGGCGGCCACCCCGCCGCGGGGGAGTGACCGCCCGGGCTCAGTCGTCCGCCTCGGTGGGACGGTCGTAGTCGCGGTGAACCTCCGGGTCGAGTTCCTTGGCCCGCCGCCGGCCCTTGCGCTCTGCCTCCTCCGCTTCCGTGGAGTCCTGCTCCCGGGCCTTCTTCGCCGCCTCCTCCACGCGTCCGGACTCGACGAACTCGCGGGTGCGCTCCCGGTAATGCCGATCCGCCTCGCGATCGCCCTCGCCGCCCTTGCTCTTGGCCATGCTCGATCCTCGTTACTGCTTCGGTGCCCTGGTTCGTGCAATCTTCGTGCACACCGGGCACCCGGCGGGCAGCGAGGTCAGGCCAGCACCGAGCCGCCGTCGCAGCGGATCACCTCGCCGACCGTGTAAGCCCCGGCCCGGGAGCAGAGAAACAGCGCGACGCCGGCGATGTCTTCCGGAGTGCCCACCCGGCCTCGCGGGTTGGCCCGCCCCACCGCGTCCCAGTCCGTCCCTTCCACGTCACCGCCACCGCCGACCCCGGTGCTCAGCATCCAGGTGGGAAACGGCCCCGGTGCGATGGCGTTCACCAGGATGTGCTCCTTGACCAGATGCGCGGCCAGAACCCGGGTGAGATGGTGCACGGCCGCCTTGGAGGGCCCGTAGGAGAAGGTGTCGAACACCGGCACCCGCAGCCCGTCGATGGAGCCCACGTTCACCACCCGGGCCGGGTCCTCGGCCGAGGCCGCCTGGCGCAGCAGCGGCAGCAGCTTCTGGGTGAGAAAGAAGACGCCCTTCACGTTGGTATCCATCACCTTGTCCCAGCCAACCTCGGGGAACTCGTCCAGAGGCGCGCCCCAGGACACCCCGGCGTTGTTCACAAGGATGTCCAGCCGCGACTCCCGCTCGGCCAGCTCGTCGGCGAAGCGACGAATGCCCTCCAGCTCCGCCAGGTTGGCGGGAATGGAAATGCACTCCCCGGCGAACTCGTCGCTGAGGCGGCGCGCGGTGGCATCGCAGACTTCGGCCTTGCGCGAGCTGATGTACACCCGGGCGCCGCTAGCGAGGAAGCCGGCGGCGATCATCTCGCCGATGCCGCGGGATCCGCCGGTGACCACCGCCACCTTGCCGGAGATGGAGAACAGGTTTTCGAACATCGATCGCTCCTCGTCGTGTCGTCGTATGAAAAAGGCGTCAACCATGCACCAGGCGGGAGCGCAGGGCCACCGCCAGGGCCGCCAGCGCCAACACCCCCATGGGCAGAATTGCGGCGCCCGGGACGCCGGTGAGATCCGCCAGCGCACCGCCGCCGAGCGGCACCAGGAAGCCCAGCAGATAGCCCACGGCGAACATGCCTGCCGCCAGCGGCCCGGCCTGTGCGGGCGGCGCGACCTGGGGCACCAGGCTGACCATCAGAATGAGCTGCACGCAGGTGCACAGGCCCAGCAGCAGGGCGGCAGGAAGGAATACCGCCGTACCGCCGAGGCCGATGCCGGCCAGTCCCAGCACCACGCCCCAGGCCGCCGCCAGCACCGGCCAGCGCCGCCCCACCAGCACCCGGCCCAGCGCCAGCATCGCGAGCGAGCCCACTACCTGGGTGGCGTTGAACCACAACAGCGTCCGCGCCAGCAGCTCCGACTCCCCCCGGGCAGTCAGCACCGATCCCATGTAGGCGTTGGTGCCGAAGAAGCCGGCGGACGCGGCGCCGAGGACGATACCCAGATGCCACACCCGGGGATCGCGCCAGTGACCACGCCGCGCGCCGGTACCGGCCGGCGGCTCCGGCCAGGGCGCCTCACGGTCCGCCAGACGCCGCGCCAGGCGCTCCCCCAGCGGGATGGCCGCGGCGATGGCCAGAGCCGGCAGCGACCAGGCGACCAGCGCCGCGCGCCAGCTTCCGTCCACCAGCGGCATGACCCACGGCAGGGTCAGGCCGCCGCCGACGAACTCCCCCATGAGCATGCCGTTCATGTACACCGCGGAGCCGAGGGCCAGACGCCGCGGGCACCAGCGCTGCACCAGCACCGGCAGCGCCGGCTGCATGGCCGCCACGCCGAGTCCGAGCAGGGCGGTGGCGACGAGGACCACGCCATACGGAGGCGCGAGCCCGCGGGCGCTGGAGGCCAGCGCCACCAGCACCAGCGACAGCGCAACGGTGGACGCTGCGCCCAGCCGGGCGATGGCGGCCGCGCCGGGCATGGCCCCCAGCGCCAGCATGAGCACCGGGACCGTGGTGAGGGCGCCGATCTGCGACTGGTTCAGCGCCAGCTCGGCGCCGATGACGGGGGCGAGTGGCGGCGCCACCAGCATGGGCAGACGCAGGTACAGCCCGGCGAGCCAGAGCAGCGCCAGCAGTCCCGCCTGCTCGGCCAGGCTGCTCGGCACGGCCATCTCCACCCTCTCCCTTGCGGTCACCCCGGGCTCCAACCTAAAGTCCGGGCCATCCTAGCAGGACCGCCGGCACGAGATGGGCAAACGCAGCAAGCAAGGGGGCCTGGTCTACTCCACGGACCAGGGGCGCATCTGCCCCGGGTGCCGGCGACCCGTGGCCGAGTGCGTCTGTCGCGATCATTCGCGGCCGCGCCAGGGCGGCGACGGCATCGTCCGGCTCAAGCGCGAGACCAAGGGACGCAAGGGCGCCGGCGTGACCCTGGTGACCGGGGTGCCGGTGTCGGACACGGAGCTCGAGAAGCTGGCCCGGACCCTCAAGGCCCGCTGCGGCGTGGGCGGCTCGGTGAAGAACGGCGTCATCGAGCTCCAGGGCGATCAGCGCCATCAGCTCAAGCCGCTGCTGGAGGCCCAGGGATTCCAGGTGAAGATCGCCGGCGGCTGAGGCGCGTTCCGGGGTTAGAATGCCCCCAGTGGGAACCGGGCTGGGGAGCCCGTGCGGGAGGTAGATCCATGGCCACGAGCCTCAGCGAACGCATCGCCGCCAGGCCCTGGTACAAGTGGTACGCCCTGGGGGTGCTGACCCTGGTCTACACCTCCAGTCACGTCGACCGGCAGATCATGGCCATCGTGCTGGAGCCCATCAAGCGGGATCTCGGGGCCAGCGACACCCAGATGGGCTTCCTCATCGGGCTGACCTTCGCCATCTTCTACGCCACCCTCGGCATGCCCATCGCCATGCTCGCGGACCGCCGAAACCGCCGCAACATCATCACGGCCGCCGTGACCATCTGGAGCGGCATGACCGTGCTGTGCGGCTACGCGGCGAACTTCGCCCAGCTCGCGCTGGCCCGCATCGGTGTCGGGGTGGGCGAAGCCGGATCGTCGCCGCCCTCCCACTCGCTGATCTCGGACCTGTTTCCGGTGGCCACGCGCGGCACCGCCATGGGCATCTTCGCGCTCGGGGTCAACCTGGGCCTGCTGATCGCGTACCTCGGCGGCGGCTGGCTCACGGAGACCTGGGGCTGGCGCACCGCGTTCATCGCCGTGGGCCTGCCAGGGCTGGCCATCGCCGTGCTGCTCTACTTCACCACCATCGAGCCGGAACGCGGCGCCACCGATCCGGCGCGCACCGGCCCGGCGGAGGCCGCACCGTCCTTCCTCGCCGTGTGGGGTTACATGTGGCGGGTGCGTTCCATCCGTCACCTGGCCATCGGCGCCGCTCTGGCCGGCTTCGTCGGCTACGGCTTCGTGCTGTGGCTGCCCACCTTTCTCATCCGCTCCCACGGCCTCTCCCCCACCGAGGTGGGACTGACCCTGGCGCTGATGACCGGCGTCGTAGGCGGCCTCGGCACCTTCACCGCGGGGCGCCTGGCGGACGTGCTGGCGAAGCGGGACGAGCGTTGGCGCGCCTGGCTGGTGGCCGCCGGCAAAGGGGGCTACGTGCCCCTGCTGGCCGCCGTGTTCCTGGTGGACGACCTGTGGCTGGCCCTGGCGCTCTACCTCGTTCCGGCCTTCATCGGCGGCTTCTACCTCGCGCCCACCTTCGCGCTGATGCAGAACCTGGTGAGCCTGCGCATGCGCGCGCTGGCGTCGAGCATCATGCTGTTCATCCTCAACATCATCGGCATGGGCCTGGGCCCGCAGCTCGTGGGGGTGCTCTCGGACCTGTTCGCCCCGGCCTACGGCCAGGAATCCCTGCGCATGGCGCTCCTGGTCCTGACCTTCCTCAACCTGTGGTGCGCCCTGCACTACTACTGGGCGGGACGCACCCTGAAGCAGGATCAGGCGGCCCTGCACGATCGTGTGGGCGAGGCGGGAGTACCGCGTCCGGCCTGAGCGCGCCCGAAGGACTCACTCGAGGGTGGCGTAGCTGGTGGAGCGATCGTCGCTGCGCCGGCCGCGGACCTCGGCGACGCAGGCCGCGAGATCCGCCAGGTAGTCTTCGATGACGCCGGTGTTGCTGTTGCTGACCGTCGAATGCAGGCTGTCCGGCGGCCCCTGGCGGTCGTGGAACCAACCCCGGGCGAGGAGCGCATCCCCCACGGCGAAGACGTCCACCGCCGGCTCGCTCGCCGGGTCCGCGGCCATGGCCACCAGATGGAAGCCGCCATTCCCGAGAACCTGGACGCCGTCGATGGCCGCGATGCCGGCCCGCATCCGGTCGGCGTTCTCCAGCACCACCCGGGTGAGCTCCAGGTAGCCTTCCATTCCCAGATGCTGAATCACCGCCCAGGCCGCGGCCATGGGCAGCCCGGAGCGGGTTCCCTGCAGGTTCGGCGAGGCGTAGAAGCCGCCGAGCCAGCCGTCGAACACGAAGGTCTGGTAGCGGCGCAGGTCCTTGTTGCGATGCAGGATCACCGACACGCCCTTGGGCGCGTAGCCGAGCTTGTGGATGTCGGCGGATATGGAATGAACGCCCTCCACTCGGAAATCCCAGGGCGGCACCGCACGGCCCAGACGCTCGGCGAAGGGCAGCACGAAGCCCCCCATGCAGGCGTCCACGTGGCAGTTGGCGCCCACGCTGGCGGCGAGCTCGGCGATGGCCGGTATGGGGTCCACCACGCCCTGGGGATACTGGGGCGCCGAGCCCACCACGAGCACCGTATCGGGGCCAACCGCCTCGGCCATGGCGTCCACGTCGGCGGTCCAGTCGTCGTTCACGGGAACCTTGCGCACCGTCAGGCCGAACAGATGCGCGGCCTTGTGAAAGGCGGCGTGCGCGCTCTCAGCCAGCACGATCTCGCCCCGCTCGATGCCCCGTTCCTTCCGCCCCCGCTCACGGGCCGCCAGCACGCCGCAGAGAATGGACTCGGTGCCGCCGCTGGTGAGAAACCCGGCCACGTCCCCGTCGCCGTGCAGAAGACCCGCCGTCCAGCGCACGATCTCCGACTGGATCTCACCCAGGGAGGGAAAGGCCTTGGTGTTCAGGGCGTTCTCGTGCAGGTACAGCGCCGCGGCCCGCTCCGCCACCTCGTGCACCGACGGCCCTCCGTCGTAGACCATCCCGAACGCGCGCCCCTCCTGCCACTTCACGTCGTTCCTGCGCTTGTCCTGCAACTCGGCGATGACGTCCGCCACGGGACGGCCGGATTCGGGAAAGGTCATGGGTGGTACCCGGGTGGCTTGTGATTGGGAGAGGATAAAGGGTTGGGGGGGAGGTTGCAGCTTGGTAGGAGATCGCTGTCCGCTGTCCGCT
>JAWLCV010000109.1:0-9300 GCA_041686955.1 Pseudomonadales bacterium
AGCCCGGACCCCCGCAAGGTCCGCTACGACCACAACAAGCTGCACAGGCGGCTGCGCCGCCAGGTGGGGCAGGCCATCGCCGATTTCGCCATGATCTCCGAGGGCGACCGAATCATGGTGTGCCTGTCCGGCGGCAAGGATTCCTACGTGATGCTGGACATCCTGCGCAACCTCCAGCACGCGGCGCCGGTACGTTTCGAGCTGGTGCCCGTGCACCTGGATCAGAAGCAGCCGGGTTACCCGCCGGAGGTGATGCGCGACTATCTGGAAGCCCAGGGGCTCGAGTACCACATCCTCGAGGAGGACACCTTCAGCGTGGTTCAGGCGCTCACCCCCGAGGGCAAGACCACCTGCCCGGTCTGCTCGCGGCTGCGCCGGGGCATTCTCTACGCCTGCGCCGAGCGCATCGGCGCCACCCGCATCGCCCTCGGGCATCACCTGGACGATGCGGTGGAGACCCTGTTCCTGAATCTGTTCCACGGCGGCCGCCTCAAGGCCATGCCGCCGAAGCTCAAGAGCGACGACGGCCGCAACGTGGTGATCCGGCCGCTGTACTACTGCCGGGAGCGGGACGTGGCGCGCTGGGCCGAGCACCGCCGGTTTCCCATCATTCCCTGCAACCTGTGCGGCTCCCAGGAGAACCTGCAGCGGCAGGTCATCAAGGGCATGCTGGCGGAGTGGGACCGGGCCGCGCCGGGCCGGGTGCGCAACATCGCGCGGGCCATGGCCCACGTTGTGCCCTCGCACCTGGCGGACCGGAGCCTGTTCGATTTCGCCGGCCTCGATCCGGACGGCCGCCCCGGGGCGCAGCCGGAGCCGCCCCGACTGCTGCCGCTCTTGGACGTCACCCCTCGCCGAAGTCGCTAGCGCGGAACTGCACCTCCTCGCTGGCCAGGGCGTCGGCGGATTCCAGCACCTCGGTCAGGGCGATCTCGAAGCTCTGCGCGAGTCCCAGCAGGTTCTGCCCTTCCGGCTGTGCCAGCGCCAGCTCCAGGGCCTTGGCGGCTTCCTTGAGCCGCTCTGCGCCGAAGCTGCCGGCGACGCCGTGGAGGTTGTGGGCGAGACGCTCCGCTTCCTCGAAGGCGCCTTCGCCGATCAGGCGCCGCATGCGGGTGCCGGCGTCGCCGTAGTAGCGGCCGAAGTCGCCCATGAGCTTGAGCATCAGCCGCACGTTGCCGTTGTGCCCCTTGATGGCCAGGCCGATGTCGATCCCCGGCACCCGCTGAATGGGCAGGTTCGCGAGTGTCTCGCGCGGTGCCTCCGGCGGCGCCGCCGGGGCCGGCTCCTCGACGCCCTCGACCTCCAGCGGCGGCACCTCCGGCGGGGGCGGGGGCCGGTCGCTGGCCCGCCGGCGCCGGTTCGGGGTCGCCGACGACGGCAGCAGCCGGGTCATCACCGCCAGCAGCTCGTCGAAATCGATGGGCTTGGTGACGTAGGCGTCGCAGCCTGCCTCGGAGGCCGATGCCTGCCGGCTGGACAGGGCGTCCGCGGAGACCGCGACGATGGGCAGGGCGAGACCCTGCTCGCGGAGGATGCGGGTGGCTTCCAGGCCGTCGAGCATGGGCATGTGAATGTCCATGAGCAGCGCGTCGTATTCGTTGGCGGTGGCTCGATCCACCGCTTCGCGGCCGTTCTGGGCGATGTCCACCCGGGCGCCCGCGCGCTGCAGGAACTCCGTGGCGAGCTGCTGGTTGATGGGGTTGTCCTCGGCCACGAGGATGCTGCGGCCCTCGAGGATGGCGGTGTTGCGGTCCCGGCGGGCACTGGGCAGCGGTACCGCCTGGAGCTCCGCGGGCAGCTCGAGGCAAACCTGGAAGCGGAACGTGCTGCCGCGGCCGAGCTCCGACTCCACCTCGATGTCCCCGCCCATCACCTCCACCAGGCGGCGGCAGATGGTGAGTCCGAGGCCGGTGCCGCCGAAGCGGCGGGTGATGGAGGATTCGGCCTGCTCGAAGGATTCGAACAGCCGCGCCTGGTGCTCGTCGCTGATGCCGATGCCGGTGTCCACCACCTCGAAGCCCAGCACCACCGCGGGCGGCGAGAGAGCCCGCACGGCCACGCACAGGCGGATGCTGCCGGCCTCCGTGAACTTCACGGCGTTGCCCACCAGGTTCACCAGCACCTGCTGCAGGCGCATGGCGTCCCCGACCAGCAGCCCGTCGGCGGGGAACTCCGGGTGGTCGGCGGTGGCGTCCTCGACCACGAGCTCGAGCTTGCGGCGCCTGAGCTCGGTGCGGAACAGCCGCGCCACCTCGCGCAGGGTGTCCGCCAGATGGAACGGCCGCTGCTCCAGGGTGAGCTTGCCCGCCTCGATCTTGGAGAAATCGAGGATGTCGTTGATGAGGGTGAGCAGGCTCTCCGCCGCGTTGCGGATGGAAGTCAGGTACTCGTGCTGCTTGCGGTCGAGGCCCGTCTCCAGCGCCAGCTTCGAGAAGCCGACGATGGCGTTCATGGGGGTGCGGATCTCGTGGCTCATGTTGGCGAGGAACGCGCTCTTCGCCTGGGTCGCCGCCTCGGCGATCTGCCGCTGCTTGTCCGCCTGCTCCCGCTCGATGCGCTCGGAGATGTCGATGAGGGAGCCGTCGATGTACTCGCGTCCGTCCGTGTCCTTGTTCAGCCGGGCGGTGAGCGCCATCCACAGCGTCCGTCCCTGACGGGTCACCCCCTGGGCCTCGAAATCGCTCACCAGGCCGTGCTGCTCGAGTTCCGAGAGGAATTCGCCGATCCGCTCCCGGGAGAGGAACACCCGGTCGAGCAGCTCCCGGTACTCGTCGAGGAGCTGCAGCACGTTGTCGAAGCCGAGGATCCGCGCCAGGGTGGGGTTGGCGGACAGCAGCACGCCGCCGGGGCTGATCCTGAACAGCCCCTCGATGGCGTTGTCGTAGAGGGTCCGGTACTCGTCCCGGGTGGCCTGCAGGTCGGCGTAGAGCCGGGCGTTCTCGATGGAAATGGCCGCCTGGGACGCCAGCAGCGCCAGCACCTCCACCCGCTGCCGGGTGAAGACCTCGGTGAGCCAGCGGTGCTCGATGTAGAGGATGCCGGAGATCTCGCCGCGGTGGACGATGGGCAGGCACAGCACCGACAGGGGCTGCAACCGCTTGACGTAGGGATCCTGGGTGAACACGTCTTCCTGGGTGGCATCGCCGATCACCAGGGTTTCCTTGGTGCGGGCGACGAACTGGACGATGCTTTCCGGCACCTCCTCGGCGGCTTCCAGGGGTACGGCGGGCACCACCCGATGGGTCGGGCCGCCGTCCACGGAGGCGACGGCCTCCAGATACAGACGCCGGTCGTGGGCCAGCAGCATGCAGGCCTTCTGGGCACCCGCGTGCTCCAGCGCCAGGCGCAGCAGCTTGGTCAGCACCTGGTCGAGGAGGATCTCTCCGGAGATGGTCTGGGCCGCTCGGAGCACCGTGGTGGTGTCGAGGATGCGCTCGTTGAACTCGCCGGTATTGAAGCTGGAGGTGCGGTTGTGAATGTCGCGCACCGTCAGCTCCGCCAAGTCGCTCACCGACAGGGAGCTGGCGCCGCGGCCTTCGTGGCCGTCCTGGAGCAGGGCGTGGAACTCCCGCTCGAGCTGGTGGGTCTTGGCCGCGGCTCCCCAGCGCAGGTAGGCCTGGTAGGCGTTGCGCGCGAACAGCCGGGCGAAGTCGGTACGGCCGTTCTTGTCGCAGGCGCGAGCGGCCAGCTCGTAGGCCAGCGCTTCGTCGTGGGCCAGCCCCAGGCGCCGGGAACGCTCCGCCGCCCGCTCGTAGAGCTCGAGCGCGTGGGTGGTGTGGCCCTCGCGCCACGCGAGCTCGGCCTTCAGCACCAGGATCTTCGGCTCCACGTGGGCGGCCCCCTGGCGCTGCCAGCGCTGCAGCAGCCGCAGGTTCCCCCGAACGACAGTTCGGGCGCGGACGACAGTTCGGGCCCGGCCGGCATTGCGCCCTCGCCTCGGTGCCCGCGACGAGCCGTTCCCCGCGTCGGCGGTGCGCAGCACCACCAGCGACTCCGAGAACCTGAGCAGGGTGGAGAGCGGCGACCCGGCGAGGAACGCCCCGTAGCCGTTGGCCAGCGGCAGTATGTTGCGGGCGCCCTGGAAGTCCTGAAACAGCACCGCGTAGTACAACCGCAGCACGTACACCACGCCGTGGGCCACCACGTCCTCGGTGTTCCGGATGGTGAGGTCGTGATCCCGCTCCGGCTCCGGGTCCACGTCCGCCTGGCCCACCAGGCTGTTGACGATCTGCAGCACGAACCGGGTGATGTTGATGCCGGTGACGTGGTGGAACTGGGCCAGCCGGGACACCTGGGCGTGCAGCGCCTGCTTCAGCGACGAAAGCTCCGAGCCCCGCACCATGGCGTTGGTGGCGTAGAAGGCGCTGGCGGCGGCGGCGAACTCGTAGTCCTGCCGCTCCATGCTGGCGGAGAGATTCTCCGTGAGCGCGTTCAAGGATTGATCCAGGGTGGCGAACCACGGGTCCACCAGTCCGTTCAGCAGGGTGGTGCTGCGCACCGAGGCGCTGTCCGCGGGGAAGCGCGAGGCCAGCAACCGCGCTTCCTCGGCGTAACGGCGGGCCGCGGCGGCGTCGCCGTCCACCACCGCCACCACCGCCTGGGCGGCGTGGGCGAAAGCGACGTCCGCACAGTAGCCGGCACGCCGGGCCCGCATTCGCACGCTTCGGGCCAGCGCCGGCAGCGCCGGCGCGCCCAGGTGGTAGCCGATGTGCAGCAGATAGCCGTGGAGGCGGAACACCTCGTGGGTGCGAAGATCCTCCACCACCTCGAGCGGCGTCGGCAGGCGGCGATCGAGGCGGGCGAGCAGCCGCCGCTGCCAGCGGGCTGCCGGCTCCAGAACCGCGTGCCAGCGGGCACGCGCGTGCCAGCGGGCACGGCTGCGGCGCGGCAGCCGCTGCCCCAGGCGTTCCAGGGCCGCCTCCGCCAGGGTCTCGGCCTCGCCCAGGCGGTTCTGCACGGCGGCGGCCCGCACCCGGACTTCCTCGATGACGCTGCTCAACGCCGGCGCCTCCCGCACCACCCGATAGAGCTGGTCGAAGTCGCCGCACAGGAACGCTGCCTCGGCGGCGCATTCCGCGAGCTCCAGCATCACGGCTTCGTCGGTCTCGGCGCCCGCCACGGCCAGGCCGCAGCGGCAGTACTTGTACGCAGCCTGGAAACGCCCCAGCTCCACCGCGGCGCGCGCCGCCAGCAGGTTGTGGTGCGCCACGTCGGCGCGCAGCGCGGGGTCCGCGTGGACGAAGTCCACCGCCGCATCCAGGTGATCGGCGAGCTGCATCACGGCTGCGGCGTCGCGGCGGCGGCGGGTCTTCAGCGCCACCGCGATGCGCTGGTGCCGGCCGGGCCGGGCATCCTTCGGCATGCTGGAGTACAGCAGAATGCGGATGCGCGGGTGGGAGAAGCGGTAGTCCTGCTCCCCCTGGCTCGCCGCCGGCTCCAGGTCGCGCAGCAGTCCCGCCGACACCGCAGGGCGCAGGATTCCGGCTACGTCGCCCGGCTCCCGCGAAAGCAGCTCGCCGACGAGGGCGCTCGAGAATCCCTCCCCCAGGGCTGCCGCCCAGCGCAGCGCCTCCAGGGTCTCTGCCGGCAGCGCCTCCAGCTGCTTGCCGATGCGCTGGTTGGAGTTGTTGCTGAAGTAGTGACCGCGCACCGCCTCCAGGTCCCAGCGCCACTCCCCGGCGCCGGTGTCGTAACTGATGAGCTGCTCGGCGTGGAGCTCGAAGACGAGCTCCAGCAGATGACCCGGCACGCCGTCGGTCTTGCCGTGGAGCTCCGCGGCCAGCTCCCGCACAGCCGCTTCCCCGTGGGACAGCATGTCGGCGAGGAGGTTGCGCACGTCGCCCTTGTCGAGGGGCGGCAGGTCCACGTGCACCCGCTTGGTGGCGAGGCGGGGCCGCTGGAACAGGGCCGGATCGGGGTGCTCCTGAGTGAAGGCCAGCAGCAGGTGCCGGTGCTCCGCGGCGGTGTTCAGCAGGTGGGCGACGTCGTCCTCCGGCTGCCGGTCCGCATCCTCGACCACCACGCACAGCGGCTGAGGATTCATGGCGCGCAGGCCGTGCATCACCGCCACCGACACGGGAGCCGGATCCTCGACGGGCCCGGGTGCCCGGCCCGCGAGCGCCGGGCCGAGCTCAGGAACGTGCTCGGCGAGGGCGGCGAGGCTGGCGGGCGGCATCCGCTCCAGCCGCTCCAGCAAGGGTTGCCCCTGGGCCTGAGGCAGCGACAGCGCCTGACGCACCAGCAGGCGCAAGAGCTCCACCCAGATGGCCGTGCCGTCCCGGTAGGGGCTGCCCCGGAGGGCCAGTCGGGCTACCAGCAGATCCTGCTCCCGGGCCGTGCGCAACAGTGCGTCGCACACGGCGGACTTGCCCATGCCGGCGGCGCCGTTGATCTCCAGCAGCACACTTTCGCCGGCCAGGGTGCGCTCCAGGGCGCCGCGCACCAGCTCCATGGCCGACTCGCGTCCGTACAGGCGCTTGGGCAGCGAAAGCTGCCCCGGCGCATCGGTCCGGCCGAGGCGGAAGGGTATGACGTTGGCGTGCTGGTGACCCTCGGCCAGATCGTCGCGGGCCGCCGCGGCGCTCTGGTAGCGGTCCTCGGGCTGCTTGGCCAGAAGCTTCTGCACCACGTCCGAGAGCCATTGCGGGATGGCGGGATTGGCCACGTGCAGAGGCTTCGGCGTGCTGGCGATATGGGCGTGGATCATCTCCAGGGGATCGCTGCCGGTGAACGGCGGCGCACCGGCGAACAGCTCGTACAGCGTTACCCCGAGGGAGTAGAGATCGGTGCGGTAGTCCACCACCCGGTTGACCCGTCCCGTCTGCTCCGGCGAGATGTAGGGCAGGGTGCCGGTGAGCTGTCCCCCGGAGGCCTGGGTCGGGTACTCCCGGGGCGTCAGGGTGGCCAGCCCGAAATCGATGAGCTGAACCTGGAGGGAATCCTCCACCACGATCACGTTGCTGGGATTGAGATCCCGGTGGATCACCCCTTCGTCATGGATCGACTGCAGCGCGTGGGCCAGCGCCATGGCCACGTCGAGCTTCTCGTCCAGGGCCAGGGCATCGCCGCGGATCAGCTCGCGCAGCGCGCAGGCTCCGGAGTCCTCGAAGATGATGCGGTGCTCGCCCTCGTCCATGGCCAGCGCGCGGCACACGTAGGGGCTGGTCAGCGACTGGTTGATCTTGAATTCATGGTGATAGCGGGCGATGGAGCCGGGGTTGCGCGCCGTCGGCTTCAGAGCCTTGATGATCACCGGCTCGCCGTCCCACTGGGACCGCTTCACCAGCGTCGAAGCGCTCTCGTAGATGGTCCTGTCTACACCCTTCGCCACGGAATCCGTCCAAGCATGTCCGTCGACCGCCGCAGCCGGCGGCCCCGTCAGTCCCCGTCAGGCTCGGCGTCAGACGACCTCGGGGGTGAACAGGTATCCGGTGCCGTGAATGGTGGTGATGATCTTGGCAGTGGAAGCCCGCTCCCCCAGCTTCTTGCGCAGCTGCCCCACGAGCACGTCGATGTACCGGTCGTCCGGGAACCATTCCCGGTTGCGGATCCGGTTCATGAGCTGATCCCGGTTCATGACCTCGCCGGCCCGCTCCATGAACGCCAGCAGGAGCTGGTACTCACCGGCGGACAGGGTGGCCTTGGTGCCCTCCGGCGACGTCAGCTCGCGCTTGTTCAGGTCGAGCTGCCAGCCCTCGAAGTGGCGGATGTGATTCTTGCGCCGCTGGCGCTGCTGCATGTGCACCCGACGGATGAGGTTGCGGGCCCGGGACAGCAGCTCCCTGGGATCGAAGGGCTTGGTCACGTAGTCATCGGCGCCGCTCTCGAGACCGAGAATCTTGTCGATCTGCTCCTGCTTGCTGGTGACCAGGATGATGCCGAGGTCCGACTGGGCGCGGATCTCGCGGGTCAGGGTGAGGCCGTCCTTGCCGGGAAGCTTGATGTCCAGCAGGACCAGTATCACGTCGCCCTCGAGCACGATGGGCAGCACCTCGTCGCCGGAGCCGGTGGAGCTGACCCGGAACCCCTCCTCCTCGAAGTAGGAGACCAGTTGTTCCCGTGTGATAGGCTCGTCTTCGACGACGAGAATGTGTTCCTGTTCGGCCATGGTTCCCCGTCCTGTTGGAAACGTCGGTCGAGCGCACATCCGGGCGCGACCAGAAAATCGTCATGATGCTTATCGGGGGAGAGTAACGCACCTCGCCGGAGCAAATTCAAGCCGGAGCCACCAGCTTGAGCGCTACATCACGTAAACTTCGGGCGGTGATCAAGGTTCCCGTGCAGTCGCTGTCGGCCGAGGCCCTGCGGGGCGTGGTGGAGGCGTACGTGCTGCGTGAGGGCACGGATTACGGCCATCGGGACTACTCGCTGGCCGAGAAGTGCGATGCGGTGGTGCGCCAGCTCACGGACGGCGAGGCGGAGATCTGGTTCGATCCCGAGACCGGAAGTGTGGACGTGCGTCCGGCGCGTTCGCGAACGAAACGAGGAGACGAGACTTGAGTTCCATGCCATGCCTTGAAGCCGCTGCCCGGCGGCGCGCCCGGCGGGTCGGGGTGCTGCTGGCCTTCGGTGCGGCGCTGACGTCGCTGCCGGCGACGGCCCAGGTGACCCTGGCCACCGCGGTCAGCAAGGTGGAGACGACCCTGGACGCGGATGGACGATCCCGGCGCGAGCTCGTGCCCGCCGAGGCGGTGGTGCCGGGAGAAGAGCTTCGCTACACCATCACCTTCGAGAACACGGGCGGCGTGCCGGTGGATGCGGGCCGCATCGTGGTCACCAATCCGATCCCCGAGGGCACCCGCTACGTGCCCGGCAGCGCGGGCGGCGAGGGTACGTCGGTGGAGTACTCCACCGACGGGGAGAGCTTCGGCCCCGGCGAGCCCGCGGCCGCCGGCCCCGGGCCGGATGGCGGCGCGGCGGGCGGTGAGGTTCGCAGCATCCGCTGGACCTATCAGGAGGAGCTGGCCCCGGGCGAGGCGAGCGAGGTGTTCTTCCACGTGCGCATGCAGTAGGGCGGAAGCTCATGGCGGAAAAGATGCGAGAGGTCGTGCACGTGGGCCCGCGGGGGACGCTGGAGCTGTTGTCCCAGCGCGAGGTGGCCGCGCTCACCAGCACCGCCCGGGAGCAGGAGCTGCTGAGCCTGTTCCGGCGCTGCGCGCTGGCGGTGCTCAACACCGGCAACCAGACCGACGATGCCGCGGCGATCTTCGAAGCCTACAGCGATTTCTCCATCGAGGTGGCCGCCCGCACCCGGGGTCTCAAGCTCATCATCCAGAACGCGCCGGCCAGCGCCTTCGTCGA
>JAWLCV010000110.1:0-3692 GCA_041686955.1 Pseudomonadales bacterium
TCATGGCACTATTGACACCGATGTAGGTAGCCCGAGGGTACGACTATCTACATTAATGTCAATAGATGGATTCAGGGGAAAACGTATCGCTACCGAGCAGTCATCCGGAGCGCGCAAGCGCCGATCGCCGGACGCCGCCCGCCGGGAGATCCTCCTCGCCGCCGAGGCGCGCCTGCGCGCCCACGGCCTCGACGGCCTGAACGTCGCGGACGTGGCCGCCGACTGCGGCATGAGCCACGCCACGGTGCTGCACCATTTCGGCAGCAGCGCCGGCATGCGCCGCGCCCTGGTGGAGCACATGACCGACCGCCTGCTGCGGGACATCATCGCCGCCCTGCAGCGCGACCCGGCCCCGGAGCCGCGGACCATCCTCGCGGATCTGTTCGACGCCCTCTCCCGCGGCGGCCACGCCAAGCTGCTGGCCTGGCTCGCCATCGGCGGTGACGCGTTGACCGAAGACCTGGCGCCGTCGCCTCACGTGCGCGAGCTTTTCGCCGAGCTGGTGCCGGAGCTGGCAGAGCGCCTGCCGCCGGGGCCGGACCGGGCGCGGATCGCCCGGCGCATGATCTTCCTCATCGCCACTGCCGCCATCGGCTACGGCGTGGCCGGCCCCCGGCTGGCGGAGGTGCTGGCCATGGAGGAAGGCGAGGCGGCGGTGTTCCCGGAATGGCTGGGGCGGCAGATCGGCCGGTTGATGGCCGACGGCTGCTGATCCTCGGGCAGGGCACGATTTTCAGGATGGCACGACCGTCCTCAGAAGCCGTACTCCACACCCACCAGCACCCGGTCCCGCTCGCCGAACTGCCCGAACCGCCCGCGCGCTGCCATGGAACCACCTTCACCGAACGCGTTGGAGAGGGTGCCGCCGAACGTGTGGGTGCGGTGGTAGCGGCTACTGACCGTCACGCCGCTCCGGTTGCGCGCCACGGCCTCATTCGCCGCCCGAGCGCACGTCACGCGGGCGCTTGCCGGTCCAGCGCTTGAAGGCCCGCGAGAAGGCCGCCGGCTCCGAGAACCCCACCAGGTAGGCTGTCTCGTTCACCGAGACCCTGCGTGAGCTGAGGTAATCCAACGCCAGGCGACGACGCAACTCGTCCAGCACCTGCTCAAAGGTGACCCCCTCCACCTTGAGGCGCCGGTAGAGCGTCTGCCGGCTGACGTTCAGCCGACGGGCCACGGCATCCATGCTCACAGCCCCAGTGTGCAGCACCGGCATGAGGAGCTTCTCGACCTGGGCGCGGACCGAATCCGCGCGCTCCAGCGCTTCGAGCAGCGCATCGGCATGCTGCGTCAGCACCCCGAAGGCGTAGCGCGGCAGGCGCTCCACCGGCTGCGCCAGGATGGATTCATCCAACAGGATGGCGTTGCGTCCGGCCGCGAACACCACCGGCGCCTGCAGCACGCGCTCGTACTCGGGACCGTAGGCAGGTCGAGGGTGGGAGACATGAACGGCCTTCGCGAATCGAGGGATGCCGAGGGCGCGCGGGGCGCAGACGATCTGGGCGAACGCCGACTCGGTGAGTGCCGGAAACGCGTTGGGGTTCCGGCGCGCGTCCACCAACCACAAGCCCGCCTCGTCGGGGTCGAGGCGGAAACGCTCGGTGCCCTCGATCTCGACGTCGACCACCAGGCGGACGTACCGGTTGAGCTGAGCATGGGCCTCCGCCATGGTCGCGGAGGCCTGGCCGATCAAGCCGACGACGGAGAACTGGGCAATGTTGGTGGACTCGCCATAGTGGAGCGCCAGGGCCGGGTCTCTGCTGAGCACCACGGCTTCCCGCATCAGCGCCGCGTAGCGGTGCAGTGCCATACGCCCATCGGGATTGGCGAGGGCCTCGGCGTCGATGCCTGCGGCGCCGAGCAGGGCTTGGCGGTCCGCCCCTTTCGACACGGCCAGCTCCACCAACCCGCGCGCGTACGGCGCCGATACCGATTCAGCCATCGCGACGTTGCCTGGTGTTACCTGCGATCACGCTTCTGATCCCCGGCGTCATGTGGCGGCGCTGGGGACAACGATAGCATTCGAAGCCTTCAGATGGTCCGCGAGGCAGTGACGTGACGCTCGAGATCGATCCAGCGGCGCCGGCGTGGGTGATGCTCGCAGCCGATTCCCTGCTCTATCTGCACATCGGCGGCGGCGCCGTAGGCCTCGTCTCCGGCACGGCGGCCCTCATCTTCCGCAAGGGCGCGCGGGCCCACCGGCTCGCCGGGGACGTGTTCCTCGTCTCGATGCTGATCATGGCCGGCATCGGCGCCGGGGTGGCTCCGTTCCTGCCGCAGCGCATCTCGACTCTCGGCGGGCTCATGACCTTCTATCTGGTCGCGACCGCCTGGCTTACGGTGTGGCGTCCGGCCGGCTCGATCGGGCGCCTCGAGGTCGTCGCCCTGATCAGCTCACTGGGTCTGGTGGCACTGACCACCACGCTCGGTGCAATGGCCGTCAATGACCCCACCGGCACGCTCGACGGCCAGCCCTGGCAGGCCTTCGTGCTGTTCGGAGTGATGACGCCGATCGCGGCCACCGGCGATCTGCGGCTGCTGCTGCGCCGGGGCATCGCCGGCGCCCAGCGCATCGCACGGCACCTGTGGCGCATGTGTGCCGCGCTCTTCATCGCCGCAGCGTCCTACTTCCAGGGCCAGCCGGACTTCGTGCCCGAGCTCATCCGCGGTACCGGGTGGGTCCACGTGCCGCCGATCGCCACCCTGCTGGTCATGTTCTACTGGCTCGTGCGGGTACGGTGGCGGCCGAAGATGTAGTCCTCCACCTGCCGCTCCAGCACCGGCAGCGTGACCCCGCCGTTCGCCAGCACCGCGTCGTGGAACGCGCGCAGGTCGAACCGCTCCCCCAGCGCCGCCTCCGCCCGGCGGCGCAGCTCGACGATGGTGAGCTCGCCCACCTTGTATGCCAGCGCCTGGCCGGGCCAGGAGATGTAGCGGTCCACCTCGGTGCGGATCTCGTGGCGGGAGAGCGCCGTGTGCTCGGTCAGGTAGTCCAGCGCACGCTGCCGCGACCAGCCGAAGGCGTGCATGCCCGTATCCACCACCAGCCGGCACGCGCGCCACATGTCGTAGGTCAGACGGCCGAAGCGCTGGTACGGGGTCTGGTAGATGCCCATCTCTTCACCGAGCCGCTCTGCGTAGAGGCCCCAGCCCTCGCCGAAGGCGTGGGGGTAGAACTCCCGCCGGAAGGCCGGCACGCCGGCGGCCTCGCGTGCCAGCGCGATCTGCAGGTGATGTCCCGGCACCGCTTCGTGCAGGGTCAGCGCCGGCAGCGCGTAGAGCGGGCGGGTCTCCAAGGCGTAGGTGTTGACCCAGTACTCGCCGGCGTCGCCGGCGGCCCCCGGATTGTAGCGGCCGGTGGTGTAGTTCGGCGCCAGGGCCGCGGGCACGGGCTTCACGCCGTACGGGGTGCGCGGCAGGATGCCGAAGTACTCGGGCAGCCGGCCGTCGATCTGCTTGGCGATCCAGGCCGCCTCGCGCAGAAGCTGCCCGGGCGTGGTGGCGTAGAACCGGGGATCGGTGCGCAGGAACTCGATGAACTCCGCGAGGCTGCCCTCGAAGCCCACCTCTTTCACGACCTCTTCCATGGCGGCACGGATGCGCGCCACTTCCTCGAGGCCCACCCCATGGACCTCCTCGGCGGTCGCGTCCGGCAGTGTCGTGTAGTAGCGGACGAGGTCGGCGTAGTAGGC
>JAWLCV010000110.1:3792-9013 GCA_041686955.1 Pseudomonadales bacterium
GGCATGCGCCAGTCCCGGTGCTCGGCGAGTCGTATGCGGCCGGCCACCATGGCCTCGAACAGGTCGTAGCTGACCTGCCGCTGCTCGTCGAGGGCGGTTCGCTCGATGTCGTCGAGCCGCGCCAGGAACACCCGGTCCGCCTCGAGATGCTCGGCCCGAGCCGCCGGCGTCACCGCCGGCAACCGGTCGTCGTACTCGTGCACGCCTTCCGCGGAAGCCGCCAGCGGATCGGCGCGCCAGACGTAGGCGCGCTCGTCATCGAGCAGCTCGTCGAACACCTCCGACGGCATCGCTGCGAACGCGTGGCAGACACCAAGAACCATGAGCGTAGCGGCAGCGAGAGTTGCGGGCTTCGGGCACATCATCGGCGTTTTCGGCGGAATCGGGGACGAGGCTAGCACGTCGACCTGCAAGTCGCGCGCTGCCTGGGGGAGAAATTACCACGAAGGATCCAACGTTCCCTTCCACGCCCGGACCCTAACGTGCGCGCGTCTTCGCTGGAGAGAACAACATGACAACAGGTTACCTTCACCGCGCCCGGCTCTTGGCGGGCCTGATCGGCGCATCGGCGCTCCCCCTGCAGGCCGCCGGCGCCATCGCCGAGATCCGCTTCGTGCCCAACGTGGCCGACCAGTTCAACGCCCTCACCGTTCGCCCGGACGCCATGGGCTTCTATCGCGGCGATTCCCCCGACCCGACGAGCTGCAAGCACTATCAAGGGATCGTGAGGCTCGATGCCGCCGACGGCACGCCGTACTTCTACGTCACCCGCAGCGGCAACATTCCGCCGATTCCGTCGGCGCCCGACGCGCTGGCGTGCGGCGAGGTCATCGGCTCGGACGATCCGGGCAACCTCCTGGTCGTACGCATGGACTCGCGCGACAAGTTCGGCGAGCGCCTGCGCTCCAATCGCATCCACCGCGTTCTCTATCAGACGCGCACACCGCCGGACACCCAGGACCGCGTAGTGACCCACTTTACGTTCGACGGGACCGGTGAGTGGCCGAGCTACGGCCATCCGGGCAGCATGCAGGCCGTCGGCGACATGGTGGCCATGGCACTGGAGGCGCCTTACGACGCGAGCTTGCCCGAGACTGCCGTGCTGTTCTTCGACGCGAGCAATCGCGAAGCACCCAGGGTCACGAGTGTCTTCCCGCTCGACGTGGGCGTACTGGCGGGGCTCGTCGGGCTGACGCCCCTGCCGGACGGGCGGTACCTGATGGTCGTCACGGGGGGAAAGAACGATATGCTGTGGTTCTACGAATCCGACCCGACCCGCCTGGACGGCTCCACGGATCTCGCCGACCCGGAACTCGGCTGGACCATGGTCGATACGTGGTCCGAGGCCGAAGACGGCGCGGACCTCGGCGCCGACTGGCCGAACGACGGCGGCGCCGCACATCAGACGCTCAACTTTCTGCGCGAGGGCGGCGCGGACGGCCCGCTGTATCTCGCCGGCGCCCGCGGCAAGATCGGCTTCGGCGAGGACTGGCTCGATCTGTATCGCGTCGACAGGGTCGATGGCCAGATCAAGCTGATACACGTCTCCTCCGGCCACAAGAATTCTCATCCCGCCCTGGATCCGAGCGTGATTTCGCCCGAGCTCAACACCGCGAGCTTCGCGGCGGGATCGACCTTCTACGTGAGCCGGAGCGGCGAGCTGATCTTCTACGCAACCGAGCACGACAACGACGGACCGTTCCCGGGTGAGATACCGGGCACACCCTGTGGACCGTGTGGATCCGTGAAGATGGGGGAGTGGCGGCACATCGCCATGGTGCGCCCCGGCAGCTCGACTTACCTGCCGAGCGCGAGGGTGGAAGGGCCGCGAATGGTGGATGAGGGTCAGGACCTCGAGCTGGTCGCGGAAGGCGTCCCGGCCATCACCCGGGCGTGGCTGCAGCTATGGGCGGGCGACAACTTCTCCGGCCGCTATCTCGTGATGGATTACGACGATCGACTGAAGGACAACTTCGAGGACTTCAAGGATCTAGACGGCAGCGACTTCGACCTGCACCTCGGTTTCGACAACGAGCCGAGCTCCATGCTGGCGTATGCACCGGTGGGCTGCACCATTCGGGTCAACGACGACGACATCGGCTTCGGCGAGACTCCCGCCGACGACCCCGGCGAGTACACGCGCACGCTGCCGGGAACGGGCACGCTGTTCAGCGCCCCACACCTGAGCCAGGTGCGCAACAACGCCGATACCGGGAGCATCGACGAGGAGCTGACCTCCGCCCAGTTCTTCCCCGACTGCGATGAGCTTTACGCCCAGCCGGTGACGATAAGCTGGGACCTGGAGGACGACGGCCAGTACGACGTGCTGGGCGAAACCGCCACGTTGAGCGGGTCGGACACCGACGGGCCGGAGGTGCGCCACGTGCGCGTGCGGGCGAGCCACGGCAACCGGGCCACCGCTGCGCTCACCCCGATCACCGTTCGGAACGTGCCGCCGCGGATCCGAACGCTGCAGCTGCTGGACGGGCTCGGCCAGGAGATCGGCTGGCATGTTCCCTTCGCGCTCGCGGGACTGCCGGTGACGTTCAAAGCGACCTTCACCGATCCCGGCCGGCTGGACCGGCAGAGCGCAGCGGTACTGTGGGGCGACGGCACCATCTCGTACGACGGCGAGTTCGACCAGTTCCAGGACGGCTACGATTCCGGAAGCGGCTCGCTCGCCGATACGCACACCTACGCCGCAGGCGAGTATCTCATCACCTTGCAGGTGGAGGACGACGACGGTGGATCGGACGAGGCATCGACGCTTCTGACGGTGGTCGAGGCCGAAGCGGCCATCAACCGAGTAATCGCGATCGTCAGCACCATCATCAGCGCCGAACCCTCGCCCGAGGTCGCCGAGGCGCTGAACGATGTGCTCCGCGCACTCGAGGGCAGCAACGATGGCTCGGCCAGCAATGGCGCCATCGACAAGCTGGAAGCCGACAACGTGCAGGCCGCGCTGGTCAAGCTGGCGAGCGCCCTCGGCGGCCTGGACGCCTCTGAGCAGGCGGGGGCGGGCGACCTCACCCTGCTCAAGAACCTGCTGATGCTGGTGATCCAGCAGCTGGAGACTTAGAGCAACCACGGCGTCCTGTCCGGACCACGACCGACCCCGGGGGAGCGCGCTTCCCCGGGGTTTTTCGTCGAGCTCGATTCAGCCTTTCGACCGTGTGGCCGCCTTGCGCGCCCGGGCCAGCAACCGTTCGTCGCCGAGCTCCGCCGCGCACGCCGCGAATCCGTCCGGCGCGCCGCACCACTCGAGCTCATCGACATCGTCGAAGAGGCGTGCGTCCGTCCTGAGCGTGGCCAGGGTCTTGAACAGCAGCGCCTGCTCGCGCCGCTCGCCGTCGAGCACGGTCTCCGGGAAGGCTTCGATGGCGCCGTGCTTGTTGATGAGGCGCGCCGCGGTCACCGGACCGATACCAGGCAGGCCCGGAAAGCCGTCCGCCGAATCCCCCACCAGCGCCAGGTAGTCGGGAATGCGTTCGGGCTCGACCCCGAACTTCTCCTTGATCGCGTTCGCCCCACGAATCGCCTTCGCCCGCCGGTCGATCTGCACGATACGCTCGTCCTGCACGCATTGGGCGAGGTCCTTGTCCACGGTCCAGATGCAGACCTTCTCCACCCTGGAATCCTGCGCCGCCAGGTGCGCGGCCGAGCCGAGGGCGTCGTCCGCCTCGAGCTCGGTCATCGGCCAGACGGTGATTCCCATGGCAACGAGAGCCTCCTCCAGGGGATGAAACTGCGCGAGCAGCGCCGGTTCGATCCCCTGGCCCGTCTTGTAGTCGGGCCAGAGCTCGTTGCGGAAGGATTCGATGACGTGATCCGTGGCGACGCCGAGGTGGGTCGCCCCCTCCTCGATCATCTGCAGCACGCCGTTCAACACGCCGACGACGGCGCCGAAGGGCGCATCCTCACCCTTGTTGAAGCGCCGTTGCCCATAGAAGTGGCGGAACAGCTCGTAGGTACCGTCGATGAGGTGAACGATCACGCTGTAGGTTCCATCCGGGCGAGCTCCCGGGCGAGGGATTCGATGAGTTCGGCCTGGGCCAGGCGCTCACGCCAGCGGGCAGGAATTCCTTCCACCCCGAACAGCGCGCCTGCGAGCATGCCGCAGATCGCGCCGGTGGTGTCCGCATCGTGGCCCAGGTTCACGGCCTTCAGCACGCAGGTCTCGAAGTCGTCGCCGCGGTCCAGGGCCCACAGCGCCGCCTCGAGGCTCTTCACCACGTACCCGGTTCCCTGGATCTCCGGCGGCTCGGCGTCGTGGAACGATCCGCCCGCCACGGCGGCGATCCGCGGCGCGAGAGGCTCACGATTCCAGAGCCCGGGGACGGGCGAATACATGGGCGCGAGCAACGCGTCCTTCGAGACCCCTTCCAGGGCGCCGATCATGAGCCCGCAGTAGTAGCGGCAGGCGTCCACCGCCTCGCGGGCGCCATGGGTGGTGCGGGACATCTCGGCCGCCCGCTGTATGGCCAGCTCCGCGTCGTCGGCGTATGCCATCGGAATGGGCGCAAGGCGCATCAGAGAGCCGTTGCCGGCGGAGTGCTCATCCGTGGACCCGGCGAACGGCTCCCCCGTCTCCTCGAAGCGATGCAGCGCGCCGGAGACCGTGTTGCCGATGTCGAAGCAGCGCCCGTTGGCGGACATGTAACCTTCGGCGCGCCAGCGCAAGTACCGGCTCATCTGATCGGCAGGGTCGAAGGCGCCGCATTCCACCAGGCTCGCGGCCAGGCACAGCGCCATGGAGGTGTCGTCGGTCCACTGTCCGGGCTCGAGCCGGAACGGGCCACCGCCCACCATATCCGTTACGGGCTCGAACTGGCCGGGCCTGGAGAACTCGATGGTGGTGCCCACCGCATCGCCCGCCGCCAGGCCGAGCAGCGCGCCTAGGTAAGAGGATTCGTCGCTCATGAGGCTGCTCCGGAAAGTCTCGCATGATAGACAACGGCGTCACCTTCCAGCGAGAGGTAGCCGTCCCGCTGGAGCCTTTCCATGATGCTCCGCAGCTCCGACGCCGGCAGCGCATTCTGAAACAACGCATTGATGGCGTTCGATAATTTGTCTCGCCTGCCCGGCCTGGAACTGCCTCGCGCACGCAGATTGGCAACCACGCGGGCCACCTGCTCGTCGATTTGGCCTGCTCCGTTCTGCGACAGCCATGGAATCTCGGCGATCTCGTTGAAGCGCTCGGCCGCAATACCCTGGCGCCCCA
>JAWLCV010000111.1:0-8999 GCA_041686955.1 Pseudomonadales bacterium
CCAGCAGGCTGAAATCGAGGTATAGGAAAGGCGGGAGGAGGCGGAAGGCCCGGCCCCCTCCCTGGGGCGTGGGTGTGACGGCAAGAGAATGTGCCGTCAGGTTGCGCTCGTCAAGCGGGTACGGCTACTGGCCAGCCTTGGACTGCTCGGCGTAGAGCTGCTTCAGGCGCGCTTGCGCAGCATCAATGCGTGCTTGGTATTTCGCGGTCACCGCCTGCATTTCCTCCGCGATGCCATGCTCAAGCGTCGCGCCGGCCAAATTGTTTGCTGCCTTCGACTTGCGCGCGCGTAACGCGGCATGTTCGGCATCCATGTTCCGCTGTGCGATGCGGATGCGTGATTCGAGCTCATCGATCTCGCGCTGTACCTCGCGCCGCCGCCGATCCTCCCGCAGAACACGTTCATGTTCGGCAATGCTGTTCGCGCGCTCAGTCGATTCCTGCAACACAGACTGATCCGGTCGATGCACACGGATCTGGACTTCCTTTGCATTTGAAGCGCAAGGGCGCTCCGAAAATACCGTTTCGCCGTCGATCACGCATTTGTAGATGGCGGCGTGAGCGGTAACGGTGAAGAAGCCAGAGATAATGGTGGTAATGATTAGGGCTTTCATGCTGATCTACCTCGACTAGCCATCCACTGACTTTTCGGTGCCACGCTTGAAGTTCTCATCATTCTGGCAGTACGCCAGCGCATCAAACAGCAGGCCAGGCACACGCATGAGGTCTTCGGGGGAATCGAGCACCAGGGTGTCGCCGGCGGCAATTTCCAGCCCTGAGCGGGCGATCTCCAGGCGGTGGGTCTCATTGATGGGCATGATGAACTGAACCGTGGGCTGGCGGCGGTTCACGTTGTAGCGCAGCAGCCAACGATTCGTTTTGCCCTGGAATAGGAGGGTGTAATAGCTCTCGGTGTCCTTCGCCACCAGCTCGCCCTCGGCGATACGTGAGCCAAGGAGCCGCATGGCCACTTCCAGGAGGCGCAGCTCGTCTTTGGTGGTAACGATCCTGGGATTTGTCGGGTCAACGATTTCCTCGGACTCGTTTGCGGTGGGCGGTGTCTGCGCCTGGACAGGCGCAACGGGCGCGGCGGTGGTGGTCAGGCTCCCGCGCACGACGTCGCCGAAGGCCTCGGCCACGGCGCGCTGAACCAGGGGCGTGAAGGTTTCCATGGCCCGCTGGGTAAGGCGCGTGTTCGGGGCGGCCTTGCTCACAACGAACCGCACGAAGTCGGGGTCCATGTCTTTCAGACAGCTGCGCACCACGTCGCGGAAGCGTGCGGTGTAGGTTAGGTCCTCGGCGAATGAGCGCAGCGCTTCGGCTTGGATGGAGCCATAGCGGAATCGCGCGAGCTCGCGTACTTGGGCATCCTGCAGGTCAGTGAAATCGACCAGGAAGAAAGGTTCCTCATCCATGAGGTTCTCGTGATGCAGGTCGGTGAAGAACTTCCATTCCTTGCCGTTGGTGAGCGCGGCCACGCAGACGCCGGGGGTGGCGTTGAAGTAGCGCATGAGCTGGGAGGCATGACGGCCGAGGTTGGCCGTGGAGGCCTTCGCCTCGATGTACATCACCGGCTGGCCATCGGAGAACAGCGCATAGTCCACGCGCTCGTCCTTCTTCACGCCGGGCAGGTCCGCCTTGTACTCGGCGCGGACCTTGGTGGGGTCATAGGGGCTGTATCCGAGGATGTCGAGCAGAGGCAGGATCATCGCCTGCTTGGTTGTTTCCTCGGTGTCGCAGTGGCCTGCAACGTTCTGTACGTGATTGGCGTGGGCCAGAAGGCGCTCCGCGAACTGTTCCATGGTTCCCTCTCCTTATACCGACAAACAAGTTTTACGAATTAGCCATCGCTCTTACCGCCGCCAGCGCCGCGCGCCGCCGAGGTGTGTCGAGGCTGCGGAAGGCCTCGAGTAATTCGGTCTCGTCACCGCTGACTGAATACTCCGCGCACGGCTCGGCGGCGCGGTCCTGCGTGAGGACGGGATGCCCCGGGCCGATCTCGCGGGCCTGGGCGAGGATGCCGCCCGTCAGGCTGTAGGTGCCCATTTGCCCGCTGTTGATAGCGTCCAGGATCTCGCTGTGGACGTTGGCCAAGCGCAGGGCGCAACCCGATTCGCGGACCCGTGCCAGGGTGGCCTGGCCGATGGGGCCGGCCAGGATTTCCAGGATGGTGTAATCGACCGGCCGCCCCTTCACGTCGAACTGGCCCGGCTGGGTCAGGACCAGGGTCACGCGGTGGTCGTCGGTGACCAGGTGGATGGTCCAGTCCTTTTCCGCCAGCAGCTCGCCAAAGTGCTCGGCGCATTCCTCATCGCTGTGACAGACGCCCACCAGGAACGGCGAAGCCATCCCTTCCAGGAGCCAGCTCAGGCTCACGTTTTCAGCGCGGCAGATGAGCGAGAGGGTTTCGCCGCTCGGAACGCTTCCGCGAAAGAGGGACGACACGGCGCCGCGCCCAAGTCCTATCTGCTCGCCCCACGGATACCGAGAGCGACCACCCAAGATTTTATTTATGCGCGATAAAAAACTTTGATTCATCTGGAGGTGTAAATCCGTTGACTGATGAATCCGCAGATGAATACCATTCACCTACAGATGAATGAGCGCGAACACGCGCGAACACGCAAGGGGCCGATTGTATGGCAACACGTACGGAAAAACAGCCCGGAGGTACTCCAGACCGGGCAACGCTCACCATACCGCGCAGCATCTACAAGCGTCTGAAGGCCATGGCGGACCGGGAGCATCGGAGTGTGAGCGGTCAGGTGGCATTCATGGTCGACCAGGCCGAGCCCGCCCAAGGTAAGAGCCAATAGAAGCGCCCTGCCGGTGTTGGCGCACCGGCAGGGCAGAGGCGCGGCTCGGTCACCTTGGTTCGCCCCTTACACACGAACCCAGCCTAGCCGCGCTCCCTAACGTCGAACAGTGACGGGAGAGCGCAATGTCACTACGCCGCAGCAAGATTCCGACCCACTGGACGCCTGTCCAGGAGGCTGCGTATCTCACGGTCCACGAGTACCCGGGCGGGGCTTCCGCCCTGGCGCCGCTCGTGGGCAAGTCCCAGCGCTATCTCGACAACGAAGTGAATCCCGACGCCGAGCCCGCGAAGCTGGGCCTCGATGACGCCGTGGCCATTCAGCACGCCACCCGCGATTACCGAATCCTGCACGCCATGGGCCAGACCCTCGGCCACGCCTGCGTGCAGGTGGCGGACCTCTCCGGCATTTCCGACGTGCAACTGCTCGATTCCATTCTCGAATGGGATGCGGACATCGGCCAGACCAAGGCCGCCATCCGCGAGGCGCTGGACGACGGCGACGTGAGCGAAGAGGAATACCGGCGCATCGAGCGCGAGGTATTCGAGGACTTCGCCCGTGAGCTGGCCGTGCTGCAACGGCTGCGCAGCCTGCGCGAGCAAAAAAGGGCGCGAAACACAAATCGTGTTCCTCATAAGGGAAGGTCGGCTCGTGGCTGACGTGCCCGAGGCTCTGCGCCAGCGCGGGCTGGTTCGCATCACCACCAACGTGCCGGAGGGCGGCGCGGTGGTGCTACCGAAGGGGGCGCTCATGGTCTTTTTCGGCCCGGATTTGATGGCGCGTCTGGTGAAACAGCCCGCGCCGAAACGGCAACGGAGAGTGCTGTGCGACAGGGGCGACTCGCTCTAAGCGAGCCCGAACTGACGCTGGAGCAGCTCCGTGCTGCGTACGACTCGCTGCCGCGTGCCGGGCGCGAGGCGCTGAATTTCGAGGCGACGTTGCAGTTCTCGCCTGCGCGCAGGGCGCTGGAGCACGTCGCCCGGGAGAGGTTGGCCAGGCTGCAACGCCGGGCTGGCCGGAAATAACAACGAACAGGGAGGGCCTGCCGTGGCCGTCGTTTTCAACCTGATCAACACCGTGCCTGCCAGCGATCTGCCGGGCTACCACCGCAGGCGCCTGTGGGTGCAGGTGGGTTACCCGATGGTAGTCGGCCCGCGCCTGTTCATGCGCATCGAGGTGGACCAGGTGGACGGGCGCCCTCAGCCGCACGTGGTCGTCGAGGGGCCGGGCGTGCGCCACACGCTGCCCATCGCTACCGGCACGGCGCTGAACTTGGAGGCCTGGGCAGGGCTGAGGGTGATCCCGCGGGCTGCGGTGGCGAATCGCCGCTACCTGCTCGAGTTCGTCGCTGTTCGCCGTGGGGTGAAGTTTGCGTAGCGTAACTCCTGATGCCGCCGATGCGTTGGCGGCTGCAACGCACAAGGAGAAAAACGATGACGGACGCACACGGTGCGCTTTTGGAGGCCGAGGCCTCGCTGTTGGGGATTTTGGCACTACTCGAAGAAAACCAGGGGATCGTGACCTTGCCGGCGTTTGCGCTGATGCAGTTGCTGCAGCCGGTGCGCGAGCGCGTGAGCGCGGCGCGCACGGCCGTGGAGGCTGCACCCCCGGAGGGCGCCGTGCAGGTGGTGGTCACCGGCAACGGCCGCGCTCCGTGACGATTTCGGCCGCGTTTCTTGGGCGAGTCCTCTCCTCGTGCCAATGAATTTCGCGGCCACCTTTCACGCCGTGGTGCGGTCCCTGACTACCCCGTCACACCCACGCCCTGACCGCATCACGGCCCCTTTTCCACAACACGGTGACGCACACAGGAGGTAAGCCGTGGAGAAGCAGAAGACGGTAGACGAGTGGAACAGCCAGTACCCGCCTGGGAGCGAGGTGACGGTGGCGCTGGACAGCGGCGCCACCCTCACGACCACCACCCGCAGCCATGCGGCGCTGCTGGGCGGCCATACCCCGGTGGTATGGCTCAACGGCCTGCGCGCCTGCTTTTCACTCGAGCGCGTGACGCCGGCGGCGGGGAGGTAATCATGGAACCCGTATTCCAGCGGTACCTAACCGAGCCGGAAGAGAAGCGCCTGTTCGCCTACGTGGGGCAGTTCGCCGACATCCTCGCGCGCCGTGACCACGCCTGGATGCGTCTGCTGCGCCAGACCGGCATCCGCGTGGGCGCCCTGGCGGGCCTCACGGTTGACGACGCCCGCGCCGCACTGCGCCCGCCGCATCGCCTGCCCCTCGCCGACGAGCACGCCAAGCGCCACCGGGGCGGCGACGTGTCTTGCACCGTGAAGGCGCGCGCGGCTCTGAAAGACCTGCTCGCCATCCGCGCGGAGATGGGCCACACCGCCATCGGCGACCACCCGCTGGTGATGAGCCGCGAGCACGGCGGCATGAGCGTGCGCACCATCCAGCACCGCATGCGCCAGTGGGTGCAGGCCGCCGGCCTCGCTGTTGAGGCCAGCCCGCACTGGTTCCGGCACACCTTGGCCAAGCGAATCATGAAACGGTCCACGGCCGCCCAGCCCCTGGTGATCGTCCAGGGCGTGCTCGGCCACCGCAGCCCGAGCAGCACGCTGGTGTACGCCGGGCCCGATCGGGAAGACATGGAAACGGCATTGGAGGAGGCGTCATGAACACGGCAATCCCACTCTGGACCACCTGCCCAGACCCGGAACAGCCCGGCATGTACATCGGCCTGGCGGCGCTGCGTGGCGGCAAGGTCGTGGCCATCCGCAGCGAGAATCACGACTTCCTGCAGAAGCACCTGATCGAGCTGCAGGTGGCAAACGCCGATGACGGCGCGGATCGCTTCCTTCAGGCCTGGAAGCGCGGCGTGAAATTCATGCCGCACCTGTTCCATTGCGACGCCGAGACCATCGATGCCGCCACGGAAAAGAACCAGCTCCGACCGGATTGGGATGCGGTCGAGACCTTCCTGCAGAGCCACCCCGAGCCATGGCAACGCAATCTCGTGATGGCGCTGTGCAGCTTCTTCAACGACGAATGGATGCACGACTGGGCGAAGAAGCTGCGCCTGCCCAGGTCATCGCCCGGTGCCCTCGCGATTCGGCTCGACATGGAGCACCGCGAAGTCATCGCGGACCTGCTCGTCAGCTATCGGGGGTGGTGATCATGCGCGACCTCACTCTCGAACCCGTCCAGGAAGCTACTTGTATCGGCTGCGGCTGCACCGACACCCGCGCCTGTGTGGGCCTGTTTGGTCCCTGCTGCTGGGTGCGCCTGGACCGCGCGGCGGGCTTGGGCGTGTGCAGCGCCTGCGCCGATCTCGCCGAGGCCTGGGACAGCGGAGACCGCCGCTCGCGCGTCTTGTTCTTCACGCAAAAGGATGGAACCCATGCCCGTTAAATACCGCCCCGCCAATGGCCCAGAGTGGCAGGCCTTCGACGCTGAATGGTGTGCCCGCTGCGAGGTGAGCCGCACCTGTCCCATTCCCGACGAGGCCGCCAGGCGCCGCACCACGGACGCGTTGTATCCGGCGGCCTGGGCGTTTCGCAACGGCTCGCCGGTGTGCACCGCTTTCGTTCGCCCGGTGCCTAACCGCCAGCTAGACACCCGGCCGCCGGCGCGCTGTCCCGAGTGCGGTCACCCGCACCAGCCGGAAGAGCCGCACGCGCTCACCGAGGCCTACCGCCTCCACTTCGCCGCCGAGCATGGCCGCGCGCCCACCTGGGCCGATGCCATCGCCCACACCCAGGGACTCATCCGCGCCGCCTCGGAAGCGGCCTATGAACAGGGGCTCGTGTCATGAACGAAGCGATGCTGATCGGCGTGGCCATCGGGCTGGCGTACGCCTACCTGGGCGTATGCCTGGTGGTATTCCTCGAGGACCGCGTCCGGGCGCTGCATATGTGGGTTGGCGCATCCATCCCGCGCGGGCTCCTAGCCCTGGTGCTCTGGCCGGCGGCGCTTGCCGCCACCGCGGCCTGGAACCAAGTGGCTCGCCGTGGCTGAGCGCAGGCTCTGCTACTGGCATCCCGACTACGTCCCCGACGTGCCGCCGGCCGTGCACACCGATGCCGCCGACATGCGCCCCGCGCTGAACCTCTCGAAGCTGCAGGGAGAGCAACGGCGCGGGGCTTGGCGGGCCATGCAGACCGAAACCCCTGATCTGGCCGAGCTGCTGAGCAGCGCCACCGCGCGCGAGCTCATCGCGCACTTTGGCGGCCAGGTGGTGATACCCGAAGACGACCTGCCCGACAGCGTGCTCGCTGCCGCGGGCAGGAAGCGGAGAACGAAATGATGCGGACCATCAAGAACGACTGGCGCGCCTACCTCGCGACAGCGCGCAACAAGGACCACCTGCTGGCCGATCCGCCCTGGCGTTACAACGACCGCTCGCCCAAGAGCCGCGCCGCTACCAAGTACCGGATTTGGCCGAGCAACGACGAAGGCCTGCGCTACCTGTTCCAGCGCGCCGACACCCTGGGCCTGCAATCGGTCTTTTTGTGGGCCACCTGCCCGCTGCTGGAGGAGATCAGCCTCATCCGCGCCCGCCACGGCCTGACCTACCCCTGGCCCTACGTGACCACCATCACCTGGGGAAAGCTCACCAAGCACGGGAAGCGCTTCTACGGCCAGGGCCACCACTTCCGCGGCGCCACCGAACACCTGCTTCTCTTCCGTCGTCAGGGCGCGCCGGCGCTTCGCACCAACCTGCGCAACTACTTCGAAGCGGAAGCCCTGCCGCGCACCGAGAAACCCCACCACGAAGAGCGCCGCATCATCGACGCCGTGGGCGGGCGATGGATCTACCTGTTCAGCGGCCCGAACGTGGGCGAGTTCGAGGGGGTGAACATCGACCTGGTGGATACGTGCTTCAAGGCAGCGAGGGCGGTGGCATGAAATCTCGTCCCATTCTCTTTTCCGCACCCATGGTCCAGGCACTGCTCGCCGGAAGGAAGACGCAGACGCGGCGGATCGTGAAGCGAAACCCTGCCGGCCGCGTTCAGTTTGGGGGGCGCAATTGGCACCTGGACGACCCGAACGCCGTGCGCGCCTGCCCATACGGACAGCCCGGCGATCTGCTCTATGTGCGCGAAGCGTGGCGAACATCAGTATGCGTTGACGGCAAGCCTGCAGGCGTGCTTGAGACACCTGGCGAGGGCTACGGATGGCCCATCTGGTACTCCGCCGATGACGGTACCGTGACGTGGCGCGGTTCAATCAGTGGAGGCCATGGATTCACGACCCCTGGCCGTTACCGCCATGCGCGCTTCATGCCACGCTGGGCCTCGCGCCTCACTCTTCGTATCACCGACGTGGGCGTGGAGCGGCTACAGAGCATCAGCGGTATGGACGCTAAGCGCGAGGGCGCACCCGTGCCGGCGCACATCCCCGAGGACGGCGCAGATCTGGCGTGGGCGCGTGGCTGGTACCGGCTGCTGTGGGATGACATCAACGGTGACGGCGCTTGGGATGCGAACCCGTGGGTTTGGGCGATCTCGTTCGATGTCATCAGCGCCAACGTTGATTCCGTTACCGGAGCGCAAAAATGACGCAGCTCGGCCCCCTCGACCACGCCGAACTCATCGAGGCCTACCGCACCCTGATCAACCGCCTGCCCGAGGGCGCCATGGTGAGCGCCTACCGGGAACGGGGTGCGCGTAAGGCCGTGGTGACCGTGACCCTGGGCAACGGGGAAACCACGCGCTACGAGCACGCCACGAAGTCCGCCGAATAAGAAAGAGCCCCATGGCCACGATCCAAGAACTCAAACAACGCATCAGCCTGCACGACGTGGCGGACCGCCTCGGCCTGGAGCGGCCCAAGGGCAACAGCAACGGCAATTACAAAAGCCCGCACCACGACGACAAGAACCCGTCCCTGGCGATCCCGTCCTCCAAGCGCTCGCCCGACCACTGGAAGGATTACAGCGCCAACCAGGGCGGCGACATCGTGGACCTGGTGTGCTACGTGCGGGACTGCGAAACGTCCGACGCCATCAAGTGGCTGCACGAAGAATTCGGCATCCCTTTCGACAAGCCCCAGCGCAGCAACGAACCGGTGGAGAAGTCCCGCGCCGAATGGATCGCCGACCAGTGCCGCGAGCACCGTGAGCGCGCCATCGAGTACCTGGTGGGCGAGCGCAAGATCACCGAGGACGTGGCCAAGCGCGCCGTCGAGAAGGGCGCGGTGGGTTTCAACGTGTGGACCAACCCCACCA
>JAWLCV010000112.1:0-8627 GCA_041686955.1 Pseudomonadales bacterium
AGCGGACAGCGACCGCTATTCCAAGCACTCCACACACACCGCATAACTATGCCGCGGGTCGTTCAGGCTCGTGAGAAACCGCCACGCGGCGCCGGCCTGACGGACGAGCGGCGATAGCGCCGGAGCGTCTCCCAGCCACTGGCTAAGACTATGGAGGGATGCGGTGCCGGTGAGCTGGCGGATCAGCATCTCGCCGGGGGTGAGCGGCCGTTCCAGGCGCCGGATACCGAAATCCTCGAGCTCCGCCAGCTCGGCGGCCCGCTCGACGGCGGCGTCCAGGCCGCCCAGGCTGTCCACCAGGCCCAGCTCCAGGGCCCGTGCGCCGACCCAGACACGTCCCTGGGCGATCTCGTCCACCCGCTCCGGGGCCAGGTCACGGCCACGAGCCACCAGGTTCACGAAGCGCTGGTAGACGTTCTCCGTGCTCTGCTGCAGCACTCGGGCCGTGGCCTCGTTCATGGCGGTGAACGGCGTCAGCGGCGACAGGGGCGTGGTCTCCACGCCGTCGCTGTCGATGCCCATGGCGCCGAGGCTCTCCTCCAATGTGGGCACGATGCCGAACACGCCGATGGAGCCGGTGAGGGTGGTGGGCTCGGCGAGGATCTCGTCGGCGGTGGCCGAGATCCAGTAGCCGCCCGAGGCGGCCACCGGCCCCATGGAGACCACCACCGGCTTGCCGACGAGCTGGGTGAGCTCGAGCTCCTGGCGGATCAGCTCGGAGGCGAAGCTGCTGCCGCCGGGGGTGTTCAGGCGCACCACGAGGGCACGGATGCGGTCGTCCTGCCGGGCTTCGCGGATGAGCTGGATCATCTGCTCCGCGGCAATGACGCCGCGCACGTTGTCGCCCATCACCACCGGGCCCTCGGCGATGATCACCCCCACGTCGCGCTTGCCCTCGGCGCGGGCCGGACCGTTCACGGCCTTCAGGTACTCGCGAAATCCGATACCGCTGAAGCCGCCGTTCTCGCCGGGTCCCACGGCGTCGGCGATCCGGGCCCGGGCCTGATCCGGCGTCAGCAGCTCGTCCACCAGATGGTATTCCACCGCCAGGCGCGCCATGTCACCTTTCGTGGCCGTCAGCAGGTCGGGCAGCGACTGGGTGTAGCGGGTGAACGCCTCCTCGTCCATTCGGCGGTTGCTCATCACCGTGGAACCGAAGCGGTCCCAGAGGGCGTTCACCAGCTCCAGATTCGCCTCCCGGGCCTCCGCCGACATGCTGGTGCGGGTGTAGGGCTCCACGAACTCCTTGTACCTGCCGGCCCTGAAGACGTGCACGTTCACGTTCAGGCGGTCGAGCAGGTCCTTGAAGTAGAGCTGCTTGATGGTGAATCCCGGCAGCAGGATCTGACCCAACGGGTGCATGTACACCGCGTCGGCGTAGCTCGCCATGAGATAGGGCTGCTGGTCGTAGAAGCTGCCGTAGGCCACCACCTGCTTGCCCGCTGCGCGGAACTCCCGCAGCGCCTCGCCCACGCTGGCAGCGTGAGACAAGGAGAGAAAGCTGAGGTCGTCGAGATCGAGCACCAGCATGGGTATGCGCTCGTCCTCGCGGGCATGATCGATGGCGTCGAGCAACTCGGTGAGCTCGGTCTCCGCGAGCACGGCCTGGGGGGCCAGCCATTGCTGGATGGGGTCTACCGGCGAGCGCTGATCGACCACCGCGCCCTTGGGGTTCAGCACCAGCGCGCCGCGGTCCGGCACCTCCGGCGCCTTCGGCCCGGCGAACAGCAGCAGGAACAGCAGCAGCAGAAACGCGAAGAAGAACAGGTTGGAAAGGATGATGCGGGCGCGGGTGAGGCCGTGACCGATCCGCGACCACATGCCCGGTTGGCGAGACTCGCTCATGACTGAACATCGTACCGAGATGGCGCAAGCCTACCACGGCCCGCTGGCTCGGCGCCTCGCCGGAGCGCTACCATCTGCCGACCGCCCCGGCGGCCGGTGCATCGTGAGACGGAGAGCCCATGAGCAACATCTACGAAACCGACCTGGACACGAACCCGGCGAACTTCACGCCCCTGAGCCCGCTGTCCTTTCTGCGGCGGACCCGGGACGTCTATCCCGACCACACCGCGGTGATCTACGGCCAGCGCCGATACAGTTGGCTGGAAACCTACGAGCGCTGTGCGCGGCTGGCTGACGCGCTGCGCCGCCGGGGGATCGGCCGGGGCGATACCGTGGCCATCATGGCGGCCAACCTGCCGGAGATGTTCGAGGCGCACTTCGGCGTGCCCATGGCCGGCGCCGTGCTCAACGCCATCAACATCCGGCTGGATGCGGCCACGGTGCGTTTCATCCTCGAGCACGGCGAGGCGAAAGTGTTCCTGGTGGATCGGGAGTTCGGCCCCGTGGCGGAGCAGGCGCTGGCGGGGCTCGAGCGGCGTCCGCTGGTGGTGGCCATCGACGATCCGAGCTGCGACCAGGGGAAGCTCGTTGGCGATCTCGCCTACGAATCGCTCCTCGCCGAGGGAGCTCCCGACGCCGGCTGGTCACTGCCCGCCGACGAGTGGGACGCCATCGCCCTCAACTACACCTCGGGCACCACGGGCAACCCCAAGGGCGTGGTCTACCACCACCGAGGCGCGTACCTGAACGCGGTCTCCAACGCGCTGACGTGGAGCATGGGCGAGCATCCGGTGTACCTCTGGACGTTGCCCATGTTTCATTGCAACGGCTGGTGCTTCCCCTGGACCCTGGCCGCCACCGCCGGCACTTCGGTTTGTTTGCGCCAGGTTCGTGCCGATGCCGTTTTCGACGCCGTCGCCGAGCACCGGGTGGATCACTTCTGCGGCGCCCCCGTGGTGCTGAACACGCTGCTGTCGGCGGACGAGGCGCTGAGGGCCCGGGTGAGCCACGAGGTCAAGGTCATGACCGCGGGCGCGGCGCCGCCGGCCGCGGTGATCGCCGGCATGGAACGGCTCGGCATGCGGGTGACCCACGTCTACGGGCTCACGGAGACCTACGGGCCGGTCACCCTGTGCGCCTGGCAGGGCCGGCGTTGGGACGACCTGCCGGCGGACGAGCGGGCGGCGCTGAAGTCGCGCCAGGGCGTGCGCGGGCACATGCTGGAAGGGCTCATGGTGGCGGATCCCGAGACCCTGGCGCCCGTTCCCCAGGACGGCGCCACCCTGGGGGAGGTGTTCATGCGGGGCAACAACGTCATGAAGGGCTACCTGAAGAACCCCACCGCCACGGCGGAAGCCTTCGCCGGCGGCTGGTTCCATTCCGGCGACCTCGCGGTCTGGCACGAGGACGGCTACATCCAGATCAAGGACCGCTCCAAGGACATCATCATCTCCGGCGGCGAGAACATCTCCAGCATCGAGATCGAGGACGTGCTCTACCGCCACCCCAAGGTTCAGGAGGCGGCGGTGGTGGCCCGGCACGACGAGAAGTGGGGGGAGACCCCGTGCGCGTTCGTCACCCTGCGCCCCGGCGCGGAGGCCACGGCGGAGGAGATCATCGCCCACTGCCGGGACAACATGGCGCACTTCAAGGCGCCCAAGCACGTGGTGTTCTGCGAGCTGCCGAAGACCTCCACCGGCAAGGTGCAGAAGTTCGTGCTGCGTCAGCGGGCGGACGAGCTGTGACGCCGCTCTGGCGTTGGCCCGAGCTGTGCGAGGCCTTGGGACTCGCGCCGATGGACGGCCCCGACGTGACGGGTATCAGCATCGACTCCCGCAAGGTCGAGCCGGGGGATCTGTTCGTCGCGCTGACCGGCGACCCGGGACCGCGCTTCAATCCCAGCCACCGGTCCGAGCGGGACGGGCACGATTTCATCGACGCGGCCCTGGCGAACGGGGCGGTGGGGGTGCTGGCCCACGACGGCCGCACCCGCTCCGCGCCCCAACTGCAGGTGGCGGACACCCTCGATGCCCTGTGGGCCCTGGGCGCGGCGGCCCGCGCGCGCCTGCACGGCCCGGTGGTGGCGGTCACCGGCAGCAGCGGCAAGACCACCGCGAAGGCCTTCCTCTCGGCCGCCCTGGGCGGTTTCGCCACCGGCGGCAGCCTCAACAACCACCTGGGGGTGCCGCTAAGCCTGGCGCTGACGCCGCGGAACGCGCGGTCCGCGGTGCTGGAGCTCGGCACAAATCATCCGGGGGAGATCGCACCGCTGGCGCGCCTGGTGCGCCCGGACGTGGCGGTCGTCCTCAACGTTCACCCGGCCCACCGGGAACATTTCGCCACCATGGCGGAGCTGGAGCGGGAAAAGCTCTCCATTCACCAGGGCCTGGGAGCCGGGGGCGAGCTGATCGTGGAGGAATCCCTCGGGGCGGATCTGCCGGCGACGCTGAGCGTCTCCCGATTCGGCCGCGGCGACGGCTGTCTGGTGCGCCTGCTTGAGACGAAGGGTGAGCAGGCGAGCTACCGGGTGGGGGAGGTGGAGCTCATGGCTCACGTTCCCGGCGGCGGCGCCCACCGGGCCATGACCCTGGCTGCGGTGCTTGCCGTGCTGGTGCGTCTGGGGCTCGATCCCGATGCCGCGCGAGCGCTGCCCGATGACCTGGTGCCGGCGGGTCGGGGGCGCGAGCGCACGGCCGGCGGCATCATCCTGCTCGACGACAGCTACAACGCCAATCCCGCCAGCATGCGGGCCGCGCTGACGGCGCTGCAGGCACGCCCCGAGCCCCGCCGCTTCGCCCTGCTCGGCGAGATGCTGGAGCTGGGGGACGAGGGCCCCGAGTTCCACCGCAGCCTGGCGGACCTGGCGAACGCGCTGGACGGCGTGTTCTGCGTGGGCGAGGGCATGCGGGCCCTGGAGCGGACGCTGCCCCCGGAGAAGTGCCTGGACTGGCGGGCCGAGCCCGACGAACCCCTGCTGGAACGCCTGGCCGAGGTGCTGGAGCCGGGGGACGTTCTGCTGGTCAAGGGATCGAACCGGGTGTTCTGGGCCCGGGATTACGTAAGCCGGCTGGCGCGGCGCCTCGATCTAGAAAATGGATGACAAGAAGCGCTCAAGCTGCGGAAGATGAACAAAAAAATGCCCGGCCTCGGGGAGAGAACCGGGCAACTACCATAGGAGTCACACGAGGGAGAAAGATTCGCCCTCCGCCGACGCCTGCAATCGTTGGGGGAGGGGGAGGGTTGCAGGCCTCGACAACCCAAGTAAAGCAGACATTTTCCGGCGCGCCAGGAACTGAATCACGCTTTGTTCTGTCCATACCGTTTCGCGACTCTGCCGTGGCATACTGACACGCCGCTGTACGCGGCGAGGAGCGCCAACGCAGCATGATCGTCGATGGGTTAGGACGCCGATTCCGCAACCTGCGGGTTTCTCTCACCGCGGCGTGCAACTACGCCTGCACCTACTGCGTGCCCGACGGCAAGCGCCTGCAGGCGGCAGCCCACGAGCTCTCCGCCGATGAGCTGATCTACGCGGTGCGCCTGCTGGTGGACGCCGCGGGCATCGAGCAGCTCCGCATCACCGGCGGCGAGCCGCTCCTGTCGCCCAAGTTCGACACCCTGCTGCCGGCGGTGATGAAGCTCGGGCTCGCCGACGTCTCGGTGACCACCAACGGCCAGCTCATCAAGCGCAAGGCGGACCTGATCGTCGACTCCGGCCTCCGCCGCATCAACGTCAGCCTCGACACCCTGGATCCGGCCCGGTTTCGCGCCATAGCCCGCGGCGGCGATCTCGAGAGCGTGCTCGGCGGCATGGATCTGCTGCGCGAGGCGGGTCTGCGCATCAAGGTAAACATGGTGCCCATGCGTACCCGAAACGCCGACCAGATCCTGCCCATGCTCGACTACTGCCTGGACCGCGGCATGGAGCTGCGGTTCATCGAGCTGATGAACATGGGTCATCTGCGCTACGGTAACGGGTTTCAGCGGGATTTCCTCGGCATGGAGGAGATCCTCGAGACCGTGGCGGGGCGCTACGAGTTCACCCGGACCGACGCGCCTTATGACTCCACCGCCGTGCGGTTCGAGATCCCGGGCCGGGGCTGCTTCGGTGTCATCGCCAACGAGACCGAGCCCTTCTGCAGCTCCTGCACCCGGCTGCGCCTGTCGTCCAACGGGCTGCTCTACGGCTGCCTTTCCAATGCCGCGAACCACGACATGAAGCCCGTGCTCGCACTGCCCGAGCACCAGGCCATGGCGCGCCTGCAGTCCATCCTGGTAAGAGCGCTGGGGGACAAGCAGGACGCGAGCTTCAAGGGGGAGGTGACGGTGATGAAGTTCATTGGGGGGTGAGCCGGGTCGCTGTCCGCCTTCCGCTGTCCGCCATCCGCTGGAGGGGTAACGCAAGAGTCTCGCGATGAGTCTCTTGCGGAGAGCGGAAGGCGGATAGCGTAGAGCGCTTCTATACTTTTCTCATGCCTACCCCCCGCCACCTCCGTCACGTCTCGTGGTTCGCGCTCCTCGCCGCACTGGCGGGCTGCACTCTGCAGCACATCGAGGAGGACACGGCGGAGGTTCTGGAGTGGGTGCGGCTGAAGAGCGGCACGGAGCTCGGCACCGTGTCGCGCTGGCAGCTTTCCCCCGGCGCCCGGATCGTGGTGGTCGAGACCGCGCCGGCTGCCGAGCCGCTGTGGCTTCCGGCGGCGCAGCTCGGCGTCGACACGGTTTTTCCGCCGGCCGCCGCCGGCGCCGGACCCGAGCACTACGAGCTGCTGGTCTCCTGGCCGGAGGAGGCGGGGCGCACCCGGCGCGTATCGCTGTGGGAGGTGATCGCCATGGACGCCCTGACACCGGACTTCCAGGAACCCATGGCGCTGCAGGTGGCGCTGATCCGTCCCGTGGACGGCGCCCTGATCGACGCCGGCACGCTGCGCATCTCCCCCCACTGGTTCAAGCCCGAGTCCGGCAGCCCGGAGCTGGTGAAACGAGCCTTCCGAACCTTCGCCGCCCGGCTCAAACCCAGCTACTGAGCATCTTCCGCCCAGGACATTCCCCCGCCGCTTGCGAGCCGCCTCCAGCGGATAGCGGATAGCGGACAGCGGACAGCGGACAGCGCTATTCTCCCCCTCATGATCAACGACCTGTTCGACCAGCTCCAGGCCGCCCAGGCGAACAAGAAGCTGCCGCCGGTGAATCAGTGGCAGCCCGAGCGGCAGGGCCGCATCGACATCCGCATCGCCGCCGACGGCACCTGGTATCACGAAGGAGCTCCCATCCGCCGGCAAGGGCTGGTCAAGCTCTTCTCCACCGTTCTGCGCAAGGACCCGGATGGCTACTGCCTCGTCACCCCGGCGGAGAAGCTGCTGATCGACGTGGACGACGCCCCGTTCGTCGCCGTCGCCATGGAGGTCCGGGGCCAGGGCCGGGGAACGGACCTGCTGTTCACCACCAACGTGGAAGACCACGTGGTGGCGGACGCCGAGCATCCGCTCCGCGTGGAAGAACCGGACGGGGAGCCGAGGCCGTACGTCATGGTCCGCGACGGCCTGGAAGCCCTGATCAACCGGGCCGTGTTCTATCGCCTGGTGGAGCTGGCGTTCGAGGATGAGGGCGATCTCGTCGTATATAGCGGCGGAACGCGCTTCGCCTTAGGGAGCCTCTAGGTCGCTATCCGCGATCCGCTTTCCGCCATCCGCTGGAGAGGGGCTCCTGACACTCCGGCGGATAGCGGACAGCGAATAGCGGACAGCGTCTTTCTCACATATTCGGGTAGTTCGGTCCGCCGCCCCCTTCCGGCACCACCCAGTTGATGTTCTGGGCCGGATCCTTGATGTCGCAGGTCTTGCAGTGCACGCAGTTCTGGGCGTTGATCTGGAAGCGCTTGCGGCCGCCTTCTTCCTCCACCACCTCGTACACCGCCGCCGGGCAGTACCGCTGGGCGGGCTCGTCGTACTTGGGCAGGTTCTGCTCGATGGGGATGGAGGGGTCCTTCAACTGCAGGTGGCAGGGCTGGTCCTCCTCGTGGTTGGTGTTGGAGAGGAACACCGAGGAAAGCTTGTCGAACGAAAGAACCCCGTCGGGCTTGGGGTAGTCGATGGGCTTGGCCTGATCCACGGTCTTGAGCGTCGCGTGGTCCGGGGTGGGATCGCTCAGCGTGTAGGGTGCGTTGCCGCGCAGCAGGAACTGATCCATGAAGGCATAAGCCGAGCCGCCGAGGACGCCGAGCTTGTGCAGCGCGGGCCCCACGTTGCGGGACCGCTGCAGCTCGTCGTAGAGCCAGGAGTTCTCGAAGGCCTGCCGGTACTCCGGCAGCTCGCGGGCCGGATCCCCTGCCTCGCCGAGGTGGGCGAAGATGGTCTCGGCGGCCAGCATGCCGGATTTCATGGCGGTGTGGCTGCCCTTGATCTTCAGCACGTTGAGAAAGCCGGCGTCGTCGCCCACCAGCACCGCGCCTGGAACGCTGAGCTTGGGCAGGGCCTGGATGCCGCCCTTGACGATGGCCCGGGCGCCGTAGGCGATGCGCTTGCCGCCTTCCAGGGTCTCCGCGATCAGCGGATGGTGCTTCCAGCGCTGGAACTCGTGGAACGGGCTCAGGTGCGGGTTCTTGTAGCTGAGATCGACGATGAGCCCCAGGGCGACCTCGTTGTTCTCCATGTGGTAGAGAAACGAGCCGCCGGTGGAGCCGCCGGCGAAATGGCCGAGGGGCCAGCCCACGGTGTGCACCACCTTGCCCGGCACGTGCTTCGCCGGGTCGATCTCCCAGAGCTCCTTCAGGCCGATGGCGT
>JAWLCV010000113.1:0-8622 GCA_041686955.1 Pseudomonadales bacterium
TGCAACTCACGTTTATGCGGCCTGTCCAACGCGTTAATATGCCGCATCTTTTTCCTTGGGGTTCTCTCTCGTTTTGCTGCGCAAGATATTCGGTACCAAGAACAGCCGCGAGCTGAAGCGGATGGGGAAGGTGGTCGAGCGGATCAACGCCCTCGAACCCGACTTCCAGGCCCTGTCCGACGACGAGCTGCGCGCTACCACCGATCGGCTCAAGGCGCGCCTGGCCGAGGGTGCGACCGTGGACGATCTGCTGCCGGAGGCGTTCGCCGCGGTCCGGGAAGCCGCCCTGCGCACCAAGGGCATGCGCCACTTCGACGTTCAGCTCATCGGCGGCATCACCCTGCACGAGGGGCGGATCGCCGAGATGCGCACCGGCGAGGGCAAGACCCTGGTGGCCACCCTGCCGGCGTACCTGAACGCGCTCACGGGAAAGGGCGTCCACGTGGTGACGGTGAACGACTACCTGGCCCGGCGCGACGCCCAGTGGATGGGCCCCATCTACGAGGCGCTCGGCCTCACGGTGGGGGTGGTGCAGTCCCGGCAGAACCCGGTGGAGAAGCGGGCCGCCTACCAGGCGGACATCACCTACGGCACCAACAACGAGTTCGGCTTCGACTACCTGCGGGACAACATGGCCTTCACCCAGGAGGACCAGTACCAGCGGGGGCTCCACTACGCCATCGTCGACGAGGTGGACTCCATCCTCATCGACGAGGCGCGCACGCCGCTCATCATCTCCGGCCCCGCGGAGGAGAGCACCGAGCTGTACCTGAAGATCAACCAGCTCGCGCCGAAGCTGAAGCTGGTTCCGCACTCCGACGACCCGGAGGCCGAGCCGGACGGCGATTTCTCGGTGGACGAGAAGCACCGGCAGGTGGAGCTCACCGAGGCCGGCCACCAGAAGGTGGAAGACGAACTGGTGCGCATGGGGCTGCTGGCGGAGGGCGAGAGCCTCTACGCAGCGACCAACCTCGGCCTCCTGCACCACGTGCACGCGGCACTGAAGGCCCACGCCCTGTTCAAGCGCGACGTGCACTACATGGTCGTGAACGGCGAGGTGGTGATCGTCGACGAGCATACCGGCCGCGCCATGCCGGGGCGGCGCTGGTCGGAGGGCATCCACCAGGCCATCGAGGCCAAGGAAGGGGTGCCCATCCAGAACGAGACCCAGACCCTGGCGTCCACCACGTTCCAGAACTACTTCCGGCTCTACGAGAAGCTCGCCGGCATGACGGGCACGGCGGACACCGAGGCATTCGAGTTCCGCCAGATCTACGGGCTCGACGTGGTGGTGATCCCCACCCACAAGCCCATGGTCCGCAAGGATCAGAACGACCTGGTCTACCTCACCATCGAGGAGAAGTACGACGCCATCGTCGAGGACATCGTCGACTGCATGGAGCGCGGCCAGCCGGTGCTGGTGGGAACCGCCTCCATCGAGTCCTCCGAGCGGCTGTCGGAAGAGCTCACCCGCCGGAAGATCGCGCACAACGTGCTGAACGCCAAGCAGCACGAGCGCGAGGCGGAGATCGTCGCCCAGGCCGGGCGGCCGGGGACGGTCACCATCGCCACCAACATGGCCGGCCGCGGCACCGACATCGTGCTGGGCGGCAACTGGGAGGCGGAGTTCGCCCAACTCGAGGACCCGAGCGAGGAGGAAGTCGCCCGCATCAAGGCGGAGTGGCAGGAGCGCCACGATCAGGTGATCGAAGCCGGCGGCCTGCACATCATCGGCACCGAGCGCCACGAGTCCCGGCGCATCGACAATCAGCTCCGCGGCCGCGCCGGGCGCCAGGGCGACCCCGGCTCCACGCGCTTCTATCTGTCGATGGAAGACAACCTGATGCGCATCTTCGCCTCGGACCGCATCCGCGGGCTGATGCAGTCCATCGGCCTGGAGAAGGGCGAGGCCATCGAGCACCGGATGGTGAACAACGCCATCGAGAAGGCCCAGCGGAAGGTGGAAGGTCACAACTTCGACGTCCGCAAGAACCTGCTCGAGTACGACGACGTGGCCAACGACCAGCGCCAGGTCATCTACCAGCAGCGCCGCGAGCTGATGGCCGCCGAGGACATCTCGGAGACCATCGCCAGCATCCGCGAGGAGGTGGTGCTGGAGCTGGTCAGCGAGTACATCCCGCCCATGAGCGTGGAAGAGCAGTGGGACGTGGAGGGCCTGGAGCAGGCCCTGCTGACGGAGTTCGCCAGTCGCCAGCCCATCGCCCAGTGGCTCGAGGAAGACGACGAGCTGAACGAGGAGTCGCTCAAGCGGCGGATTCTCGAGCAGGTGGAGGCGGAGTACGCCGCCAAGGAAGCAGACTGGGCCGCACAGGGCATCGACATGCGGCTGGTGGAGAAGCAGATCATGCTGCAGATCCTCGACCAGCGCTGGAAGGAGCACCTGGCGCTCATGGACCACCTGCGCCAGGGCATCCACCTGCGCGCCTACGCCCAGAAGCAGCCCAAGCAGGAGTACAAGCGGGAGAGCTTCGAGCTGTTCCAGGATCTGCTCGCCAACATCAAGCGGGACGTGGTGCGGCTGCTCTCCCGGGTGCAGATCGAGAAGCCCGAGGCGGTGGAAGAGGCGGAGCGCCGCCGCCGCGAGGAAGCGGAGCGGCGCATGCGCTTCAGTCACGCCGAAGCCTCCGCGCTGCCCGCGGGCGCGGGCGCCGAGGAGGCCGACGGCCAGCGGCCGCGGCGCGCCGGTCCGGACGCGCCGAAACCGGAGACCTTCGTGCGTGCCGAGCGCAAGGTGGGGCGCAACGAGCCCTGCCCCTGCGGCTCGGGCAAGAAGTTCAAGCACTGTCACGGTCAGGCGGCGTAAATGGCCGTCAACGTCCCGCCCCTGGGCGACCTGCTGCCCGTAGCCGGTATCCGTCTGGGTGCCGGCTACGCCGGCGTCAAGCAACCTGCGCCCTCCGCCCCGCGCCAGGATCTGGTGGTGATGCTGCTCCCCGAGGGCGCCACGGCGGCGGGAGTCTTTACCCGCAATGCCTTCCGCGCGGCGCCGGTGGAAATCGCCGAGGCGGTGCTCGCCGGCGGCGGGATGCGGGCGCTGGTGATCAACAGCGGCAACGCCAACGCCGCCACCGGAGCCCCGGGCCGCGAGGACGCCGAGCGCATCTGCGCGGAGGTGGCGGCCCGCGCCGCGCTCCCCGCAGGCTCGGTGGCGCCGTTCTCCACCGGGGTCATCGGCGTGCGCCTGCCGGTGGCGCGCATGGTAGCCGCCCTGGACGAAACCCTCGCCGGCGCGCGCGAGGATCGCTGGGGGGAGGCGGCCCGGGCCATCATGACCACCGACACCGCCCCGAAAGCGGCCAGCCGGCGGGTCGAGATCGGCGGCGTGCCGGTCACGGTCACCGGCATGGCGAAGGGCGCCGGCATGATCAAGCCGGACATGGCCACCTTGCTGGGCTTCGTCTGCTGCGACGCCCGGGTGGAGGCGGCCTGCCTGAAAGACCTGGTCCGCAGCGTGGCGGACCGCAGCTTCAACCGCATCACCGTGGACGGCGACACCTCTACCAACGATTCCTTCGTCGTGGTGGCGAGCGGCGTGGCGGACCATGCGCCCATCGCCGGCCCCGACTCCCCCGGCTACGAAGCCCTTGCCGAGGCCCTCACGGAGGTGGCCCGCACCTTGGCGCAGTCGGTGGTGCGTGACGGGGAGGGCGCCACTCGATTCGTCACGGTTCGCGTCGCCGGGGGCGCCAGTCCGGAGGAATGCCTGCGGGTCGCCTACACGGTGGCGGAGAGCCCGCTCATCAAGACCGCGCTGTTCGCCGGCGACCCCAACTGGGGCCGGTTCTGCATGGCCATCGGCCGCGCCGGGGTGCCGGGGCTCGACCCGGCCCGGGTGAACCTGTACCTCGACGAGGTGTGCGTGGCGCGCGGCGGCCTGATGGCGGAGGAGTACCGGGAGGAGGACGGCGCCCGGGTGATGGCCCGGGACGAGCTCGAGGTGCGCATCGAGCTGGGGCGCGGCGAGGCCTCCGAGGTGGTCTGGACCACCGACCTCTCCTACGAGTACGTGAAGATCAACGCCGAGTACCGGACCTGAGGCGTCAGCCCCGGTCCGGATCCAGATCCCCCGACAGCAGATCGTCTTCGTCCGCCTCGCCCGGAATCCGGTGCTGCTCCGAGGCCCAGCCGCCCAGATCGATGAGCTTGCAGCGCTCGGAGCAGAACGGGCGGAACTCGTTCTTCGGCGACCACTTCACCCGCTTGCCGCAGGTGGGGCAGAGGACGATACGCGGGGTGCTTTCGCTCATGTTTCGTACCTCCCGGCGGGGGACTACGTCAGAAACAGGCGGAGCACCGTATCACGCTGGGTGAGGCAAACCCAACCCGCAATGGCCAGAAACGGTCCGAATGGAATGGGCTGAGCGGCCTGGCGCTGGCCGCTCACGGAGGTGGCGAGGGCGTAGACCAGTCCCACCCCGGCGGCGATCAGCACCGTGGCGGGCAGCACCTGCCAGCCGAGCCAGGCGCCGATGGCGCCCAGCAGCTTGAAATCGCCGTACCCCATGCCTTCCTTGCCGGTCAGCAGCTTGAAGCCCCAGTAGGTGCTCCAGAGGAACAGATAGCCCACCACGGCGCCCATGATGGCGGAGCTGGGGTCGGTGAATCCGCCCAGGACGTTGGTCACCAGCCCGAGCCACAACAGCGGCAGCGTGATCTGGTCGGGGAGGAGCTGGGTGTCGTAGTCGATGAACGTCAGCGCCAGCAGCATCCAGGTGAAGAGCAGCGCCGCGAGCCCGAGCCAGGTGAAGCCGAAGAGTGCCAGCACCGCGATGGAGCAGAAGGCGGTGAGCGCCTCCACCAGCGGGTAGCGCAGCGGAATCGCGGCGCCGCAACGAGCACAGCGGCCACGCAGCCAGATCCAGCTCACCACCGGGATGTTCTGCCAGGCGAGGATCGTCTCGCCGCAGGCCGGGCAGCGGGAGCGCGGCACCATGAGGTTGAAGGGCACCTGCTCGGGCTCCGGCGCCTCGCCGTGGAGGATGGTGCGGGCCTCGGTTTCCCACTGCCGCTCCAGCATCACGGGCAGGCGGTAGATCACCACATTGAGGAAGCTGCCCACGCACAGGGCCACCCACACGGCGAGGGCGAGACCGAGCCAGCCGTAGGCGAGCAGGGTTTCCGTCATGGAAACGCGCGGGACACCGGCGGCTCAGCCGCCGACGACCTGGCCGAGCTGGAAGATGGGGAGGTACATGGCGATGATGAGGCCGCCCACGAGCACGCCCAGCACCGCCATGATCATGGGCTCCATGAGGGCGGTGAGGTTGTCCACCAGGTTGTCCACCTGCTCCTCGTAGTAGGTGGCGGCCTTGTCCAGCATGGAGTCCAGCGCCCCGGCTTCCTCACCGATGGCCACCATCTGGATCACCATGTTGGGAAACACGCCCGTGGTCTTCATGGAGAAGTTGAGCTGCTGGCCCGTGGAGACGTCGTCGCGGACCTTGTAGACCGCGTTCACGTACACCGAGTTGCCGGTGGAGCCTGCCACGGAGTTGAGCGCCTCCACCAGGGGTACGCCGGCGGCGAAGGTGGTGGAGAGGGTGCGCGCGAACCGGGCCACCGCGGACTTCTCGATGATGTTGCCCGCCACCGGCGCCTTCAGGGAAAGGCGATCCAGGGTGTCGCGCAGCTTCTGTGAGCGCCTGCGCGCAGCGGCGAAGCCCATCACCGCGGCCACGATGCCGGCCACGATCATGAACCACCAGGCCTGCACGAACTCCGACAACCCGATCACCATCTGGGTGAAGGCGGGCAGCTCGGCACCGAAGCCGGCGAACACCTGCTCGAACTGGGGCACCACCTTGATGAGCAGGATGCCCGTCACTACCAGCGCCACTACCACCACGGCGATGGGGTAGGTCATGGCCTTCTTCACCTTGGCCTTCAGAGACTCGGTCTTCTCCTTGTAGGTGGCGATGCGGTCGAGCATGGTCTCGAGCGACCCCGACTGCTCGCCCGCTTCCACCAGGTTGCAGAAGAGATCGTCGAAGTAGGCCGGGTGCTTGCGCAGCGAGCCGGCGAAGTTGCTGCCGCCGGCCACGTCGTTGCGGATCTCCATGATGAGATCCCTGAGCTTCGGCTTGTCCACGCCGTCGCCAGTGATCTCGAAGGCCTGCACCAGGGGAACCCCGGCGCGCATCATGGTGGCCATCTGCCGGGTGAACAGGGCGATGTCGGCGGGCTTGATGCTGCCGCCGCCGGTGGAAAACAGGCTCTTGGTCTTCTTCTTGACCCGGGTGGCGTTGATGCCCTGGCGGCGGAGCTCGGCCTTGGCGATGGCCGGATTGGTGCTCGAGATCTCGCCTTTGGTCTTGCGCCCCTGCCGGTCGGTGCCTTCGTAGAGGAAGATAGCGCTTTCGGCCATATCAGTGCCCCGTGGTTACCCGATTGACCTCGGCCAGGCTGGTGAGCCCCTGAATCACTTTCTTCAGGCCCGACATGCGCAGGTCGTTGAAGCCCAGCTCCCGGGCCTGATTCGCCAGGTCGATGCTGTTGCCGTCCTCCATGATAATCCGGGACATCTCGCGGGTAATTTTAACCACTTCATAAATCCCGACTCTGCCCTTGTAGCCGTCCTTGCACTTGCCGCAGCCCTTGGGATTGGGTTCGAACACCTCGAATCCGGCATCGACCTGCGCCTCGGTGAAGCCTTCGGCGAGCAGGGTCTCCCGGGGCACGTCCAGGGTCTGTTTGCAGTTCGGGCACAGCCGGCGCGCCAGGCGCTGGGCGATGATGAGCGCGACGCTGGTGGCCAGGTTGAATGCCGGCACCCCCATGTTGCGCAGGCGTGTCAGGGTCTCGGCCGCGGAGTTGGTGTGCAGGGTGGAGAGCACCAGGTGACCGGTCTGGGCGGCCTTCACCGCGATCTCGGCGGTTTCCAGATCCCGGATCTCCCCCACCATCACCACGTCCGGGTCCTGACGCAGGAACGAGCGCAGGGCCGAGGCGAAATCCAGCCCCACGCGGTTGTTCACGTTCACCTGGTTGATGCCTTCCAGGTTGATCTCCACCGGATCCTCGGCGGTGGCGATGTTGCGCTCCGCGGTGTTGAGGATGTTGAGTCCGGTGTACAGGCTCACGGTCTTGCCGCTGCCGGTGGGACCGGTGACCAGGATCATGCCCTGGGGACGGCCGAGCGCCTCCATGAACAGCGCCTGCTGGTCTTCCTCGAAGCCCAGGGCATCGATGCCCATCTTGGCGCTGCCGGGATCGAGGATCCTTAGCACGATCTTCTCGCCCCACAGGGTGGGCAAGGTGTTGACCCGGAAGTCGATGGCCCGGGTCTTTGAAAGCTTCATCTTGATGCGGCCGTCCTGGGGCACCCGGCGCTCGGAGATGTCGAGCTCCGCCATGACCTTCAGGCGCGCGGCCAGGCGGGTGCCGAGGTTGGACGGCGGGCTCGCCACCACGTGAAGGATGCCGTCGGTACGAAACCGCACCCGGTAGGTCTTCTCGTAGGGCTCGAAGTGGATGTCCGAGGCGCCGGTCTTGATGGCGTCCAGCAGCATCTTGTTGACGAACCGCACCACCGGCGTGTCGTCGGTGGCGGAGCGGGGGTCGACCTCGTCGTCGTCGTCGTCCTCGAAGGCCTCCATGTCCAGGTCTTCGAGATCGTCGTCGAGATCGCCCAGGGCATTTTCGTCCTGGCGGTTCAGGAACTGCTCGATCAGGGCTTTGAGCTTGTCCTCCTCCACCAGCACCGCTTCGGTGTTCACCCCGGTCTGGAACTTGATCTCGTCCAGGGCCTGGAGGTTGGTGGGGTCGGAGACTGCCACGAACAGGCGCATGCCGCGCCGCACCAGCGGCAGGGCGCCGTGCTGGCGGATGAGCGATTCCTTGACCAGATCCTTGGGGATGGACTCGACGTCGAAGGCGGAGAGATCGAGCAGGGGAACGCCGAATTCCTGAGAGGCGCTGACCGCGATGGTGCGGGCTTCCGCCAGGCCGTGCTGCACCAGATACGCCACGATGTGCGTGCCTTCCCGGCGCGCTTCCTCGGTGGCTCTCATGGCCGCATCGGCATCGAGGATGCTCTCCTCGACTAAGCGCCGTGCCAAGCCGCTCAGCGGTACCGGTTCGGAGGCCATTTGGCGGTGCAGTCCCTGTCTCTTGGTATTAATAGTAGTGGATCAACCTTAGTCGGGGAGCCGCGGCGAAGTCTAATCGGGGGTCACGGTGCTGTCGATAAGACGGTCACAGTTTCGCCAGCCGTGGATCTCGTATCATCACCGGTTGCTCGCCCGGTCCACCCGGGCCGTTTCTTCAGCATAGTCGCCTCGGCCCGCAGTGCCATCCCGAGCTCCCGACCACCCCCTGTGACCAGCCGCGCCACCCCGGGAGTGACGTGAATCGTCAGCTAGTGACGTGGGGCGAAACTCACGGCGGCCCGGGTAAGCGGCGCTCGCGGCCCCGGGCAGACGTCTCTAGGAGTAGTAACCTGCTGATCGTAAAGTGGTTTTTGGCTTGCGCGGGTTTTCGACAAGCTGCTGGCACACCCGTTGCACCACCCTCCCGCGACGTTCGCGGCGCGATTGCCCCCGGCATGAGCGGCCACTTAAGTCAAAAACCTGAATATTCGGAGTGGACTGCAAAATGAACAAA
>JAWLCV010000114.1:0-8540 GCA_041686955.1 Pseudomonadales bacterium
GATGATCGGCTCATGGGCCGGTACCACCAACCACTCTGAACGCGGGCGATCACGGCCGCTGGCTCGGTCTTTTTTCCCGAATACCACATTCCCGATCACTGTCTCATTCCTGAGCAGATCGGCTACGGTCGTCTTTGACCATCGCTTACCGCGATTCAAAGCGCCATCCTCATTCAAGCGCATGGCGATCGCCCTGGCGCCAGCCCCCTCAAGGCGCATGCGGAAGATGCGGCGCACCAGGTCGGCCTCGTGTGCTACGGGCGCCAAGCGCTTTCGCTTCGGATTTTCGTCGGCAGGAACAGGTTCATACCCAAGCGGAGGTGTGCCGCCGTTCCAAAACCCCTCCCTGGCGTTCTTCAGCATTGACCTGGTGGTGTCCGCAGCCACCTGCCGCGAATAGAGCTCGTCGAACAACTCCATCACACCATCGAGGATCCATCCATCCGTGCGGCTGGTATCGATGTTCATGGAGACGTAGACGATCTTCGTCCCGACCTGGTCCAAGCGCCGCTTGTACCAGCCTGCGTCAACCCTGTTGCGGGCGAACCTGGAAGTGGACCACGTGATCAGGTACGTGGGCGGCGACAGTTCGCAATGCCGGATCGCATCCTGGAAGGCCGGGCGCGTGTCGGAGCGGCCGGAAAGGCCGTCGTCACGGAAGACCTGCACCACGCGCGCGCCGAGCTCTTCGGCTTTGCGCGTGCATTGCTCGATCTGGCTTTCGACGGGCAGTTCTTCCTCTGCCTGCCTGGTCGTCGAAACGCGGGCGTAAATGATGGCGGTCTTGTCGGTCACGGGTTCTCTCCTACCCCGCTGGCGATCACCCGGTCAATGTGACGAATGCTCACGTATTCACAGAGCTCCCGGGCGATCTCCGCCCGGATCTGCGCCGCCTTCATGCCGGAGGCCGCCAGCGCACGGATCCACCGGTTGCGCTGGTAGCGCTCGTACGTCGAGAAGCGCGGCACCGGAAGCCGCCGGGCGTCAGCGCCAGTGTGACCGTCCAAGATGCGCCACGTTTGCAGGAAGGCGTCGACTCCGATGCTCTCTGCGACGGCCAGCCAGTGGCGTCCGAGGCCCATCTGCTCGAGCTCATCGAGCCGCGGGTCGCGCGCGTTTTTTGAGCCCCCTGCGGGGGCATCTGATTCTGGGTAGATATCCTGGTACCCACCCCCCTGCACCGGCAGGCCTATCCCCTCATGCCGAGCCCCCACCCCCTGCGCCTGGCCATGGTCCTGCCCCTGCATCCTCACCTCTCCACATTCTGAGTTGCGCATTCTCGAATTACCCACAGGCTGTACCCCGCACCACTACGTGCCCGCACCCCTTCCAGTTGCGTGTTTTGTGAAAGGGCGCAACTGACGGCGGGGAGAGGGCTAGACGGTTTTGGTCCTTCTGGAGCCGAGTTCTCAACCCCTGCGCAGCCATCCCGGAAAGCCCAGTAGTACTACCACACGGCAGCGGGCGAGGCGCGGCTAAGTTGATTTCTAAGCAGCTGGCTAGGCTCAAGGCGCACCCCTTCGTGGTTTTTCCAGGGAGCGTGCGAGTTCGGACACGGGGGTGCGGATCTTGCGGAGGGGTGAAGCCTTGTCGATGGCCTCGGTCTTCTTACGCATGGCGAGCGCTGCGTAGCCCTTCGTGGTCTTCGGGTCTTCATGGCCCATGAGTTCCTGGTGCACGAGCAGGTTCACGTCATCCTCGGCCATCTCGGTGCCGAACAGGTGGCGAATGGCGTGCGGGTGCAGCTGCTCGACGGGGACGCCGGCGGCTTCTCCGTACTGGCGCAGGCGGTCGAACACGCTGCGCTCGGCAATGCGGCGGGCCTCGCCACGGTATTCGTGTTCGGGCACCTGGCGATTGCGGACGCTCACGAACAGCACGCGGTTGCCGTCCTCGAGGAGGCGGTCGATAGCCTCCAGCTCGGGATGGCCAAGGTAGGCATGGAGCATGAGCGCGGTCTCGGGCGGGGCCGGTACCAGGCGTTCCTTGTCACCCTTCTCGCGGAAGCGGATCACCAGGCGTTCGCGGCCGCTGTCATTGCGCCAGAGCAGATCCTCTTCGTTCAGATTGCACACGCCAGAAACACGCGGGCCGCAGCCGATGAGCACCGAGAGAATCGCGGCGTCGCGCACGCCGATGAACGTCGTGAGGTCGCACTGCATGAGGATGGCCTCGGCGCTTTCCAGGGCCATGGCGCGGGGCAGGCGCTTGCCGGCCTTTGGATACTCGAGGAAGTGGGCGACGTTCGCCGGCACATTGCCGGCCTCGTGTGCCCAACGGTAGAAGGACCGCAGTGCAGCGACCAGCGGCTTGCGGGCGCGGGGCTTGAGCTTCAGCTCCTGGTGCGCGTAGAGGCCGGCGAAGGCCTCCAGATGTTCGCGCTCCGCGGTGCCCAGGCTGAGGCCTCGCTCCGCCAGGTAGGCGGAGAACCGGTTCAGATAGTAGCCGTACTTCAGGCTCGTCCGAGCGGCTCGCCCTTTGTTGTGTTGGAGCCAGGCCAACCAGGCCGAAATCAGGTCCATGCCGCACCTCTCGGGGGAGACCAGGGGCAGCGCAACCCGCGCACCCGCGCACTGGTCCGTATTTTACAGTTATCCGCTTGATTTTTCTCGTTTTGCCGCTGCGCGAGAGTGCGCGAAAAATCCGCGCACGGGCAAAAAATCCGCGCACGTTAGAACATCCTGATATTCGCAACCCGCGCACCGGCCGTGAGCCCTCTTTTCCTTCCCGGCTCCGCTCTTTTTCTCTCTCTCTCAAGGAGTTGTTTTCAAGAGAGAGAGATAAAAAGGGGCGCAGCGCGGAAAGTGACCCGCGCAGAAAAGAGGCCAACCCGCGCAGAAAGAAGCGGAAACCGCGCAAAAACGGACCGAATCCGGCGGCAAAGCGACTCAACAATCAATGGCTTAGCGTCAAACGAATGACGAATGCGCGGGTTTTCTGTGCCGCCCCCGCCTTCCTTCCCGGTTTCGGCGGACGCAGGCCGCGAAATGCCTTTCGCCAGCGCCTGGGGCGCGGGCCTACTCGTAAGGGGGTGCGGGGGAGACGACGAAGGCGAGCGGCGGCGCTCAATGCTTACGCCTGCCTGGCGGCAGGCTGAAAAGGAGAGCCCGGCATTCGCCGGGCTCATTTGTTTGATGAGCCGGAAGCGGGGGCAGTCAGGCGTTCGGTAGCACGCCCGTGCTGAGGGCGCCACAGGCGACCTGAGAGTGGGTCAGGCGAAACCCTGCGGCGTTCTTGTGTCCGCCACCGCCGAAGCGCTTGGCGACCTCGGAGACGTCCAGGCCGCTCTCCTCCGATCGCAGGCTGAAGACGCGGCCTGCCGGCGTGTCCCAATAGCAAGCGGCGAACGGTTCGCCCTTGCCCATGATGTGCCCTGCGTCGGAGCTCCAGAAGTAGGGGGCATTCAGCACGGGCACGTCGTGGCCGGCGATCACTGTGCGGTAGGCGGCGGTCGCGATGAACTCCCGAATGTCTTTGAAGTGCTTCCGCTCGATGGCGCGGCCGTCGATGACCAATTCCCACGGGTCCAACGCGAACAGGCTTTCCCACACGTTGAAATCGTAGGGGAACGAGAAAAGCGCCGCCTGGATCTGCCGGGTTCCTTCGAAAGTGAATCGCCATAGGTCACGGTCCTCGATGTGGCGAAGCAACTGGGGCGGCTCCTTGTCGGGGAAGAAGTGCAGCCACGAGAGCATGGCGCCGCTGTGCTCCATATCGAAAACTGTGGTGACGTTCTCCGGCAAGTCCACCAGGTCCTCGGCCGCCGTCTTGTGGTGGTCGATGATGGTGATGGTGCGCGCCTTCGTGGCCATCTCCAGCAGCACGGGGCGCCTGTAGCTGAAGTCGACCAGGTAGATGTCTCGGCCGGTAACGTCGGGCGGCGGCTCGCCGTAGACACCGGCGTGGAAATCCACGTTGTCCGCGCCGAGGGCGCGACGGACCACGCAGGCGGCGCCGAAGCCGTCCGCGCAGTTGCCGTGATAGATGCAGAGCTTTTTCATGCTTCCTCCTTCAATGGCAGGCCCAGGGCTTGGGCCATACGTTCGATCAACTTCGACGGCGCGCCGCGGACGCCGGCGGCGACGACGCGGTCGTGGTTTCTCACCTGACTCATCTGCTTCGAGCTGAAGCCGTGGAGCTTGCCCCAAGCGTTCTGGCTGAGGCCGGTCTCGCGCAGTACTTCGTCCAGGCGGGCGATGGTGCGGGCCGCGAGGGAAGCGGACGGGGAAGCAGGGACGGCGGTGGGAATCGGTTCTGTGGGGCCGCTTCCCCGCGCTTCCCGGGACTGCTTCGCCGGGGGTGCGTGGGAATCGGCCAGGGTGGTGGTGGCCATGACGGCGACCGCCTGGAACAGGACCAGGGCGACGAGCTGCATGGTCATAACGGCCAGGCGCTGCCAGGGCGTGGCGGCCTGGGCGCTTTCGGTGGCGGCATGGCGCAGGGCGGCGCGGGCGGCGTCGAGGCCGTCCTGGGCTTCCTGGATGGCTGCGAGCCATCCAGGGCGGGCGGTGGAGTTCTGGAGGAAGATGGCCAGGGCCTGCTCGCGCTGGGTGACCTCGGCGCGCAGGGTGGCCAGTACTTCCGCGTTAGCCTCGCTGGTGCGGCCGCCGGCGAGCACGGGCGCGGAGACGTGGTACAGCGGGCCGATGATGAGCAGCACGCTGGCCACGAAGCCCAGGGCGCGGCGCCTGGGCTGCCACCACAGCCACAGGGCCACTGCCTCGAGGAGCAGAGACCAGCCGAGGCCGGGCCAGCCGAGCCAGTGCGCCCAGAACGCCATGGCGTGGCCCTGCAGCAGCAGGACCGCGCCGGCGAGGACGAGGATGGTGAAGGGGTGGTTCATGCGATGGCGTCCAAGGGGCTGATGACGCCCACCGCTCCGACCGTGGCCACGTGGGTGTAGATCATGGTGGTGCTCACGTCGGAGTGCCCCAGGAGCTGCTGGATGGTTCGGATGTCGGTGCCCCGTTCCAGCAGGTGAGTGGCAAAGGAGTGGCGGAGCGTGTGGGCGCCTACCCGCTTCGAGATCTTCGCCGCGCGCGCAGCGCTCTTGAGCGCCTTGCTCAGCGCGCTGTCGTGCAGGTGATGCCGGCGCATCACTCCGGTGCGTGGGCAGGCGCCTATGGTCGTGGACGGGAATAGGTACTGCCACCCGGTTTCCTTCGCCGCGTTCGGATATTTCCTCTCAAGCGCGTAAGGGAGGTAGACCTCGCCGAATCCGTTGGCAAGATCGCGCTTGTGGAGCCTGCGCACCTGCTCCACCTGCTGGCGCAAAGGCTCGATAAGGTGATGCGGCATGACGGTGGCGCGGTCCTTGTCGCCTTTCCCTCCACGGACAGTTATTACTCTCCGCTCAAGATCCACGTCTTGGACCCGAAGCGATAACGCCTCCTGGAGGCGCAGGCCGCTCCCGTACAGCACGGATGCGATGAGCCAGGTGGTGCCATGCATATGATCGAGCAACGCCCGCACCTCGGACACAGCGAGGACCATCGGCAGTTTTCGTGGGCGGCTAGCCTGACGAAACTGGCCGATGTCGCCCAACTCGACGTTGAGAACGGCACGGTAGAGGAACACCACAGCATTGAGCGCCTGAGCCTGGGTAGCCTTCGACACGTTCCGGTCTACCGCGAGGTAAGTGAGAAAGCCGCGCACCTTGGCGGCATGGTCGCCATCCGGGTGCGCGGCACACCACTTCCCGAAGCGGGCGATCCAGCCCAAGTAACTCTCTTCCGTGCGCAGGGACATGCGCCGGAAGCGAATAACGTTCCGGGCCGTGGTCAGGGTCTCGTTCAATTTCATCGGGACCGTCTCCTGCAATGATTGCCTTGGTTCGGCCTAATCTCTGTTAGCCCTCTTCGCACATCGCCAAACTGGCGTGCACGTTGTCCCAGTACATCCGGTCATCGACCCGCAGCAGGTATCCGGTGTTCATAGCGTCGCCGCCGTTGCTCAAGATGTGGGCTGCGCAGGTCCACGCCTTGGCGTAGTCAATGTCTTCCGGTGTGCAGCGCTCGATCTTTTCCAGTACCAGCAGGTGCGGGCACTCTTTGGTTTTGGTGCCGAGGCAACAGGTCAGGTGGTTATCGGGCACTGGCACAGGCTCATGCATTGAGCATTGCTGGTGCGTCTTCGGTAGCGCGTCTTCGCGCTCCTGCTTGAACAGCATCGCCATTCGCGGAACCTCGTCAGCCGCCGACTTCGCCTCATACATGAAACTCGGCCATTCTTGGTCGGCATGCCGTTGCGCGTCGCTGTGCCGGTTGATGGTAGCGTGCCATTCGTGGCTTAGCGGATATTTCAGTCGTTCCATTTCAAACCTCCAGATGGCTAACACTGCGCGTCAGTCGGGCGCTCGTACCTCGCGCCGCTGCGCTTTGCCGTTGTGCGGCGCAAACAATCGAGCATCGCGGACAACGGCCCGCGCTACGGAACGGCTCGTCCAGCGGAAATTTTCGATCACCTCCAGGCCGGTGCTCGGGTCGCGAGCAATCCAACCCCGCCCCGGGTCGTATTCAACGGTGCGCACGCGCCGCCCAACAAAACGCCGGAGTCGCGACCCGCCTGCTGCGGCGGTATTTTCAACGGTGTCGGTTTCGTTCATCTCTCGTGTCTCCGTGCCTTCGTTGTCGCGGCCGCTCAGCTAATCGTTGGGCTTACTCTGCCGCACCCAGTGCTTCGTCATGCAGTCGCATGAGTTCGACGAAATCCTTTCCCTCAATCCCAGAGATGAACCCGGTGTAAAAATCAGGATTCACCTTCCAGTCCTTTGGGTCTTCGCCAATGAAATAGGGCTGCTCGTCCATCCCGAGCAGCTTCCACATTTCCCGGATGTCGAATGTGTGGTCCTTCCACCGCAGCCAATACATCATCCCGCGGCAACGGTGTATCCCGGCCCCGGAGGCTATCGCTATTGGTTTCCCCTCTGGGGTTGATTTACCGTCTGAAAATTTCGCTACAAGCATTCCCATTCCTCCAAGTGTCGAAGCCCAACAAGGCGCCCCAGCCGACCTCAAACCGCTACGCGGTTTGGGTCGGCTGGGCTTCATCGTTATCCGGCCTGTACATCAGGTTCCTGCACATGCATCCCAAACTCCGCCAGCTTCTCCGCGCTGAGGGCCACGGCGTGGGTGGTGCGGTGGCCGTTCTTGGTGAAACTGACGTCGTCTTTCAGCACCACGCCGGCGGCCTTGAGCTGTTTCTTGAGCACGGTGTGGCTCTTGACCGGTGAGGCGTCCCAGGCCTGGGCGAGGCCCGGGCTGGTGCGGATGTGGTGCATCACGTCGCGCGGCATGAACGCCAGGTAGAGGGTGTTCTCCTCGTCGTGGTCCACGGTGTACGGGTGGCGGTATTTGCCGGCGGAGATCTCGGACAGCACCAGCTCCATGAGCCACACCCAGGGCTGGCGGTCGCCGCTGGTCTGGCTGATGTGGCTGTTCATTTCGCGGATCACGTCGTGGGGGACGTTGCCCTGGTTTTCCGGCACGTCGGCGAACTGCGCGAGCAGGCGCCAGGCGGTGTACAGGGCGGCGTAGTTCTCGGTCATGCGCTTGGCGCCGCCGTCCTCGAGGGCGGCGCGGCAGCTCTTGCGGCAGAACGTGAGGGAATCGGCGTAGAGGGCCTGCACCTGGTGGCGGGTGTGGCCGGCCAGGAATTCCAGCCACTGGCGCACGGGGAAGCGCGGCAGGTCTTCGGGGATGAGTGGGCCTTGCTGCTTTGCCTCGACGGTGAAACGCACCAGCTTGCCGATGAGGCTTTTCACGGGCACGTCTTCGCCGGCGAGCAGCACCGGGGCGGCGAGCACGAATTCCTTCATTTCCGCACCGCGGCGGGTGACCGTGTACTGGTAGCTCTCCTGGAGCATGGCCACGGCCTTGTCGATGACGTCCTGCCTGCGTGCGGAGAGTTCTTCCCAGCCCACCGGGTGCGATGTGCAGCTGATGGAGGTGAGGAGTCGGAATGCCGTTTCCGAGCTCTGGCCGGAGAACATGGTCATGGCGATGCTGCGCTCCAGGCGCTTCACCAGGGTGGACTTGCCGCTGCCCTTCTCCGCCTGAAGCTCGGCGTGGGGCCAGAAGCCCAGCAGCACCTTCAGGTGCGCGCCCAGGGCCCAGGTGAGCAGCAACAGGGCCGGGTTGCCCTTGAACGTGGCCTGATAGGCGGCAATGACCTTGCGCGCGTCCGACGGGGTGCTGCTGGGGAAACTGAGGGCGTGATAGGCGCACTGCTGGGCCGGGTCCTGGAAGTAGGTGTCAGGGCCTTCGTTCACCATGAGCTTGCCGCCGCGCCAGCACAGACCCACGAAGTTGGTGGCGTCCCGGGCGCCCAGGTGGGCGCCGCGTTCCAGGATGGAGAGCATGCGGCTGAACTGGGAGGGCGAGAAGACCGGGCCGAACTTCTTCCACTGGTCGATGTTGTGCAGCTGGTCGTCGTCCATCACACGGCGCTGCAGCTTGGGCCCGTGGCGCGGGGTCTGGACGGTGACGGCGAACAGCACGCGGGGCTGGGCGTCGTCCTCGCCGGTCATGGTGGCCACGGCG
>JAWLCV010000115.1:0-8268 GCA_041686955.1 Pseudomonadales bacterium
CTGCGGCGCGCGGCGAACCGCACCGATGGCGCCACCGTGTTCGGCTATCACGTGCAGGACCCGCGGGCGTACGGGGTGGTGGAGTTCGACGCGGAGGGCCGGGCCATCGGCCTCGAGGAGAAGCCCGAACGGCCGCGCTCGAACTACGCCGTCACCGGGCTCTACTTCTACGACAACGACGTGGTGGAGATCGCCAGCGGCATCGAGCCCTCGCCCCGCGGCGAGCTCGAGATCACCGACGTGAACCGGCACTACCTGCGGGCCGGCAACCTGCACGTGGAGCTGCTCGGCCGCGGCAGCGCCTGGCTCGACACCGGCACCCACGAATCCCTCATGCAGGCGAGCCTGTTCGTCCAGACCATCGAATCCCGCCAGGGGCTGAAGATCGCCTGCCCCGAGGAAGTGGCTTTCCGCATGGGCTACATCGACTGCGCGCAGGTCGAACGGCTCGCCCGGCCGCTGTGCAAGAGCGGCTATGGGCAGTATCTGCTGGGCCTGCTGGAGGATCGGGTGTTCTGATGAAGTTCATTCCCACGGACATCCCGGAGGTGGTGATCGTCGAGCCCCGGCGCTTCGGCGACCATCGCGGCTTCTTCTTCGAGAGCTGGTCGCAGCGAAGCTTTGCCGAAGCCGGCATTCACGCCAACTTCGTTCAGGACAACCACAGCCGCTCCGCCCAGGGCGTGCTGCGCGGCCTGCACTATCAGATCTGGCAGCCCCAGGGGAAGCTGGTGCGGGTCACGGCGGGTGAAGTGTACGACGTGGCCGTGGACCTGCGGCGCAGCGCCCCCACCTTCGGCCGCTGGGTGGGAGTGCACCTGTGCGCCGAGAGCGGGCGCATGCTCTGGGTGCCGCCGGGCTTTGCTCACGGCTTCTACGTGGTGAGCCCCGAAGGCGCCGAGTTCCAGTACAAGTGCACCGACTACTACGCGCCCCAGCACGAGCGCGCGTTGGTCTGGAACGATCCGGAGCTCGCCATCGAGTGGCCGCTGGTCCAGGGCGATCCGCCCAGCCTGTCGGAGAAGGACGCTCATGGATTGCGCCTCGCGGAGGCGGAGGTCTACCCCTGATGGCGCTGGAGGTGCTCATCACCGGGGCGGGCGGCCAGCTCGGCTACGAGCTCCAGCGCACCGTACCGCCGGGGGTGCACGCCGTGGCCCTCGGCCGGGCTCAGCTCGACATCACCAGCGCCGAGGCGGTCGCCTGCGCCCTGGATCACTACCGGCCCCAGGTGATCATCAACGCCGCGGCCTACACCGCCGTGGACAAGGCCGAGCAGGAACGCAAGCTCGCCGCCGCCGTCAATGCCACCGGACCCCAGCGCCTCGCCCGGGCGGCCGCCGACCGAGATCTGCGGCTGATCCACGTTTCCACGGACTTCGTCTTCGACGGTGCCGCGAGCACGCCCTACCGTCCCGACGACACCCCGCGGCCGCTCGGCGTCTACGGCGCCACCAAGCTCCAAGGTGAGGAGCGGGTTCTGGCCGCCGCCGACGACCACGCCGTGATCGTGCGCACGGGCTGGGTCTACTCGAGCCACGGCGGCAACTTCGTCAAGACCATGCTGCGGCTGATGCGTGAACGGGAGCAGCTCGGCGTGGTGGCCGATCAGGTGGGCACGCCGACCTGGGCTCGCGGCCTCGCCGAAGCGGTGTGGCAATTTGCGCTGAAACCGGACACCACCGGTATCTTCCATTGGTCCGACGCGGGGGTCGCGAGCTGGTACGACTTCGCCGTGGCCATCGAGGAGGAAGCGCGCGAGCGGGGCCTGCTCAATCAGGCGGTGGAAGTCCGGCCCATTGCCACCTGTGAATACCCCACCCCGGCCCGGCGCCCCGCCTACAGCGTGCTGGACAAATCCGCCACCTGGAGCGCGCTGGGCCTGCGGCCCACGCACTGGCGCACCGCATTGAGATCCATGTTATGCGAAACCTGCTGATCACCGGCGGCGCCGGCTTCATCGGCGCCAACTTCGTGCACTACTGGCTGGCACGCCACCCCGAGCATCGGGTGGTGGTACTGGACGCGCTCACCTACGCGGGTAACCGGCAGAACCTGGCCGGCCTCGAGCACCACCCGGGCTTTCGCTTCGTGCACGGCGACATCTGCGACGGCCCGCTGGTGGAGCAGATTCTGCGCGAGGAGCACGTCGACACCATCGTGCACTTCGCGGCGGAGTCCCACGTTGACCGCTCCATCCACGGGCCCGACGAGTTCGTGCGCACCAACGTGGTGGGCACCCATACCCTGCTGGCTGCCGCGCGCGGCGTCTGGGAAACGATGCCCGGCGGCTTCGAGGGCAAGCGTTTTCATCACGTCTCCACCGACGAGGTCTACGGCAGCCTGGAGGCCGGATCGCCCGGCTTTTCGGAAACCACGCCCTACGCCCCCAACTCCCCCTACTCGGCCAGCAAGGCGGCCAGCGATCACCTGGTGCGGGCCTATCACCACACCTACGGGCTGCCGGTGACCACCAGCAACTGCTCCAACAACTACGGGCCGTACCACTTCCCGGAAAAGCTCATCCCGCTGATGATCGTCAACGCGCTGAACGGGCAGCCACTGCCCGTGTACGGCGACGGGCAGAACGTTCGCGATTGGCTCTACGTCGAGGACCATTGCCGGGGCATCGAGCTGGTGCTCGAAGCCGGCCGCGTAGGCGAGACCTACAACATCGGCGGCAACAACGAGCGGCCGAACGTGGAGATCGTGGAAACCCTCTGCACGCTGGTGGATCGGGCATTCGCCGACGATCCCGCCCTTGCCGCCCGGTTCCCCGAGGCCCCGGCCGCCCGAGGCCACGCCACACGATCGCTGGTGAAGTTCGTTCCCGACCGCCCTGGGCACGACCGCCGCTACGCCATCGACGCCAGCAAGATCACCGCAGAGCTCGGCTACTCGCCGCAGACGGGCTTCGAGGCGGGCCTCGAGACGACCCTGCGCTGGTTCCTGGAGAACGAGCCGTGGTGGCGGGCCATTCTCGACGGCAGCTATCGGGATTGGATCTCGCTGCAGTACCGGGCGGACGGCCAGCGCGCCTGACGATGACCGGCGTGTGGTATCCGTCTGCTCCCTGGCCGTTCGCCGCCGGCGCGCGGGATCTGCGCTGCAGCCACCAGGTGCGCTGCACCAGCAAGCGATTCCGGCAGTTCACCGCCGTGGGCGACGATCCCCAGTTCCGTCTCAAACGCCGGCTCCCGGGGGGCTGGTACATGCTGGAAGTGCTGATGAACCTGCCAGTGGCCAGCGGCTGCGGCACGCTCTACTTCGATACCGGCGACGGCGACGCGGAGGACCGGTGCTTTCGGCTGCCCCTGCGTTCGGGACGCATGGCGAAGCGGCTGATACATCTGCCCACAGCCGCCCGGGTGCGCTTCGATCCCTTCGAAGGCGCCGGCAGCTTTGCCTTGCAGCACTTTCGCCTGGTGCGCATGTCCCGCGGTGCCGCGTTCAAGCGCATCCGCCGCAAGCTCGCCGCCCAGCGCCACATGCCGGCGGGCACGGGCCAGGCGCTAGACCCGGAGGCGCTCTGGCAGAGCTACGACCGGCTGTTCGCCGAGCTTTCCGCCAGCGATCCGTCGAGCTACGTCCGCTGGATCGAGGAACAGGAGCGCACGGCGGTTCCGACGCAAGAGCAACAGCAGGCGCTCATGGCCGGGTGGCAGTGGCATCCCACCTTCTCTGTCCTCGTGCCCACGTTCGACACCGACGAAGCCCATCTGCGCGCCTGCCTGGAGAGTGTCGCCGCCCAGAGCTACCCGCACTGGGAACTGTGCATCGCCGACGACGCTTCCTCCCTGCCTCACGTGCGGCGCCTTCTGGAAGAATTCCAGGGCCGGGATTCCCGGGTTCGCGTAGCGTTCCGTGACGGCAACGGCCACATCGCCGCGGCCAGCAACACGGCCCTCGAGCTCGCCACCGGTGATTTCGTCGCACTGCTCGATCACGACGACGTGCTCGCACCCCATGCCCTGTTCGCATTCGCCGCCGCCCTGCAGCGAAACCCCGATGCGCAGATCGTCTACTCCGACGAGGACAAGCTCGATGCCGCAGGCCGCCGCTGCGAGCCGTTCTTCAAGCCCGACTTCTCCCCCGACCTGCTGTACTCCCAGAACTACGTGTGTCACCTGGGAGCCTACCGGCGCGCGCTGGTGGACGAAGTGGGCGGGTTTCGCCCCGGGTTCGAGGGCAGTCAGGATTACGACCTGCTTCTGCGCTGCGTCGCTCGCCTGCCGAGCCCGACCCAGGTCGTGCACGTGCCGCAGGTGCTCTACCACTGGCGCCGGCACGAAGGCTCCACCGCCGCCGATCACGGCCGCAAGGACTATGCCGCATGCGCCGCGCTGCGCGCGCTGGCCGAGCATTTCGACACCGCCGATTCAGGCGTCACCGTGGAAACCCTGGAACCCGGGCTCTACCGGCCCCGCTGGCCGCTGCCGGAGCCGAAACCCATGGTGAGCCTGATCGTGCCGACCCGGGACGGCGGTGAGGTGCTCGAGGCCTGTCTCGACGCCCTGCTGCGCCGTACCCACTACGATCCGCTAGAAGTTCTCGTGGTGGACAACGGCTCCACCTGCCCGCGCACCTTGGCCTGCCTGAGCAGCCTGAGGGATGATCCACGGGTACGGGTGCTGCGCTACGACCAGCCCTTCAACTTCTCGGCGATCAACAACTTCGCCGTGGAGCACGCGAACGGCACCGTGATCGGCCTGATCAACGACGACGTGGAGGCCGTGAACGATGGTTGGCTCGAGGAGATGGTCAGCCATGCCGTCCGGCCGGACATCGCCTGCGTCGGCGCCAAGCTCTACTATCCGGACGGCCGGCTGCAGCACGCCGGCGTGGTGCTCGGCATCGGCGGCGTCGCCGGCCATTCCCACAAGTATCTGCCCGGCGATTCCAGCGGCTACTTCAGCCGCCTGCGGATCGTGCACAACGTGGCCGCCGTGACCGGCGCCGCGCTGGTGGTGCGAAAGGCCGTCTATCAGCACGTGGGGGGATTGGACGCGCAGCATCTGAAGGTGGCGTTCAACGACGTGGACTTCTGCCTGAAATGCCTGCAGGCCGGCTACCGCAACCTCTGGACGCCTTTCGCCGAGCTCGTCCACCACGAGTCCAAGACCCGCGGTGAGGACACCTCGCCGGAGAAGCGCGCGCGCTTCCAGCAGGAATGCAAGATCATGCGGCAGCGCTGGGGCGCCCTGCTCGACAACGACCCCTACTACAACCCCAACCTCAGCCTCAACCGCGAGGACTATTCGCTCTCCGCGGTCTCCCGCGTCGAGGCCGCGTGATGCCCTTCGACCGTCCGCTACGTATCGCCTTCGTCGCGTGCAATCGCAACGTTAGGCGCTTCACGGACGACGCCTCGTTCATCTATCGGTGCCAGAACCTCGCCTCGGCTCTGTGCGAACGTGGACACGTCGCGACGCTCACCCACGTCACCCGGCTGAACCCGGCGGCCGCGCTCGACGTTGCGGTGTTTCACCGCCCGCGCTACACGTTCGCGTTCCGCGCCATGGCAGCGCTGCTGCGGCGCCGCGGGGTTCAGCTCGTGGCCGACGTGGACGATCTGATCTTCGACGACGATCTGGCCCGCTTCAGCCCCGGGGTGGTCAACGATCTGGTGCCGCTGGCCGACACGAAGGCTTTGTACCGGTCGCACCGCCGGGCGCTGCGGATGTTCCGCACCATTACCGTCTCTACCGTGCCGCTCCGGGAAGAAGCGGAGCGCTGCTTCCCAGGGGCACGGGTTCTGCAGTTGCCGAATGCCGTGCATCACCGCTGGCGCTGCGTGCCCGAAGACGGCGGCCGCCCCCCTGGTCCCCCACGCATCACCTACTTTCCGGGCACCCGCAGCCACGACAGGGACTTCGCGACGATCACGGCTCCGCTCAACCGGGTGCTGGCACAGCATCCCGAGGTCGAGCTGCACATCACCGGGCCGCTCGAGCATCGGCTCGACGCGCGAGCGGGACAGGTGCATCACCACCCCAAGGTTCCATTCGAGGACCTGCACCCGAAAGTCCGCGCCGGCACCGTGAATCTGGCGCCCCTGGAATCGACGCCGTTCACCCGCTGCAAATCCGCACTGAAGGTCCTGGAGGCCGGCTACTGGGGCATTCCCACGCTCTGCTCGCCGCTGCCCGACGCCGAACGATTCAGGAACGCCGGCGCCATCATGGTCGACTCGCCGGAACGGTGGTGCGCAGAGCTGGAGCGCCTGCTCGGCGACCGCGGCTACTACGACTGCGTCACCCACGACCTTCGAGCGCGGGTGCTCGAGCGCGCCGACGTCGACCGGGTGGCGGACGAGTTCCTGCGGCTCGCCGCGTGTGAGTCCGGCGGCCGCCATGCTTGACGCCCTCGCATCTCCGCTACCCCTGACTACGAAGATGCGATCGACGGTGCTGCTCCACCAGGCGCGACGCCGCCGGAACCTCGGCTACTACGACCGGCGGACCCTGCGTACCCTCCGCCGCGCCAACCGATACCCGTCACCCCGGAGCCTGCTCGCCTACCTGACGTTCCGCCGGGACCTGGGCTACCGGCTGCGACCTCGGGACGTTCCGCCTCTGCTTGCCGCCTACCCGAGACTCTCCTCCCATGAACGGTGGCGTGCCGCGGCCCTGTTGAGCGAAATCCGCGCGGCGCCCGACTGGATCTGGTCCGGCGTGGATCAGGGCGCCGGCCTCGCGCTGGCCGCTCCGCGCCAGGCGGAGTGGCGTGGCGCGTTCGAAGCCGACGCCCGCACGGCACGAGGGCGAGGCATCGCGGTGGTCGGCAATGCCGGCGCGCTCATCGGCTGCGAGCTCGGAGCGGACATCGACGCCTCGGCCATGGTGGTCCGCTTCAACCGCGCCGGCGATCTTTCCGCCCGCGCGGCCGACCTCGGTACCCGGACCTCGGTCTGGGTGGCGTCGCCCGGCTACCGGGGGCCGGCGCCGGCCGGCGCGGAACGGGTGGTCGTCTCGGGTCCGGACGTCTGCTTCGCCCTGCGCGACTGGCGGCTGCACGCCCAACGTCTGATGGCCGGAGAGCCCGTGCTCTCGGTACCGCTGGAGGTGTGGCGCGCGCTCGTGAAGGAACTCGACGCGCCCCCGAGCGCCGGCGTGCTGATGCTGGCGTGGCTTCGCGAGCTGGTCGGCGGCTGGGAGGGCATAAACGCGGTCGGGATCGGCGCCGGCCGCACCGGCCGCTATCATCATGCCCACCGCGGCCGTCGAGGCACCGGCCGACACCGTTGGGCGGCAGAGGCTGCCCTGGTCGCAAAGTGGACGCGGGCGGGGCTGACGCTCCTCCCCGAGTACGCGACACGAACCCACCCGAGTGCGTGCCCGGCAGCGGAGCGACCATGATCCGCGTGTTCTCCCGAGGCATCGGCCGGATCCCGCACCTGGAAACCTTCCTCGACGCCAAGGTCGTCCACGGGCCCGGTCGCGGCAGCGAGGTCACCGCCGTCGCCGGCTGGGGACTGCGACCGAGCGCCGAGCGCGCCCGCCTCTACGCGGAGCGCAAGGGGTTGCCTTACCTGGCGCTCGAGGACGGCTTTCTGCGCTCGGTCCAGCCCGGCGCCCAGGAGCCACCGCTCGCCGTCGTCGTCGACGATCTGGGCATCTACTACGACGCCAGCCGACCCTCGCGGCTGGAGACCCTCATCAGCGAGCCGTTGGATGAGGCCGATCGTGACCGGACCCGCGCCCTGCTCCATGGCTGGCGGGCCGCGCGGGTTTCGAAGTACAACCACCTGCGCGAGACGGCGGCGGCGCTGCCGAAGCCCTACGTCCTGGTGGTGGACCAGACCTACGGCGACGCCTCGATACGCTACGGTGCGGCAGACGCCGCGAGCTTTCAGCAGATGCTCGAGGCTGCGCTGGAAGAAAATCCGACCTGCACCGTGCTGGTCAAGATTCACCCTGAGGTAGCCTCCGGGCGCAAGCGCGGCTACTTCGACCGCGACAGCCTCTCGAAAGTCGCCCGCGTTCGCCTGCTCGACGACGACGCGCATCCCGCGCGCCTAATCGAAGAAGCCGAGGCAATCTACACCGTGACCTCGCAGATGGGCTTCGAAGGGCTCGTATGGAAGAAGCCCGTGCGCACGTTCGGTATGCCGTTCTACGCCGGCTGGGGCCTGACCCGCGATGAACTGCCGGCCCCCGAGCGCCGAATGGCCGCGGATCTGGAGCAAATCGCTCACGCCGCGCTGGTTCGCTACCCGCGCTACGTCGACCCGGAAACCGGCCGCCGCTGCGAGGTAGAAACCATCCT
>JAWLCV010000116.1:0-8149 GCA_041686955.1 Pseudomonadales bacterium
CGCTCATGATTCGATCACTTCCTGGAAACGATTCTTCTCGAGGGCAGCCCGCGCGGGGGCGGCGATTATGACGGAACAGACGAAAGTTGTCGCGCCGAAGGCGGTGGCGCTCATCTCCGGCGGTCTCGACTCCATGCTGGCCGCCCGGGTGGTCATGGACCAGGGCGTGCACGTGGAGGGGCTGAATTTCTTCACCGGATTCTGCGTGGAGGGCCACACCCACGCCATCCGCGAGCGCAGGTCCAAGGCGCCGAAGCGCAACAACGCCCTGTGGGTAGCCGAGCAGCTCGGCATCAAGCTGCACATCATCGACGTCATCGAGGAATACAAGGACATCGTCCTCAACCCGAAGCACGGCTACGGGGCGAACCTCAATCCCTGCCTCGACTGCAAGATCTTCATGGTGAAGAAGGCGCTGGCCTGGGCCTTCATGGAGGAGCACGGCTTCGACTTCATCATCACCGGCGAGGTGGTGGGCCAGCGGCCGAAGAGCCAGCGCAGGGAAACCATGCCCATCATCGCCCGGGAATCCGGCGCCGAAGACCGCCTGCTCCGGCCGCTGTGCGCCAAGCATCTGCCCGAGACCCTGCCGGAACGCGAGGGTTGGGTGGATCGGGAGAAGCTGTTCGATTTCCACGGCCGCAACCGCAAGCCCCAGCTCGAGCTGGCCCAGCGCCTCGGCTTCAGCGACTGGGCCCAGCCTGCCGGCGGCTGCTGCTTCCTCACCAACGCCGACTACTCCGCCAAGCTCCAGGACCTGTGGAGTTCACGGGGTCACCGGGAGTACGACCTGGACGACATCATGCTCCTGAAGGTGGGCCGGCATCTGCGCCCGGACCCGGCCTTCAAGCTGATCCTCGGCCGCGAGGAAGGCGAGAACCGCTACCTGGAAGGCTATCGCAAGCGCTTCATCGCCCTGCGCACCCTGAGCCACAAGGGGCCGCTCGCGCTCATCGACGGCACGCCGGACGACGCCCACGTGCACCTGGCGGCACGAATCCTGGCGCGCTACAGTCAGGGCCGCGACGCCGAGGAGGTCCGGGTGGCCGTGGAACGTCCGGGGGGTACCGGTGAGGTATTGACCGTGGCCCCGCTGCCGCCTCACGGCATCCGTGACGAGTGGTGGGTGTGACGGCGGCCCGGCAGGCGAGGCTGGACGCGCTGGGGCTGTTGTGCCCCATGCCCGTGATCCGCACTCAGAACAAGGTGGGCGAGCTGGAGCCCGGCACGGTGCTGGAGGTGCTGGCCACGGACCCGGGAGCGCTGCACGACATCCGCGCCTGGTGCCGGGTGCACGGCCACGACTACCTCGACGACCGGGAGTGCCGCGACACCGGCTGCGGCGAGACCTCTCAGAAGCACTACCACATCCGCTTGCGGGTCGCGGGTCGAACTTGACGCACCACCGCGGTGCATCCGTATCACGAGCATTGCAGTCATGCCCCATCCTGGTGCGAACGTGAGCGATCACCAACCCCGGAACAGTTGCGGGGCAAGGCTTTTTCCCTGGCACAGTTATTGCGCACCAGAAAGGAACGTTGGGGCAGAGGGTGAGCCAGTTTCGATCACCGCGCCCGCTTCGGGAACCCAAAACGACGAGCAGGAGCAGCGAAGGCAATGTCCGACAAGACACTGAAGATGATCAAAGACCACGAGGTCAAATGGGTGGATCTGCGATTCACCGATCCCAAGGGGAAGGAGCAGCACACCACCGTTCCGGCCTCCAAGGTCGACGCCGACGCCATGCAGGACGGCTTCATGTTCGACGGCTCGTCCATCGCCGGCTGGAAGGCCATCAACGAGTCCGACATGATCCTCATGCCCGACGACGACACGTCGGTGCTGGACCCGTTCCGTGACGACACCACCCTGATTCTGCGCTGCGACATCGTCGAGCCCAGCACCATGCAGCCGTACGACCGGGACCCCCGCTCCATCGCCAAGAAGGCGGAGGCGTACCTGAAGTCCTCGGGCATCGGCGACACCGCCTACTTCGGCCCGGAGAACGAGTTCTTCGTCTTCGACGACGTGCGCTGGAAGGTGGAGATCAGCGGCTCGTTCTACTCCGTCGGCGCCGAGGAAGCGGCGTGGTCCTCCCACTCCGAGTTCGAAGGCGGCAACCTGGGCCACCGTCCCCGGGTCAAGGGCGGCTACTTCCCGGTGCCGCCGGTGGATTCCGCCGCGGACCTGCGGGCCGCCATGTGCAACGCCATGGAGGCCATGGGGCTTGTCACCGAGGTGCACCACCACGAGGTGGCCACGGCCTGCCAGAACGAGATCGGCGTGCGCTTCAACACCCTGGTGAAGAAGGCCGACGAGGTGCAGATCTACAAGTACTGCGTGCACAACGTGGCCGACGCCTACGGCAAGACCGCCACGTTCATGCCGAAGCCGCTGGTGGGCGACAACGGCAACGGCATGCACGTGCACCAGTCCATCTCCAAGGGCGACACCAATCTGTTCTACGGTGACAAGTACGCCGGTCTTTCCGACACGGCCCTGTACTACATCGGCGGCATCATCAAGCACGCCAAGGCCCTGAACGCCTTCGCCAACGGCAGCACCAACTCCTACAAGCGCCTGGTGCCCGGTTTCGAGGCGCCGGTGCTGCTGGCCTATTCCGCCCGCAACCGTTCGGCCTCCATCCGGGTGCCCTACATCCAGGGCGGCAACCCGCGTGCCTACCGGGTGGAAATCCGCTTCCCCGACAGCACCGGCAATCCGTACCTGACCTTCGCCGCCATGCTCATGGCGGGTCTGGACGGGATCCAGAACGAGATCCACCCGGGCGACGCGCTGGACAAGGATCTCTACGACCTGCCCCCGGAAGAGCTGAAGGACATCCCCACGGTGGCCCACTCGCTGGAGGAAGCGCTCGACGCCCTGGATCAGGACCGCGACTTCCTGAAGGCCGGCGGGGTGTTCACCGACGGCGCCATCGACGGCTACCTGGCGCTCAAGCGCGAGGAGGTGGACTACCTGCGGATGCTGACCCATCCCGCCGAGTTCGAGATGTACTACAGCGTCTGATCGCCAGCGGCATCACGCCCCTTCGGCACGAGCCCCGGTTCTTACGAATCGGGGCTTTTTTTCGCATTCCCGGGACTCGCGACTGGTGTATAACAGTCTCACGACCGGCCACGCGAGACGCCCATGACCCTGCCCACGCCCCGCCGATACCCGCTCTGCCGCCGCCCGGCCGGCCGTGCCTGGTGGCCGGTAGCGGGGGTCCTCTGGGTGCTTGCTCTCACCGCCCCGGCGCAGACCGACGCCGCCGAGATCTACCGCACCGTGGACGAGCACGGCAACGTGGTCTTCACCGACGTGCCACCGCGCCCGGGGGAACCCGGCGAGGCCGTCGAGCTGGAGGCGCCGAACTCGTACCGGACGCCGCCCCAGCGCGATACCGGGATCAGCCTCGAGGCGTGGCTCGAGTCGCAGGAAGAGCCGGAGCCGGACGAGGCCGCCCCGGTGGGGTACGAGCGGCTGCAGGTGGCGGAGCCGCCTCACGATGCCGCCATCCGGGAGAACGCCGGCAACGTGATGATCCGCGCCGATCTGCAGCCCGAACTGCGGCCGGGCCACGCCGTGCAGGTGTACATCGACGGCACCCTGCGCGAGACCGCGCGGGATACCACCATCCAACTCGTCAACCTCGATCGCGGTACCCACAGCGTGGAGCTGCGCGTGGTGGACGAGGCGGGAACGCCCATCATCACCAGCGGGCCATCGGTGTTTCACCTGCATCGGCGGTCGGTGATCCTGCAGCCGCCGCGCCCCCTGCCCCGCGCCTCCGGAGGCTGACCCCTCGCCCTTCGCACCATTCTGGTGCATACTTGCGCCCCAACAGCGTGCGTCGGCACGGAGGCAGCCGGAGGCAATGCCGAGCCCGCGTCCGCCGGACGCCGATCATTCCTTGATACACCGGATCTGTAGCGTGAGTTAAGACTCACTACCCGGTGCATCACCGGCGCCCACCGGGTTGGACCGTTTTTTGCTGACCAAGGTTTGTGGGCGCGGGTCGTGGGCCGAATTTCCTCGATGACGGATCTAAACAAGATCGACGTACTGGACTGTCTTTCCACCGCGGTGATGGTCCTCGACGGCGAGCTGCGAGTGCAGTATCTGAATTCCGCGGCCGAAGCGTTGCTCGGCTCCAGCGAGGCCCGTTCCGCCGGTGCTCCGGCCGTGGAGCTGGTGAGCCACGGCGACGGCCACGTGTTCGACGGCCTGGACGTGGTGCTGCACACCGGCCAGTCCCTCACCCGCCGCGCCACCCGGTTCCACACCCGGGACGGCACCGAAGTGGTGGCGGACCTCACCGTGTCCCTGGAGCAGGCGAGCGGCTGCCTGATCGTGGAGCTTCAGCCCGTCAACCGGCTCATCCGCATCAACCGTGACGATCAGGCGGTGTTCTCCCGGGAGACCACCCGAAAGTTGGTGCGGGGGCTCGCCCACGAGATCAAGAATCCCCTGGGCGGCGTGCGCGGCGCCGCCCAATTGCTCGAGCGCGAGCTCGAGAACGAGCAGCACAAGGAGTACACCCGGGTGATCATCGACGAGGCGGACCGCCTGAAGACCCTGGTGGACCGCATGCTCGGCCCCAATCGGAAACCGAAGAAGAAGCCGGTGAACGTGCACGTCGTGATCGAGCACGTGATCCGCCTGGTGGACGCGCAGCACCAGGGCGGCATCGACATCCGCCGCGACTACGATCCCAGCCTGCCGCCGGTACTCGCGGACGAAGCACAGCTCGTGCAGGCCATTCTGAACATCGCCATGAACGCGTCCCAGGCGCTCGAGGGGCGCGCTCATCCCATGATCTGCGTGCGCACGCGGATCATGCGCCAGTTCACCATCGGCACCCGCCTTCATCGCATGGCGGTGAGGATCGACATCGTCGACAACGGACCGGGCATTCCCGAGGACATGCTCGACCGCATCTTCGTGCCGATGATCAGTGGACGCCCGGAGGGAACCGGCCTCGGACTCGCCATCACCCAGGCCATCATCGGCCAGCATGGCGGCGTCATCGAGTGCGAGAGCCGCCCCGGCCACACCTGTTTCTCCGTATTTCTGCCCGTCGAGGATGCCGATGAGTAATCGAGTCTGGGTCGTGGACGACGACCGCTCCATCCGCTGGGTGCTGGAACGGGCCATGTCCCAGGCCGGCATCCCCATCACCGCCTTCGCTTCCGCCGATCACGCCATGCACCATCTGGACGACGACCGCCCCATCGCCGTAATCACCGACGTGCGCATGCCCGGCATGGACGGCATGGAATTCATCGAACGCATCCACGCCGCGTACCCGGAGCTGCCGGTGATCGTCATGACCGCCCACTCCGACCTGGACAGCGCCGTCAACGCCTACCAGAGCGGCGCCTTCGAGTACCTGCCGAAGCCTTTCGACGTGGACGAGGCCGTGGCCATCGTGCGCCGCGCCATCACCTTCGCCGAGGAGGCGGAAACCCCGGCGCCGCTGCCGGAGCCCGAGCCGGCCCAGGAGATCATCGGCCAGGCTCCGGCCATGCAGGAGGTCTTCCGCGCCATTGGCCGCCTCGCCAATTCCAACGTGACGGTGCTGATCCGCGGCGCGTCGGGGTCCGGCAAGGAGCTGGTGGCGCGGGCCCTGCACCGGCACAGCCCCCGCGCCAACGGCACCTTCGTGGCGCTGAACATGGCGGCCATCCCCCGGGAGCTGGTGGAGTCGGAGCTGTTCGGTCACGAGAAGGGCGCGTTCACCGGTGCCAACAGCCAGCGGGTCGGGCGTTTCGAGCAGGCCAACGGCGGCACCTTGTTTCTCGACGAGATCGGCGACATGCCCCCCGACACCCAGACCCGGCTGCTCAGGGTGCTCGCCGACGGCGAGTTCTACCGCGTGGGCGGCCACGCGCCGGTGCGGGTGAACGTCCGAATCATCGCCGCCACGCACCAGAACCTGGAGGAACGGGTCAAGGACGGCAGCTTTCGCGAAGACCTGTTCCACCGCCTGAACGTCATCAGCGTGCACGTCCCCACCCTGGCCGAGCGGCGCTCCGACATCCCGCTTCTGACCCGGTACTTTCTAGACAAGGCCGCGGACGAGCTCGGCGGCGAGCCGAAGATCATGCGTCCGGAGACCCTGGAGTATCTCTGCACCCTGCCCTGGCCCGGCAACGTTCGCCAACTCGAGAACACCTGCCGGTGGCTCACGGTCATGGCCTCCGGGCGGGAGATTCACGTGGACGACCTGCCGCCGGAGCTGCGGGCGGACCCCGTGCGCGAGCCGTCCGGCGCCGACGACTGGGAGGGGGCGCTCGAGCATTGGGCGGACGCCCTGCTCGGCCGCCGGGAGCACCCGCCGCTTCTCGACGTGGCCGTGCCCCGGTTCGAGCGCATCATGATCCGCACGGCGCTGAAGCACACCGGCGGGCGCCGGCGCGATGCGGCGGAGCTGCTCGGCTGGGGCCGGAACACCCTCACCCGGAAGATCGCGGAGCTGGAGATGACCGACCTCTAAAGCCGCCGGATTGTCCGGGGCACGCCGCAGCGTTAGCCTGTGGGCAACACGCGCGGACGAGGACGCCCACGTGAGCCCGTATCGCTTCGAGACGGACATCGCCCGCCACATCTGGGAGACGAAGTACCGCTACGTCGAGAGCGGCGACGTGGTGGACGAGAGCATCGAGGACACCTGGCATCGGGTGGCGGCCGCACTGGCTTCGGTGGAACACCACGACGCCGACGCATGGACCCGCCGCTTCAACGGGCTCCTCTCCGGATTCCGCTTCCTTCCCGGCGGCCGGATTCTCGCCGGCGCCGGAACCACCCGTCACGTCACCCTGTTCAACTGCTTCGTCATGGGGCGGATCGAAGACTCCATGCAGGCCATCTTCGAGGGCCTGAAGGAAGGCGCCCTCACCATGCAGGCCGGCGGCGGCGTCGGCTACGACTTCTCCACGCTGCGGCCCTCGGGCACCCACGCCAGCGAGACCGGCAACATCGCCTCCGGGCCGGTGTCGTTCATGCGCATCTGGGACGCCATGTGCGCCACCGTGCTCTCCACCGGAGCACGCCGGGGCGCCATGATGGCCACCCTGCGCTGCGATCATCCGGACATAGACGCCTTCGTAGCCGCGAAAGCCGATCCGCAGGAGCTTCGCCACTTCAACTGCTCCGTGCTGGTGACCGACGATTTCATGGACGCGGTGGAGGCCGACGGAGAGTGGCCGCTGGTGTTCCCCGCCGCCCAGCTCACGGAGACCGGCGGCGGCGCCGTGATAAAGCGCACCTGGCCCGGCAGCCGCGGACCGGTGCCCTGCCGGGTGGTTCGTACCGTGCGGGCCCGGGAGCTGTGGAGCCGCATCATGCGGGCCACCTACGAGTACGCCGAGCCCGGGGTGCTGTTCATCGACCGCATCAACGAGCGCAACAATCTGCGCTACTGCGAGGAGATCAGCGCCACCAACCCCTGCGGCGAGCTGCCCCTGCCGCCCTACGGCGCCTGCGATCTCGGCTCGGTGAATCTGGTTCACTTCGTCGAGCAGCCGTTCACGCCCCAGGCGCGCCTGGACCTGAACGGCATCGAGAAGCTGGTTCCGGTCGCGGTGCGGCTGCTCGACAACGTCATCGACGCCTCGCTCTTTCCCATTCCCGCCCAGGCCGACCAGGCCCGACGCAGCCGCCGCATCGGCCTCGGCTTCACCGGCCTCGCAGATGCCCTGGCCATGCTGGGCGCCCACTACGGCACCGACCGTGGCCGGAACCTGGCGGCGCGGATCATGGAGACCATCCGCAACGCCGCCTATCGGGCGAGTGTGGATCTGGCCCGGGAAAAGGGGCCGTTTCCGCTGTTCCTCCGCGACGACTACCTGGCGGCGCCGGGGCCGGCGTCGTTGCCGGACGACCTCCGCGACGCCATCGCCCGCCACGGCATCCGCAACAGCCACCTCACCACGATCGCGCCCACGGGAACCATCAGCCTGCTCGCGGAGAACGTCTCCAGCGGCATCGAGCCGGCCTACGAGCTGCATTACCGCCGGCGGGTTCTGGCCGCCAACGGCACCTGGGCGGAGCACGTGCTGGAAGACTTCGCCCATCGGGTGTGGCGCCAGGAGCACGGTGACGCGCCGCTGCCGGACGCGCTGGTCACCGCCCCCGAGCTCAC
>JAWLCV010000117.1:0-8029 GCA_041686955.1 Pseudomonadales bacterium
GCCGGTGGCGGCCGCCACCGAGCGCACCGTTCCGCCCGTCCCCGACGAGGGCGCCCCCTACTGCAGCAAGGACGACCTGGCCGGATGCAGCGCCCTGGCTTTGGGATCACCCACCCGCTTCGGCAACATGGCCGCGCCGCTCAAGTTCTTTCTCGACGGCACCGCGGACCTGTGGCTGTCCCACCGCCTGGCGGGCCGGCCCGCGGCGGTGTTCTGCTCCACGGGGTCCCTGCACGGCGGCCAGGAGTCCACCCTGCTCACCATGATGATGCCTCTGCTGCACCACGGCATGGTGGTGGTGGGCCTTCCCTACAGCGAGCACTGGTTGAGCGAGACCACCAGCGGCGGCACGCCCTACGGCGCGAGCCACGTCTCCGGCGCCGACGGCCGTCCCGAGCTAAGCGAGGCAGAGAAGCAGCTCGCCTTCGCCCTGGGCGCCCGGCTGGCCGACGTGGCGTTCCGGCTTTCCGGGCCCGCGTCGTGAAAGGCCTACAGTTCTCCGCCCTGATACTCATCGGTTCGCTGTTCGCGCTGACGGGGCTGCGCCAGTTCTTCGTCGAGCCCCTGACCTCGCCGGTGACCAACACGTTGTGGTTCGTGGTTCAGGTGCTGCCCCTGCTGGTAGTGCTGCCCGGGGTACTGCGGGGCCGCTTTCGCGGCTTCTTCTATGCCATCCTCGCCGCGACCCTCTACTTCGTACACGGCGTGCTGGAAGCGGTGAGCCCGGATCAGCGCTTCATGGCGTTATGGGAGACCGGCTTCGCCGTGGCGCTCATCGCCGTGGCCAGCCTGGCCATGCGCCGGCTCAATGGATGACAGGGCCGGAGGCCGCCGTCTGGGCCTCGGCATCGTCGTCCACGCTCTGCACCTGGTAGCGCCGCGTGGCGATCTCGCCGGAGACCACCTCCGGCAGAGCGCGCAGAAACTCCTCCATGTGGGGCGTCTGGAAATGGCGCATGAGCGCCTCCAGACTCTCCCACTCCTGGAACAGCATCAGCGTGTTGGGGTCGGAGAGCCCCACGTAGAAGTCGTAGGAAATGCAGCCCGGTTCCGCCTGGGTGGCCTGTGTCATGCCGCGGGCCAGCTCCAGGGCCTGCTCGCGGCAATCCGGGCGAATCGGAATGGTGCCGTGGACGATGATCAAGCGGGCGCCTCGCGAAGGACCCCTTCCTGGCGCAGGGCTTCGCCGATCTCCGGGAGAATCGCCGGATCGTCGATGGTGGACGGAACGTCATAGGGCTTGCCGTCGATCATCCTCCGCACGATCTGGCGAAGGATCTTCCCCGAGCGGGTCTTCGGCAGGCGCTTCACCACCACCGCCCGCTTGAAATTGGTGAACGGCCCCACCTGCTGACGCACCAGGTTCACCAGCTCGCGCTCGAGCTCCGCGTGATCCACGTTGACCCCATCCTTCAGCAGCAGGAGGCCCAGGGGCACCTGCCCCCGATCGGCGTCTTCGATCCCCACCACCGCGCACTCCGCCACGGCCGGGTGACCCGCCAGCACCTCCTCCATCTGCCCCGTGGAGAGACGGTGGCCGGCCACGTTGATGACGTCGTCCATGCGGCCCATGATGTAGACGTAGCCGTCCTCGTCCCGATGCCCCTCGTCACCGGTGAAGTAGAAGCCCTCGTACTGGGACCAGTAGGAATCGAGATAGCGCTGGTGATCGCCCCACACCGTGGGCAAGGCGCCCGGCGGCAACGGACCCTTGATAACCACCGCGCCTTCCCGCCCCGGCGGCAACTCCTGGCCCGCCGGATCCAGGATGCGCAGGTCGTAACCGGGCACCGGCAGGGTGGGCGAGCCGGGCTTGGTCTCGAGCAGCTCCACGCCCGCCATGTTGGCGCAGATCGACCAGCCCGTTTCGGTCTGCCACCAGTGATCGATGACCGGGATGCCCAGGTGCTCGCGCAGCCAGTGGTACGTGGGCGGATCGAGCCGCTCGCCCGCCACGAACTGGTACTCGAGGGACGACACGTCGTAGCGGTCCTTCAGCGCGCAGTCCGGATCCTCTTTCTTGATGGCCCGATAGGCCGTCGGAGCCGTGAAGAAGCTCTTCACCCGATGATCCTGAATCACCCGCCAGTAGGCGCCCGCGTCGGGGGTGCGCACCGGCTTGCCCTCGTAGAGCACGGACGTGCAGCCTTTGATCAGCGGGCCGTAGACGATGTAGCTGTGGCCCACCACCCAGCCCACGTCCGAAGCCGCCCAGAACACGTCGTCGGGGTCGATGCCGTAAACGGCCTTCATGCTGTAGTGGAGGGCCACCGCGTGGCCGCCGTTGTCGCGCAGCACGCCCTTGGGCTTTCCGGTGGTTCCGGAGGTGTAGAGGATGTAGAGCGGGTCGGTGGCGTCCACCTCCACCCAGCCGACCGGGCCGGCCGCGGCCTCCCACTCGGCCCACTCGAGGTAGCCGCTGCCGGCCAGGTCCGCCGGCCCCTGCTCCCGCTGCAGCATCACCACGTGTTCCGGCGCATGAGCCGCGAGCTTCATGGCTCCGTCCACCAGCGGCTTGTAGGGAATCACGTTGGCGAATTCGATGCCGCAGGACGCGGTGAGCATGGCCCGCGGCCGGGCATCGTCGATGCGGGCCGCCAGCTCCCGGGCAGCGAAGCCACCGAACACCACCGAATGCACGGCGCCGATTCGGGCACAGGCGAGCATGGCCACCACCGCCTCGGGCACCATGGGCATGTAGATGACCACCCGGTCGCCCCGGCTCACGCCGAGACCCGCCAGGGCTCCGGCCACCCGCGCGACCCGGTCGGTCAGCGCCCGATAGCTGATGCGTTCCAGTCGTCCGGTGACCGGCGAGTCGTAGATCAGCGCGATGTGATCGCCCCGGCCCGCGTCCACGTGCCGGTCCAGCGCCAGCCAGGCGGTGTTGGTGCGTCCGCCCCGGAACCAGCGCCAGGCGCCGCGCTCGTCCTGGTCGAGAATCGTGCGGGGAAACTCGAACCAGGGGAGCTCCCGGGCCTTCTCTGCCCAGAACCCCTCCGGGTCCGTCAAGGACCGGCGGTACTCCGACTCGTAGCTCACGCGCCGCCCCGCTCACCCACCCGCCGCGGCGCCACCCGCGGCGCCGGACCGGCCCGGCGCGCGCCTCTGCGGGCACCGCCGCCGTTCATCAGCCGCTCCACCTCCGCCGAGGTGGGCTTGGCCTCGATCAGCGCGCGATAAGCCCCGGAACGTTTGCTGATCTGCTTGTGCTTGGCGTAGAACTCCACGGCCCGGCGCCAGGCATCGTCGATGCCGTAGCGGTTGATGGAGACGGTGGTGTTGACGATGCGGTTCTCCAGCAACGACATCACCCCGATCTGGAAGACCGGCGTGCGATTGCCGCTCTTCTCGGCCTTCAGCCGGCACAGGATTCCGCGTACCTGACCCCGGCCATCGAGACGTACCTCCTTGGCCCGCTTGCGCTGCAGGGTCTCCTGCTGCCGGGCGAGCTCCGCATCGCGGGCTTCCGCCCGCGCCTTCACTTCGGCCCGCCGGTCGCCGCGGATCCGCTTGCCGCCGTCCTTCAGCGAGAAGTACTCCTGATAGGTCTTGCCGAGAATCTGCCGGCGCACCCGGTAACCGAAAAATCGTGGCGTATCCAGTAGCTCGACGCTCATCCGTTCCTCCCTTGTGTCCCTTCCCGTCTCCCCCCGAAGACGGCCAAGCGGCTTATGCCGGTATCACCCCCTTCTCCTGCAGGCTGCCGATCTCCGCATCGCTGAACCCGCATGCGGAGAGCACCGCGACGCTGTCCCGGCCGGGCGGCGGCGCGCTGTGCGATATGGCCGGCACGGTGCGCGAGAAGCGCGGCGCCGGTGCCGGCTGCACCACCCCGTCGACCTCCACGAACGTCCCGCGGGCCTTGTTGTGCGGGTGGTCCGGCGCTTCGAAGATGGAGAGCACCGGAGCGAAGCAGACGTCCGTCCCCTCCATGATCGCGCACCATTCGTCCCGCGTCTTGGACTTGAACACTTCGGTGAGCTCGCGCTTGAGATCCGGCCACTGCCCCGCATCCATCTGCGGCGCGAAGCGCTCCTTGTCGAGACCGGCCTTCTCCACGAGCAGGGCGTAGAACTGCGGCTCGATGGAGCCGATGCAGATGTACTTGCCGTCCCGGGTCTCGTAGGTGTCGTAGAAGTGGGCCCCGCCGTCCAGCATGTTGGTGCCGCGCTGATCCTTGAAGACGCCGGCGGCGCTCATGGAGAAGAACATGGCCATCAGGGTGGCGGCGCCATCCACCATGGCCGCGTCCACCACCTGGCCCTTGCCCGATTTCTGCGCCTCCAGCATGCCGCACACCAGGCCGAAGGCCAGCAGCATGCCGCCGCCGCCGAAATCGCCCACCAGGTTCAGCGGCGGCACCGGTTTCTCGTCTGGCCGGCCGATGGCGTGCAGCGCTCCCGACAGGCCGATGTAGTTGATGTCGTGACCGGCAGCCTGGGCCATGGGACCATCCTGGCCCCAGCCGGTCATGCGGCCGTAGACCAGCTTCGGGTTACGCGCCAGACACTCGTCCGGGCCGAGACCGAGACGCTCGGTGACGCCGGGACGGAAGCCTTCGAGAAGCGCATCCGCCGTCTCCACCAGCCTGAGCACCGTCTCCACCCCTTCCGGCTTCTTCAGATCCACCGCCACGGAGCGACGGTTGCGGACCAGCACGTCGGGGGTTCGCCCCGCAGCAGCCCCCGGACGGTCGATGCGGATGACCTCGGCGCCCATGTCCGAGAGCATCATGCCGCAGAAAGGGCCGGGGCCGATGCCCGCCAGCTCGATGATCCGAAAGCCCGAAAGTGGTCCCATGTCACCCCCACGAATACGACGGACGTTCGAGTTTAACGAGGTTTTGCCGGCTACGGAAATTGTCTGCTTAAATCGGCCTTCTCGTCACCGGGCCTTCGACGCATCAGCGTGCGCAAGATCATTCACTGCGACTGCGACAGCTTCTACGCCTCCGTCGAAACGCGGGACGACCCGAGTCTGGCGGGTGGGCCCCTGGCGGTGGGCGGCGCCCCCGACAAGCGCGGCGTGGTGGCGACGTGCAACTACCGCGCCCGGGCCTACGGCATCCATTCCGCCATGCCCATGAGTCAGGCGCTGCGACTCTGCCCCGACCTGATGGTGGTGCGACCCGACATGGCCAAGTATCGGGCCGTGTCGCGGCAGATCCATGAGGTGTTCGCCCGCTACACCCACATCATCGAGCCGCTGTCCCTGGACGAAGCATTTCTCGACGTCAGCGGAAGCACGGCCTGCCACGGCAGCGCCACCCTGATGGCGGAGGAGATCCGCGCGGAGGTCCGGGAGCGCATCGGCATCACCCTGTCCGCCGGCATCGCGCCGAACAAGTTCCTGGCGAAGGTGGCCTCGGACTGGAACAAGCCCGACGGCCAGCTCACCGTGCCGCCAGACGCCGTGCGTTCCTTCGTTGCGGCCCTGCCGGTGGAAAAGCTGTTCGGGGTTGGCTCGGTCACCGCGCGCCGCATGCACGAGCGCGGCCTCGTCACCTGCGCGGATCTCGAAGCCCTGAGCCTGGTGGAGCTCACCCGCACTTTCGGCCGATTCGGTGCAACCCTCTACCAGCTCTGCCGCGGCATCGACGACCGTCCGGTGCGCCCCAGCCGCACCCGCAAATCGGTGAGCGTGGAGCGGACCTATCCCCGTGATCTACCGGACCTGGAGGCGTGCCGGGCCGAGCTGGGGGAGCTGCTCGGCGACCTCGACGAGCGCGTGCACCGGGCGGGCGCCGCGGCCCGAATCGAAGCGTGCTTCGTCAAGATGCGCTTCGACGGCTTCGAGACCACCACCGCCGGCCGCGGCTCGCGGCAGACCGACCCGGCCGTCTTCGAAACCCTGCTGGCGACCGCCTGGGAACGGGGCCGGCGGCCCGTGCGTCTGCTCGGGGTCGGCGTGCGCCTGGATCACCCCGCGGTGGATCGCCAGCTCGGGCTGTTCGAGGCGGCCTCACCGGCGAACTGAATCCGCGCGAACCGCGCGTAGAGCTCGCTCGAGCGCATCAGGGTGTCGTGATCCCCGCTGGCCACCAGCCGCCCCTGGTCCAGCACCAGAATGCGGTCGGCCTGGCGGACCGTGGAGAGCCTGTGGGCAATGGCCAGGATGCTGCAGCGCCCCTTCAGGCTCTCGATGCTGTCACGAATCTTCTGCTCCGACTCCGCGTCCAACGCGCTGGTGGCCTCGTCCAGCAACAGCAGGCGCGGCTCGGTGAGCAGCGCCCGGGCGATGGCGAGACGCTGCTTCTGACCGCCGGAGAGGCCGCTGCCGCCCTCGCCGATCACGGTCTCGAGCCCCACGGGCAGCGCCTCGACGAAATCGGTGGCGTGGGCCAGCCGCAGGGCCTGATCGATCTCCGCGTCGCTGGCATCGGCCCGGCCGTAGCAGAGGTTCTCCCGCAGGGTGCCGGCGAACAGCACCGGGTCCTGGGGCACGTAGCCGGTGTGCTCGCGTACCGCCGCCAGGGTCAGCTCCCGAAGGTCCACCCCGTCCAGCAGCACCGCCCCCACCGTCGGGTCGTAGAAGCGCTGCACCAGGTCGAACAGGGTGCTCTTGCCCGCCCCCGACGGCCCCACCAGGGCCACCATCTCGCCCGGCGCGACGGTGAAGGAGACATCCGTCAGCACCGGTCGTTCTGGCCGTGACGGGTAGTAGAAGCCGAGCTCTCTCACCTCCAGACGGCCGCAGGCCCCCTCGGGCAGCGCCTTCGGCTGGGCCGGTTCCAGCAGGTTCGAAGGGGAGCCGAGCAGTTCCATGAGCCGCTCCGTCGCCCCGGCCGCGCGCTGCAGGTCGCTGTACACCTCGCTGATGGCGCCGACGCTGCCGGCGACGATGAACGCATAGAAGATGAACGCCGCCAGCTCGCCGGGCGTGATCCGCCCCGCCAGCACGTCCTGCCCCCCTACCCACAGCATGGTGGCGATGGCGGCCATCACCAGCAGCATCACCAGCGCCACCAGGAACGCGCGCTGCCGGATGCGGCTGACGCCCACCTCGAACGCATGTTCCACGCGCCCGGAGAAGGCGGCCTGGTCCAGCGGCTCGTGATTGAACGCCTGCACCACCTTGATGTGACGCAGCGCCTCGCCGGCGTAGCTTCCCACCCGCGCCAGGGTGTCCTGGCTGCGCCGCGACAGATTGCGCACCCGCCGGCCGAACAGGATGACCGGCGCCACCACGAAAGGCACGCTGGCGATCACCACCAGCGACAGCTTGGCGTTGGTGACGAACAGCAGCACCAGCCCGCCGAGGAACATGAGCAGGTTGCGCAGCGCGATGGAGACCGACGACCCGATGACGGTCTGCAGCAGCGTGGTGTCGGTGGTGATCCGGGACTGGATCTCGGTGGGCGCGTTGACCTCGAAGAAGCCGGGGTGCAGACGGATGATGTGCCGGAACACCGCCACCCGGATGTCGGCGCTCACCCGCTCCCCCACCCAGGAAACGAAGTAGAAACGCAGGAAGGTGCCCACGGTGAGCAGCACCATGAGCACGGCGAACAGCCCCACGGTGTGCACCAGCACCGCCGAGGAGCCCTCGGTCAGGCCCCGGTCGATCACCAGACGCATGCCCTGGCCGATGGAGAGCGTGGCGCCAGCCGTGATGATCAGCGCGATGCTGGCGTAGACCACCTGTCGCAGGTACGGCCGCAGGAACCGGAGCGCCGGCTTGAGTTTGGTGACGTTCCGGGAGGGCGGTCGATTGTGCTCGTCGTCCATCCGGGGATTATCACATGCCGCCATCGGGGCCGACATGCCCACGCTGAGTGCCCGACCGGCTCGAAAACGGGCTCTACCCCGCGGCCGGAGGGTGAAAACCCGAACCCTGGCCCACGCTCAGCCGCTCCGCGGTGCCCTCGCTTGGCCGAGTTGCCACCGCGCGGCGCGGTGTCAATCGGCCGCGCTCGGCTGAGCTCAAATGGGCCAGGGTTCGGGTTTTCACCCCCCAGCCGCTGCCTCTATCCATGCTCGAGCCGCTCGGGGGACACGCAGCCCCTGCTGAAGACATGCGCACGCCG
>JAWLCV010000118.1:0-7808 GCA_041686955.1 Pseudomonadales bacterium
GTGCGCGGGAGGTCCCGGCGGGCTAGACTGCGGCGCCATGCGCTCATCGTCACACCTTCGCCTCGCTGCCTTCCTGTTGGTCTCGCTGTTGCCGGTGGCTGGGGCCGCCGCCGAGGCTTCCGCCGGGGCTTCCGCCGAGGCAGCCCGTCCGTACCAGGTGAGCTACCACGCGCGCTTCCTGCCGGACGAGGACGTGGTGGAGGCCAGCATCACCGTGGACCAGCCCCGGCAGCGGCTCGTGCTCCTCGACTTTCGCGCGCCGGAGGAGCGCTTCAGCGATTTCTCCGCCGACGGCGACGTCCGCCGGGAGGGCACGCGGCTGATCTGGCAGGTGCCCGCCCGAGGCGGCCGGTTGAGCTACCGTGTCAGCGTCGACCATCGCCGCGACGGCGCCTACGACGCGCGCCTGACCGACACGTGGGCCATCGTCCGGTTGGGGGATCTGTTTCCCGCCGCCCGGGTACGGAGCCGGCGCGGCGCCTACTCGGAGGCGACGCTGAGCCTCGCCGGGCCGAAGGATTGGAGCTTCGAGACCCGCTACGGCCCGGTGGGCGACGAGCCGGTGGTTGTGGATACCCCGGGACGCCGGTTCGACCGGCCCATCGGCTGGTTGGCCGCCGGCGACCTGGGCATACGCCGAACCCGGGTGGCTGATCGACGCATCGCCATCGCCGGCCCCAGGAACCAGGGTTTCCGGCGCATGGACCTGCTCACCTTTCTGCGCTGGACCCTGCCGGAGCTCGCCCGGGTCGCACCGTCGCTGCCCGAGCGGATCCTCATCGTCGGGGGCAGCGCGGAGATGTGGCGGGGCGGTCTCTCCGGGCCGGGGTCATTGTACGTGCACCCCGATCGGCCGCTGGTCAGCGGCAACGCCACCAGCACGTTTCTGCACGAGCTCATGCACGTGGCCACGGAGGAGCCGCCGGCAGCGGGCGACGACTGGATCGTGGAGGGGCTCGCCGAGTACTACAGCCTGGTGGTGCTGCTGCGCTCCGACGGCATCAGCGGAGTCCGCTTCGAACGCGCCCTGGCAGCCCTCGGGGACTGGGTGGCGGAGAAGCAGGGGCGGCTCGCCGATCCCTCCACCGGCGCCGATACGGCTCGAGCCGCACTGCTGTTTCGCGACCTGCATCTGGAGCTGGCAGCAGAGGGCGGCTCGCTGGACGACGTCGTCGCGGAGCTGCTCGGCGGCGGCCGGGTGAGCCGCGCACGGCTTCGCACCCTGGTCGACGACGAGCTGGGCCGCCCCTCACGGGTGCTCGAGCGCGCCCTGGAGGACGCCCCCGAGACGTGAGGGGCGGCGTCGCGCCGGGGCTCAAACGCCGCAGCAGCGGCCCGCCGGTCCGGCCGCCGGTGCCGCGTCGCAGCACGCCGCAGCCGACTCCAGCCGAACCTCCGGGGTAACGGTGCCGTCGCCGTACTCGGTGGCCTCTCCCCGGGTGAGGAAGGTTTCCCAGGCCAGGCCGTCCGGATCCGTCACCCAGGCCTTGCTGGAGCGGGCGTAGCAGCAGGTGACGTCCGGCTGATCCAGCACCGACAGGTCCGCCGCAGCGAGACGCTGGCGGATCTCCGCGAGCTCCGCCTCGTCGTCCGCCTGCAGGCCCACGTGGTCCACGCCGGCGCCGGGGCTGCGGGTTGAGATGGCGAAGTTGACCCGGGGGTCCTCCAGCATCCACTTGGCGTAATCCGCCTTGCGGACGTTGGGGGCGGCCCCGAACAGACTGCTGTAGAAGCCGATGGATTTCTCCAGATCGCGGACCGCGACGTTCACGTGGAAGCGCTTCATGACGTTTCTCCTGATGGGGCACGAATGATCGAGGCGATGAGAGGGGAGCACGCCGCCCGGTCGCTGCCGCAGCATTCCTCGAGCAGATAGGTCAGCAGGGCCCGCAGACCCGCGAAATCCGCGGCGTAGACGATGCTGCGGCCGTCCCGGCGCTTGCCCACCAGGCCGGCGGCCAGAAGGATGCCGAGATGGCTCGACAGGGTGTTCTGGCGAACGCCGAGCTGCTCGGCGATTGCGCCCGCCGAACGGCCGGCAGGGCCCGCCTTCACGAGCAGCCGGAACGTCTCCAGGCGTGTCTCCTGGGACAGGGCCGCGAACGCCGCCAGGGCTGCGGATCGATCCACGAGCGAGGCTCCCTCGAAAATTACATTTCGATACTTCCTGAAATGTCGTAATGAGTCAAGCCCCGCCGAACAGCAGCCACTGATAACCCACGAAGGCAGCCAGCAGCAGACCGCCTTCCCAGCGATTGATGCGGCCGCTGGTGCCGAGCCCATAGCACATGACGAACAACGCCAGGGTCAGGATCACCATGATGGGAATGTCGCGGCGGAGCAGCTCCGGCGCGAACGCGCCTGGCGCGATGACCCCGGGCAGGCCCAGAACCGCCAGGATGTTGAAGGTGTTGGAGCCGAGGACGTTGCCGATGGCGATGTCGCCTTCCCGCTTCACGGCGGCGGCGACGGATGCCGCCAGCTCCGGCAGGCTCGTCCCCGCGGCGACGATGCTGAGGCCGATCACCAGGTCGCTCACCCCGAGCTGGGTGGCGAGATCCACCGCTGCCCATACCAGCAGCCGCGAGCTGGCCAGCAGCACCGCGAGCCCCAGCACCAGCCACCCCAGTGCCCTGGCATTGGAGATCCTTCCGGCCGGCAGAACCGCCGTGACGTCCAGCGGTTCCTCGAGACCTTCCGCGCGGGTTCGCCGCTCCACCGAGATCATCCAGTACACGACGGCGAAGAACGCCAGCAACAGCAGCGTGCCGTCGCTGCGATCGATGCGGCCGTTGCTGAGCAGCGCCCAGCCCGCCAGCATGGCCGCCAGCATGATGGGCAGCTCGCGCCGCAGCACCGTGGAGCGCACCGCGAGTGGCCGCAGCAGCGCCGCCACCCCGAGAATCAGCGCGATGTTGGTGATGTTCGAGCCGATGGCGTTGCCGATGGCCAGGCCCGGGTTGCCCTGCCAGGCGGCGATGGCCGAGACCGTGAGCTCCGGCGCCGAGGTTCCGAAGCCCACGATGAGGAGACCGATCAGCAGGGAAGAGACCCGCAGATTCCTCGCCAGGGCCGAGGCCCCGACCACGAACCGCTCCGCCGAGACGATGAGCAGCACCACGCCCACCGCCAGGTAGAGGAGCGACAGGCCCACGGGCTAGTCGGTGCCGTTGACCCGCTGCGCGCCCGTGGCGTCGGCCGTTCGTTCCGCCAGCGTGCCGGCCTCGAAGCGCCACACCGAGGCGGGCGGCAGGTTGCGCCAGACCCGGGCGATGCGCAGGGCCCGGACCCGCCCGCGCTCCAGGGTACGCGACGGTATGGGACAGCGCAGGCCATAGGTGTACTGAAGCATGGCGCCGCCGTCACGGATGAGCTTGCGCACGCCGCGAATGAGCCGGGCGCGGTCCGCCGGGGGCATGGAGAGGAGCGGCAGGCTGGAAACCACGGCCTTGACCGACTCGGTAAAACCGTGGCTCGCGAGCAGCTCCGGCAGCCGGCAGGCGTCGCCGCACAGCACGAGACAGCCGGGAAAACGGCGCCGCAGCCGGCGCGCCAGCATCGGGTCCCGCTCCACCACCACCAGATTGTCGGGCGCGATCCCGCAGCGGAGCAGCCAATCGGTGATGCTTCCGGTGCCGGCGCCCAGTTCCACCACCAGGCCCGGGCCCTGGGGCACCTCCCGGGCCATGGCGGAGGCGAGATGGGTGCCGCTCGGCGCTACCGCTCCGACGTGGCGGGGCGCCCGAAACCACGCGGCCCAGAGCATGCCACCGTCCATGATCTTCGATCGCACGCTCGTCTCCCGTTCCAACACCACCTCTGGATCACTGAGCATGCCGCGGCTCCTCGATGCCTCATCCCGAAAGGCGTCCATCACACCACACTCCCCGCCGTTGTGACAGAGGCGCCGTCGCGCCCGCCGGCCTCGCCGAGGCCGACTACAGCAGGAAACACGCCAGCTCTACGCAGCCCGCGGAAGCCGCCCCCGCGATGGGGCAGCAGCTTCACAGCTTGCGCAACACCAGGCTGCCGATGGAATACCCGGCTCCGAAGGAGCAGAGCACGCCGTGATCGCCGGGCTGCAGGTCCTCGTGGTGGAGGCAGAACGCGATGACGGATCCGGCGGAGGCGGTATTGGCGAACTCGTCCAGAACGATGGGCGCTTCGTCGCTCGAGGCGTCCCGGCCGAGCAGGCGGCGGACGATGAGCTGATTCATGTTCAGGTTGGCCTGATGCAGCCACCAGCGCCGCACGTCGCCGACGCCGAGCCCCGCCTCGGCCATCTGCTGCTCCAGGTGCTCGGCCGCAATGGGACAGACTTCCTTGAACACCTTGCGGCCGTTCTGGTGGAACAGGTTGTCTGGCCCGAACGGATCGGTGTCCTCGGCGAAGGCCACGTAGCCGAAGTTCGACCGTATGTTGTTGGAGTAGAGGGTCCGGGCCTTGCTGCCCAGCACCCGATAGCGGTGCGCCGAGCGCGCTGATTCGGCACGCTCCAGCACCACCGCGGTGCTGACGTCGCCGAAAATGAAATGGCTGTCACGGTCGGTGTAGTTGACTTGGGGCGAGGTGAGCTCGGGGTTGATCACCAGCACCGCGCGCGCCGATCCGGCGCGGATGGCATCCACCGCCCGCTGCAGCGCGAAGGTGGCGGCGGAGCAGGCCACCAGCATGTCGAAGCCGAAACCGTCGATGCCGAGGGCGTGCTGAACCTCGATGGCGATGGCCGGATACGCCCGCTCCGTGTAGGCGCAGGAGACGACGACCATGTCGACGCCGGCGGCCGTGCCGTCGGCCTGGAGCCGGCCCGCGGCCTCGAGGGCCCGGCGCGCCGAATGCAGGGCGATCTCCGCCTGGTGGGACAGCTCCTCCTCGCCGCGGTGTGGAATGCGCGGGCGCATGCGCTCGATGTCGAGGATGCCGTCCTTGACGTAGGCGTAGCGGCTCTTGATGCCGGAAGCCTTCTCGATGAAATCCGCGCTGGAGTAGGGTTTCGGCTCGAGCCCGGCGGCGATGGCGTCGGCGTGGCGGCGATTGTAGGCCTCGGCCCAGGCGTTGTAGCTCGCGACCAGCTCTTCGTTGCTGATGCGGTGCTCGGGCCTCCACAGCCCGGCGCCGCTGATGACTACCTCGTGCATGCAGCTCCCCTCGATGACACTCGCCGCCTTCGGCGGCGGCTAGTGTATCAGGGTACGGCGCGGTAGCCGTTCTCGACGCCCTTGGTGAAGACCCCCACGGCATCGTGGGCGTGAAGGCTTTCGTGATGCTCCAGGCGCACCCAGAAGTCCGCCAGCCGCGGATCGCCGGCGAGGCAGCCCTTGAGCTTGCGGCCCGCGTCTTCGATGAACATGAGGTTCTGGCCGTTGAGCCGGGCGAATTCCTGCTCGTCCTCCCGCTTCACCGCCGTCTGCACGGGCGTCTTCAGCACCGCCTCCGCCTCGTTCACCAGCTCGGTGATGGGGAAAGTTTCCAGGCCATCGGCGAGGCGAACCAGGATGCGCGCCGTGCTGCGCTGGCTGTGGGGCGTGGCGACGATGCCCTGCTCGGTGCCGAGCCACTCCCTGACTGCGCCCGCATCCACCTGGCCAGAGCCGCCGAAGTCGGCCTCGAACTGCTGCTGGATGAGCTGACGCGCCAGGGCCGCCGAGCACGGACAGGTGGAGGAATACTGCACGTCCACCCGCATCTCGAGGTCGATCTCGCCGCCCGACAAGGTGCCCTTGATGGTCACAGGGTAGGCGTTCCAGCCCGAGTTGTCGCTCACCAGTGCCTTGCGCCGCAGAAAGTAGTCGAAGTCGAACTGCACGAAGGCCTGGGTGCTGAGGTCGCGATGCGACTCCAGGACGCTCGCCAGCATGAGCTTCAGTCCCGCCGCCGACAGGGGCCGCGTCTCGGAATGCTCGTCCAGGATGAGATACAGCCGCGACATGTGGATGCCCTTGGCCAACTCGTCGGCCAGGTCCACGTAGATCTGCACCCGGCTCTGAACGCTGCGCACCGCGCTGCCGTCGCGAATCATGAGCGGTTGGTGGATGCCGCTCATGCCGACCCAGTCCAGGGTCTCCAGCGGGCTCTGCAGGTTGTGGCGCGCCACGTCCGGCATCTCGGGCAGCGCGATGAGCTCGGGTCTGTTCATGGGCTCGGAACCGGAAAGCTGGCCAAACATTGTAACCATTGGTAACGCCCCGGTGCCATCCCGGGTCGCTGGGGGCCTCTGGCGACACCGGCGGGCTCGGGCAGAGCCGCCGAAGCGGGAGGCGTCAGGCGGAGCCGGCGAGGGATGCCCGCTCCTCGTCGCTGAGCGCTCGCGCCTCTTCCTCGAGCATCACCGGGATGCCGTCGCGGATGGGGTAGGCCAGGCCGCTGGCCCGGCACCACAGCTCGTCTTCCTCCTTTTTGTACACCAGCGAGGCCTTGCTCACGGGGCACACCAGGATCTCCAGCAGTTTCGCGTCGATGGCCACCTGTCACCTCAGGGGTTGAACGGGTCTTTCAGAACGATGGTTTCGCAGCGGTCCGGGCCGGTGGAGATGATGTCGATGCTCGCTCCCACCGTCTCCTCGATGCGCTTCAGGTACGCCTTGGCGTTCTCCGGCAGCGCTTCGTAACGTTTGATGCCGAGCGTGGACTCCGTCCAGCCGGGCAACTCCTCGTACACCGGCTTGATGTCGGCGTAGTACTCGCTGGCGAACCGCGCCATGCCCTTGAGACCGTCCGGTGTCTGATAGTCGACGCAGATGCGGATGGTGTCCAGTCCGTCGAGAACGTCGAGCTTGGTGATGCAGAGTCCCGAGATGCTGTTGATCTGCACCGCCTGACGCAGCGCCACCGCATCGAACCAGCCGCAGCGCCGGGCGCGGCCGGTGGTGGCGCCGAACTCGTGACCGCGCGCCGCCAGACGCCGCCCCACGTCGTCGAAGAGCTCGGTGGGGAAGGGCCCGGAGCCGACCCGGGTGGAATAGGCCTTGGTGATCCCGAGAACGTAGTCCAGGTAACGCGGCCCGAAGCCGCTGCCCACCGCGGTGCCGCCGGCGGTGGTGTTGGACGAGGTGACGAAGGGGTAGGTGCCCAGATCCACGTCCAGCAGTGCCCCTTGCGCGCCCTCGAACAAGAGATTCTCACCCGCCTCCCGAAGCCGGTGCAGGAGCGGCACGATGTCCGCCACCATGGGACGGATCTGCTCGGCGACCTGCTGGCACTGCTCCAACGTCTGCTGGAAATCCACCGGCTCGGTCTCGTAGTACCGGGTGAGCATGAAGTTGTGATACTCCATGACCTCGGCCAGCTTGGCGGCGAAGCCCTGCCAGTAGAACAGGTCACCCAGGCGCACGCCGCGCCGGGCCGCCTTGTCCTCGTAGGCCGGGCCGATGCCGCGGCCGGTGGTGCCGATCTTCTGCTCGCCCCGGGCTTTCTCCCGCGCCAGATCCAGCTTCACGTGATAAGGCAGGATGAGCGGGCAGGCGGGGCTGATGCGCAGCCGCTCCTGGACGGGCACGCCGCGGGCCTCGAGGCCGGCCACTTCCTGCATCAGGGCGTTCGGCTCCAGCACCACACCGTTGCCGATGAAGCACTGCACGTCGCGGCGCAGGATTCCCGACGGAATCAGGTGCAGCACGGTTTTCTCGCCGTCGATGACCAGGGTGTGACCGGCGTTGTGGCCGCCCTGGAAGCGCACCACGGCCGCGACCTGCTCCGTGAGCAGGTCCACCACCTTGCCCTTTCCTTCGTCGCCCCACTGGGTGCCGATCACGACGACGTTGCGTCCCATGAATACTCTCTTGGCTAAAGCGGCCGGACGGCCCAGACGC
>JAWLCV010000119.1:0-6310 GCA_041686955.1 Pseudomonadales bacterium
CGGCCGCTACCAGGCGATGGCCGTGAGCCCGCTCGCCAGCGGCCGGCTCGATCCGCCGGACATCTGCCTCGTCTACGCCACCCCGGCGCAGATGATTCTGTTCATCAACGGCCTGCAGTGGAGCGGCTACCGGAAGCTCGAGTGGGGCTGCGTGGGGGAATCGTCCTGTGCGGACTCCTGGGGCCGGGCGCTGGCAACCGGCGAGCCCAGCCTGTCGATTCCCTGCTTTGCCGAGCGCCGTTACGGCGGCGTGATGGAAGACGAGTTGCTCATGGCGCTGCCGCCCCGATACCTGCCGAAGACCCTGGCGGGCCTGGAGGCGCTGGCACGGAACGGGCTGCGCTATCCCATCCCGCCCTACGGCGTGAACAACGACGTGCGGGCGGGCATGGGAGTCAGCTACAAGAGCTGACGGGCGCCTCGCGCAGATCGGAAAGGCGGTCGAACTCCTCGAGGATGCGCGCGCCCTGGGGGTGCTCGACAATCCGCGCCTTGAGCGCCTGATACTCCGCCTGTGCCGCGAGCCGCGGCTGCTCCGCGGTGGCCCAGTGCACCAGTCCCTGCCAGAAGGGGTCGATGAGCTTGGCGCCGGAAACCGTGCCGCCGCTCGGGGTGCGGATGGAGAGGTCGCGGAGCTCCCCCAGATACAGCCGCAGCGAGCGCACGTGGATCTCCTCGTCGGCGCGGATGCGCTCGACGATCTCCGCGGCCGTCTCCGCTTCCGCGCGGCGACCGGGGAACAGGTCCGGGGTGCGCAGGATCTCCTGGGTGTTGGCGAAGCCGATCTCGGCACGAAACTCGATGATCAGCAGGTTCATCAGGAAGCTGAGCAGGCCTTCGTACTCCTGGGGGATCTCAGGCATCCAGCGCTTGCCGGCTTCCGGCCGGGCGATGCTCTCCGGTGGCTCCACGTCCGGATAGGCGTCGGCACCGAACGCCAGATCCCGGGCCACGAACCACATGACGTCGTGACCGCCGATGCCCCGTTCCGGCTCGCCGCCTTCGTCGATGCCGTGGGCCGACAGGAGCCCCTTGTTCAGGTGACCGATGGCCATCTCCGAGACGTCCTCCACCACGATGTCCTGGAGATCCGGGAAGCTCATCTCCGCCAGCACCCGCCCCCGGCCCTCGATCTTTCCGGTGATGGTGAGGCTGTTCCAGAACGGGGCGCCGATCCCCTCCCGCAGCAGCAGCCGCTGCTGCGCGACGTTGGGCATCCGCGGCCCGGTGAGCAGCGAGGCGTCGGCCGCGAACAGCTCGCCGCCGCGGCGGCGCAGGGCCTCCGTCCAGGCCTGTAGCGCCACGTTGCGTCCTGCGGAACGCGGCGGCACGTAGCGGCCCTCGGCATCGAAGCCCCCGTGCAGGCGCCGCCCGCCGATCTCGTGGGGCCGGTCATAGGAGTGCTCGCTGTAGAGCTCCGCTTCCGAATAGACCAGTTGCGCCATCGAGATACTCCCTGGAAGGCCGTGTCGGACAGCCAGTGTAACCCCTTGAAACGAGCTTCACAGCCCCCATTGTCGACGCTGAAGGAAGGCAGTTTCCGCAAGTGCTTCAACAGGAGGTGCTGAAATGTTCGGTAACCGGTCGCAACTCGACGCCCTGATGAACGAGCTCTGGCGCTGGGATCCGTGGGACGACCTGTTCTCCGGGTCGCCGTGGGTCAGCGGCATCCGCGCGGCTCAACAGGGCTCCTATCCCCCCCTGAACGTGGGCTCGAGCCCGGACAGCGTGGACGTGTATCTCTTCGCCGCCGGGCTCGATCCCGAGAGTCTGAACCTATCGCTGCAGCAGAACCTGCTCACCGTCTCGGGTGAGCGCAATGTCGAGCCGCAGCAGGACGCCACCTACTATCGCCGGGAACGGTTCAACGGCAGCTTTCAGCGGGTGCTCACGCTGCCGGAGGACGTGGATCCCGACAACGTGGAGGCCCGCTATCGTGACGGCGTGCTGCACGTGCGCGTAGGCCGGCGGGAAGAGGTGAAGCCCCGCAAGATCCCGGTTCACTGATCCAATCAAGGCCAACGGAAACACGGAGGTCACCATGAGCGAAGTGACGGAAAGCCAGAGCGGCGACCTGCAGCCTCGCGAGGGCACGGCCGCGGAGCGGAGCGCACAGACGGTTCTGCGTCCCGCCGGCGACATCTTCGAGCACGAGAACGGCATCACCCTGCTGCTGGACATGCCGGGCGTGTCGAAGGAGCGGCTCGACATCCAGAGCGATCGCAACAGCCTGGTGGTCGAGGGTGAAGTGCAGATCGACATGCCGCAGGAGACGGAATCGCTGTACGCGGACGTACGCTCCACCTGCTATCGCCGCAGCTTCTCGCTGTCCGGCGAGCAGCTCGACACCGACGCGGTGGAGGCCAGCCTGAAGGACGGCGTGCTGCGCATCGACATTCCCAAGCGCGCAGAAATGCGGCCACGGAAGATCGAAGTCAAAACCGGCTGACCCGGCCGGTTGCCGGGCGGGCTGACCCGCCCGGCCTTCGCCTACGTGCGCTGGCCGCGCATGGACCGTTGCCGGCGGGTCTGCTAACGTCCGCGCGGCACTCGGACTCGCGAAACAAGGAGAAGGCATGGCCGTCGAAGAAGGCAAAGCCGCCCCCGCATTCACGCTTCAGGACACGAACGGCAACAAGGTCGCGCTGAAGGATCTCAAGGGCCGCAACGTCATCCTCTACTTCTACCCCAAGGACGACACGCCCGGCTGCACCAAGGAAGCCTGCGGCTTTCGCGATCTCTGGCAGGAGATCGAGAAGCACGACGCCGTGGTGCTCGGGGTATCGCCCGACGACGGCGAAAGCCATCGCAAGTTCACCGCCAAGTACGGCCTGCCGTTCCCCCTGCTCTCGGATCCGGACCGGAAGGTCATGGAGAAATACGGCGCCTGGGGCGAGAAGAACATGTACGGCAAGAAAACCATGGGCGTCATCCGCTCCACCGTGTGGATCGGGCCGGACGGCAAGGTGCGGAAGCACTGGCGCCGGGTGCCCAAGGCCGCCGACCATCCCAGGAAGGTGCTGGAGGCATTGGCCGGCGAGCGCTGATCCTCCCCCGCCGGGCGCGCCGAGGCCGGTTAACTTTCTTCAATTACCCGTGTAACCGGGGGCGATATGGTGGCGTCTTCCAGTCTGTCAAGGAAGGCACCATGTTGTACCGAACCTTCGCGACCGCGACTTGCGCCGTCCTGTTGGCCTTCGGCGCATCCATCGCGGCGGCACAGGAGAAGCTGGGTCTGTATCTCGGCGGCAGCGCCGGCTACTCGTTCGTCGAGGACGACGACGATGTGGACATCGGCGACCGGGTCGAAGATTTCGACATCGACGACGAGGACTTCGCCTGGAAGGGTTTCGTCGGATTCCAGTTCCTGCCGTGGCTGGCCGTGGAGGGGGGCTACGTGGATTTCGGGGACGTGGAGGACGGCAGTGACGTCCTGAACGTGGACGCCACCCTGGACGGCTGGGATGCCTTCCTGGTCGGCAACCTGCCCATCGCGTTCATCGACGTGTTCGCCAAGGTCGGCGTCATCTCCTGGGATCTGGACGTCGACGTGAGCGACGATGTGGACGACGTGGACGTCAGCAGCGACGGCGAGGACCTGGCCTACGGTGTCGGGGCGGCGCTGGATCTCGGGCGGCTCGCCATCCGTGCCGAGGCCGAGGCCTTCGACGTCGGCGACGTGGACGACCTGTTCATGCTGTCGGTGGGCGCCACCGTCCACTTCTGAACGGCTCAGGGCGAATCGCCGGCGCCGTAGACTGCCTCGATGATGGCCCTGGGGAACTCGCCGATCACGCCGGCCACTGCGGTGTTGGTCAGCACCACGACGGAAAGGCCCAGGGCCGGGTCGACGAAGAAGTGGCTGCCGAGCGCCCCACCCCATTGCCAGGTGCCCGCGCTCTGCGGCGTGCCGGCGGCGACCGGGTCCAGGAGCACCGCTGCGCCCAGGCTGAACCCCCAGCCCTCGCCCTCCGTCCACGCGCGCAGCTCGCCGATGGCGTGTCGGGCCAGCGCGGCCGCCGATCGCGCCGACAGAATGGGGGCGCCGCCCCGGCGAACTGCCTCGAGCAGCGCCAGATAGTCGGCGGCCGTGCCCGACATGCCGCCGCCGCCCGAGGGCCAGGCCGTCGCATCCAGGGCGCGGGACGGCGAAACGGGCACGCCGGCGCCGAGCGGCAGGCGGTCCAGGGGCAACGCCATGCGCACCGCCGCGCCCTCGCCGTCCCGATAGGCCGCCGCGAGGCGGCTGGGATCCGCGACCACGAATGCCGTGTCGCCCATGGCGAGCGGCTCCGTCACGTAGCGGGCCACCGCCTGAGGCAGCGGCATTCCAGCAGCCTGCTCGACCACCGCTCCCAGCACGTCGGTGGCCATGGAGTACCGCCACTCCCGCCCCGGTGGATAGTACAGCGGCACCGACGCCAGCTTGCGGAGGTTATCCTCGAGGGTGCCCGACGCCACTCCTAGCCCCTGATCAACGCCGGCATCCGTGTAGAGGTCTTCGTCGGGCTCGAAGAACGAGTAGCTCAACCCCGCGGTGTGCGTCATGAGCTGTCTCACCGTGATCACCGGATTCCGGTCGCCCAGGGGCGGCGAGAAGTACGGCAGCCACCGGGTCACCGGGTCGTCCAGCCCCAGGCGGCCCCGATCCACCAGCGCCAGCGCCGTGGCCGAGACGATGAGCTTGGTCATGGACGCGAGGCGGAACATGGTCTCCTCCGTTACCGGCCGCCCGGCCTCGCGGTCGGCGAAGCCGGCGGCCCGGCGGTAGACCAGGCGGCCGTCCCGGGCCACCAGAATCACCGCGCCCACGATCCGCTGCTCGGATACCCACGGCTCCACGGCGGCGTCGACCCGCTCCGCCAGGCCGGCGTGACCCAGCGTGGAGGCCTGCAGGGCGGCGCCCGCGACGAGTGAAATGGTGGACGTACGCATGATGCTGCTCCCGGGTTGGCATGAAGGCGGCCACGCTAGCCGCGCAACGCCCGAAGGCGTGAGCACCGAATTGGACAAAACCGAGGCATTCGTGCCATTTTCCACCCCATGCAGACACCGGAGCCTCTGGACGTCGCGCTGCTGGCAGTGCCGGAAAGCACGCCCACGGTGCTCTACGGCCTGATGGAAGTGCTCTCCACGGCAGGCTCGGGTTGGGGCGGACTCGCTCCCGGCGCGCCCGATGCCCGCCGCATCCGTCCCCGCTTCGTCTCGCGGCCGGGCGGCACCTTCGTCAACGCCCAGGGGGTGCCGTTCCCGGCGACCCTGGCGCTCGCGGAGGTTCCCGCGGTGGACGTGGCCATCGTCACCGATCTCGACCTGCTGGCGGTGCCGGATCCCCGGGGTCGCTGGCCGGCGGAGGCTGCCTGGCTGCGCCAGCAGCACAGCGCCGGAGCCACCCTGTGCTCCGTGTGCACCGGCACCGTGCTGCTGGCGGACGCGGGGCTGCTGGACAGCGAGGAAGCCACCAGCCACTGGGGTGCCGCCCCCGTATTCGCGGAGTGTTACCCCCGGGTGCGCTTGCGCCCGGAACGGCTGCTGTGCGCGGCCGGACCCGAGCACCGCATCGTCACCAGCGGCGGCTCCGGCGCCTGGGCGGACCTCGCCCTCTACCTCATCGCCCGCTTCTGCGGCGCCGCCGAGGCCACGCGAATTTCCAAGATCTTCGTGCTGGGCGATCACAGCGACGGCCAGCTCCCCTTCGCCATGATGAACCGCGCCCGCGCCCACGGCGACGCCGCTGTGGCCCGGTGTCAGGCGTGGGCGGCGGAGCACTACGCCGAGCCGAACCCGGTGGCGCGCATGGTGGCGCATTCCGGGGTCCCCGAACGAACCTTCAAACGGCGCTTCCGGGCCGCCACCGGATTCGCGCCGCTCGATTACCTGCAGATTCTGCGGGTGGAGGAAGCCAAGCAGATGCTGGAGGCCACGGACGAGCCGGTGGATGCGGTCGCCGTCGCCGTGGGCTATCAGGACCCGGCGTCCTTCCGGCGCGTGTTCAAGCGCCGCACGGGCGTCACCCCGGCCCGCTACCGGCAGCGGTTCCGAACCCTGCTGCGCGCTCCGGCGGACGCCGCGCGTCGATGCGGCTCGTCAACCGGGGAGTAGCTTGTCTACGTGGCGCGGTTCTATGCTGCCGGAACCGTCACCCGCCCTGTCAGGGAGGCAGAGCCATGTGGAAGGAATTTCAGGAGTTCATCGCCCGGGGCAACGTCATGGACCTGGCGGTCGGGGTCATCATCGGCAGCGCGTTCGCCCTGATCGTGAGTTCGCTCACCGACGACCTCATCATGCCCATCGTCGGCGCGATCTTCGG
>JAWLCV010000119.1:6410-7756 GCA_041686955.1 Pseudomonadales bacterium
GGACCTGGCGGTCGGGGTCATCATCGGCAGCGCGTTCGCCCTGATCGTGAGTTCGCTCACCGACGACCTCATCATGCCCATCGTCGGCGCGATCTTCGGCGGCCTAGACTTCTCCAACTTCTTCTATCCGCTTACCTCCGGCGTCGAAGCGACGACCCTGGCGGAAGCCCGCGAGCAGGGCGCCGTGCTGGCCTACGGCAACTTCCTCACGGTGCTGCTCAACTTCCTGATCCTGGCCTGGATCATCTTTGTCATAGTCAAGGGCGTGAACAACCTGCGCCGGCGGGTGGTGAAGGAAAAGGAGGCGTCGCCGGCGCCGGAGGCACCCCCCGCCGACGTGCAGCTCCTCACCGAGATCCGGGATCTGCTCGCGTCGCGGGATCAGCCGACGATCACGCGGTGACGCAGCGTGCCGATGGGGGTGACCTCCACCTCGACCACGTCACCCTCGTCCATGAACACCGGCGGCGTGCGCGCGGCGCCCACGCCCCCCGGGGTTCCGGTGACGATGACGTCGCCGGGGGCGAGCTCGCAGAACGTGGAGCAATACTCGATGATGTCGCCGAAATCGAACACCAGCAGCTCCGCCTTGGCGTTCTGCATCACCTGGCCGTTCAGGCGGGTGGTGATCTCCATCCGGGTGACGTCGCCCACCTGATCCGGGGTCATCATCCAGGGTCCGAAGCCGCCGGTGGCGGGAAAGTTCTTGCCCGCGGTGAATTGTGAGGTCTGACGCTGGTACTCGCGGACGCTGCCGTCGTTGTAGATGCTGTACCCCGCCACGTGTTCCAGGGCCGCGTTCTTCCGGATGCGCCGGCCGCCCCGGCCGATGACCAGGGCGATCTCCCCCTCGTAGTCCAGGGTGCGCGACTCCCGGGGACGGATCATGGGCTGCTCGTGTCCCACCTGGGCGTTGGCGAAACGGACGAAGATGGTGGGATACCCCTCGCCCCCCCGCCCGGTCTCCTGCTGGTGCGCCTTGTAGTTGAGCCCCACGCAGAGAATCTTGTCCGGGTTGGGGATCGGCGGCAGGTAGGTGAGCCCCTCGAGCGGCAGATCGGCGGTGTCGCCGCAACGCCGCACCAGCTCGTCCAGGGCGTCCGCGGCGATGGCGGATTTCAGGTCGGCGAGCTTGCCCCGCGCCCCCACGTCCACCACCCCGGCGCCGTCGGAGGTGAGGTAGCCGAAGGTAGCCGCGTCGTCCCGCAGAAAGCTGAGCCAGCGCACGGGACTACTCGAACATGATCACGTTGCGGGCGATCTCGCCGGTTTCCAGCTGCGCCATGGCGTCGTTGATGTCCTCGAGCCGGATGTGGCTCGAGATCATGTCGTCCAGGTGCAGCTTG
>JAWLCV010000120.1:0-7688 GCA_041686955.1 Pseudomonadales bacterium
TTCGACATTTGAATGAGAGGCAGGTGACATCGATGCCAAGACTGCGGCAGGTATCCCGCCGGGAGGCGGACGAGGAGATCCAGGCGCTGTACGACCAGTGGTTCGGCCCCGGCCGCGACCCGGTGGCGGAACCCGGCACGGCCACGGGCACGCCAGGAGATTGGTGGACGGTACACGCGCTGGTGCCGGAGCTGTTGGCTGCCATGCGCAGTTACAGCTACGCGCAGGCGGATCTCGACCCCGAACTGCGGGAGCTGGCGCTGGTGCGCACCGGCTATGTCCGGGAAAGCCGCTTCGTCTTCTCCCAGCACTGCAAGGCGGCGCGCCGGGTCGGAGTCCCCGAGGAGAAGATCGCCGCATTGCCCTATTGGCAGGTCGCGGACGTCTACTCGGACGTGGAGCGCGCGGTGCTCGCCTATACCGATGGGGTTCTGCTGCAGAACGGGCGCATCCACGATCGGGTCTTCGATGCGCTCAAGAAACACCTGGACGACCGCAACATTCTGATCCTGAATTACCTCGTGTCGATGTATGCCATGCACGCCACCACCTGCCGGTCACTGCGGCTCGAATACGACAACGTCGAGGACCGCATCCGGGAGATTCCGGCCCCGGAGAACGGCGGCGTGCAGGACTGGGTCGGCCGTTTCGGCGTCGAAGCCATGGGGAGCGATCGAACCGGCTAGCGAGGGAGAGGTATGAGCGAGCGACGCAATCCCGAATTCGAGTTTCGCGGCCTGAATCATCTGGCACTGGTGTGCCGGGACATGAAGAAGACGGTGCACTTCTACCGCGACCTGCTCGGCATGCCGCTGATCAAGACCATCGACCTGCCGGGCGGCAAGGGCCAGCACTTCTTCTTCGACATCGGCAATGGCAACAGTCTCGCCTTCTTCTGGTTCCCGAACGCACCCGAGAACGTTCCCGGCGTCGTGCAGCCGGCTGGCTTCGAAGGCGGCCCTTCCGCTTATGGGTCGATGAACCACGTGGCCATCGACATTCCGGCGGAGAAGATCGAGGAGTACCGCCAACGCCTCATCGACAAGGGCATCCGGGTCAGCGAGATCAAGAACCACGACGACACGCCGCGGCAGATCAGCCCGGAGGTCAACGAGACCACCTTCGTCCGCTCCATCTATTTTCAGGATCCGGACGGCATCCGCCTCGAATTTGCTGGGTGGGTCCGCGAGCTGACGGACGCCGACGTGAGTCATGCACCCAAGGACAGCGAAGGGAACAGAGCACCCTGAGGAGCACAATCATGCGTTACACCGGAATCAACCACGTCGCACTCGTCTGCCGGGACATGAAGGAGACAGTGGATTTCTACACCGGCGTGCTCGAAATGAAGCTCGTGAAAACCATCGACCTGCCCGGCGGCCGGGGACAGCACTTCTTCTTCGACTCCGGCAATGGGTCCACCCTGGCCTTCTTCTGGTTCCCCGATGCACCGGAGGCGGCGCCTGGCATCGCCTCCATGGATCGCACGCCCGGTGCCGCGATGACCACGGCTCACGGCTCCATGAATCATCTGGCCATCGACATTCCGCTGGAGGAATTCGACGCCTACGCCGAGCGGCTGCGAGCCAAAGGCATCGAGCTCAGAATCCTCAACCACAACGACGGGCCCGAGCACGCCAGCGAAGACGTGCGGGAGAGCACCTGGATCCGCTCGATGTATTTCGCCGACCCGAACGGCATCTGGCTCGAGCTCGCGGCGTTCACACGGCCGTTCACCGATGCGGACGTGGCCCATGACCCCGCCCGCTGGGAGGACCGTGACGCCTATCTGGCCCGGCGCTGATGTCCACCCCGGCGGCCGCGTTGGAGGCGCGCGCACCGAGCCTCACGTACGCGTGGTACGTGGTAGGCGTGCTCTCGTTCGCCAACATGGTGTCCTACGTCGACCGGCAGATCCTGAGCCTGCTGGTGGTGCCCATCAAGCAGGACCTCGGACTTTCCGATACCGAAGTGAGCCTGCTCGCGGGATTCGCCTTCGCACTGTTCTACGCCACCATGGGGCTGGTGATCGGCCGCCTGGCAGACAGCAGCAACCGCCGGATCATCATCGCCGTGGGCGTGTTCTTCTGGAGCCTGGCTACCGCGGCCTGCGGTCTGGCCAAGGACTTCTCGCAGCTTTTCCTCGCCCGTATGGGGGTGGGGGTCGGCGAGTCCACCCTTTCCCCCTCCGCCTCCTCCATGATCTCGGACTACTTCCCAGCGGAGCGCCTCGGCCGCGCGTTCAGCTTCTATACCGGGGCGCAGTACGTGGGTGCGGGGCTGGCGCTGGTGGTCGGCGGTGCCGCCATCGAGCTGGTGATGACCCTCGGCGACCTGAATCTGCCCATCGTCGGCCATCTCTACTCCTGGCAGCTCACCTTCATCTTCGTGGCTCTGCCCGGCTTTCTGGTGCTCGCCCTGATGGCGACGGTGAGAGAGCCGGCGCGCAAGGGTGCAGTGACCGACTCCGGAGCCGCAGCGCCGGCAGTACCCTGGAAGGATGTGCTGACATTCATGGGCCGCAACCGCCGCACGTTCACCGCCCACTTCGTGGCGTACTCGGTGAGCTCGGTGGTGGGGTTCGGCACGGTGGCGTGGATTCCAACGTACTTCATTCGCGTGCACGGCTGGCAGGCCCAGGACATCGGCTACGTCTACGGGCTCATGGTGGGTGTGCTGGGGGCGCTGGGGGTGTTCGCGGGCGCACGGCTGGCAGAAGAGTTCCTCAAACGCGGCTATACCGATGCCTATCTGCGCGCGGCCATGGTGGCGCAGCTCCTGGTGATCCTGCCCGGCACCCTGGCGCCGCTGATGCCGTCGGCGTGGCTGGTGTTCCTGTTCCTCGTGCCGGTCACGTTCCTGAAGAGCTTCCCCGTGGCCGTGGGCCTGGCGGCCATTCAGCAGATTACCCCCAACCGGATGCGGGCGCGGGTGGTGGCCATGTACCTGCTCATCGCCAACATCCTGGGCGTAGGGCTCGGTCCCACGGTGGTGGCGCTCATCACCGATTTCGTGTTCCGGGACGAGATGGCCGTGGGCTATTCCCTCGCCACCGTGGCGCTCCTCATTCCGCCCCTGTGCGCCGCGCTGCTGTGGTGGGGGTTGCCGCACTACCGGCGCAGCGTCGACGAGGCGCGGGCGTGGGAGGGAACCTGATAGGCGCCGCCGCTCAATCCTCGAGGAACGCCGCCCGAACTGCGTTCAGCGCATCCTCGCTGACGCCGATGCTGCGTAGATAGTCGATGGGGCCGCCCCAGCGCTCGTCGAGCCCGTGGAGGAACTCGCCCATGGCGTTCTCGGGAACGCTGGCTACCTCGATCAACGCCTCGCGGCTCATGCCCTCGGGCAGGCCCACCACCTGCTCCATGAAGTCCGCCTGTCGGGGTACATCGCGGTTGCTGAGCACGTAGTCGGCCTCGATCAGGGCGCGGGGCACGCCGAGCACGGAGAGCAGGAATGCCGTGGTCACGCCCGTGCGGTCCTTGCCGGCGGTGCAGTGCACCAGCACCGGATGGCGCTCCACCTCTGCAAGGATCTCGAACAGGCGCAGCCAGGGCTCGGGGCCGAATTCCAGGTATCCGAGATAACGCCGCCCGGAGATCCGGGTGTCGCCGACGATGCGGCTGAGCTGGTCCGTGCCCCCGTCGGGGATGACGGGGACGTTGTGATAAGTGGCGCCCAACTCGCTCAAAGGTCCGCGGCTCTGCTCCTGGATCTCGTCGGAGCGACGCAGGTCGATCTGGGTTCTGACGCCGAGCCCCAGCAGCCGCTCCAGGTCGGCGCGGGTCATGCGGTCCTGGCGGCCGGCCCGATAGTAGCGGCCCCAGCGGACCCGGCGGCCGTCGTCGGTGGTGTATCCGCCGATGTCCCGGAAGTTGAAACAGCCCTCGAAAGGGTGATGGCGTTCGGAATAGTCGTGAATCATCGTCGGGTTGTCGGTTGCAGGCGGTGCATTGTACGGAAAAGCCGCCCGCGTGCCTGCCGCCCCAGGGCGTTTCCCGGAATTCGACAAAAATCTTGCAGCCGCTAACAACTGCAGGGTTTATCCGCCCGTGGTCGCTGGTCACCATGCGCCTCGGGGGTAAACGTGACATGAATCACAGAAGGAATGTGACCGGGAGCAAGGTAATCGGCGTCGTGGCCGGGCTGATCCTCGCGTGGCTCGCGGCGGCCCCGGCCTGGTCGATCCCGGAAGCACCGGGAACCCGCCGCGTCGAAACCACGGCCGGCGTTCTGCGCGACGTGCGCGTGCACATGGAAGGGGGCCGTCTCGACGCGGCGCTGGCGCTGGCGGACACGATCGATCCGGCGCGCCTGGACGCCTCGGGCCGCGTCCAGTTGCGCCGCATGATCGGCTACGCCAGGGCCCGTCAGGGGGACTTCGCCGGGGCGCTGGAAGCGTACGAGGCCCTGCTGAAGGAGGGCCGGAATCTGGACGCCGCGGCGGCATCACAGACCCGCTACGCGGCTGCGCAACTCTGCTTCGCACTGGAGCGCTTTCACGAGGCCGTGAACCACCTGCTGGCCTGGCGCGAGGTGGAAGAGAACGATGCGGGCTTCGGACCCTACATTCTACTCGGTCAGGCGTATTTCAAAGTCGGCGCGGTTCCCGACGCCATCAGCGCTCTGGAAATGGGCCTGGACCGGGCGAGGCTCGAGGGCGCCCCGATTCGCGAGCATTGGCTGCGGCTGCTGCACCACCTTTACGTGGACCAGCAGCGCTGGGGCGACGCGGCGGCCGTGAAGGAGCGCCTCGCCCGGCTGTAGCCGTTACGTAACCGGCTGACAAGCTTGATTTGCGGCCCCGGATGCGGTCTCGTTTGACCTGTCCGTGTGGAGAGGCCGTTGCCATGTTGCGTACCCTGCTCATTGTCGCGCTGTTGTTCACCGCTGGCTGCAACGGTCGCGACGACGACGAGGCGCCGGACACGGTGCCGGATCGCGCCCCGCCCGCCGAGCCGACCGCCGCTGCGCTTCACGCGGCTGGCGTCGCCCCGGCCCGGGCGACCCCGATCCCGCCGGCGGCCCTGACCGCGGCCGAAGCCATCTCCGCCGAACGTATTCGCACCGATGTCGCGGAGCTCGCGAGCGACGCCTACGGCGGCCGGGAGCCCGGAACCGCCGGCGATGCCAAGGCGCGCGCGTATCTGGCGAGCCGGCTGCAGGCCCTCGGCTACGCACCCGGTGCCGCCGACGGATACCAGCAGCGCTTCGATCTGGTGAGCATCACCGCGGCGCAGCCGGATACGTGGCCGTTCCGCCGCGGTGAGGAAACCCGCACCTTCAGTCAGCAGGAGGACTTCATCGTCGCCAGCGGCGCTCAGCGCGAGCGGGTCGCGGTGGAGGACGCCGAGCTGGTGTTCGTCGGCTACGGCATCCAGGCACCGGAATACGAGTGGGACGACTTCGGTGACGCGGATCTCCGGGGCAAGGTGCTGGTGATTCTGAACAACGATCCGGACTGGGATCCCGAGCTCTTCGAGGGCGAGCGCCGGCTCTACTACGGCCGCTGGACCTACAAGTACGAGAGCGCGGCGCGCCAGGGGGCCGCAGGCGCCATCATCATCCACACCACCCCTTCCGCCGGGTACCCCTGGCAGGTGGTGGAGACCTCCTGGTCGGGTCCGCAATTCGAGCTGCCCCAGGGCGACGAGCCGCGCCTCGAGGTGAAGGCGTGGCTGACCGAGGCGGCGGCCCGTGAGCTCGTGTCCTGGTCCGGCCATGAGCTCGACGAGCTGGTTGAGGCGGCGAAGAGCCGCGACTTCGAGCCCGTGCCTCTGAACGTCACCACCGGCATCGCGCTCGAGAACCGGGTCGAGCGCACCGGCACCGCCAACGTGCTCGGCTTGCTGGAAGGCAGCGATCCCGAGCTCGCCAACGAGGTGGTGATCTTCACCGCCCACCACGACCACCTGGGCACCGATGCCGACGCGGCCGCCGGCGAAGACGCCATCTACAACGGCGCGCTCGACAACGCCGCCGGCGTGGCCGAGGTGCTGGCCATCGCCGAGGCCTTCACCCGGCTCCCCGAGCGCCCGCGCCGTTCCATACTCATCAACTTCGTGGCGGCGGAGGAACAGGGGCTCCTGGGCTCGAAGTACTATGCCCGGCACCCCACCTTCCCGCCGGGACGCATTGCCGCCAACCTCAACTTCGACGGCGGCGCCATCTGGGGCGAAACGGAGGACATCGGCTTCATCGGCCTCGGCAAGTCCGATCTCGATCAGGTGGCGCGCACGGTGGCCGACCACCAGGAGCGGGCGCTGGAAGGCGATCAGGATCCGAGCAAGGGCTACTACTACCGCTCGGACCAGTTCAGCTTCGCCGCCATCGGCGTTCCCGCCATCTATCCCGACGCCGGCCGGCGGGTGGTGGGCAAGCCGGAGGGCTGGGGCCAGGCGCAGATGGATGAATACACCGAGCGCCACTACCACCAGCCGAGCGACGAGCTTACGGACGCCTGGGACTCCTCCGGACTGGTGCAGGAGGCGGAGTTCGGCTTCCTGGCCGGCATGATCATCGCCAACCGGGACGAGATGCCCCGCTGGAGCCCGGGGGACGAGTTCGAGGCCGAGCGTCTTCGGGCTCTCCAGGCTCTGGAGTAACCAGGCGCACCACGCGAGAACTCTTCTGCTAGCATCTGGCACTCCAAGGTGGCCATCGAACGGAGTCGCCCATGACGCTGAAACTGTACGCCGCACCGCGGACCCGGAGTCTCAGGGTTGCCTGGCTGCTGGAGGAGCTCGGAGTCGACTACGAGGTGATCCTCTCCGAGTTCCAGCCCACACAGACTCGGTTCTTCGTGCAGCAGACGCCCACCGGGAAGTTCCCAACCCTGGACGACGACGGCTTCATCCTGTTCGAGTCGGGCGCCATCGTGGAGTACCTGCTCGAGAAGTTCCCGGGCTCCTCCCTGGTGCCGCCGCCCGGCACCCGGGAGAAGGGCGAATGGCTTCAGTGGTGCCATTTCGCGGAGGCCACCCTGTTCGCGCCCCTCGGCATCGTCGTCTGGCTGGCGGTCTATCGGGACGACGCGGCCGAGCACCCGGCGCTCATCGAGGACGCGCGGCAGCGGGCGGGCCAGGCGTTGGCCCTGCTGGAACAGCATCTGGCCGACAGGGAGTGGGTCGTGGGCAGCGGCTTCACCGCGGCCGATATCATGCTGGGTTTCACCCTGCTGGCGGCCCGGCTGCTCGGCGTGCTGGAGGCGGATTCCCCGCTGGGGCGCTACCTGGAACGGCTCGAAGGGCGGCCGGCTTACCAGCGGGCGCTGACCAAGACGGGCGGGTTCAACCGCTGACGCCGGGACGACGCGGCGCGGTCAGCCGTTCGACAGCCGGGCCTGCAGCAGCCGGATCACCGTGGCCGCCGCGAGCACCGGCAGGCTGAGCACCGCCATCACCATCAGGCCCAGCGGCCACAGCGACAGGCCCGATGCGGTCAGCAGCAGACCTGCGAGCTGGCCGAGCCCGGACCATAGGGCGATCTTCCAGGCGCTCGCGCGGGTGACGAAGGCGGCCAGACCCCCGAGGACGTAGATGACGGGCAGGCCCACGGACCAGTAGGCCTCCTTGTCCCAGGCTTCGCCCCCGCCGGCCGCCATGGAGATCGCCAGCCAGGTGATCAGCGAGGCCACGAACACGGCCGCCAGGATGACGTCGATCTTCACGCCGGGTCGCCTCTCGTCG
>JAWLCV010000121.1:0-7506 GCA_041686955.1 Pseudomonadales bacterium
CCCTCAGAACCAGGCCCGGATACCGACGACGAACGAGGTCACCGACGTCGGCTCCCCGCCGGCTCGCGCCAGATCCCGGGTGTCTCCATACAGCCGCTCCCAGCGCACGCCGATGTAGGGTGCGATCTCGCGCCGGATCTCGTAGCGCAGGCGCAGGCCCATCTCCGTGCTGCCGAGGCCGCTGCCGATCCCCAGCTCGGGCACGTCGCTGGCGCTGGCGTTCAGCTCGACCCGAGGCTGCAGCACCAGGCGTTGAGTGAGCAGCAGGTCGTACTCGGCTTCGCCGCGCAGGCCGATGTCGCCGTCCTCGCTGACGAACAGCGCCACGTCGGTCTCGAACCACTGGGGCGCCAGCCCCTGGACGCCCAGCGCGGCGTACGCCGTGTCGTCGTCTCCGTCGGAGCGGACGTCGTAGCGCACGCCGGCCTGCCAGCTGAAGAAGGGCGAGAAGGCGCGGTCGTACAGAACCTGCAGCTCGGCGACCTCGGGCGACTCGCCCGCGGGCGCTTCGCCTTCAGTCTTGAACCAGACCTTGGCGTAGTCACCGCCGTACCAGCCCTGGGCATCCCACAGATAGCTGTCGCCGTCGTCACTGTCGCCGTACTCGAGACGATCCATGAGGAACATGCCGTACTGCTGGTCGCCCATGCCTTCTGCGGCGAGCGCTCCAGGGGTGGCCAATATCCAGATCAGGTGCAGTGCGCGCATGATCTACACCTCCTCCGGCCGAACACGGACGACGCGGAACATCCCCATCTCCATGTGATAGAGCAGGTGGCAGTGAAAGGCCCAGCGGCCCGGCTCGTCGGCGGTGACCAGCAGGCTCATGCGCTCGGCGGGCTTCACGCTCACCGTGTGCTTGAACGGCAGCCGGTCGCCCTGGCCGTTCTCCAGCTCCATGAACATGCCGTGCAGGTGGATCGGGTGCTCCATCATGGTGTCGTTCACCAGGATCAAGCGAACGCGCTCGCCGTAGGGGAAGTCGATGGGGCTTCGGACCTCACTGAACTTCCTGCCGTCGAACGACCACATGTAGCGTTCCATGTTGCCGGTGAGGTGGAGCTCGAAGGTGCGGGAGGGGTCGCGCCGGTCCTGCATGGGCCGCACGTTGCGAAGCTCGGCGTAGCTGAGGACCCGATGCCCCACGTCGTCGAGGCCCGTGCCCGGTTCCGCCAGCCGATTGCGCTGCACCTCGGCCACCCCCGCGCTGGCGGGTCCGTGGCGGTCCGGCCCGTGGCGGGCCACCACCGGCCCAGGAACCGCAGCGGCGGGCATGGAGCCGGCGTGACCGGCATGACCGCCGTGGCCACCGTGCCCCGCGTGATCTCCAGCGGAATCGCCGGACGGCCCGTGGTCCATCCCCATGTCGATCATGGTACGGCGGGGCGGCTCGCGCAGCGCGGGGACCGCCGCGGCCATGCCCGGCCGCGGCGCCAGGGTGCCGCGGGCGTAGCCGCTGCGGTCCATGGACTCCGCCATGACGGTGTACGCCCGGTCCGCTGGGGGCTCCACGATCACGTCGTACGTCTCCGCCACGGCGATCTGAAGCTCGTCCGTTTCTACCGGCTCCACGTTCTGCCCGTCGGCCTGAACCACCGTCATCGGCAGACCCGGGATGCGCACGTTGAAATAGGTCATGGCGGAGGCGTTGATGAAGCGCAGCCGTACCCGCTCGCCGGGCCGGAACAACCCGGTCCAGTTGCCGGCGGGATGCAGCCCGTTCATCAGGTAGCTGTAGGTGGCCCCGGTGACGTCGGCGATGTCCGTCGGCGTCATGCGCATGCCGCCCCAGGCGAGCCGTTCGCGCAGCGTTGCGGCGAGCCCGCGCTCGGCGGCATCGGCGAAGAAGTCCCCCACGGTGCGCCGGTCGAAATTGTAGTAATCGCTCATCTTCTTGAGCTTCGCCAGCACCCGCTGGGGATCCTCGAAGGTCCAGTCCGAGAGCATCACCACGTAGTCGCGATCGTAGCGGAAGGGCTCGGGCTCCTTCGGATGAATCACCAGGGGCCCGTACAGGCCGGTCTGCTCCTGCATCCCGGAGTGGCCGTGATACCAGTAGGTGCCGTACTGGCGAACGGGAAACCGCGCCACGAAGGTCTCTCCCGGCCGAACGCCAGGAAACGCAACGCCGGGGACGCCGTCCATCTCGAAGGGCAGCAGGATGCCGTGCCAATGGATGGAGGTGTCCTCGTCCAAGTGGTTGGTCACCCGCAGCACGGCTTCGTGACCTTCCCAGAGCTCGACGAGGGGGCCCGGCACCACGTGGTTCAGCGTGGTGGCCGGGGCGCGGCCGCCGGCGATGTCGATGGCCTGGCGACGTATGGCGAGGCTCATGTCCACGGCGTGCCCCGTGCCGCCGCGGACCCGGGCGGCGGCGCCGGAAACATCGCTGGCTCGAGCGTAGGCGGGCAGCAGCGGCCCGAGGCCGGTGGCCATGCTGGTGGCCGCCAGTGCTTTCAGCAGCCGCCGGCGGCTCGAGTCGATTCGGTGAGTCATGGTCGGATCAGATCCTGGAGCGGCGCAGCCGCAGGGCATTGCCGATCACGGAGACCGAGCTCAGGCTCATGGCGGCGGCGGCGATCATGGGGCTGAGCAGGAGACCCAGCCACGGGTAGAGGATGCCGGCGGCGATGGGCACGCCGATGCTGTTGTAGACGAACGCCAGGAACAGGTTCTGGCGGATGTTGCGCATGGTGGCGCGGGAAAGCGCCCGGGCCTGGGCCACGCCCCGCAGATCCCCCCGCATGAGGGTGATCCCCGCGCTCTCCATGGCCACGTCGGTGCCGGTGCCCATGGCGATGCCCACGTTGGCCTGGGCCAGGGCCGGGGCGTCGTTGATGCCGTCGCCGGCCATGGCCACCACGGCGCCGCTGTCCTGAAGCTCGCGGACGATGCGGTGCTTGTCCTCGGGCGAGACGTCGGCGTGCACCTCGTCGATGCCGATGCGCTCGGCTACCGCGTGGGCCGTGGCGGCGCTGTCGCCGGTGAGCATCACCACCCGCACCCCGAGCGCATGCAGCCGATCGATGGCCTCCCGCGTGGTGGGCTTGATGGGATCGGCCACGCCGAGAAGGCCGGCCACGGTGCCGTCCACCGCCACGAACATCACCGTTTCCGCCTGGCGCCGGTGGGCTTCGGCCCGTTCCAGGAGCGTAGCGTCCACGTCGGTCAGGCGCTCCATGAGCTTGCGGCTGCCCACCGCCACCTCGCGCGCGCCGACGATGGCGCCGACGCCTTCCCCGGTCACGGATTCGAAGTCCCGCGGCTGTTCCAGCTCGATGCCGCGGTCCCGGGCCCCTTCGACGATGGCGGCAGCGAGCGGATGCTCGCTCACCGACTCCACCGCGGCGGCCAGGGCCAGAAGCTGCGCTTCGTCGATCCCCTCCACGGGCTCCACCCGAACCAGGCTGGGTCTGCCTTCCGTGAGGGTGCCGGTTTTGTCCACCACCACCACGTCCACTTTTTCCAGGGTCTCCAGCGCCTCGGCGTCGCGAATCAGCACGCCGTGCTGGGCGCCCTTGCCGGTGCCGACCATGATGGACATGGGGGTGGCCAGGCCCAGGGCGCAGGGGCACGCAATGATGAGCACCGCCACCGCGTTGACGATGGCGTAGGCCATGGCCGGCGCGGGCCCCCACAGGCTCCAGGCGATGAAGGTCACCACCGCCACGGCGACCACCGCCGGGACGAACCAGCCGGCGACCACATCCGCCAGACGCTGGATGGGAGCACGGCTGCGCTGGGCCTGGGCCACCATGCGCACGATCTGGGACAGCACCGTGTCCTCGCCCACCCGGGTGGCTCGCATCACCAGCGTCCCGGTGCCGTTCACGGTGCCCCCGGTGAGCGGGTCTCCTTCGGTCTTCTCCACCGGCAGCGGCTCGCCGGTGATCATGGACTCGTCGACGGCGCTGCGGCCTTCCGCGACGACGCCGTCCACCGGAATCTTCTCGCCGGGGCGAACCCGCAGCCGGTCGTGCTCGCGCACGTCGTCGAGGCTCACGTCCTCCTCGCTGCCGTCGCCGCGGATGCGCCGCGCCGTGGGCGGCGCGAGCTGCAGCAGCGAGCGGATGGCGTCCGAGGTCTTGCTGCGGGCGCGAAGCTCCAGCACTTGGCCGAGCAGCACCAGGGTGACGATGACGGCGGCCGCCTCGAAGTAGACCCCCACCTCGCCCGCCGCGCTGCGGAACGCATCCGGGAAGATGCCCGGCGCGACGGTGGCCACCACGGAGTACAGGTACGCCACGGAGACGCCCAGGCCGATCAGGGTGAACATGTTGAGGTTCATGGTGCGCACGGACTGGACGCCGCGGACGATGAAGGGCCAGCCGCCCCAGAGCACCACCGGGGTGGCGAGCAGGAACTGCAGCCACGCGCCGACGCCCGACGGCAGCATGTCGTGCAGAGCGAGGCCCGGGATCATGTCGCCCATGGCGTACACCACCAGGGGCAGCGTCAGCAGGGCGCTCACCCAGAACCGGCGGCTCATGTCGTCCAGCTCGGAAGTATCCTCCTCACCGACGGGGATGCCTTCCGGCTCGAGACCCATTCCGCACAGGGGGCAGGCGCTGGCGCGCACGTCGCGGACTTCCGGGTGCATGGGACAGGTGTACACCGTTCCCGTGTAGCCGGCGGGCACCTTGTCGTATTTGCCTCCGGGGATGCTCGCCGGGGTGGGCCCGCCGGAATGACCGGCGTGGCATTGACCGTGACCCTGACAGCCACCTTGCTCGGTCGGCTGTGGCTCGTGGCAGTGCTGCTTCATGATCGTTGCCTTCCTGGTGGCACTCGCCTAAGATCGGCTACGGTATACCCCTATGGAGTATCTAGTCAATGGTCGCCGCAAGCCAGGAAGCAACCGTTCGCCGCCTGAAGAAGATCGAGGGGCAGGTCCGCGGAGTGATCCGCATGATCGAGGAGGATCGTTACTGCATCGACATCCTGCAGCAGATCAGCGCCATCCGCTCGGCCTTGACCAAAGCCGAGAGCGAGATCCTTAAGGCCCACGCGGCGAGCTGCGTCGAGCACGCCATCGAGAGCGGCGACGCTGCGGCTCAGCGCAAGACCTTCGACGAGCTGGTGGCTCTGTTCGAGGGCGTGCGGCGGTAGGACCGCTCCGGGAGGTTGTGCCATGGTCTACCTGTTCGCCAAGTTCGCCGCCACGGCGCTGGTGGTGGTGCTGGTCTCCGAGGTGGCGAAGCGGTCCACCCTGCTGGGCGCCATAGTCGCCTCCGTGCCGTTGGTGTCGGTGCTCGCGATGATATGGATCTACGTGGAAACGCGGGATGTCGGCCGGCTCGAGGCGTTTTCCCTGGACGTCCTCTGGCTGGTGCTGCCGTCTCTGGTGCTCTTCGCGGTGCTCCCGTGGCTGTTGCGGCTGGGGGTGGGCTTCTGGTGGAGCCTCGCCGCCGGCGTTGCCGCCACGGCGCTGGCCTACGCCGGCTCCATTCGTCTCATGGAGTGGTTCCGGGGCTGAGCGCGGCCTCGGCCTCCACCGTAGGCAGGAACCGGGGTTCGCGCAACGCCCCGGTCGCCTGCTCGAAGGCGTAGGCGATGCGAATGAGCATGGGCTCGGCGAAGGGCTCTGCGATGAACGAGACGTTCACCGGCAGTTGGGAGACGTGACCCGCCGGCACCGTGACGTTGGGGAAGCCGGGAATGGCCGCCAGAGACGAGCTCCCCACCAGGAAGCGGTCCCCCGCCAGCCAGTCGGTCTTCCACGCGAAAGAGTTGGCCACGGTCACCAGGGCGTCCAGGCGGTGGCGCTTCAGCAGGGCGGTGAGGTCGTGGCGGGCGCGCTCCGGCCCGGCGGCGAGGGCTTCCTCATAGGCGGGGGCATCGAGCCCCGCCGTGGCCTCGGCGGCCAGAAAGATCCCCTGATCGAAGATGGGCATGACCCGATCGGCGTTGGCCTGGTTCCAGGCGATGAGATCCGCCAGGCTGTTGCGGTCGTCCGGCACCGGATGGCTGGCGAGGTAGGCGTTCAGCCCGGCTTTGAACTCGTGGAGCATCACCTGGTAGTCGGCCTCGAAGAGCGCGTCGTCGACCTGGTGCTCCACCGGGTCGACCAGGGTGGCGCCCAGGGCTTGCAGCGTCGCCAGGGCCCGGTGGTAGACGTCCTCCACCGTGGGGTACTGTCCGGCGCCGTAATAGTCGCGGTAGACGCCGATGCGCAGGCCGTCCAGCCGGGTTCTTCCCGGGTCGGGCAGCAGTTCCGACGGGTCGTGGGGGTAGACCTTCGATCCCGGGTCCGCAGGGTCGTGGCCGATCAGGACGGAGAGCAGCAGCGCGGCTCCGGTCACCGTGCGGGCCATAGGTCCGGCGGTGTCCTGGGTGTGGGAAATGGGAACGAGGCCGTGCCGGCTGACGACACCCACCGTGGGCTTGATGCCGACGATGCCGTTCACGCCGGCGGGGCAGACGATGGAGCCATCGGTCTCGGTGCCGACGGCCAGCGGCGCAAGCCGTGCCGCGACCGCCACCGCCGATCCGCTGGAGGAGCCGCAGGGGTTGCGGTCGAGCACGTGGGGGTTGCGGGTCTGGCCGCCAGCGCTGCTCCAGCCGCTCGACGAGCGGCGCGAGCGGAAGTTGGCCCACTCGCTCATGTTGGCCTTGCCGATGATCACGGCGCCGGCCTCGCGCAACCGGGCCACCAGGTGGGCATCCTCGGGGGCGCGGTGGCCGGCCAGGGCCAGGGATCCGGCGGTGGTGGCCATGCGGTCGCCGGTATCGATGTTGTCCTTGAGGATGACGGGCACCCCGTGGAGCGGACCCTTCGCCCCGGACCGCCCATCGAGCGCCGCGGCGATGGCGCGGGCATCGGGATTGGTCGCGAGGACGGCGTTCAGCGTTGGTCCCTGATCGTCGAGCGTGGCGATCCGCGCCACGTAGGCCTCGGTCACGGCCAGGGCGGTCAGCTCACCGCTCTGCAGCCGCTCGCGCAGCTCCGGGACCGTGAGTCGGGTGGGATCTTCGGGCTCGGCGCCGACATGGGTTGCCGACCATGCCAGCAGGCACAACAGGGCGAGCCGGCTCGGACGAAGCTGGCGGAACATGGCGTGACCTCCCCTCATTGCTCGTAGTGCCGTTCGCGGCGCTGGCGCGAGCTACTGCCGCCGCCGCTCGATGCTCACCCCCACGCTCTCCGCTGCCGCCACGGCCTGGGGCTTCTCCACCTCTACGCGGACCCGGCGGATGGGGAACTCGCGCAGCAGCAGCTGGGCGATGTGCTCGGCCAGGGTCTCCACGAGCTGAAACCGGCTCTCGCGGGTGAGGGCGGCTACCCGCTCCGCGGCGGCGGCGTAGTCCAGGGCCTGGTCCAGGTCGTCGGACACGGCGGCGCGGCTGGTGTCCGCCGCCATGGCGAAGCTGACCCGCACGGGCTGGCGGTTCTCCCGCTCGTGAGGATGGACGCCGATGATGGCATCGACGGTGAGGGCGCGAACGAAGACGGTATCCAGATCAACCTCCCGGAACGGTGAGCTCGGTGAGGGGCCAGCGGGCCCG
>JAWLCV010000122.1:0-7336 GCA_041686955.1 Pseudomonadales bacterium
TTCAAGAACGCGCCGCCCCACCTGCGGGCCCTGTACCGGGACGGGCTGAAGTTCGCCGAGCGGGATTTCTACGTCTTCCAGGGCGAGCGCTACAGCTACGCCGAGGCCTGGCGCATCGCCGCACGCGTGGCCAACGCCCTGCGCGGCGCCGGGGTCCGCCACGGCGACCGGGTGGGCATCGCCATGCGCAACTATCCCGAATGGATCTTCGCCTTCATGGGGATCACCAGCATCGGCGCCGTGGCGGTGGCCATGAACGCGTGGTGGTCGGGCGAGGAGCTACGCTACGGTATCGAGGACAGCGGTCTCGAGTGGTTGTTCGTCGACGGCGAGCGCCTGGAGCGGGTGGCGCCCTACGTCACCGAGCTCGATCTCCAGGTGGTGGCCGTGCGCTGCGAGCCCCACGGGCAGCACGACTGGGAGAGCTTCCTCGCCGAGGCCTCGGACGAGATGCCCGAGATGAAGGTGGCGCCGGACGACAACGCCCTCATTCTCTACACCTCCGGTTCCACCTCGCATCCGAAGGGCGTCCTCTCCACCCACCGGGCCATCATCCACGCGCTGCTGGGCTGGGAATGCGCCGCGGCCATGGCGGCGGAGCTGTTCCCGGGGCTGGTGGACGCGGAGGACATCCCCGCCATGATCCTCACCGTGCCCCTGTTCCACGTCTCCGGCCTCAACGTGCAGATGCTGTCCTCGTTCCGCCAGGGCCGCAAGCTCGTCGGCATGTACAAGTGGGATCCGGAGGAAGCGCTCAGACTCATCGAGGCGGAACGCATCACCCAGTTCAACGGCGTACCCACCATGAGCTGGGAGCTGGTTCAGTCGCCCAGGTTCCACGAGTTCGACACGTCGAGCCTGAAAACCATGGGTGGCGGCGGCGCGGCCATGGCTCCGGAGCATGCCCGGCAGATCGATGGCGGTCTGGCCAACGGCACCGCCGGCACCGGCTACGGCCTGACCGAGACCAACGGGCTCGCCGCCACCATCTCCGGCGAGGCGCTGCTGCAACGGCCGCGGAGCTGCGGCCGCCCCACCCCGCCCATCGTCCAGATCAAGATCGTGGACGAGGCCGGGCGGGAGCTTCCCCGGGGCGAGACGGGCGAGATCTGGATTCGCGGACCGATGAACTTCCGCGGCTACTGGAACAATCCGGAAGCCACCCGCGCCACCCTCACCGACGGCTGGGTGCACACCGGCGACGTCGGCCACATGGACGACGAGGATTACCTGTTCATCACCGACCGGGCGAAGGACATGGTGATCCGGGGCGGTGAGAACATCGGCTGTCAGGAGGTGGAAGCGGTGATCTACGACCACCCCGCCGTCTCGGAATGCGCCGTTTTCGGCCTGCCGGACGAGCGCCTCGGCGAGCGGCTCGCGGCGGTCGTGATGCGAAAGCCCGGCGCCCGGGTCAGCGCCGAGGAAATCAAAGCGCACGTGGCCGAGCATCTGGCCCGCTTCAAGGTGCCGGACGAGGTGTGGATTCGCGACGAGCAGCTTCCGCGGATCGCCTCGGGCAAGATCTACAAACGTGGTCTCCGCGAGGAGGCGCTCGCCGCCATGGAGCAGGGCCGGCGGGCGTAAAACCAGCCGCACGGCGGCGACGACAGAAAGAACGATACGAGAGGAAGCCGATCATGCAGAAGACCCTGATTCCGGTCCTGAGCCTGGTGCTCGCCCTTGGCCTGCCCGGCCTCGCCCGGGCTGCCCAGGACGATCTGGAAGCGAAGCTCCAGGCTGCCATGGCAAGCGACATCCGCAGCCCGGAGGAAAAGGCGCGGGACGCCAACCGCAAGCCCCTCGAGACCTTGCGCTTCTTCGGCCTGGAGCCCGACATGCGGGTTCTGGAGCTGGTGCCCGGCGGTGGCTGGTACACCAAGCTGCTGGCCCCGGTGCTGGCCGAGCGCGGCGAGCTGTTCGTCGCCATCGGCACCGACACCGTCGCAAAGCTGGTGCAGGATGGCACCCTGCCCGGGGTGAACGTGGTGGACGTCCGGGGAGACTTCGTGCGGCCGGAGGGCTCGCGCCGCTTTCGGATCGAGGGCCTGCGCATTCCGGTGGAGAACATCGACCTGGCGTTGACCTTCCGCAACATGCACAACTTCGACGAGGAGGGCCGGCAGGGCCTGAATACCGAGGTGTTCCGGGTGCTCCGCTCCGGCGGCCTCTACGGTGTGGTCGACCACACCCGGCGGCACATGCAGGCGGACGACGACGAGAACTGGCGGCGCATGGACCCGGTGCAGATGATCAAGGAGATCGAGGCCGCGGGCTTCGAGTTCGTCGACTACGCCACGCTGCACTACCGTCCGGACGACGAACTGCGCTACGAGGTGGGGCGTCGCACCGTGACCGGCAATACCGACCGCTTCACCTTCCTGTTCCGCAAACCATAGCGGTCGCCCGTCCGCTGACGTGTCGGGACCGCGCCGTACCGGCGGCCGCCGCTGGCCGCTGGCCCGGTACTTCGCGGAGCCGCGGCTGCCGGATGTAGCGAGCCGCAGCTTCCGCTACGAGCAGCTAACCGAGCTGACCCTGCCCGTCGCCTTCACCCTGCTCGAAGGCGGCATCGTCGGCGTCATCGCCGCCAAGATCTACCAGGTGCCGCCCCTGGTGCTGGCGGTGATCACCGCGGCCCCCATGTTCGGCAACCTCTCGAGCTTCGTCTGGAACGCCCTCGCCAACGCCCGGGCCAAGGTGCAGTTCACCACGGTGGTTCAGGCGCTCACCGTGCTGTGCGTGCTCGCCATCGCCCTCACCCCCACCAACGAATGGGGCGCGGCGCTGCTGGTGCTGAGCGTTGTGCTGAGCCGCGTCTTCATGGCGGGCATCATCACCGTGCGCAGCGTGGTGTGGAGCCTGAACTACGTCCGCGCGGTGCGCGCCCGCACCACCGGACGGCTGCAGATCATCACCAGCCTGGTCACCGTGCTCATTTCGAGCCTGGTGGGTCCGCTGCTCGACGCGGACCCCGGCAGCTTTCGCTGGGTGTATCTGGGGGGCGCCCTGGTGGGGGTGCTCGGCATCGTGTTCTTCAGCCGGGTGAAAGTGATCGGCGAAGGGCGCCAGCGGGTGCTGGAGCGCCGCGCGCGCGGCCGCGAGGCCCGCCAGCGCATGGGCTTCTTCCGCATCCTCGCGAGCGACCGATTATACGCCCGCTACCAGACCCACCAGTTCCTCGCCGGTTTCTCCAACATGATCATCGAGGCGCCCATGGTGTACCTGGTCACCCTGGAGCTCGACGCCAGCTACACGGAGGCCATCGCCATCACCATGGTGATTCCGTTCGCTCTGAGCGTGGTGACCCTCCCCGGCTGGGCGCGCTATCTCGATCGGGTGCACGTAGCCGAGTTCCGGGCCCGCCAGAGCGTACTGTGGGTGACGTCTCAGGCGCTGCTCTGGGTGGGAGCCCTGACCCAGTCGCTGATCTGGGTGGCGCTCTCCAGGCTGGTGCTCGGGGTAGCCCGCGGCGGCGGCCAGCTCGCCTGGCAGCTCGGCCACAACGACTTCGCGCCCCGCGATCAGCTCTCCGCCTACATGGGCATCCACGTGACCCTCACCGGCGTTCGGGGGGCGACCGCGCCGTTCCTCGGCATGCTGCTGTATCTGGGTTGGGGGCCCGCGGGGCCGCTTCCCGGCTACGCGGGCATCGGCGGCCACCTGTTCCTGGCGGCCGCGCTAATGGCAGGACTTTCGTGGCTCGGGTTCCGCCGGCTTCATGCGGACATGACCGCGCCGTCGCGGGAGGCCCGCTGAGCGACGACACGCGTCCCTGCGCCCCCTACCGCCGGCATCTTTTTGCCGCAGATTGACAAATATCTAGACACCAATCGCGCCGTTCAGCTACTTTACCAACCGGAGGGGTCGGAGCCGGGCTGTGCCGACACGCACAATCAACGGTTCGGGGGACACATCATGCTGAGGATGTTATCGACGCTGGCGTGCGCGCTTGCGTTCGCTGCGCTGTCCGCGAGCGCAGACGCCCGGTTGCTGGGCAAATCGGAACACGGCGCCTACGTCGTGATCATGCGGGCCGACCCGGCCATCGCCTACGAGGGCGAGCTGCCGGGCTACCAGGCGACCAAGCCAGGCAAGGGCAAGAAGATCAATCCCAACAGCGCCCACGTGCGCAAGTACCGGCAGTTTCTGGAGGCCGGACATCAGCAGACCCTGGCACGGGCCGGCATTCCCGCCACCAGAAGGCTCCACGACTACACCATGGCGCTCAACGGCTTCGCCGTTCGCATGAGCCATGGCGAGGCCGCCGCCCTCGCCCTGCAGAAGGACGTGGCGCTGGTGGTCCCGGACGAGCTGCGCCAACCGCAGACCGAAAACAGCGCCAGCTTTCTCGATCTGGTGGCGCCGGGCGGCGCCTACCTCAAGGGTTACGACGGCGAAGGCGTGATCGTCGGGGTCATCGACAGCGGCATCTGGCCGGAGCATCCGTCGTTCGCCGACGACGGCAGCTACAGCCCGCTGCCTGTGGGGCCTCTGCCCTGTGAGTTCGGCAACACGGCGCACAACGCCGACGACGCGCCGTTCGAGTGCAACAACAAGCTGCTCGGCGCCCGGCAAGTGATCCCCACCTACCGGGCCCTGATCGGCGCCGATCCGGACGAGTACGACTCCGCCCGGGACGACGACGGCCACGGCACCCACACCGCTTCCACGGCGGCGGGCAACGCCGGGGTGCAGGCCACCATCTTCGGCCGGGATTTCGGCAACGTCTCCGGCATCGCGCCCCGCGCCCGGGTGATCGCCTACAAGGGCCTCGGCAAGCTCGGCGGTTTCAGCTCCGACCTCGCCGCTGCCATCGATCAGGCTGTGGCGGACGGCGTGGACGTCATCAACTACTCCATCGGCTCGAGCAGCTTCGCCATCAGCGCCGACGGCGTCGCGTTCCTGTTCGCCGCCGACGCGGGTGTGCTCGTCGCCACTTCGAACGGCAACAGCGGTCCCGGTGCGGCCACCACCGGCTCGCCGGCCTCGGTGCCCTGGCTCACCTCGGTGGGTGCCAGCACCCAGAACCGGACGTTCCAGGGCTCGGCCAGCTCATCGGACGGCTGGGAATACTTCGGCGCCACCGTCACCGGGCCCAGCGACGAGTTGCCCCTGGTGGACGCCGCGGACGCCGGCGACGAGCTGTGCAACATCGGAGCGCTGAACCCCGCCGTGGTGACGGGCAAGATCGTGCTGTGCAAACGCGGCGCCATCGCCCGGGTGGAAAAGAGCGAGGCCGTGCTCGCAGCCGGCGGCACGGGCATGATTCTCTACAACACGAACGATGCCGACACCCTCAACACGGACCTGCACGTGGTGCCCTCGGTGCACGTGAACTACACCGACGGCTCGCAGATCAAGGACTACATCGCCACCGCGCCGGCGCCCACGGCCCGCATCACCGGCGGCGTCTTCACCAGCATCGACGCACCGTGGATGGCGGCCTTCTCGTCCCGTGGTCCGAACCGGCTGTCGGGCGACATCATCAAGCCCGACGTGACCGCGCCCGGGGTGAACATCCTGGCCGGCAACAGCCCCATCAACTACAACCCGGGCGCCCAGGGGGAGTTGTTCCAGGCGATCTCCGGCACCTCCATGTCGAGCCCGCAGGTGGCGGGGCTGTTCGCCCTGGTCAAGCAGGCGCATCCCGACTGGAGCCCGGCCATGGCCAAGTCGGCACTCATGACCACGGCCTACCAGGCGGTGAAGAAGGAGGACGGTGTCACCGCGGCCGATGCCTTCGACATGGGCGCCGGTCACGTGAATCCCGGCGGCCAGGTCAACAAGGGCTCCGTGCTGGAACCCGGGCTCGCCTACGACGCCGGGCTGTTCGAGTACGCCGGCTTCACGTGCGGCACCAATCTCGGCGTGTTCTCGGCGGGAAGCTGCGCGTTCCTGGAATCCATCGGCGTGCCAACCGATCCCGCCGACCTGAACGTGCCGTCGGTGGGAGTGGACGGCCTCCCGGGCTTGCAGACGGTCCGGCGGGTGGTCACCAGCGTGGCCAAGGACAGCGGATGGCGCACCTACGTGGCCCACGTGGAGCCGCCGCCCGGCTTCCAGGTCAGCGTCAATCCGCCGGTGCTCAACCTGAAAGCGGGCCAGAGCGCGACCTACGAGATCACCTTCACCAATCAGAGCGCGCCGATCGGTGAGTGGCGCTTCGGGGCCCTGACCTGGGTGGCCAACGACGGGCTGTACGAGGTGCGAAGCCCCCTGGCCGTGAAGCCCAGCCTGTTCGACGCCCCCAGCGAGATCACGGGCAGCGGCGTCGACGCCGGCGCGAGCTTCCAGGTCACCATGGGGTACACGGGCCCCTACACCGCCGCAGCCCACGGCCTGGTGCCGGCCACGGTGGCGAGCGACACCGTCCTGCAGGATCCGGATCAGAGCTTCGATCCGAACGACGGCTTCTCGAATGTCCACCAGTTCAACCTGAGTGGTGCCGCGCACCTGCGTATCGCCATTCCGCCGGAAGCCACGGAGGCCGACGCGGATCTCGACCTGTTCCTGTTCGACCCGAACGGCAACCTCCGCGGCAGCAGCACCAACGCCGGCACGGACGAGCAGATCGACATCGCTGCGCCCATGGACGGCACGTGGACGCTGTTCGTGCACGGCTGGCAGGCGCCGGGCGGTGACTCGGACTACGACCTCTATAGCTGGTCGGTGCCGAGCGCGTCGGGCGGCAACCTCACGGTGGACGCCGCGCCTGCCGGGGCCACCCTGGGTGCCGTGGAAGAGATCGTGGTGAGCTGGACCGGCGCCACGGCCGGTCAGTGGCACCTCGGTGCCGTGTCCCACGAAGGCACGGCGGGGCTCATGGGGCTCACGCTGATCCAGGTGGACAACCGCTAGCACCGCGGTGCAGGCCCGCCGGAGGCTACCCTCCGGCGGGTATCACACGTCCGAGCCGCCCGACGCGGGCGGCTCGGGGCTCTCGCAATAGAACGGCTCGCGTCCGCCACCGGAGTGATAGTGATACTCCGCGCCGCCGGCGCGCAGCACGATGCGCGAACCGTTCACCAGCCGCTGGGCGTACATCATGCCCGGTTGCGGACAACCGATGCTGGTGTTGCGCCAGGTCACTTCCTCCACCGAAGCCACCTCGATCTGCTCCGCCGTCACCCCCAGACGTTTCGCCAGATCGACACGCGCGCGCTCGACCAGCTCACGCCCCGATCCTGCCGCTGACCGCTCGCCCATGATCGATTCCCCGTTTGCGTCTGCCTCGGCATCCACGGCACCGGCGCCGCAGCCGGCAAGCCCCGCCACCACGGTCGCCGCGCCCGCCCAGACCGTCCAAGTAACTCTCATGTCGTCCTCCCGTTGG
>JAWLCV010000123.1:0-7308 GCA_041686955.1 Pseudomonadales bacterium
CCGGGCAGGTCGTAGATGTCGTAGTGCAGCATGAGCTTCCCGGCCTGCTGCTCGAAGCGCATGATCAGACGGTCCTGCAGGACGTTGATGTAGGTACAGAAGTCGGAAAGCCCCAACGCCAGCGAGCGCGAGGAGAGAAACAGAAACCCCACCGCGCCGAGGGCTTCCGGGCCGCAGAACCGGGCGAGGCGGATGCCGAGCAGCGGATCGTTCGTGACCCTGGCGGCCTCCTCCATGAAATTCAGATAGCGCCGCAGCGACACCTGGGCGTCGCGCCGTTCGAGTTCCTGCTCGTGGATTCCGGCGGCGGCGAGCACCTGCCGGTACTCGACCCCGCATTCCGCGAGCGCGAGCTCGAGCCCCCGCAGCACCGAGGCGCCGATTCGCGGCTCGCCGATCGGCTCTGAAGCACCCATGGCTGACCGATAATGACAAATCAACGACGAATATAATCAATTCGGTACGTGGAATCACCGATAGCCTTCGGTAGCTATCGTCCCACCGGCAGGCGTGATGACCGACACCGTGAACGTCCAAGCCTTGCTGAACTGGCATTCGGTGCTGGCCGGCCAGGGCACCTCCTCTGCGGACGTTCAGGTGGTGGTGGCGCGGATCGAGCGCAAGCTGGCGCTCTCGTCCCGGCAACTGGAGCTGCGGGACTACGTCGACTTTCTCGAGCACATCCACCCCACCCGCGCCACCGCCATGGCCTGGGAGGTCGGCACCACGGCGCCGCTGTGGCTCGAGTCGCCGGTGTTCCGCGCCACCCTCGGCTGCAGGACCCTCGGCGCCGCCCTGCACTGGACCTGCCGGCTCTTCCCGCTGCTGCAGGACGGGGCGGACCTGCATCTCGAGATCAACGGCGAACGGGCGTCACTCGGCTACCGGATTCTCGACCCCACCATCTGGCCCAGGCACGTCGATGCGGTGTACACGCTGGGCCTGCAGGCGCGGCTGATCAAGGCCGTGTGCCCCGACGCGTGGGCACAGGTTCAGCTCGTGGTGGAGGCCGAGTCGCCGGCGGCCGGGCCGTGCCTCGCGCACATCGTGCAGGCGCCGGTGACCTACGGCGGGTCGAGCAACTGCCTGCTGTTCCCGGCACGCCTGCTTCACGCGCCGTTCTCGCTGCTCGAGAAGGAGGACCCCGATCTCATCGTCGAGCTCTTGAAGACGCTCTCCCGCAAGCAGCGCCGGACCCCGATGGTGGAACGCACGCGGCAGCAGATCTTCGCCGAGATGAGCGAAGGGCGGGTGAGTCAGGCGCACATCGCCCAAAAGCTCGGACTCAGCACCCGAACCTTGCGCCGCCGCCTGGCCGATGAGCACGCGTCGTTCCAGGCGATCCTCGACGACTGCCGCATGAAGTTCGCGGCGCTCGAGCTGCGCATCCGCGAGCGCGTGTCGCTCTCCGAGATGGCGCTGAAGCTCGGCTACACCGAGCACGCCACGTTCTCACGCGCGTTCAGCCGCTGGGCCGGCATGCCGCCCCGCGACTACCGGCGCACCATCGCCAATACCCGCCAGGTCGCATGAAGGTTCTGCGCATCAATCACCACGGAGGCCGCCGATGAGCGAGTGGCAGTATCCCTTTTCCTATTCCACCGATCCGTATGTCGACCTGTCGAAGCTCGACGCCTTCAACGAGGGCGCGCCTTACGCCACCTTCGCGCGGCTGCGCCGGGAGGACCCCATCGCCTGGTGCGAAGAGGAAGGCGGCAAGGGCTTCTGGTCGATCACCCGCCATGCGGACATCCAGGCGCTCAACCGCGACACCGCCACCCTGAGCTCCGCCCGGGGCATCCGCATGGAGGATCAATCCCCGGAAGAGTACGAGGCCCGGCGGACGTTCCAGGAGACCGACCCGCCCGAGCACACCGAGTTCAGGATACTGTTCAACCAGGCGTTCTCCCGGGTGACGGTCAACGCCTACGAAGACCGCATCCGCCAGATCACCCGGGATCTCATCCAGTCCGCCATCGCCGCCGGTGAGATCGACGGCACGGAGGCCATCGCCCGGCAGCTCCCCATGCGCATGCTGGCCCAGATCCTCGGCCTGCCGGATTCCGACACCGAGTGGCTGGTGGCCCGGGGCGATGCGCTCATCTCCAACACCGACCCCGACTACACCGACTTCGTGGTGGACAAGGTGAACACCGACGAGTACCGGCTGCTGCCGTTCCGCTCGCCGGCGGCGCTGGAGCTGTTCGATTACGCCGACGATCTGCTCGAGCGCATGCGGGCCGGCGAGCAGTGCGGCGTGCTGAACCTGGTGATCCAGCCCACCGCATCGGGCAAGGTGATCAGCGACGGCGAGTTCCGCAACTTCTTCTGTCTGCTGGTGGCCGCGGGCAACGACACCACGCGCTATTCCATCGCCGCGACGCTCCACGCGCTGGCCAATCAGCCGGCGCTGCTCGAGCAGCTCCGCGGCGCGGACAAGAAGGCCTTCATGCAGGCCACCGAGGAGATGATCCGCTGGGCCTCGCCCACCACCCACTTCCGGCGCACGGCCACCCGGGATTTCGAGTACGAGGGGCGTCGGATCCGCGAGGGCGACAAGGTGGTATTGTGGTTCCATTCCGCCAACCGCGACGAGGAAGTGTTCGGCGACCCGGAGGTGCTGCGGCTCGACCGCTACCCCAACCGCCACATGGCCTTCGGCCAGGGTGCGCCCCACGTGTGCCTGGGCATGTTCCTGGCGAAGCTGGAGGTGCGAATCGTGCTCGAGGAGCTGGCCGCCAACGTGGCGACCCTGGAGCAGACCGCCCGGCACGACTACCTGCGGTCGAACTTCATTCTGGGCATCAAGCGGTTGCCCTTGCGAATCACGGGAAAAGCTTAAATGACGAACGTCCTCGGAGCCGGCGACTACGGGCGCGTGCGGGTGCTGTTCGCCGATCAGCTCAATCTCGCCCGGGGCAAGTACCTGCCCGCGAGCATCGCCGCCAGCGGCGAGAGCCGGCTGTGCATCGGCGTCTACTGCCTGACCTACGGCCGGCAGATGGTGCCGGCACCGGGCGCGAAGGTGCTCGAGGGGCTGCCGGACATCGAGCTCAAGTTCGACGCCGATGACCTGCGGCCGGGCTGGGAGCCGAACACCCGCATCGCTCTGTGCGACCTCGAGTTCGAGGGCGCGCCGTCGGGGCTTTCCGGCCGCGCCGCACTGAAGAAGGCGGTGGCCGACTGGCAGGCGCTCGGGTACGAGCCGATGATCGGGCTGGAAGGCGAGGCCTACGTCTTCGAGCGCGGCGGCGACGGGGGCTGGATGCCGTACGAGACCCCCGGCTCGTTCGTGTACGGCACCGGCCCCATGATGGATCCGGCCGGCCTGATCGAAGACATCTGGAAAACGGCCCACGAATGCGGCCTGCCCATCGAGTCCATCAACACCGAGTTCGATTCGCCCCAGTTCGAGCTGACCATGCGCTTCGCCGACGCGCTGAAGGCCTGTGACGACTTCTTTCTCTTTCGCACCATGGCGCGGGAGATTCTCTACCGCCGCGGCTACCTGTTGTCGTTCATGCCGGCGCCGATTTCGGGCCGCGGCGGCTCGGGGCTGCACGTCAACCTGAGCTTCCGGGACGGCAACGGCAACAACGCCTTCGCCGGCGGCACCGGGCGGGGCGCGCTGTCGCCGCTGGTGTCCGGCTGCATCGCCGGGCTCATCCATCATCACGAGGCGCTGGCCGGGCTGCTGGCGCCGACGGTCAACTCCTATGCACGGCTCAAGCCCGCTAACCTCTGCGGCTACTGGGCCAACTGGGGGCACGACCACCGGGCCACCGCCGTGCGGGTCTCGGGCGAGTCCGGCGCCGCCGCCAGAATCGAGCACCGGGTCGCCGACTGCGCCGTGAGCCCCTACGTGGCGGCGGCCGCGGTGCTGCAGGCGGCACGCCTCGGCTTCACCGGCGAGCTGACCCTGCCGCCCGAGGAAACCAACGACGGGCTGGAGAACGTGAACACCGATCGGCACGCGGCCGACTCCCTCAACGAGTCGCTGGACCATCTCGAACGGGACGAGGCGTTGATCGACGCCGTCGGGCCGCTGCTGATCCAGAACTACATCGCCATCAAGCGCGCCGAGGCGAAAGAGCTGGAGGGCAAATCCGAGGCGGAGGTGCTCGCCTACTACCTGCCCTACCTCTAATCCGACATTCAGGTGGAACCGTGACTGCAAGATTCCAGGTGGAAGGGATATCCGTTTCCGGCGATCACTTGATCAACAACGAACGGGTGGGCTCGGCCGAGACCTTCGAGACCCGCTCTCCGCTGGACTGGGACAGGGTGCTCGGCCACGTGGCCCGCGGCGATGCCAGCACGGCGGACGCCGCCGTCACCGCCGCCGCCGAGGCCTGGCCGGCGTGGGCCGCGCTCTCCGCCGCGGAACGCGCCGGCTACCTGCATCGCCTGGCCGACCTCATCGACCGGCACAACGACGACATCGCCCTGGTCGAGTGCCTGGACATGGCCATGCTGCTCGAGAGCCTGAAAAAGCGGGTGATCGCCCGCGGCGCCCTCAACTTCCGCAACTACGCCGACCTGGCCGCCGCCCACGAGGAACGGGTCTGGTCTTCCAAGGGCACCGTCAATCGGGTCGTCCGCATGCCGGCGGGGCCGGCGGTGGTGATCACCCCGTGGAACGCGCCCTTCATGCTTTCCACCTGGAAGTGCGCGCCGGCGCTGGCCGCCGGCAACACCGTCATCCTCAAACCCGCCGAGTGGTCGCCGCTGTCGGCGTCGCTGCTGGCAGACCTCATCGTCGAGGCGGGGTTCCCGCCCGGGGTCTTCAACATCGTGCAGGGGTTCGGCGCCGAGGTGGGCACGAGCCTGGTGGAAGACCCGCGGGTGCGCCGGATCTCGTTCACGGGCTCGGGGCCCACCGCAGTGAAGATCGGCACGGCCGCGGCAAGGAACATCGTGCCCTTCACCGCCGAGCTCGGCGGCAAGAGCCCCCTGCTGGTCTTCGCCGACGCGGACATCGACGCGGCCGCGAAGAAGGCGGCCGGCCAGTACGACGATGCCGGCCAGGTCTGCATGGCGGGCACCCGCCTGATCGTGGAGGCCTCCGTCAAGGAGGCCTTTTTGGAGCGCTTTCACCACTACACCGACGCCCACGTGGCGGGCGACAGCCGCGACCCCGCCACCACGCTCTCGCCGCTCATCCATCCCACGCACCTCGCCCGGGTGGACGGCTTCGTGCAGCGGGCGCGCGCCGCGGGCGATGAGATCGTGCGGGGCGGCTCGGTGCTCCGCGAGGGCGGCCTCTGGTACCAGCCGACCCTGATCGAGCCGCAGTCGAACGACTCGGAGGTGGTGCAGAACGAGGTCTTCGGCCCGGTGCTCACCTTCCAGACCTTCGAGAGCGAGGACGAGGGCATCGCGCTCGCCAACTCCACCCGCTACGGCCTCGCCGGGATGGTCTACACGGGCAGCATGGAGCGGGCCGAGCGGGTCGGCCGGGCGGTCCGCGCCGGCACCGTGTGGGTGAACACCTTCCTGGTGCGCGACCTGACCGCGCCGTTCGGCGGCATGGGGGCGAGCGGCCTGGGACGGGAAGGCGGCGATTACGCCCTCGAGTTCCACGCCGACCTGAAGACGCTGCAGATTCTGGAGGGTTCCTGCCGCTGACGGTCGCGCCGCCGCGGCGAGGGCCCGGCTCACTCGATGTCGGGCAGGGTCTTGCGCGCCAGGGTCGTGCCGGCCTTCCAGGAATTGCAGACCTCGTGCCAGTAGCCGGCGATGTACTCCTTCGGCGCGATGGAGGTCAGTTCCTCCACGGGAGACTCGAAGTACTCGAGGTCGATGTCGCCCTTGAAGCAGCGGCCCATGGCGCCGTCGTAGCCGCGCATGGTCACCACTTCCGCCAGGCTGTCCTCGCCGTTGGTCTCGATGGCCGGATACCAGCGGTGGTGCACCATGGGCAGGCCGTTGACGAAGCCGGGTGCGCTCGCCTCTTCGCGAATGGTGAAGCGCCCTTGCGCGAGGCGGCGGTCGTAGGCCGCCAGGGTGCAGCCGAACATGCCGCCCGGCTCGAGCCGCGGGCCCGCCTTGCCGAGCACGATGGGCCGGCTCTGGTGGATCGATCCCAGCTTCTTCGGGTAGCCCTGGTGCTGGCCGCGCAGCATGGCGAAGTCCTTGTCCACCCAGATGAACAGGCAGCGCGAGTAGTGCTGGCCCCGGTACTTGCAGCGGACCACCACGAACATCTCTTTGTACTGGCTGCGGATCGGGTCCAGAATTTCGTTGAAGTCGTCCGAGCAGCTCTGCCAGTCGGCCCAGATGGCCGCCACCGCCCCCGGGTCCTCGTCGGCGAGCTCGAGATCGTCGGGCAGGAGCGCGCGCACGGCATCCACGTCGGTGCGGTACTCGAACGTGATGAACTCGCCGGAGTAGTGCCAGGGGACCGGCGGCAGGATGCCGGCCTTGCCCGAAGGGGTGCGCGGATAATAGAAGCCCGCCATCGGCTGATCTCCCGAAACCGTCGATACCGGCAAAGTGTTGCAGCCGGGCGGGCGACAGGGCCAGCGGCCGGCCGAATTTGACCGGATATGCTAAGTGGCATCTCGCGCAACGGCGACAATGCCTCCATCGCGGCGTCGAACAGGGAACAGGGAGCAGGGGTATGACGACGGAGTTCCGCAGGATTCTTCTCGACGGCTATCCGATCCTCGCCACCCGCGAGGGCGATAGGCTCGTCACCCGGGACGGCCGGTCGGTGGCGGCCGACGAGGCCGTTCACCTGCCCCCGGTGGCGCCCACCAAGATCGTCTGCGTGCATCTCAACTACCACAGCCGGGTGAACGAGTTCATGACCCGGCTGCCGCCGGCGCCCACCTACTTCCACAAGCCCGTCAGCGCGCTCAACTCCCACGGCGGCGACGTGGTGCGTCCGGCGCGGTGCAAGTACCTGAACTACGAGGGCGAGATCGCCATCGTCATCGGCCGGCACTGCCGCAACATCGCGCCCTCGGAGGCCGGTCACTACATCGCCGGCTACGCCGTCGCCAACGACTACGGGCTGCACGACTTCCGCGACACCGATGCGGGATCGATGCTGCGGGTGAAGGGCTCCGACACGCTGTGTCCCATCGGCCCGGGGCTGGTGGAAGGCTGGGATTTCCGCGACAAGCGCATCCGCACCTTCGTCAACGGCAAGGTAGTGCAGGACGGCAACACCAGCGACATGGAATGGGACATGCACTACCTGGTGGCCGACATCGCCCGCACCATCACCCTGGTGCCCGGCGACGTGCTGCTCTCCGGCACGCCCGCCAACAGCCGCCCGGTCAACCCCGGCGACGTGGTGGA
>JAWLCV010000124.1:0-5782 GCA_041686955.1 Pseudomonadales bacterium
TGTACTCCACCATGAATGCCGCCCGCGCGTACGTGTACGCGGTGGCGGCCGCCTGCGACGCCGGCCGTACCAGCCGCTTCGATGCCGCCGGCTGCATCCTGTTCGCCGCGGAGAAGGCCACCTGGATGGCGAGCGAGGCGATTCAGGCGCTCGGAGGCAACGGCTACATCAACGAGTACCCCACGGGGCGCCTGTTGCGGGACGCGAAGCTCTACGAGATCGGCGCCGGCACCAGCGAGATCCGGCGCATGCTCATCGGCCGGGAGCTGTTCGACGCTACCGGATGAGCACGGTATAATCGCGCGCCGCTGGAACGGCGGTCTCGTGGCCTCAGGCCGGGCAACCCCGGTCACGGGCGGGCCGCGCCATCATACGAAGTTCCCCTCGATCGGGTGGTTGGAGAAGCAGACGTGAAGAGTTTGAAGGTATCCCTGGGTCTGGTGTCGGTGCTCGTGGCCGTGGCGGCCATGGCCGTGCCCCCGGGAACCGCCGATGAGATCCGTGAGCGTCTGCAGCCGTTCGGCGAGTTGTGCCGGGCGGGCGAGAACTGCGCCACCGGGAGCGCCGGTGCCGGCGCTGCGGCCGCTTCCGCCGGCGCGGCCATGTCGGGGCAGCAGGTGTACAACCAGTTCTGCGGCACCTGCCACGGCGCCGGGGTGGCCGGCGCGCCGGTGACCGGTGACGCGACCGCCTGGCAGCCGCGCATCGCCAAAGGCATGGACGTGCTGTGGCAGCACACCCAGAACGGCTTCAACGCCATGCCGCCCAAGGGTACCTGCATGGCCTGCTCCGACGAGGAATTGCGGGCGGCCATGGACTACATGGTCGAGCAGGCTCAGTAGCGGCCCGCCACCCCGGGCGCAGCGTCCCAGTTCAGCGCGCGAAAGCTCAGCGCCTCGGTGAGGTGGGCCGTGTCTACGGCCCGCTCGGCCGCCAGATCCGCAATGGTGCGTGCCGCGCGCAGCACCCGGTGAACGCCCCGGGCCGAAAGCTCGAAGCGCTCCGCCGCCCGTTCCAGCAGTCGCCGCCCCTCGCCGCCCAATGCCGCCGACGCGAGCAGTGCCGGTGGCGGCAGCTCGCCGTTGAGGCAGCCCTGCCGCCGGCGCTGAATCTTCCGGGCGGCGCTCACCGCCCGGCGCAGCTCCCCGCCGGAGACGCCCTCACCGCCTGACGACACCAGCAGCCCCTTCGGCACCGGCGGCACCGCCACGTGCAGGTCGATGCGATCCAGCAGTGGACCGGAAATCCGCGCCTGGTAGCGGCGCACCTGATCCGGGCTGCAGCGGCAGCCGTGCTCGGTGCAGGTGCGGCCGGCGGGACACGGATTCATCGCGGCGACGAGCTGGAAGCTGGCCGGAAAGGTGGCCCGCAGGTCGGCACGGGCCAGGGTGATGCGCCGCGTCTCCAGCGGTTCCCGAAGTGTATCGAGGACGCTCGGCTTGAAGTGCGGCAGCTCGTCCAGGAACAGGACGCCGCGGTGGGCGAGGGAGATCTCGCCGGGCAGGCCGTGCCGGCCGCCCCCCACCAGAGCGGGTGCGCTGGCCGAGTGGTGAGGCGCGCGGAACGGCGGCCGACCCGCCGGTGGAGGCTCCAGGGCGGCCGCGGAGTAAACGGCAGCCACCTCCATGGCGTCGTCGTGCTCGAGGTCCGGAAGCAGGGTCGACAGGCGGTGCGCCAGCATGGTCTTGCCGGTGCCGGGCGGGCCCACCATGAGCAGATGATGCCCGCCGGCGGCGGCCACCGTGAGGGCGCGCTTGGCCGCCTGCTGGCCCACCACGTCGTCCAGGTCCGGCTCGGCCGGTGCGCAGACGGCGGAATGGGCGGAAGGCGGGGGAAGCGGGTGAGCCGCCGGGTCGCGCAGGAACGCCACCACCTCGCTCAGATGGCCGGCAGTGAGCAGCAGACCCGCCGGCGCCAGCCGGGTCTCGGCGGCGTTCAGCGCCGGGATCACCAGCCGCCCGGCGCCGTCCGGGTACTCCTGCTTGAGCGCCAGCGCAGCGCACAGGCATCCGCGGGTGGCCCGCAGCTCGCCGAACAGGCCCAGCTCGCCGAGGAACTCCAGGGGGGCGCCTGCGCCCGCAGCGAGCTGCCCGGTGGCGCGCAGCACGCTGACGGCGATGGGCAGGTCGAATCGCGCACCCTCCTTGGCCAGCTCCGCCGGCGCCAGGTTCACCACCACCTTGCCCTGCGGGAAATCCAGCCCGCAGTTCTGGATGGCGCTCTTCACCCGGTCCCGGGCTTCCCGGACGGCGGTTTCCGGCAGGCCCACCAGCGTGAACGCGGGCAGCCCGCCGGGGAGATGGGTCTCCACCGTGACCCGCGGCGAAACCATTCCCACCAGGGCCCTGCCGAACGCGCGGTTGCCCTCAAGCGGTGCGGCGGGCTCCGCGCCGGTCACGGCGCACCCGGCGCCGGTCACGGCGCACCGGGGCCGTCCCGGCGCTCCAGCTCGCGCAGGCGCCGTTCCAGATCCTCGACGGTGCGGCGCAGCTCGTCCAGCGCCCTGAACTGAGCCTCCAGCTCCTGCCGGGGCACCAGCTCCAACTCGGCGAATCCCTGGCGCAGGGTGCGCCGCGCCTGCTCGGCCACCGAGTCCAGGGCATCGCGCGGCAACAGCCCGCGGATCTGCTGTTGCAGACGCTCGACGAGGTCGCTGATGAAGGCTTCCTGACTCATGGCGGCTCCGTGCGGCTGCGAACGTGGGCGGATGGTAAGCGTCCGCACCGGCGGCGTCGACGGAACCCGGCCGCGGGAGGCTCCGGTCATCGTCCCCTACTCCCGTGCGTCCCGTTGCACCAGCGGTGTGCGTCGTGCCCCGTGGCCGTGCCCCACGCTGGTGCGGGCACCCCGGGGCGAGGCCTTCGAATCCACCCCGTTTCTCGCCAAGTTACTGAATATGAAGGCAAAAAACCTTTGGCACGGTTCGTGCCAAGTTGCCAGTCGACGGTGGGGGACTCGATCGTTCGGGCGCTGACCGCGATGACGACAAGGCAATCAACGCAACCAGAGGAAACGACATGAACCACAAAGCTGCATCGGCGCTGGCGTCGGTCATGATGGGAACGGCCCTGCTCGGGGTGCACGGGGGTGCCCGCGCCGAGGTGGAAGTCTCGGGCAACGTCACCATGGCCTCCGACTACTCCTTCCGCGGAGTGTCGCAGACCGATCGGGATCCGACCATTCAGGGCGGGTTCGACGTAGCCTGGGATTCCGGCTTCTACGTCGGCACCTGGTCCTCCAACGTGAGCTTCCCCACGGTGAGCCAGGAGCTCGACCTCTACCTCGGCTACTCCGGGCAGATCACCGACGAGCTCTCCTTCGACGTCAAGTACACGCGCTTCGAGTACCCGGGGGACGGCTCCAACCTGGACTACAACGAGTTCGGCGGCTCCCTCTCCTATGGCAACGCCACGCTCGGCGTCATCTACTCCAACGAGTACTTCGCGCTCGACGACGTCACCTGGTTCTATCCCTACACCGACTACAGCCTGCCGGTGGGGCCGGGCTCGCTGGACTTCCACGTGGGCATGAGCCTGCTGGACGACAACAGCGCCGGTGACTGGGTGGCCGCCTTCGGCGACGAGGAAGTGCTGGACTGGAGCGTGTTCTACACGGTCCCGGTGGCCGGGATCGACGTGGGTCTCGGGGTGGTGGGCACCGACATCGACGACGACGTCTGCGACGAGCCGTGCGGGGCCCGCGCCATCGTCTCGCTGTCGAAAAGCCTGTGATTGAGAGAGAATCGATGCGGCACAGATCTTCCACAGGATCCCTCGCGCCGTGCCGGCGCGAGTACTCGTGCAGCCGATTCCATAGGAGAAGCTAATGAAACTGGTAACAGCCATCATCAAGCCCTTCAAGCTCGACGATGTTCGCGAGGCGCTCTCGGACATCGGCGTGCAGGGCATGACGGTCACCGAGGTGAAGGGGTTCGGCCGCCAGAAAGGGCACACCGAGCTCTATCGTGGCGCCGAGTACGTAGTGGACTTCCTGCCGAAAGTGAAGGTGGAGGTGGCGGTGGACGACGGCCTGCTCGATCAGGTTCTCGAGACCATCACCAAGTCCGCCAACACAGGCAAGGTGGGTGACGGCAAGATCTTCGTCACCGCACTCGAGGAAGTCGTACGGATCCGTACGGGGGAAACGGGCGCCCAGGCCGTGTAGCGGCGCCCGATACAAGGAGAAAGAGATTGTGGAAGATCTGATTCAAACTAACTACGCCCTGGACACCTTCTATTTCCTGGTGATGGGCGCGCTGGTGATGTTCATGGCGCCGGGATTCGCCATGCTCGAAGCGGGGCTGGTGCGGTCGAAGAACACGGCCGAGATTCTGCTGAAGAACGTGGCCCTGTTCGGCATCGCCTGCATCATGTACCTGCTCTGCGGCTACTACATCATGTACGTGGGCGCGGTGGAAGGCGGGGTTCTGCCGGACTTCGGTCTGTGGATCGGCGGCGAGAACACGGTGGAGGAAACGCTCGCCTCGGGCGGCGAAACCTACTACTCGGCCCGGGCCGACTACTTCTTTCAGGTCGTGTTCGTGGCCACCGCCATGTCCATCGTCTCCGGCGCCGTGGCCGAGCGTATGAAGCTGTGGGCCTTTCTCGGCTTCGCGGTGGTGATGACGGGCCTCATCTATCCGCTGCAGGGCATGTGGACCTGGGGCGGCGGCTGGATCTCCGCGGCCGGTTACTCGGACTTCGCCGGCTCCGGCATCGTCCACCTCACCGGCGCGGCGGCGGCCCTGGCCGCGGTGCTGCTGCTCGGGCCGCGCAAGGGCAAGTACGGTCCGGACGGCCAGGTGAACGCCATCCCCGGCGCCAACCTGCCCCTCGCCACCCTGGGGATGTTCATCCTCTGGTTCGGCTGGTTCGGGTTCAACGGCGGCTCGGAGCTGAAGACCTCGAATATCGAGGAAGCCAACGCGGTGGCTCAGGTGTTCGTCAACACCAACCTGGCCGCCTGTGGCGGGCTGCTGGCCGCCCTGTTCACCGCCAAGGTGATGTTCAGCAAGGCCGATCTCACCATGTCGCTGAACGGCGTGCTGGCGGGGCTGGTGGCCATCACCGCCGATCCGCTCTCTCCCAGCGCCCAGGCGGCGGTGCTCATCGGCGCCGTTGGCGGGGTCCTGGTGGTGTTCTCCATCGTCCTGCTCGACAAGTTCCGGATCGACGATCCGGTGGGCGCCATCTCGGTGCACGGCGTGGTGGGCATCTGGGGCGTCATCGCGGTGGTGTTCAACAACGACGAAGCCACCCTGGGCGGTCAGCTCATCGGTCTCGCGGGCATCTTCGTCTGGGTGTTCGCCGCGAGCCTGGTGGTCTGGGGGGTGCTCAAGGCGGTGATGGGCATTCGCGTCTCGGAGGAGGAAGAGTACGCGGGGGTCGATCTGACCGAGTGCGGGCTGGAGGCCTATCCCGAGTTCGTCAAATCCACCTGAGGACTCCCGTCGGCTGGGGACGCGGCGGGGCGCTTCGGCGCCCCGCCTGCGTTTTCGCCCGAGCACTTGCCGATTCCCGATTCTGGACTATAACTCCGGCAACGTTCACGGCCGGAGGTGAGCCATGACCCAGACCAGCAGGAGCCAGGCGCCGGAGGTCCACAGCATCGCGGCCAGGCAACCCGTGCGCAGCCAGCTCGAGGCGGACGTGGAGGCGTTTCTGGCCCAAGGCGGCAACATCCAGGAAGTTCCCCGGGACTACCGGGCCGACCCGCCCAAGCGGCCGGCGAGCACCTACGGCCGAGGGTCCATCTGACGGGACCCTCCTGCCCGCGCCCCGCG
>JAWLCV010000124.1:5882-7301 GCA_041686955.1 Pseudomonadales bacterium
CCCCGCGGCCCGCGCCCCGCGGGCGCGGCGCGATGACCTGACGGCGGCGCCGGCCTACAATACGCGGCTTTTCGTCGTTCCCCAGCAGAGCAGGTCATGCGTTACGTCAGCACCCGGGGCCGGACCCCGCCTTTGAGCTTCCAGGATGCGGTGGTCACCGGGCTTGCGCCCGACGGCGGGCTGCTGCTGCCGGAGACCATTCCCGACGTCTCGGCGCACCTCGACCGCTGGCGTGGCCTCGGCTTCGTCGACCTGGCGGTGGAGCTGATTCCGCTGTTCGCCGACGACCTGCCGGCGGCCGACCTGGAGGATCTCATCCGCCGTGCCTACGCCACCTTCGCTCACGAGGAAGTCATTCCGCTGGTTCCCGTGGGTGACGTGACCGTGATGGAGCTGTTCCACGGTCCCACCCTGGCGTTCAAGGACGTGGCCCTGCAGCTTCTGGGCAGGCTGTTCGAGTACGTGCTGGCGCGGCGCGGCGAGCAGCTCAACATCCTGGCCGCCACCAGCGGCGACACCGGCAGCGCCGCCATCGCCGGAGTGCGGGGCATCGACGCCATCGACATCTTCGTGATGTATCCCCACGGCCGGGTGAGTCCGCTGCAGGAGCTGCAGATGACCACCGTGGCGGACCCCAACGTGCATTGCCTGGCGGTGGACGGCAGCTTCGACGACTGCCAGAACCTCATGAAGACCCTGTTCGCCGACCTGGATTTCAAGCGCCGCCATCATCTGGGCGCGGTGAACTCGGTGAACTGGGCGCGGGTGCTGGCCCAGGTGGTGTACTACGGCTATGCGAGCCTCAGGCTCGGCGCCGGCGCCCCGGTCACCTTCTGCGTGCCCACCGGCAACTTCGGCAACGTGTTCGCCGGCTACCTGGCCAAGCGCATGGGCTTTCCGGTGGAGCGGCTGATCCTGGCCACCAACGAGAACGACATCCTCTCGGTGTTCTTCGCCACCGGCGAGTACCAGCGCGGCGACGTCCGCTACACCATCACGCCGGCCATGGACATTCAGGTGGCCAGCAACTTCGAGCGCTACCTGTACTACCTCATGGAGCAGGACAGCCAGCGCCTGGAGGCGTTCATGCGGGAGTTCGCGGCCAGCGGCCGGGCGGCCCTGGACCAGCCGCCGGGAACGGCCGATTTCGCCGCCACCGCGGTGGACGTGCAGAGCACCGTGAGCGCCATCCGCCGCGCCTACCGGGAGCACGGCTACCTGGCCGACCCCCACACGGCCGTGGGCCTGGCGGCGGCGGAACGGTTCGCAAGCCAGGGTCCCGTGGTGTGCCTGGCCACCGCCCACCCGGCCAAATTCCCCGATGCCGTGAACGAGGCGGTGGGGGCGGACGTGGCGCACCACGAGGCGCTGGAGGCGCTGCGCGGGCTGCCGACCCGGCGCACCGAGATTCCCGCGAGC
>JAWLCV010000125.1:0-7230 GCA_041686955.1 Pseudomonadales bacterium
TGGTCCAGAATTACCTGAGGGTATCGAAACGTTCCGGCAAAGCAAGGAGGTGGCGGTGGCCGAGACCAAGGACCTGGCCATGATTCTCAACGCCCGAATCCCCATCGTCGCCATCGAGTCGGCGGACGAGCGCCGGGTGCTGGGGCTGCTGCTGCGCCTGGCCATGGAACGGCGCCTTTCCTTCTACGAGTGGCGGGTCACCCGGGGCTTGGAGCTCGGGGGGTTCGGCGCGGCCCCGGAAAACGGCGCCGAGCTCACCGACCCGGAGGCGCTGCTGGCCCACATCGCCGCCACGCCCGGCCCCGGCCTCTACGCGCTGTGCGATTTTCACCCCTATCTGACCGACGCGCCGAAGAACATCCGTTACCTGAAGGACATCGCCCTGGACCAGGAGCGTCTCGGCAACACTGTGGTGCTGGTGAGCCACGCGCTCCAGGTACCCCAGGAGATCGGCCGGGTCACCGCCAAGTTCAACCTGCGCCTGCCCAGCGACGAGGAACTTCTGGGCCTGGTGCGCAGCGAAGCCCGGGCCTGGTCCGAGCACAACGGCGGCGGCAGCAAAGTGCGCACCGACCAGCGCACCCTGGATCAGCTCGTGGCCAACCTCCGGGGCGTCTCCCACGCCGACGCCAAGGTCCTGATCCGCCACGCGGTCTTCGACGACGGCGCCATCACCGACTCGGACATCCCCGAGGTCAACCGGCTGAAGTTCGAGCTGATGGACTCCGAAGGCGTGCTGCGCTTCGAGTATGACACCGAGCCCCTGGCACAGGTGGCGGGCCTGGAGAACCTGAAGTCGTGGCTGGCCCTGCGGCGGCGGGCACTCCTCGCGCCGGCCGGCGCCCGGGCCGATGCCGACCGCCCCCGCGGGGTGCTGCTGCTCGGGGTTCAGGGGGGCGGGAAGAGCCTGGCCGCCCGGGCCATCGCCGGCTTCTGGGGCATACCGCTCCTGCGGCTGGATTTCGGCACCCTCTACAACAAGTACTTCGGCGAGACCGAGCGCAACCTGCGCAACTCACTGACGCAAGCCGAGCTCATGGCCCCCTGCGTGCTGTGGATGGACGAGATCGAGAAAGGGGTCGCGACCGGCGGCTCCGACAATGCCACCTCCAAGCGGGTGCTCTCCACCCTGCTCACCTGGATGGCGGAAAACCGGAAACCCGTGTTCATCGTCGCCACCGCGAACGACATCGCCGACCTGCCGCCGGAGCTGGTGCGTAAGGGGCGGCTGGACGAGGTGTTCTTCGTCGACCTGCCCGAGGCGCCGGTACGGGAGGAGATCTTCCGCATCCACCTCACCAAGCGCGGCCTGGATGCCGCCGGCTACGACCTGCCGGCGCTGGCCGCAGCCGCGGAGGGGTTCACCGGCGCCGAGATCGAGGAAGCGGTGGTGTCCGCACGCTACCTGGCGGGCGCCCGAGCCGAGGACGGCGCCGCGGCGGAGGTGACTCAGGAGGATCTGATGGGCGCCGTGAGCCGAACCGTGCCCATGTCGGTGATGCGCGCGGAGAGCGTCCAGGCGCTTCGAGCCTGGGCGCGGGAGCGCACGGTTCCCGCCTAGGAGCCGGCCAGGGGGCGCGCGTCCAGACCCTGCTCGGCCAGCAGAAACGCCGCCAGAAAGCGCTCCCGCCGGCTGCCTCCGGCGACGGCGAAGCACTCGGTCCGCGGCAGGGCACGGGCCGCCCGACGGATGGAACCGAGGGAAACCCGCAGCGCGGCCGGCTCCGCGGTGGCGGGCGGGAGCGCCACCAGGCGGCGCCCGCCGGGCTCGGCCAGCGGTGGCACCACGGCGTCGAGCAGCCAGCGCTGGAAATCATCCGCAGCCAGGCGCACGGTGGCCCCGGCACGGGTCATGATGACGCTGGCGTTGCGTGCGCACCCGGTCACCAAGGCGTCCTCGCCGAAGAGTTGACCCGGCTCGACGCGCGCCAGCCGCGCGCCGTCCGGGTCTACGATCTCCGCCTCGCCTTCGGCGAGCACGTAGCAGTGGTCCCCCGCCTCCCCCGCCACGATCACCGCGACGCCGGCGTCGTGGACGGTCAGCGTCATGGCCCGCAGCACGCGCTGCCAGTCCGCGGGCGCCAGCCGCTGCATGAGCGGCGAGGCGAGAAACCGCCGCTGCCAGGCTTCCGGATCCGTGTCCACCTCCGGCATCCCCAGACCCTCCGGCGCCCAGGCCTGCTCGAGGACGTGAGGTTCCAACCGCAGGAAGGTGGCGGCGGTGAGGGTTTCGACCCCGGCGCAGCCGGGATACACGGGACGCCGCGCCGGCTCGGAACCGGCGGTCACGGCGCGGGCGCGCCCGCCCTCCAGCAGCCGAACCCGCCCGGTCAGCAGGTAGTAGTGACCCGTGAGGGTGCGGCCGGGCCGCACCAGCCAACGCCCCGGCGGCAGACGCACCCGCCGCGACTGGTCCGCCAGGGCCGCCAACGCCGCCGCCGGCAGATCCTCGAAACCGATGAACCCTCTGAGCAAGTCCGCCAGCATGGGCCCAGCATGGCGGCGCCGGGTGCGGCGGTCAGCGGCCGATGACCGGCCCGAGGGTCAGACGGAAGCCATGCGGGCCAGAGCCCGGTGGCCGATGTCGGTTCGGAAGTAGCAATCCGCCCAGCGGATGCGCGCCACGCCCTGATAGGCACGGGCCTGGGCGGCGGCCACGTCGGCGCCGAGCCCCACCACGCAGAGCACCCGGCCGCCGCTGGTGACGACCCGCCCGTCCTCATCGCGGGTGCCGGCGTGGAACACCTTCAGATCCTCGCCGTCCACCCCGTCCAGCCCTTCGATGGTATCTCCCTGGCGGTAGCTGCCCGGATAGCCGCCCGCGGCCATCACCACGCCCAGCGCCACCCGCGGATCCCACTCGAGCTCCGCCCCCGCCAGGCCGCCGTCCAGGGCCCGCCGGGACAGCTCCACCAGGTCGGAGCGCAGCCGCATCATCACCGGCTGAGCCTCCGGGTCCCCGAAGCGGCAGTTGAACTCGATCACCTTGGGCGCGCCGTCGGGGGTGATCATGAGTCCGGCGTAGAGGAATCCCACGTAGGGGTGGCCGTCGGCCGCCATGCCCGCCACCGTGGGCTCGATCACCTCGGCCATGATCCGCCGATGCACCTCCGGGGTCACCACCGGCGCCGGGGAATAGGCGCCCATGCCGCCGGTGTTGGGGCCGGTGTCGCCGTCGTCCCGCGCCTTGTGATCCTGTGACGAGGCGAAGGGCACCGCCACCCGGCCGTCGCACAGACAGATGAAGCTGGCTTCCTCCCCCTGAAGGAACTCCTCCACCACCACCCGTTGGCCGGCGGCGCCGAACGCGCCCTCGGAGAGCATGGCGCGCACCGCCTGCACCGCCTCGTCTTCGCTACGGGCCACCACCACGCCCTTGCCCGCCGCCAGACCGTCCGCCTTCACCACGATGGGGGCACCCTCGGCGCGCACGTAGGCCTCGGCTTCGTCGGGATCCGTGAAGGTGCGGTAGCGGGCCGTGGGGATACGGTGGCGGGCCAGAAAATCCTTGGTGAAGGCCTTGGAGCCTTCCAGTTGGGCGGCCGCCGCAGTGGGCCCCAGGCAGGGGAGCCCGGCGGCGTCGAAACGGTCGCGGATGCCCGCCACCAGCGGGGCTTCGGGGCCGACGATGGTCAGCGCCACCGCTTCGCGCCGCGCCAGCGCCACCAGACCGTCCAGATCGTCCGCCGCCACCTCCACGTTCCTGAGACCCGGCTCCCGGGCGGTGCCGGCGTTGCCGGGGGCCACCAGCACCTGCTTCACGCCGCGGCCGGACAGGGCCTTCCACGCCAGGGCGTGCTCGCGTCCGCCGTTACCCACCACCAGTATTTTCATGCCGTCCCCGCGTCCGTGTTCAGTGTCGAAAGTGGCGCACGCCGGTGAACACCATGGCCATGCCGTGCTCGTCGGCGGCCGCCACCACCTCGTCGTCGCGTACCGAGCCGCCGGGCTGGATCACCGCCGTGATGCCGGCCTCCGCCGCGGCGTCCATGCCGTCGCGGAAGGGAAAGAAGGCATCCGAGGCCATGACGGAGCCCGCCACCTCGAGCCCTTCGTCCGCCGCCTTCAGGCCGGCGATGCGGGCGCTCACCACCCGGCTCATCTGGCCGGCGCCGACCCCCACCGTGCGGCCTTTCCGGGCGTAGACGATGGCGTTGGACTTCACGAACCAGGCCACCTTCCAGGCGAACAGCAGGTCGACCATTTCCGCGTCGGTGGGCTGACGCCGGGTCACCACCCGCAGGGCGGCCTCGTCGAGGCACAGCTCGTCGGCGGTCTGCACCAGGAGACCGCCCCCCACCCGCTTGTACTCGAGGCCGCGCCCGCGGGAATCGAGCGGGCCGCAGGCGAGCAGCCGCACGTTCTTCTTACGCCGCGCCGCCGCCACGGCGGCATCGTCCACCTCCGGCGCGATCACAACCTCGACGAACTGCTGCTCGAGGATCGCCTCCAGCGTGTCGCCGGTCAGCGTCCGGTTGAAGGCGATGATGCCGCCGAAGGCCGAGGTGGGGTCAGTGGCGAAGGCGCGCCGGTACGCCTCCAGCAGATCTCCCGCCACCGCCACGCCGCAGGGATTGGCGTGCTTGACGATGACGCAGGCCGGCACGTCGAACGCCTTGACGCACTCGAGCGCCGCGTCTGTGTCCGCGACGTTGTTGAACGACAACGCCCTGCCCTGAAGCTGGCGAAGACCCGCCACGGTGCCCGTGGCTGCCCCGCCGGGCCGAACCTCCCGATAGAACGCCGCCTGCTGGTGCGGATTCTCGCCGTAGCGCATGTCTTCGAGCTTGTCGAAGGTGAGGGAGAGAGACGCCGGCAGCAGCTCGCCGGCGCCCAGGTACGCGGCCACCAGGGCGTCGTAGCGGGCCGTGTGCCGGAAGGCCTTCACCGCCAGCTCCCGCCGCAGCGCCCGATCGGTGCCCTCCATCCGCTCCAGCGCCTCCAGCAGCCTCGGGTAGTCCGCCGGATCCACCACCACCGCCACGTCCGCGTGATTCTTGGCCGCGGCGCGCACCATGGTGGGACCGCCGATGTCGATGTTCTCGATGGCCAGCGCCTCGGTGCAGTCCTCCCGGGCCACCGTGGCCTCGAAGGGGTAGAGATTGACCACCACCAGGTCGATGGGACCGATGCCGTGCTCCGCCATCACCGCATCGTCCCGACCCCGCCGGCCGAGAATGCCGCCGTGGATCATCGGGTGCAGGGTCTTGACCCGCCCGTCCATGATCTCCGGGAAACCGGTGTGGGCGGACACCTCCTTCACCGCGACCCCGGCGGCCTGCAAGGTGGCGAAGGTGCCGCCGGTGGAGAGGATCTCCACCCCGCGCCGCGCCAGCGCCTGGCCCAGCTCGACGAGCCCCGTCTTGTCCGAAACGCTGATGAGCGCCCGGGTGGGTGTGCGAAGGTCGGATGCGTTCATAGGATTCCGTGGTTCTTCAGTTTCTTTCTCAGGGTGCCCCGGCTGAGCCCGAGCACCTCCGCGGCCTGGCTCTGATTGTCGCCCACGTAGCTCATGACGCACACCAAGAGCGGCGCCTCCACCTCCCCCATCACCACCCGGTACAGATCACACGGCAGCTCGCCGTCGAGCATGGCGAAGTAGTCGCCGAGCAGGCGCTCCACCTGCTGTCGCAGGGTGCCCTGGTCCGGGCCGCCGCTGCGGGTCACGCGGCTGCCCTTGCCGATCCGGCCAGCAGCCAGTCGAGCTGCGCCGGGGCCTCTGCGAGGTGATTGAACTCGCTGGCCACGGCCGGCTCCACGGCCATGCCCGCCAGGTACCATTGCACGTGCTTGCGCGCGACGCGCACGCCCCGGTCACCGTAAAAGCGATGCAGGGAAGCCACGTGCTCCACCATCACCGCCCACTTCCCGGCCGGGCTGGGTTCCCGGCGGCCCGGGTCCGCCATCATGCCCGGCAGCCACGGAGCGCCCAGGGCCGCGCGGCCCACCATCACGCCGTCGACGCCGGTACGCTCGAGCACCCGGCGGGCCTGCTCCGGGGCGACGATGTCGCCGTTGGCGAACACGGGCACCGCGAGTCGGGCCTTGATCTCGGCCACGGTGTCGAGCTCCGCTGCGCCGGAGAAACCGCAGGCTCGAGTGCGCCCGTGCACGGCCACCGCCGCCACCCCTTCGTCCTCGAGCCGACGCGCGATCTCCACGCCGTTCTTCTGCTGCGGCGAATATCCGGTGCGCATTTTCACGGTGACCGGCGCCTTCACGGCGCGCACCGTGGCGCGGACGATGGCCGCCACCAGATCCGGATCCGCCAGCAGCTGGGAACCCGCGGCCTTGCGGCACACTTTCTTGGCGGGGCAGCCGAAGTTGATGTCGATGATCTGGGCCCCCTCGTCCACGTGGCGCCGCGCCGCCTCGGCCACCATCGCCGGGTCGCCGCCGGCGATCTGCACGGCCCGTGGCTCGATGCCGTCCACCGGCACGCGCCGCAGCCGGCTCTTGGACGTGTCCCACAGCGCCCCCTTCACCCCGACCATTTCCGAGACCACGTACCCCACGCCGAAGCGCCAGGCCAGCTCGCGGAAGGGAGCGTCGGTGATGCCCGCCATGGGCGCCAGGAGTATGGGATTGCGGAGCTTGTAGGGCCCGATGCTAACCACGTCGCGCAGGGGTGCCTTCGAAGGAAGGGGCGACATGATACGCTTCAGCGGAAGCGTAAAAAATAGTTCACCGCATCCGGGCCCGGATCTTCGATGGTGAGCGCGATCTGCACCGGCGTTCGCGGCGGCATCAGAGTCAGGCCTTCGGCATCCCCGGCCAGGTACTCCCCCGGGCGGAAGCGCCGGCCCGCCACCAGAATGCCGCGCACGGTGGTGAAACGAAGCTCCAGCACCGGGAACGGCTGGGCGAACTCCGCTTCGTTGACGATCACCGCGTCCACCAGCAGGGCCCCGTGCTGGCTCGGATGGCTGCGCACCACCATGTTGTGGGTCTTCAGCAGGCCGGTGTCCCGCTGCACCGGCAGGCTGCACCCCAGCACGTCGCAGGCCGCGGCGTAGACGCCGCGCCATTCCGGCTGCTTGGCCCAGTCGTCGAAGCGGTACCACATGACCTGAACCGCCAGGGCCAGCAGGCCGAGCAGAATTCCCCCCCACACCATGACTCGCCGCCGGATGGACGGCCCGGGCTCGCCGAACCGCTCAGCGAAGAGTTCTCCTAAGGGCTCGTCCAAAGGCTTGCCGAAAGGCTCGCCGACTGGCTTGCCGACTGGCT
>JAWLCV010000126.1:0-7221 GCA_041686955.1 Pseudomonadales bacterium
ACCGGCGCGCGGTCTCCTGCTCCCAGATGTAGTGCTGGGTCGGCGACCAGCCCGGCCCGCCGAACTCCTTGGGCCATTTCGGCACGTCCCAGCCGCCTTGTTCCCGGGCCTTCTTGAACCAGTCCAGCCGCCACTGGGCGTAATCCTCGCCGGGCTTGTAGGCGTTCTCGTCGAGGAACTTGCGCACCGCGTCGCGGAATGCCAGATCTTCTGCGCTGAGCTCGATGTCCATGGAAAATCTCGCTGGTGAGTTGGAATGCGGCCGGAAAGCTTAAATGAATGTAGAATCAGTTACTAGAACAAGATTCTAGGAGTCGCTGTCCGCCGTCCGCTGTCCGCTCTCCGCTGGAGGGCTTTCGCAGGATCTCGCGTTACGCCTCCTGCGGAAGGCGGATAGCGGAAAGCGGACAGCGATACGCTACACTTGCCGATTCATCATGCGTAGAAAGAACCACCCAACCGAACTACGCGCGGCCACGGTCGAGCGCCGTGAGAGCGTGCTGCGCGCGGCGTTGCAGTGCTTCACCCGTTCGGGCGTCGACGGCACCACCATCGGCGACATCCAGAAGGCGGCCCAGTGCAGCGTCGGCAGCCTCTACCACCACTTCGGCAGCAAGGAAGGCATCGCCGAGGAGCTGTTCATCGAGGGCATCAGCCGCTTCAACCGGGGCATGCTGCGCCGCCTGCGCCGTTCCACCGGGGCGGAGGAGAGCGTCAAGGCCGTGGTGCGGTTCTACGGCGACTGGTCGGCGCGCAACCGGGCGCTCGCCAGCTACCTGCACTCCCGTGACATCGACTTTTCGGACGACGCCCGGGCGCGGCTCAAGGAGATCTACCGCCGCTACATTGCCGAGGTGTTCACCTGGTTCGGCCCCTACGTGGCCTCGGGGGAGATGCGGGCGTTGCCGCCGGACGCCTACGTGCCCCTCATCAGCGGCCCCATCCAGGAGTACGTGCGCCGCTGGCTCTCCGGCCATTATGAGCGCCCGCCGGGGGCCATGAAGGAGTTGTTCGCCGACGCCGCGTGGAAATCCGTGCGCGCCGAGCCGAACTGACCGAGTCTCCGGTCAGTAGGCCTGTTCGTCCTCCTCCTCGAAGGGCATGAACAGGAAGATGCCGAAGCGCACGTAGGGGTGCTCGACCGGCTGACCGGGATGGGTGATCTGCGGAATCTCCCGGCGCACCGGCTCGAGGCTCTGGAGGTAGCTCGCGATGGCGTCGAGATCCGCGTCGCTGAGCGCCCCGTAGTTGGGCCAGGGCATGACCGGCAGGCGCTGGTGACCGTCCTTGCCCACCCCGGTGGTCAACGCCCGGGTGATGTCGCGCCGGCTCCAGGAACCCAGCCCCGTTTCCCGGTCCGGCGTCAGGTTCGGCGCGAACACCACGCCCGGCTCGGATTCGTCGTCGCTGTCGGTGTAGGCGATGCCCACGGTGGATCCCGCGAGGTGCGGCCCCGTGGGCTCGTTGCTCACCAGATAGCCTTCCGTGTGGCAGCGCGCGCAACCGAGCAGGTTCACCAGGTACTCGCCGCGTTCGACGCTGCTTTCCCGGGCGATGCTCGGGGCGGCGGCGGTGGCGAGCAGCAAGGCGAGCCAGAGCGCCGGGGTGGGCCGGGTAGGTGGATGCCGCATGGAAGTTCCTCGAACCTGGGACGAATGACCCGAGGATAGCGCGGTCAGCGCTCCCGCGACACCCAGAGTCCGGCGACGATCACCGCGAGCCCGAGCACCGAGGTGAGGTGAATGGTCTCGCCGAGCACGGTGCCGATGAGCACCAGCGAGAGAAAGGGCGAGAGGAAGATGAGCTGGCCGATGCGGGCCGCCCGGGCCGTCAGGTTGAGCGCGCGCTGCCACCAGAGAAAGGCGAAGCCCATCTCGATCAGTCCCACCCAGGCTCCGTAGGCCGCGTGCTCCCAGGTGAGGGAAGGCCAGCCCGGGCCCAGGTGGCAGGCCGCCGCCACCAGCGGCGTCGCCAGCAGGAAGCTCCAGGCCATGAGCCCCACCGGCTCGTGATCCGAGCGGGCGTTGGCGAGCCAGTAGCCGGCCCAGATCACGGTGGAGGCCAGGGCCAGGCCCACCCCGAGCCAATCCAGCTCCGGCCAGGCGTCGAGCCTGCCCTGGGAAAGCAGCAGCAGCACGCCGCCGTAGCCGATGAGTATGCCGGCGAGAATCCGGGGCGTCAGCCGCTGGCCGAGGATCGGCACGGCCAGCACCGCCAGGGTGATGGCCCAGGTGTAGTTCAGTGGCTGGGCGATCTGCGCGGGCAGGCGCTCGTAGGCCTCGAAGAGCACCAGGTAGTAGAGAAACGGGTTGAGCAGCCCGAACCGCACCCCGGCCCCGACGGACCGCCACCCGGGATGCCAGGCGCCGCGCAAGGTGGCCACCACGGCGAACAGGGCCGCGGACACCACGGTGCCGAGCAGCAGAAGCTGCAGGGGCTCCATGACTCGAAGCCCGAGCTTGAATCCGGTGGCCACCGTGGACCAGGCCGCCACGGCCGCGAGTCCGTACCCGAGGGCCGCCCGCTCGTTCACCTCGCGCCGGATCACCGGCCGCGGCTCCGGTGCTGGCGGCGGCCGGCCGTTGATGGTTCCATGTGGCTCTGCATCGGTTCGGGACATCATCCATGCTCTGCGACGACCCGCTGCGCGAGCGGATACGGGCTCATCTCGACGCGTTCCGGCCGACCCTGGCGGACGCCGGGGACGCGCGCCGCGCCGCCGTGGCCGTCACCGTCACCGACGTCGGCCGCGGCGCCGATCTGCCGGGGCTGCCGCGCTACGACGCCTGGCAGTCGCTGGCGGCCCTGATTCTGACACGACGATCCGCTTCGTTGCGCCGCCACGCGGGACAGTGGGCCTTCCCCGGCGGGCGCATGGATCCGGGGGAGACCCCGGAGCAGACCGCGCTGCGGGAGATGCACGAGGAAATCTCGGTGAATCTGCCCGCCGGCGCAGTGCTGGGCCGCCTGGACGACTTCGTCACCCGCTCGGGCTTCGTCATGACCCCCGTGGTGATCTGGGGCGGGCCCGGTCTCGAGGCGTGGCCGAATCCCCAGGAGGTCGCCTCCGTGCATCGCATTCCCCTCACCGAGTTCATGCGCGACGACGCGCCCCGTCTCGACCCGGTGGCGGACGGCGGCCACCCCGAGCTGCGCATGCCGGTGGGGGACGGCAACATCGCGGCCCCCACCGCCGCCATCATCTATCAGTTCCGGGAAGTCTGCCTGCTCGGGCGGCCCACGAGGGTGGCGCATTTCGAGCAGCCGAAGTTCGCGTGGGAATGACAGAAAGAGCTTTCGGCTTTCGGCTGACAGCTGGCAGCTTTCGCTGATCGCTAATCTTCCTCTTCCATCATGGCGTCATAGTCCTCGCTCGTGTGGTCCACCTCGTCTTCGAGGGGAACCTCGGTGGCCTGGGCCATCTCCGCTTCGATGCCGATGTGGAAGGTGGCGTATCCGGGCATGACGAACTGGTCCAGGGCCATGCCGATGATGCGGCCGCGGTAGGGCGAGAGGATTTTGTTGGATTCGTTGCTGATGGGGTCGATGACCGTTCCGAGCAGGTCGCCGGGGCGCACCCGGCGGCCGAGGCGGACCTGCCCGGCGAGAATGCCGCCGTGGTCCGCGCGCACCCAGCGCGACTGATAGTAGACCGGCTCCGGGTTGCCCCACAGGCTGCGCCGGTCGTAGATGCCCAGGGTGTCCAGCAGGGTGAAGACGCCCTTCACGCTGTGGTTCACCGCATCCTCCTGCACCTGCAGGGGCATGCCCGCTTCCAGGGTCACGGCCGGCACCCCGGCGGCGGTGGCGGCGGCGCGCAGCGTGCCCTCGGCGCCTTCGCTGTGCAGGATCACGGTGGAACCGAAGCCCTTGGTCAGGCGCACCACGGCCTCGTCGTTCAGGTCGGCCCGGAGTTGCGGCAGGTTGGTCCGGTGGAACGAGCCGGTGTGCAGATCCACCAGGGCGTCGCAGTGGCGAATCACCTTGTTGAAGAGCGAATAGGCGATGCGCGACGCCGAGCTGCCCGAGGGGTTCCCCGGGAAGAAACGGTTCAGGTCGCGGCGGTCGGGCAGATAGCGCGAATTGCGATGGAAACCCTGCAGGTTGACGATGGGCACGCCCACCACCGTGCCCCGCACCCGTTCCGGGTCGAGCCCGTGGAGCACCCGGCGCACGGTCTCGATGCCGTTCAGCTCGTCGCCGTGGACGGCGGCGGTGAGGCACAGCGTAGGGCCCGGCTCGGGACCGTGGGCCACCAGCACGGCGGATGGAAAGGTGTTGCCGGTGAAGGTTTCGGTAGCGGCCCAGGTGAGCTGGGCGAAGGTGCCCGGCGCGACCCGCTCGCCGAGCATCTCGAATGTCTCCGGCCCTTCCGGCTCGGCTTGCGCCACGGCCGGGTCCGTGGGCTCGGTGCCGCCTTCCTCGGCCGGCCCCGAGACCGCCGGGTCGGAGGCGGCACGCTCGGGCTCCTCGGGCGGCAGCACGGTCACCGTCGGCTCCGCGGCAGGCACGGGCACCGGGGGCGGGGGCTGCACGGTCAGCACGGGCGCAATGGCCGGCACGGCGAGGGGGACCGGGTCCAGGGCGGCAGCCCGCGCGCTCTCTACCGGCGGCTGGCAGGAGACCGACGCGGCCAGGGCGGACGCCGCCAGGACGGTGCGAATCGAGCCGACGAGGGCACGACGTGGCGAGGACGGCTCCTCGAAGCTCCGCCCGGCGCGGTCCGGCCTGGGTGCGTGAGTGGAAAACCGCATACTTTCAAGATTATACGCAGGGTATCTCGAGTGAACGCAATAATTGCCTGAATCGCTCGTGCCCGAACGATTCAGCGTGCCGCACCCCACTTATAGCACGTGTTCCGCACTTCGGTTGGGACCCACGCCGCAGCCTCGGCGAATCGGCGGGATGCCTGCTTTGACCGGTCGCGTTGACCGCCTTGGGGGAATTCCCCACACTTCGGCTCTTTCCATTGAACCACCGAGACGAGGAGCGACTATGGCGATCAAAGAAGGTGATCGAATCCCCGAAGCCACCATGCACATCATGAAGGATGGTCGGCCCACGCCGGTGACCACCGACGAGCTGTTCTCCGGCAAGAAGGTCGTGGTGTTCGCGGTCCCGGGGGCCTATACCCCGACCTGCTCCCAGGCGCACCTGCCGGGCTTCGTGGTGAATGCCGATGCCATCAAGGCCAAGGGCGTGGACGACATCGTCTGTGTCTCCGTGAACGACGCCTTCGTCATGGACAGCTGGGGCAAGGACAAGAACGCCGACCAGATCACGATGGTGGGGGACGGCAACGGCGAGTTCACCAGCAAGCTGGGCCTGGAGATGGACGGCAGCGGCTTCGGCCTCGGAACCCGTTCCCAGCGTTACGCCATGGTGGTGGAAGACGGCGTGGTGAAGAAGCTGGCCGTGGAAGAGCCCGGCAAGTTCGAGGTGAGCAAGGCGGAATCCATTCTGGAAACGCTCTGACGAGGCCTTGGTGCGGCGGCTCGGTCAGGCGCCGGCCGCCGCCTGCCTCGGCGCCACGGGCCTGATGAGGCATTCCTGGGCCGCCGTAGCCACCAGTTCCCCCGCCCGATTGAAGAACTGACCCCGCACGAAGCCCCTCGCGCCGCCCGCGTTGGGCGACTCCTTGGCGAACAGCAGCCACTCGTCGGCCCGGAAGGGGCGGTGAAACCACAGCGAGTGATCCAGGCTCGCGCCCTGCACCGACTCGTGCATGGTGCTGGAGCCGTGGGGCAGCATGGACGTGCTCATGAAGTCCAGGTCGGACATGTACGCGAGCACGGCCAGGTGAACCTCCGGGTCGTCCGGCAGCCGCTCGCGGGTTCGTAGCCACGTGTGCTTGATGGGCGGGTGCCGGCCGGGGTCGGTCATGAGGATCCGCTCCACCTGCTTGCTTTCGATGGCCTCGAAGCGGAAAGCGAAGCGGGAGACTTCCGGGCGCTCCTCGGCGATCTCCAGATACGCCTCGCGGTCGCCGCGCAGCGCTTCGGGCGGCGGTACGTCGGGCATGGGGAGGGCGTGGCGCAGGCCCGGCTCGGGCTTGTGCCACGACGAGCTCATGTTGAAGATCGCCCGGCCGTGCTGGATGGCCACCACCCGCCGGGTGCTGAAGCTGCGGCCGTCGCGGATGCGGTCCACGTCGTAGAGGATGGGCACGTTCCAGTCGCCCGGACGCAGGAAGTAAGCGTGAATCGAGTGCAGCCCGTGCGCAGCCTCCACGGTGCGATAGGCGGCGGCGATGGCCTGAGCCAGCACCTGGCCGCCGAACACGTGCTCCGTCTGATGGTTCTGGCCGCGGTAGAGGTTCTTCTCGATGCGCTCCACGTTGAGCAGGTCGATGATTTCTCGCAGTACCGGATTCATGATGCTGGTGGCGGAATGGGCAAGGTGGCATTCTACTCGATTGCGGCCGGGGTGAGCCGCCCCACGACCATCGGAGACTCGAGATGACCCTGAAAGTGTACGGCCAGGCGCAGAGCCGGGCGCTTCGGACCCTGTGGATGGTGGAGGAGCTCGGCATTCCTTACGAGCACGTGCCCGTGGCCTTCGGCGGCGACAACAAGCGCCCGGACTTTCTCGAGATCAACCCCAACGGCCGCATCCCCGCCATCGACGACGACGGCCTGCGGTTGTGGGAGTCCATGGCCATCAACCTGTACCTGGCGAAGAAGCACGGCGGCGATCTGGCGCCCCGGAACCTCGAGGAGGAGGCCCTGGCCACCCAATGGAGCTTCTGGGTGATGACGGAAGTGGAAAAGACCCTGCTGCAGGCGCTGTTCCACAGCCGGGGAATGATGGGCGTGGAGAAGAGCCCGGAGAAAGCCGCCGAGTTCCTGGAGCAGCTCGATCCGCCGTTCCGGGTGCTGGACGGCTGCCTGGCGGGCCGGCAGTACCTGCTGGGCGAGCGCTTCACCGTGGCGGACCTCAACGTGGCCAGCGTGCTCACGTGGCTCAAGCCCACCGGCGCGGACCTTTCCCGGTTCCCCGCGCTGCAGGACTGGCTCGCCCGCTGTACCGGCCGTGACGCGTTGCGCCGCGCCGGCGCGCGCTAGGCGCGGCGTGCTGACGATCTCCCTATGAGGTCTCCGTTCATCCCTTCGGACTGACCCCACGTGAACAACATGCAGATCGACCGCGGCGGGGTCGGCTTCGCCCTGGCCGCCTATGGGTTCTGGGGCATTGCCCCCGTGTATTTCAAGTTCCTCACCT
>JAWLCV010000127.1:0-7210 GCA_041686955.1 Pseudomonadales bacterium
ACGCGTGCACGGCCCGCACGCTGTCGATGATCTCCGCGCTGCGCCGGCGACTGATCAAGCCCACCGTTGAAAAGACACTGGTCATCCCGTACCCCTCGACGAAACCCTCGCACAGTACACAGCGCCCCGGGTGCGGACAATGGGCCGGCGCGCGGGCCGCCGCGCGGGCCGCCCCGCGGTGGAAATTTGCCCGGCGCGCAACTACCCTGCTCTACCCGCGCCGCACAGGAGGCGCCGACCGGAGCCGCAGAGCATGAACATCGCTCGGGACCAACGCTACCTGGATGCCTTCCGCCTGCTGCGCACCGGCGAGGGCGTGGCGGGGAACGGCGCCCTGTGGGCGCTGATGCGGGAGGAGGCGGCGGCGAAGGCCGGCCAGGAGCCCATTCTCGGCAGCTACTTCCACGCCACGGTGCTGAATCACAAGTCCTTCGGCGCGGCGCTCTCGTTCCGGCTGGCCAGCAAGCTCGACAACCCCATGCTCCCGACCATGCTGATCCGTGACGTGATCAATGAGGCGCTGGAGGCGGAACCGGAGATCCTCACCAGCGCGGCGCTGGACATCGTCGCCGCCTACACCCGGGATCCTGCCTGCGAGGATCTGTCCACGCCGTTTCTATTCTACAAGGGATTTCACGCCCTGCAGGCCCACCGCATCGCCCATTGGCTCTGGCGCAAGGGCCGGCGCACGCTGGCCCAGTTCTTCCAGAACCAGATCAGCGTCACCCTGGGCGTGGACATGCACCCGGCGGCCCGAGTGGGGTCCGGCATCATGCTCGACCACGCCACCGGCATCGTGGTGGGAGAAACGGCGGTGATCGAAGACGACGTCTCCATCCTCCACGCCGTCACCCTGGGCGGCACCGGCAAGGAGAGCGGCGACCGCCACCCCAAGATCCGCCGCGGCGTGCTGCTCGCCGCCGGCTGCAAGGTCATCGGCAACATCGAGGTGGGGGCCGGCGCCAAGGTGGGCGCAGGCAGCGTCGTGCTCCACGACGTGCCTCCCGGCGCTACCGTGGCGGGCGTTCCCGCCAGGGTGGTGGGGCGCTCCGAGGGCCGGGTGCCGGCCCACGAGATGGACCAGTCCCTGGACTAATCCGCCTGCAGGCGTTCCCGGGCGCGGCTGATGAGCTGGCTCATCACCTCCGGCGGCTGAGCGCCGGGAATGGCGAAGCGTCCGCCGAGCACGAAGAACGGCACCCCGGTGACCCCGGCCGCCTGGCCCAGAGCGAGCTCCGAGCGCACCTTGTCCACCTCGTCCTCGCCCGCCAGCATGTCGGCGGCCGCGCCGGCATCCAGCCCCGCATCGGCCGCGGCTCGCGCCAGCTCCGCCGGGTCGCCCACGTCCCGCCCCTGGCGGAAGTAGTAGCTGAACAGCACCTCGGCCAGCTCGTGCTGCCGCCCCGAGAACTCGGCCCAGGAGAGCAGGCGGTGGGCACGGAAGGTGTTGGGGGCCACCCGGATGGCCGAGAAGTCCAGGTCGAGCCCCGCAGCCGCGGCCTCCTGACGCACGCGCTGGAACAGCCGGCCGGCGTCTGCGCCGGCCCCGAACCGGGCCTCGAGGAAGACCTGCCGGTCGACCCCCTCCTCGGGGAGCTGGGGGTAGAGCTGGAACGGCCGCCAGGTGACCTGCACCCCCGCGCCCGCCTCGGTGGCGAGCACCGCGTCGAGTCGGCGTTTGCCGATGTAACACCACGGGCAGACCACGTCCGAGAAGATCTCGATCTGCATGGGCACGCACCGGTGAAGACGATGCCGGAGAGTATAACCGGCCCGCCGGGGCCTTCGAGCTCCGGTGTCGGTCAGACGTCGCCGCGCAGCAGCGACTGCAGCCGGCGGTTACGCTCCTGCTCGGTGCGCAGGGCCGACTTCAGCTTGCGGAGCTCTTCCCGGTACTCCTTGATCTGGGCCAGGTAGCTCTCCTGCTGGCGGTGCAGCTCGTCGCGGAGCTCCGCGGTCACCTGATTCACCTGCTGGCGATGCTGACGCGCGTACTGCTGCACGTTCACCCGCCCCGCCTCGCCGAAGGTGGCGGTGAGCCGGCCCTCCATGGTCCGGCGTTGCGTGAGCCCCACCTTGCCCTTGATGGCTTCGTCGAGCTCGAGTACCGCCGGCAGCGGCTGATGCTCCCGCGCCGGCATGGCGGCGACGACGCCGCTCTGATTCACCGGGGCAGGCTTCAGCCCCAGCCGGTTGCGCCAAACCGCCTTCTGGATTTGCATGGCCGGGTGGGCCTCGCCTTCACCCGCCGGTTCCCACATGTTTATGGCGTGCCACGGCACGGGGCACTGGCTGCGGCAGGCCATGGTGGTGGTGCCGGAGCCGAGGTCCGGGCCCGCGCCTGCATTGTCCGCCATGTACTCGAGGGGCAGGTTGAAGGCGGGGTCGACGCAGCCGTTCTCGTTGACCTTGAACTGGAAGAACACCAGGCCCCGTACCGCGAGGCCGGCGCCCACCTGTACGTAGGCGGCCTTCACGGTGCTCGCCGCGTGGCTGCCGAGCTTGGCCTTCTGCGCGAGCAGGCTCGTGAACTTGTCGTAGGGAAGTTCCAGGTCGAGCTTCGACCCGCTGGAGTCGAACAGCACCACGAGTTCCTGAAAGCCGCGCTGGCTGGCCATGAGACTCCTCAATCCGCTCTGCTCGCCGCGCCCGGTGGGCCCGCTGTCGAAGGCTGATTAGAGCAGAGAATCCGGGCCGGACGCGGAGACCGGGTTCACGATGGCGGCGTGAGCCGGTTCACAGTTCGTAGGCGTCGACCCAGGCGGGCGTAACGTCGTCGGCCGGGTCCTCCGGCGCCTCCAGGAGGCGATCGGGCTCGGCGATTTCCTCGAGTTCCATGGTGTGCTCACTCCACCGCCGCTGGTCGTTCGGGCGCCGGCTCAGGCCGGACTGCCCGTCTCCAGCAGGGGCGCGATGTCGCCGTAGTGAAAGGCGGCCCGTACCGGGGAATGGGGCTTCACCTTCGGCTCCCGATCCCGCGGCGCCACCGGCTCCGCGTACACCAGGGCATCGCCCCCTAGCTGCTGCACGTCGACGATCTGGTAGCGGCTCTCGGCCAGGGCGAAGGTCCGTCCGATGAGGCTTCTCATGTTCCACCACTTCGCTGCTGAATGACGGTCAGCTTACGCGCCGAGGGTGACCGGTTGATGACGCACTTTGTAACGCGCTTGTCGTTCGGATCGTGACGGACGTCACCAAATGTTGAGGGAACCGACCACCCGGCTCGAGCTTCCAACGACTCGCCTCCTTGAAAATCAAGGACCTGCGGGATGGCACCGAACTTGCTCTCGAGCTCTTGCCACGCGGCCCCCTGCAGGGGCTCGAGGGCGCAGGGGGTTGATGAAGCGCCTCCGGCACCCCATATGTGCAATGAACTCGAGAGGAGCCATGTTGAAACGATTATTTCTGGGATTGGCCGGGACGGCGCTGGCCGTGCTGGGGGTGGTGGGCCTGCTGGTGCCCGTGATGCCCGGACTGTTGTTCCTGGCCGCAGCGGCGGGTTGCTTCTCCCTGGCCTCCCGCCGGGTCAAGACGGTGCTGGAGAGCCGGCTCGGCCGACACCCCCGTTACCGGCGAACCCTGCGTGGCTGGTACCTGGGCCGCCATCTTCCGGTATGGCGCCGCGCGCAGCTCGCGTTCTGGATCGCTCTGGGCAGCGTCGTCCCGGGCCGCCAGCGCTGACCGCCGGGTACCATGGCGCGCATCCTCATCTGCGGCACCCTGGCCTACGACGACATCGGCGAATTCGACTCGGCCCTCGCCCCCCACACGCGTAACGTCAAGCTGACCCGTCTCCACCGCAGCTTCGGCGGCTGCGCCATGAACATCGCCTACAATCTGGCCGGGCTCGGCCACGAGAGCCTGCCGTTCGTCTACGTGGGCGACGACTACGCCGGCGGCTACGCGCGCCACGTGGCCTCCCGCGGCATTTCCGAAACCGGAATCTTCCATCTCCCCGGCACGCCGTGCGCCCGCGGCATCATCCTCACGGGCAGCGACGGCGCTCAGTTCACGGCGTTCTTCCCCGGTCCGTCGGGCGCGACCCGCTGGCAGGCGGATCTCCAGGGGCTGCTCGGCGGATCCATGGCCGGAAGCGTGGACGCCGCCGTCATCGCCCCCGACCTGCCGGAAAAGATGCGCGGATGCGCCCGGCTGCTGAGGGACCTGCCGCTGTCGATCTGGTGTCCCGGCCAGTACGCCGAGCTGCTCGAGCCCGAGGACGTCCGCGCCACGGTGGAAGCGGTGGACCTGATCATCGCCAACCGCCACGAGTGGGCGGCGCTCTGCCGGCGGGTTCCGCCGGTCCACCTGTTGGATGCCGGGCGCCGGGCGTTCGTCACCGATGGGCCCGGGCCCGTGGAGATCCTGCCCGAAGGGGCACCGGTTCCGGTGCCCGGGGCGCCGGAAACCGCCGCCCCGGGGGCCGCCGCCCACGACCCTACGGGCTGTGGCGACGCCTTCGTGGCCGGGGTCATCCACGGCCTGCTGGCCGGATGGTCGGCCGCCGGTGCGGCGGCCCTGGGCATCCGTCTCGCCGGGCTCTGCCTGCGGGAGCGCGGCGCCCAGGCCCATGAGGTCACCCTCGCCGCGGCGGCACCGACGACGACCTGTTGATCTGGGCCTGCGCCACCGACGCCTTCACCACCGGAATCTCGTGGTCGGCGAGCGGCGCCATGCGCTGTTTGCGCTCCAGGGCAGCCTCCAGGTATGGCGCCAGATCCCGTGCCTTCTGCGCCTCGCGCTCCTCGCGCCCCGCCGCGAACTGCGGCATCACCTCCGCGGCGAACAGCTCCAGCGATTCGCAGATGTGCTGGTGCCGATTGCGCCCGGCCTGCTGCATCAGAATCACCTGATCCACCCCCGACTCCTGCATGGATGACAGATGCCGGATGAGATCCTCGGGCGTGCCGATGCCCGGCGCGTGGGCGAACTGGGTGGGGTCGTCGGCCTCGGCCAGGCGCACCAGCTCGTCGGTCTTGCCCTCGCGCAGCGCCTGGAAGTCCTGCCAGAGTCGGGTACGCCCCGGCACCGTGTCCCGGGCCACCAGCGCCTGCAGCGCGTAGCCGAAGAACTCGAAGCCCTCCTGCCCCCGGCGGATGGCTTCGCCGCGGTCGTGGTGGAGCGAGAAGGACGACACCATGGCGATGTTGGCATTGACGCTGTGACCGATGGGCACGCACGCGTCGCTTTTGATGATGTCGTAGTAGATCTCGCTCCAGGCCCGCGCTTCCTCGGGATCCACGAAGGAAAAGGCCAGCGCCCCCACCCCCAGGCTCGCCGCCACCTTGATGGTGTCGCGGTTGGTGCAGGCCATCCACATGGGCGGGTGCGGCTGCTGCAGTGGCTTGGGAAGCACGTTGCGGCACGGCATGGAGAAGAACTCGCCCTCGAACCCCGGGTACGGCTCCAGCACCATCATGTTGGCGATCTGCTCCGCCGCCTCGATGGCCATGGCGCGCTTGGTCTTCGCCGGGATGCCGAATCCGCCCAGCTCGAGCCGGGTGGCGCCCTCCCCGAAGCCGAAGTCAACGCGGCCGTCGGACAAGAGATCCAGGGTCGCCAGACACTCGGCCGTGCGCGCCGGATGGTTGTAGTTGGGGATCACCTGACGAATGCCGTGCCCCAGGCGGATGTTGCGGGTCCGGCCGGCCGCCGTGGCCAGGAACACTTCGGGCGCCGACGAGTGCGAGTACTCGTCCAGGAAGTGGTGCTCCACTTCCCAGGCGTAATCGATTCCGAGCCGGTCTGCGAGGACCACCTGCTCCAGCGCCTCGTGAAACAGCCGATGCTCGTCCCCCTTCTGCCACGGCTTGGGTAGCTGCAGCTCGTAGAACACGCCGAATCTCACCTGAACCTCCCATCCCCGAACGACGCCCCCGAGCTTAGCCAGTTGCCCGGGCGAAAGCGACGCCGGGTGTCGAAAAATTTTTCACCCACAATCAAGAAAGTGCCACTAACCCGTTGATTTCAAGGATATCGGCTGGTACCTTACCCGCCGATCTCGCCCTGCCGGCAAACGTCGGACTGCCGAGTTCGGGGGACGCGCTTCGCGCTTGAACGGAACCAGGAATGCCCGGAGAACAACCATAACAACGGGCTGGATTTGAGCCGCCTTCGGGCGGCTTTTTGTTGCCGCCGAATCGCGTACAGTGGAGCTTCGCTGCGGCTCGAGACGCTTTCATGAATCACCACTGGATCACCGACGCACCGCGCATCCCGCTGGGCTTCCTGCCGACCCCGCTCACCCCCCTCGACCGCCTGTCGGAAGAGCTCGGCGGGCCGCGGATCTGGCTCAAGCGCGACGACTGCACGGGGCTCGCCACCGGCGGCAACAAAACCCGGAAGCTCGAGTACCTGTTGGCCCACGCGCGCGCCGAGCAGGCCGACGCGGTGGTGACCTTCGGCGCCGTGCAATCCAATCATGCCCGGCAGACGGCTGCAGCGTGCGCGGCCCTCGGCCTCCCCTGCCACCTGCTCCTCGCCCGCAAGGTTCCCTGGCACCACCCCCGCTACGACACCGGCGGAAACGTGCTGCTGGACCGACTTCTGGGGGCGCAGGTCCATCTGGTAGAGCCTGGGGAGATGCCGGCGCGCCGGGCGGAGCTGCTGCGCACGCTGGACGCCCAGGGCTCGCTGCCGTACGTCATTCCCGTGGGGGGATCCAGCGCCGTGGGGGCCATGGGCTACGCCCGCTGCGCCATGGAGCTGCTCGAGCAGAGCGAGGCCCTGGGGTTCGCGCTCACCGACGTGATGCACGCGTCGTCGAGCGCCGGCACCCAGGCGGGCCTGCTGTGCGGCTTCGCCGGTCTGCTCGCCGAGGACGACCGGCGGCGGACACCGCCCCGGGTGCACGGCATCAACGTTTCGGAGCCGGATCCATCCGATTTGCACCGGGCCGTGCTCACCCTGGCGCAGGCGGTGGTGCAGCAGCGGGGCCTGGACGTGTCGATCCAACCCGAGGACGTTCGCGTGGACCATCGCTTTCTCGGGGACGCCTACGGCGTGCCGACGCCGGCCACCGTGGAAGCGATCCGCCTGCTCGGCCGCACCGAAGGCGTCCTGCTGGACCCGGTCTATTCGGGCAAGGGCTTCTCGGCACTCGTGGAACGCGTGCGCCGGGGTGAGTTCCAGGGGGTCGACGACCTGGTGTTCGTGCACACGGGCGGAACCGCCTCTCTGGCCGTCTACGACGACGCCTTCGACAGCTAGT
>JAWLCV010000128.1:0-3231 GCA_041686955.1 Pseudomonadales bacterium
CGGCGAAATGGCCGAGGGGCCAGCCCACGGTGTGCACCACCTTGCCCGGCACGTGCTTCGCCGGGTCGATCTCCCAGAGCTCCTTCAGGCCGATGGCGTAGTGCTGGGTGCCCGAGCCCTCGTTGAGATTGAACTTCTCGATCAGCCGCTTGCCCAGGTGCCCACGGCAGCCCTCGGCGAAGATGGTGTACTTGGCGTGCAGCTCGTAGCCGGGGGTGTAGGTGGGCTTCTGCTCGCCGCTGGCGCTGACCCCCATGTCGCCGGTGGCCACGCCCTTCACGCTGCCGTCGTCGTTGTAGAGGATCTCGGCGGCGGCGAATCCGGGGAAGATGTTGACGCCCATGGCCTCCGCCTGCTCGGCCAGCCACCGGCAGAGATTACCCAGCGACAGGGCATAATTACCTTCGTTGTGGGAGTCCTTGGGCACGAACACCCCCGGGACCTTGATGCGGTTGGTGTCGTTGACCAGGTAGTACACCTCGTCCTGGGTCACCGGGTTGTTGAGCGGCGCGCCCCGTTCCCGCCAGTCCGGGAACAGCTCGTTCAGCGCCGTGGGCTCGAAAATGGCGCCGGAGAGGATGTGGGCACCGACCTCCGAGCCCTTCTCCACCAGACAAACCGACAGTTCCTTGCCTTCTTTCTCGGCAAGCTGCATCAGCCGGCACGCCGCCGCGAGCCCCGAAGGCCCGCCGCCGACGATGACCACGTCAAATTCCATGGATTCGCGTTCCACCTACCCGCTCCGATCTTGGGAAACGCGGGATTATAGTGGAAATCCGCCCCGGAGCGATGGCGGCGGGGGCGGGGCAGGGGCGGGCGCGGCCGAACCTTCGCTTCGGGAATCCCTTACCTTGACCTCTTCGCAAGGCACAAGCGAAAATACGCGGCCCCCGCGCTGAGGGGTCGGGCCACCAGGGGGGTGGCCTTTTGTTTTTCGCTTCCTTGTTGTCAATCCGGATCGTTCGAGGCATTCATGAAGGTACTGGTTCCAGTCAAACGCGTGGTGGACTACAACGTCAAAGTCCGCGTCAAGCCCGACAAGAGCGGGGTCGACCTGAACAACGTGAAGATGTCGGTCAACCCGTTCTGCGAGATCGCCGTGGAAGAAGCGGTGCGTATGAAGGAAGCCGGTATCGCCGACGAAGTGGTCGCCGTTTCCGTAGGCACCAAGGCCTCTCAGGAACAGCTGCGCACCTGCCTCGCCCTCGGCGCCGACCGGGCCGTGCTCATCGAGACCGACGTCGAGGCCCAGCCGCTCGGCATCGCGAAGGCGCTAGCCGCCCTGCAGGAGAAAGAGAAGGCCGACATCGTCATCTTCGGCAAACAGAGCATCGACGGTGACAACAGCCAGACGGGACAGATGTTCGCTGCGCTCACCGGCATGCCCCAGGGCACCTTCGCCTCCAAGGTGAACGTGGCGGACGGCAAGCTGGAAGTCACCCGGGAAGTGGACGGCGGTCTGCAGACGGTGTCGCTCACCCTGCCGGCCGTGGTGTCCACCGACCTGCGTCTCAACGAGCCGCGTTACGCGTCGCTCCCCAACATCATGAAGGCGAAGAAGAAGCCGCTGGACGTGGTCACCCCCGAGGAGCTCGGCGTGGATATGACCCCCACCCTCGAGGTGATCTCGGTGGAGCCGCCGCCGGAGCGCAAGGGCGGCATCAAGGTGGAGAGCGTCGAAGAGCTGGTGGACAAACTGAAGAACGAAGCGAAGGTGATTTCATGAGCATCCTGGTCGTAGCGGATCACGACAACGCAACCCTGATTCCCGCCACCCGCGCCACCGTGGCCGCGGCTCAGAACGTGGGCGGCGACGTGGACGTGCTGGTGGCCGGCGAGAACTGCCGCGCCGTGGCGGAGGCCGCGGCGAAGCTGCCCGGGGTGAACAAGGTGCTGCTGGCGGACAACGCCGCCCACGGCCATGGCCTGGCCGAGAATCTCGCACTGCTGGTGGCCGAGGTGGCCGCCAACTACAGCCACGTGATGGCCCCCCACACTTCCATGGGGCGCAACTTCCTGCCGCGGGTGGCCGCCCTTCTGGACGTCGCGCAGATTTCCGACATCATCGAGGTGGTCGGCGAAGACACCTTCAAGCGCCCCATCTACGCGGGCAACGCCATCGCTACCGTGAAGTCCAACGACGCCAAGAAGGTCGTCTCGGTTCGCGGCACGGCCTACGATCCCGTCCCGGAGGAGGGTGGCTCGGCGAGCATCGAGGAACTGTCGGCGGTTCACGACGCGGGCACCTCGAGCTGGGTGAAGGACGACATCGTCGCCAGCGAGCGCCCCGAGCTCACCGCCGCCCGGGTGGTGATCTCCGGCGGTCGCGGCATGCAGAACGGCGAAAACTTCAAGCTGCTGGAAGGCATCGCGGACAAGCTCGGCGCCGCCATCGGCGCCTCCCGGGCGGCCGTGGATGCCGGCTTCGTGCCCAATGACATGCAGGTGGGACAAACCGGCAAGATCGTTGCTCCCGACCTCTATATCGCCGTCGGCATCTCCGGTGCCATCCAGCACCTGGCGGGTATGAAGGACAGCAAGGTCATCGTCGCCATCAACAAGGACGAAGACGCGCCCATCTTCCAGGTGGCCGATTACGGCCTGGTGGCCGACCTGTTCCAGGCTCTGCCCGAGCTGGAAGAGCGTCTATAACAAATCAGTATGTCCCGCCCGCGAGGGCGGGCATGCCCCTTGCAGGCGTTCGTGCCGGACCGGTGCACCATCTTGGCGAACGGGGTGTGCCTGCAAGGGTGCTTTTCAGTTCTCATCATGGGAGTGAACGTTGGCAGTTTACGAACTGAATGATGGTCAGTTGCTGCGCGTGGCGCGCAGCATCAACGGCAAGCTGCGCCAGCGGTACTTCAGCCTCATCGGCCTGAACAAGACGCAGCAGCGTCAGGCGCGACGGGACGCGAAGGCCCTGGACGAGCAATGGCAGGAGGAGCAGGAAAAGGCCCGCGAGAAGCGAATTCGCGAGGCCGCCACCGGCACCAGGCACAGCACCGGCGTGCGGGGGATCAACGTGGTACGTCGCCCGTCCCCCGCGTTCCGCGTTCAGGTGCAGACCGGCGGCAAGTCTCACGTGCGTGAGTTTTCCATAAAGCGCCTGGGGCCCGAGAAGGCGTGGGCGCAGGCCACCAAGTTCCTCGCCGAATGCCGCGGCTACAAGAGCGTGCCGAAGGCCTGGACCACCCGCCGGCCCGACGTCGGCTGACCATCACGGCAACGGCT
>JAWLCV010000128.1:3331-7042 GCA_041686955.1 Pseudomonadales bacterium
AACGGCTTGCCGAACGGCTCGCCGAACGGCTCGCCGAGCGTGGGCCGGCTAGGTGAAGCGCTTGGCCGTATACCAGGTCACCGGCTGCGCGTGGTTGTGCACTTCCTTCGCCACGTCCAGCACCAGGGCGAACAGGGCCATGCGGACCAGCAGGCCGTTGTCCGTCTGCCGGAAGATGGCCAGGTTCGGGTTCTCGATGAGATCGTCGTCGAGTTCCTGGGCCTGGGCCCGGGAGTCCCGCGGCAGAGGGTGCATGATCACCGTGTTGGGCTCGCAGTGCTGGGTGTAGATGGCCTGGTTGAGCCGGAACAGCCCCCGGTAACGATCCGCTTCCGCCTGGCTGGGAAACCGCTCCTCCTGGGTGCGGGTCACGTAGATGATGTCCACGTGGTCGATGCCCGGCTCGAGCTGGTCGTACTCGGAGACCTGATGGCCGGCGCTCTGCAGTCCGTCCACCGCTTCTTCAGGCAGACCCAGCCCCGGCGGCGCCACCAGCTTGTAGTGGATCCGGTCGTAGAGCGAGAGCAGCTTGCACAGGGAGTGCACCGCGCGCCCGTATTTGAGGTCGCCCACCAGGGCGATGCGCAGGTTGTCCACGCCGCGCTCCCGGCTGCGGAGCTCCTTGCGGATGGTGTACAGGTCCAGCAGGGCCTGGCTCGGGTGCTCGTTGGGGCCGTCCCCGGCGTTCAGCACCGGCACCCGGCTGGCGCGCGCGAATTCGGCCACGGAGCCCGCCTCCGGGTGGCGCATGGCGATCACGTCGCTGTAGCCGGAGAGTACCCGGGCGGTGTCGTGGAGCGATTCCCCCTTGGTGAGGGATGAAGCCTTCAATTCCGTAGTCTCGCGGACCTCACCGCCCAGCATGTTGAAGGCGCAGCCGAAGGAGATGCGGGTTCGGGTGCTCGGCTCGAAGAACATGTTGGACAGGATGGCGCCTTCCAGCACCCGGGTAATGCGTTGCCGGTGGGCGTAGGGCGTCATCTGGTCGGCGACGGCGAACAAGCGGTCGATGTCGCCCCGGTCGAACTGGTCTACGGAGAGGATGTGGCTGCCGACGAAGTTCAATGGTCCCCCGGTCCCCGCGAAGCTGCGCAATGGTAATCAAAAAGCATGCCCCCGGCACCAGCTTGTACTAGGGCGACCCGCCTTTGGCTGGTATGATGCGGGCGTTCGCCCACCTTCGAGACTGGCTGCGATGAGCGACCCAGGTCTGGAACCCCTCGATACCGAAATCCCCGCCGGCTCCGAATTGCCCCGGCTGCTGCCGTTCGCCTTCGCGCGGCGCTTCGGCACCCTGCTGCTGGACGAAACCGCGGAGCAGGGGCAGGCGGTGGTGGCCTGCAAGGTGCAGCCGAGCCTCACCACCCTGGCGGAGATCAAGCGCTTCGCCGGGCGCCCCATCAAGGTACGCATGGTGAGCGACGACGAGTTCGAGACGCTGCTCGGCCGTACCTACGCCCGGGACGGCTCCGCCGCCCGGCAGATGGTGGAGGACATGGGCGACGAGCTCGACCTGGCGAGCCTGGCCGAGTCGGTGCCGGAGACGGAAGACCTGCTGGAGCAGGAAGACGACGCCCCCATCATCCGCCTGATCAACGCGCTGCTGGCGGAGGCCATCCGCGAGAACGCCTCCGACATCCACATCGAGACCTTCGAGAAGGACCTGGTGGTGCGCTTCCGGGTGGACGGCGTCATGCGCGAGGTGGTGCGGCCGAAGCGCCAGCTCGCGCCGCTGTTGGTCTCGCGGATCAAGGTCATGGCGCGGCTCGACATCGCCGAGAAGCGGATTCCCCAGGACGGGCGCATCTCGCTCAGGATCGGCGGCCGCGAGGTGGACGTCCGGGTGTCGACCCTGCCTTCCTCCAACGGCGAGCGGGTGGTGATGCGGCTGCTCGACAAGCAGGCGGGCCGCCTGCGGCTCGAGAATCTGGGGATGGACGAGAAGACGTTGCTGCGGCTTCGGGACATCGTCCACAAGCCCCACGGCATCTTCCTGGTCACCGGTCCCACGGGCTCGGGTAAGACCACCACCCTGTACTCCTCGCTCGCGGAGCTGAACACCGCCACCATCAACATCCTCACGGTGGAAGATCCCATCGAGTACAACCTGCCCGGCATCGGCCAGACCCAGGTGAACACCAAGGCGGACATGACCTTCGCCCGCGGCCTGCGCGCCATCCTGCGCCAGGACCCGGACGTGGTGATGGTGGGGGAGATCCGGGACCTGGAGACCGCGGAAATCGCCGTGCAGGCGAGTCTCACCGGTCACCTGGTGATGTCCACCCTGCACACCAACACCGCCGTGGGGGCGGTGACCCGGCTCATCGACATGGGCGTGGAGCCGTTCCTGCTCTCCTCGAGCCTGGTGGGGGTGCTGGCCCAGCGTCTGGTGCGGGTGCTCTGCCCGGACTGCCGGACCTTCCGTCCGGCCAACGCCAGCGAGCTGCAGTTCCTGCGGGTGGCCAACGCCCGGGTGTTCGAGCCGGTGGGATGCGACGAGTGCCAGCACACCGGCTACCGGGGCCGCACCGGCATCTACGAGCTCATCGGCATCGACGACACCCTGCGTCAGCTCATCCACGATCGCGCCTCGGAGCAGGAACTGGCCGGCTATGCCCGGCGCCGCTCCCCCGGCATCCGGGACGACGGCCGCGACAAGATTCTGGCCGGCGTCACCACCGTGCAGGAGGTGCTGCGGGTGACCCTGGAGGACTGACCGCTCACCCATGGCCGCGTTCGAATACGCCGCGCTGGACAGCCGCGGGCGCCAGAAGAAAGGGGTGCTCGAGGCCGACAGCCTTCGCCAGAGCCGCCAGATGCTGCGCGATCAGGGGTTGGTGCCCCTGAACGTGGAGCCGGCGTCCGAGCGCAGCGCCCGTACGTCCGGCGGCCCGGTGTGGCGCTTCCACCGGCGCCTCGGCCCCCTGGACCGGGTACTCCTGACACGTCAGCTCGCTACCCTGATTGCCGCCGGCCTGCCGGTGGAGGAAGCCCTGCAGGCGGTGGCCCAGCAGTCGGAGAAGCAGCACGTGCGGGCTCTGGTGATGGGGATTCGCAGCCGGGTGCTGGAGGGGCATTCCCTGGCGGCGAGCCTGGCCCGGTATCCCGGCAGCTTCAACGACATGTACCGCTCCACGGTCGCCGCCGGCGAGCAGTCGGGGCACCTCGATTCGGTGCTGGAGAACCTGGCGGACTACCAGGAACGCCAGTTCGAATCGCGCCGGGACGTGGAGATGGCCATGCTCTACCCGGTGGTGCTCACCCTGCTGGCGTTCGGCATCGTCGCCGCGCTCATGGTGTACGTGGTGCCCGACATGGTGGGGGTCATCGAGAACATGGGGCAGGAGCTGCCCACCTCCACCCGTATCCTCATCGCCACCTCGGAGTTCGCGCGGGTGTACTGGTGGCTGGTGGCCGGGGTGGCCGTGGGCGCGGTGGCCGCCGTACGCTGGCTGCTGGCTCAGCCCAACATCCGCCTGGCCTGGGACCGCCAGAAACTGTCGCTGCCGTTCCTCGCGCGCATCACCCGCAGCAGCAACGCGGCCCGCTACGCCAACACCCTGAGCATTCTCACCTCCAGCGGCGTACCGGTGGTGGAGGCGATGAACATCGCGGCGGAAGTCGTGTCGAACAAGTGGCTGCAGCGGCGCCTGGCGGACGCCACCCAGCGGGTGAGCGAAGGCTCGAGCCTGCGCGCCGCGCTCGAAGGGG
>JAWLCV010000129.1:0-7010 GCA_041686955.1 Pseudomonadales bacterium
TCCCGGAGCCGCTGCGCCGCGTTCACGTGATTGGAAACAGCTCGGCGGGAAAGAGCTCGCTGGCGAAACGCCTCGCGGGGATGCTGGGGGTTCCGTTCGTGGAGCTGGATGCTCTCAACTGGGAGCCGAACTGGGTGGGGCTGAACGCCACCGATCCCGATGAGCTCGAGCGGCGCTTGCGCGAGGCCACCGCCGGCGACGGCTGGGTGGTGGCGGGATCCTACACCGCGTTCTGCCAGCGCTGCTTCTGGGGTCGCGTGCAGCTCGTGCTCTGGCTCGATCTCCCCAGGCCGCTGCTGCTGAGGCGGGCGGTCGTCCGGTCGTGGCGCCGCTGGCGCAGCCGCGAGCTGTTGTGGGGCACCAACTACGAGTCCTTCTGGCGGCAATTCTTTCTGTGGCGCAAAAGCGAGTCGCTGATCTGGTGGATCTGGACGCAGCACGAGAGGAAGCGGCGGGACATGCTGCGGATGATGGCGGATCCGCGCTGGGAACACATCCGCTTCGTTCGCCTGGTATCGGCCGGGGAAGTGGACGAGTTCGTGAGGCTGATGGAGAGCAGAAGCTTTAACCGGGGCGGGGAGGGTCCATGAGTGTCGGGATGCCCATGAGCACAGCGCCAGCCTCCCGGATGCTGGCCAGCGCCTCCGCGCGCATGTGTGCTTCCCGGGCCGGCGGGAGGCCCCACTTGCCCATGAAGCGTTGGGCGGCGGCCGCCACGTACACCTGCCACAGCGCCAGACGCCGGTCGTCCGGGGCCCGGTGTTTCGCGTAGGCCCGCGTGAACGTTTCCATGCCCGCCTCGCCGAACTTGTAACGCAGCTCCAGTCGACAGCAGGCCACGTCCGACAACGGATCGCCGAGGGCGGCGTCCTCCCAGTCCAGGACGGCCGCGACGGCGCCGTTGCGCCAGAGCACGTTCTCCGGCCAGAAATCCCCGTGCAACAGTCTCGGCGGTCCTCTGTACGCCGTGTCGCCCAGCGAGCGGAGATGCGCCCGCAGCTCCATCCATTCGGGTCCCTCCGGGAGGTAGTCCAACAGTTCGGGCAGCGGATCGGTCCGCGCCGGCAGGGGCGGCAGAGCGTCGGTGGGGAATGCGTGGATCTTCGCCAGCAGATCCGCCATGGCCTCGACGTAGTCGTCCGCCGGTCGGGTGGGAACCGTGGCGTTGCCTTCGACGTACGCCATGACGAGAAACGGGTAGGGCAGCACGCTGCCGCTCGCGTCGAGGAGCAAGGGTTCCGGCACCGGCAGGCCGCCACGATGCAGAGCCTGCAGCAGCCGGTACTCCAGGTCCGCGGAGTGCCCCGAGTGGGACGCTCCGTGCGCGCGCAAGACGACGCTGGTTCTGCTGCCGTCGGCCGAGCGCAGGTCGAGGCGCTGAACGTCCGCGGAGACGCCGCCGGCGAGGCGCGTCGCGGCCTCGATCTTCGCGCCCGGAAACAGGCGATGGACGATGCCGGCGTAGGCGTCGCGGCTCATGGAGCTATGGGGCTGCGACCCTCACTCCAGCTCTTCCACCAGCGCCCAGGCCCGTTCCGCCCGCATCCGGGCGGCGTCTTTGTACTCCAGCGCCTTCTCCGAGCTGGCGTTGCCGTCGAGCCCGCGCTTGTACACGCCCTGGATGATCGCCGCCGACCTGAACATGTTGTAGATGAGATAGAAGGGCCAGTTTTCGATCTCGCCGATGCCGGCGTGCCTGCAGTACTCGGCCACCATCTCGGCCTCTGTGGGAATGCCCAGCGCCTCGAGATCGGCGCCGGCCAGGCCGATGTCGTCGTAGGCCTCGCCGTGATAGTCCTGGCAGATGTAGCCGAGATCGGCGAGGCCGTCGCCCAGGGTGGAGAGCTCCCAGTCGAGGACGGCGGCGATGCGCGGCTCGGTGGGGTGGATGAGGGCGTTGCCCAGGCGATAGTCGCCGTGAACGATCACGGTCTTCTTCTGCTCGGGGATGTTGTCCGGCAGCCAGGCCATGAGCTTGTCCATGGCCTCGATCTCCTCGGTTTTCGAGGCCACATACTGCTTGGTCCAGCGGCTGATCTGGCGCTCGTAGTAGTTGCCCGGGCGGCCGAAGGACTCGAGCCCCACGACCGTCGGGTCCACGTTGTGCAGCTCGGCCAGCACCCGGGCCAGGTCTAGGTAAATGGCGCGCCGCTCCGGCGGGGTGAGGGAGGGCAGCCGGGTCTCCACGAAGACGCGGCCGTCCACCCATTCCATGACGTAGAACTTGGTGCCGATGACGGCCGGGTCCTCGCACAGCACGTGCATCTTCGGCACGGGCACCGCCGTGTGCTCCAGGGCCTTCATGACCCGGTACTCGCGGTCCACCTGATGCGCCGAGGGCAGGAGCTCGCCCGGCGGCTGCTTGCGCATCACGTAGCGGCGTCCCCCGGCCTCCAGGCGGAACGTGGGGTTCGACTGCCCCCCCTCGAACTGCTCCACCGTGAGCGGCCCCTCGAAGCCGTCGATGTGCTCGGCCAGATAGCGCGCCAGGGCCGCTTCGTCGAAGCGGTGTGCGGTGCGCACGGGGGTCAGTTCCACGTTGCTCATCAGCCTCTCCTCGGTGAGCGGCAAGGATACGTCTTGATTCGGCGAGCCGCAAAATGCAAAGCTTCCGGGTTCATCTTTCGGGGAGATCCGCATGGCCACAGAGAAACGCATCGCCGTCACCCTGCCCGCAGGGCCGAAGCTCGAGCAGACCGTCGAGCGTATCCGCTGGGCCGAGGATCACGGCATCCCCGACGGCTGGTTCGCCGATGCCGGCGCGCCGGATACGCTGACCCAGATCGCGGCCATTGCCCATCACACCCGCAACATCCGCATCGGGGTCGCCGTGACCCCGGTTTATACGCGCACCCCGGCTGTGCTGGCTGCCACCGCCAACGTGATCGCCCAGGTGCTTCCCGGGCGCTTCGTGCTGGGGCTCGGCTCGTCGAGCCAGACCATCATGGGGCAGTGGAACGGCATTCCGCTGGACAAGCCCCTCACCCGGGTGAAGGAGACCGCCATCATGGTGCGCTCCATGCTCAAGGGCGAGAAATCGGATTTCGATCTCGAGACCCTGTCGAGCCACGGCTATCGGCAGCCGCCGCTGGAGAACCCTCCGCCCATCTATCTGGCCGCGCTGCGCCCGAAGATGATCGAGATGGCGGCCGAGGTGGGCGACGGCGTCATCTTCAACCTGTGGCCGAAAGGCGCGCTGGCGAAGATGATGGAGCACGTGAAGATCGGCGCGGAGCGGGCCGGCAAGAATCCCGCCGACGTGGAGGTGGTCAATCGCGCCATGGTGCTGGTGACCGACGACAAGGCCGAAGGGCGGAACCTGTTCCGCATGGCGTTCGCCCCGTATTACGCGACTCCGGTGTACAACGCGTTCCTCGCCTGGGCGGGCTACGGCGACGCGGCGGCTGCCATCCGGGAGGGCTGGGCGGAGAAAGACCGGGCCAAGACCAGCGGCGCGCTCTCCGACGAGCTCATCGACGAGATCGCCATCATCGGCGACGAGGACGAGGTGCGCGCGCGCATCCAGGAGGCGGCGGACGGCGGAGTCGATACGCACATCATCGCGCCCATGGCGGCGACGCCGGAAGCGGTTGCCCGCACCTTCGACGCATTCCGCGGCGACCGATTCAGTTTCCGCTGATCTTCCCAACCGGAGAGCCGAGCCATGTCCAGCGACTACCAGAAGATCCTCGTCGACGATCCGCGCCCCTTCGTCCGGCGCATCACCCTGAACCGGCCGGAGAAGCGCAACCCGCTCTCCAACGAGCTTCGCGCCGAGCTGTTCGATGCGCTGGAGCGGGCGGACCGTGATCCGGACGTGCGGGTGACCATCATCCGCGGCGCCGGCGCCTGCTTTTCCGCGGGCTACGATCTGGCCTCCGACGTCTCCAAGGGCCAGCCGTTCTACACCGCCGGCGGGCTCGGCAACTGGCCGCGTCACGTGGTGGAGGGCTTCTTCCGCATGTGGGACATGGCCAAGCCCATCATCGCCCAGGTGCACGGCTACTGTCTGGCCGGCGGCACCGAGCTCGCCACGGCGTGCGATCTGGTCTACGTGGCGGACGACGCGAAGATCGGCTATCCCGTAGTCCGCTCCATCAGCCCGCCGGACAATCAGTTCTATCCCTGGATCGTCGGTCTGCGCCGGGCCATGGAACTGATGCTGACCGGGGATCACATGTCCGGGGTGGAGGCGGTGGAGTGCGGCTTCGCCAATCGCCACTACCCGGAGGCCGAGCTCGAGGAGCGGGTGCTGGCCATCGCCGAGCGGGTGGCCAAAACTCCGTCGGACCTGCAGCAGATCAACAAGCGTGCCGTGCACCGGCAGATGGACGCCATGGGCATTCGTGCCGGCATCCGCGCCGGCACCGAGATGCAGCAGCTCGCCACCTTCACTCGAACTACCCAAGCGCATCTTGCGGAGCTGCGTCAGGGGCTGACGGAGGCGCTGACCAAGCGCGACGCCGAGTTCGGCGACTACCGTACGTCGAAGAAATCCTAGGTGAGCGCAGGGCTGGTTCTCTATGTGGTGCGCCACGGCCAGACGCAGTGGAACGTGGCCGGGCGCATGCAGGGGCGGCTGGATTCGGCCCTGACGGCGCGCGGGGAGGCTCAGGCCGATGCCCATGGCCGAACCCTGGCGGCGCTCGGCGGTGTGGACGAGCTCCTGGTCTCGCCGCTCGGCCGCACCCGGGCCACGGCGGAACTCGTGAATGCCCACGTCGGCGCGCCGGTACGTGTCGAGCCGGCCCTCGTGGAGCGCGACTGCGGGGCCTGGTCGGGGCTCACGGTCGACGAAATCGCGGCCCGCTATCCGCAGGACTGGGGGCGCCGGCTGGACGATCCCTATCACCACCGTCCGCCGGAAGGCGAGAACCTGCCGGACATGGAGCTCCGCGCGGCCGGGCTGCTCGAGGTCTTGCGCCGGGAGCTGCACGTGCCGCGCCGGCTGGCGCTGGTGACCCACGGGGTCATGTCCCGGGTGATCGTCAAATGCCTGATGGATCTCGGCCCGGACGAGGCCACCCTGGTACGGCATCCCAACGAGCTCTTCTACCGGCTGGAGTGGCACGACGGCGCTGCGGCCGTGGCCAGCCACTTCATCGAGGGCGCGGGCCCGCACCGCGGATTGCTTCGCCACCAGGGCGATGGAACAATCCCGGGCTGGCACACGAACGGCAAAGACTGATCAGGGGGACGAACATGAAGGTGGATGGCGGCGTAGGTTGGCAGCTCGACAAGGTGGGCGCAGAGGCCCGGGAGCTGGAGGAGATGGGGTACTCGGGCATCCTCAGCGCAGAGACGTCTCACGACCCGTTCTTTCCCCTGCTGGTGGCCGCGCAGAACACCGAGCGGGTGGAGCTGATGACCAGCATCGCCGTGGCCTTTGCGCGCACCCCCATGATCCTGGCCAACATCGGCCACGACCTGAACGCCGCCTCAAAGGGGCGTTTCATCCTGGGGCTCGGCTCGCAGATCAGGCCCCACATCACCAAGCGTTTCAGCATGCCCTGGTCGAGCCCGGCGGCGCGGATGCGGGAGTTCATCCTGGCCATGCGCGCCATCTGGGCGACCTGGCACGAAGGCAAACCCCTGGAGTTCACGGGCAAGTTCTACACCCACACCCTGATGACCCCGTTCTTCACTCCCACGAACACCGAGTACGGCGCACCCAAGGTGTTCCTGGCGGCGGTAGGACCGAAGATGACGGAAGTGGCCGGGGAGGTGGCGGACGGCGTCATCATTCACGCCTTCAGCACCGAGAAGTACATCCGCGAGACCACCCTGCCGGCCCTGGAGCGCGGCTTCGCAAAGGCCGGCAAGCGTCGTCAGGATTTCGAGATCAGCTATCCCGTGTTCGTGGTGACCGGCAGCAACGAGGAAGAACTCGCCGAGGCCAAGGTCAGCACGCGCCGGCAGATCGCCTTCTACGGCTCTACGCCCGCGTATCGGCCGGTGCTGGAGTCCATCGGCGTGGGCGAGCTTCAGGACGAGCTGAACAAGATGTCCAAGCAGGGCCGCTGGGAGGAGATGGGCACGCTGATCACGGACGACATCCTCGAGGCGTTCGCCGTGGTGGGCGAGCCCGCCACCATTCCGGGGCAGATCGAGTCGCGCTACGGGGACATCATCGACCGCACCTCCGCGGCCTATGCCAGCATTCCCCGGGACGACCGGATGAAGATCGTGCGCGAGCTGACGGCCTTTGGAGGCCGGAGTTAGATCGAAAAGTTCTAAGAAACCCCGGTTTCAGTGCCCAGTCGGAAGGGCGGGATGACAAGATTCCGCCCTTTCTCACACCCCGCTTGCATCCGTCAAACATGTCGCGCCCAAAGTGTGCTCCATTTTTTCTTCATTGTGTGACGCGCTGCCGGTAAAATTGTCCACCTAATTGGCGTCGTGGCCCTGAAGGCGCGGCACCGACAAGAAGAATGGGGGTTGGACAAGGTAATGCACACGCGCCGACATTGGGAGCAGCTACCTTTCATCTTCAAGTTGCAGGCGGTGGCGCTGGTCGCCATCGCCATGGCCGTCGCCCTGGTGGTGAACGTTGCCGCCCCGCAGGGCTACGAGCGGGTGGCCTTCGCCATTCCGGCGCCAGAGGTGGTGAACGTGCCGTGGCAATCCGAGGTGGACGCCTTCGGGGAGAAAGTGAGCCAGGCATTCGGCCTGCACCGGAGCACCGCCAACGAGTTCGCGAGCTGGATCCTCGAAGCCTCCCGGCGTCAGGGGCTGGAACCCGAGCTGCTGGCCAGCCTGGTGCACACGGAGAGCACCTTCCGCAAGGACGCCCTCTCGTCCGTAGGCGCCATCGGGCCGGCCCAGGTGCGGCCCCACTTCTGGAGCGGATTCTGCGGAAGCTCCAATCTGCACGACCCGGCTGAAAACATCTACTGCGGCGCCCAGGTGCTCTCCCACCTGCGCGAGCGCTGCGGGGACGACCGCTGCGCCCTGGCCGCCTACAACATCGGCATGTACAGCGAGCGCGTCCAGGCCGCCCACCGCTACGT
>JAWLCV010000130.1:0-4380 GCA_041686955.1 Pseudomonadales bacterium
CAACACCGCGCGCATGGAAGCCCTGGAGCTGGACAACCTCATGGAGGTGGCCGAGTGCACGGCCATCGCGGCGGAAGCGCGCAAGGAGAGCCGCGGCGCCCATGCCCGGGAAGATTATCAGGTGCGGGACGACGAGAACTGGCTGTGCCACTCCATCTACGAGCCGGCCACCAAGACCGTGCACAAGCGCCCGGTGAACTTCGCGCCGAGGACCATGGAGGCGTTCCAGCCTACGGAAAGGAAATATTGATTGTCGATCGCCATTCGCTTTCCGCTCTCCGCTATCCGCTGGAGCCCCCCCCCGGTCCAGCCGCTGGCGAAGACTCTCTTGCGGAAAGCGGATAGCGGAAAGCGGACAGCGAAGCAGCGCAGCTTTTATCTGGAGCCTAGATTCATGCAAGTAAGCGTCTACCGCTACAACCCCGACACCGACGAAGTCCCGCAGATGCGGGAGATGACCGTGGACCTTCCCGAGGGTAAGGATCTCATGGTTCTGGACGTCCTGGAGATGTTGAAGGCACAGGACCCGACCCTGTCCTACCGGCGGTCGTGCCGGGAAGGGGTGTGCGGATCCGACGGCATCAACATGAACGGCAGGAACGGCCTGGCGTGCATGACGCCGGTGTCCGAGGTGGCCAAGGGCGGCAAGCTCGTGCTGCGGCCGCTGCCGGGCCTGCCGGTGATTCGCGACCTGATCGTCGACATGGAGCAGTTCTACAAGGCGTACGAGAAGATCAAGCCGTTCCTCATCAACGACCAGCCGGCGCCGGCCCAGGAGCGGCTGCAGAGTCCGGAGGACCGGGCCAAGCTCGACGGCCTCTACGAGTGCATTCTCTGCGCCTGCTGCTCGACCTCGTGCCCGTCGTTCTGGTGGAACCCGGACAAGTTCATCGGTCCGGCAGGCCTCTTGCAGGCGTACCGCTTTCTCGCGGACAGCCGGGACACCGCCACCGCCGAGCGCCTCGCCGAGCTGGACGATCCGTTCAGCGTGTTCCGGTGCCGTGGCATCATGAACTGCGTGGCCGTGTGCCCCAAAGGGCTGAACCCCACCCGGGCGATCGGCAAGATCCGCACGATGCTTCTGCAGCAGGGCACGTGATCCCCCGTGCGGGGCTCGGGTCCTCTGGTGCGGCGGGGCCGGGCATTCTGGCCGCGCCGTATATACTCGTGGGTGTAAACGCGTAGGATCCACCATGCCTGAATCGTTCATGGAGCGGATGCGTAAGAGCTCGCATCTGGCCGGCAACAACGTCGCCTACATCGAGTCGCTCTACGAGACCTTTCTCGACGACCCCAACCAGGTACCTGCGGAGTGGCGCGACTACTTCGAGACGTTGCCCCGGGTCGAAGGGGCCGTGAAGAGCGACGTGCCCCACAGCGGCATCATCCAGCACTTCGAACGCCTGGGTCGCAATCGCCTGAAGGCACGCCCGGAGCGCGAGAGCACCCTGGTGGAGAGCGCCCACGAGCTCAAGCAGATGCGGGTGCAGGATCTCATCCACGCCTACCGGCACCGGGGCCACAAGAAGGCGAACATCGACCCGCTGGGGATGATGGAGCGGCCCTACATGCCGATCCTGGACCTGGCCTACCACCACCTGTCGCCGGCGGATCTGGAGGAAACCTTCCACACGGGCACCTTCCATTACGGGGCGGGGACGGCCAAGCTGCGGGAGCTGGTCGATGCCCTGGAGCGCACCTATTGCGACTCCATCGGCTCCGAATACATGCACATCGTCGACGCCAGCGAGCAGCTCTGGGTGCAGCAGCGTCTGGAGTCGGCGCGCGGCCGGCCCAGCTACGCGCCGGAGCAGAAGCGCACTATCCTCGAGCGGCTGATCGCCGCGGAAGGACTGGAGAAGTATCTGCACAGCCGCTACCCCGGCACCAAGCGCTTCGGCCTCGAGGGAGGCGAGAGCTTCATTCCCATGCTCCACGAGCTGTTGCAGCGGCTGGGGAGCCACGGGGTCATCGAGACCGTCATCGGCATGGCGCACCGCGGCCGGCTGAACGTGCTGGTCAACATTCTGGGCAAGGATCCGTGGGATCTGTTCGACGAGTTCGACGGCAAGCTGCCGGACGAGTCCACCCACGAAGGCACCGGGGACGTGAAGTACCACCAGGGTTTCTCCACTAACATCATGACTCCGGGCGGCGAGATGCACCTCGCCCTGGCGTTCAACCCCTCGCATCTGGAGATCGTCGGGCCGGTGGTGGAGGGCTCCGTACGGGCCCGCCAGGATCGGCGCCGGGACTACGAGGGCGATCTGGTGGTGCCCATCGTGGTGCATGGCGACGCCGCGTTCGCGGGTCAGGGCGTGGTGATGGAGACCTTCCAGATGTCCCAGACCCGGGGCTTCCGCACCGGCGGGACCATCCACGTCATCATCAACAACCAGATCGGTTTCACCACCCACGAGCAGCAGGACGCGCGCTCCACGGAGTACTGCACCGAGGTGGCGAAGATGGTTCAGGCGCCCATCTTCCACGTCAACGGGGACGACCCGGAGGCGGTGCTGTTCGTCACCCAGCTCGCCGCCGATTACCGGATGGAGTTCCGCAAGGACGTGGTCATCGATCTTGTGTGCTACCGGCGGCGCGGGCACAACGAGGCGGAAGAGCCGATGAAGACTCAGCCGCTCATGTACCGCACGATCCGCTCCCATCCCACCACCCAGGCCATCTACCTCGATTCCCTGGTGGCGGAAGGCGTGGTGGAACGCGAGGAAGCGGACCGCATGGCGGACGACTACCGCAACACCCTGGAAAGCGGCGGCCACGTGGCCCTTTCCATCGTCAGCGAGCCGGATACCCAGCTGTTCGTCGACTGGGCACCGTACATCAACAAGGACGTCAGCGAGCCGGCGGACACCCGGGTGCCGCTGCCCGTGGTTCAGGATCTGGCCCATCGCCTGGAGGCGCTGCCGGAGGGCTTCGTGCTGCAGCGCCAGGTTCAGAAGATCATGGAGGATCGTCACAAGATGACGGCCGGCGCCATGCCCATCAACTGGGGCTACGCCGAGGTGATGGCTTACGCGACCCTGGTGCATCAGGGGTTCGGCGTGCGGCTGACGGGCCAGGACACCGGCATCGGCACCTTTTCCCACCGCCACGCCGTCCTCTACAACCAGAAGAACGGCCAACGCTGGATCGCATTGAATCACCTGCGCGAGGACGTCAATTTCGACATCTACGACTCGCTTCTGTCCGAGGAGGGCGTGCTCGCCTTCGAGTACGGCTATGCCACCACCACCCCCAACGCGCTGGTGGTCTGGGAAGCCCAGTTCGGCGACTTCGCCAACGGCGCTCAGGTGGTGATCGATCAGTTCATCTCCAGCGGCGAGACCAAATGGAAGCGTCTGTGCGGGCTCGTCATGCTGTTGCCTCACGGCTACGAAGGCGCGGGCCCGGAGCACTCGTCGGCGCGGCTCGAGCGCTTCCTGCAGCTTTCTGCCCAGCACAACATGCAGGTCTGCATTCCCACCACCCCGGCGCAGGTGTTTCACATGCTGCGCCGCCAGGTGATCCGCCCGGCGCGCAAGCCCCTGGTCGCGCTCACGCCCAAGAGTCTGCTGCGCCACAAGCTGGCCGTGTCCACGCTCGAGGACCTGTGCGACGGGCACTTCCACGAGGTGATCGGCGAGGTGGACGATCTCGATCCGGCCGACGTGGACCGGCTGGTGCTGTGCAGCGGCAAGGTCTATTACGAGCTGCTGGAGCGACGCCGGGAGACCGAATGCCGCAACGTGGCCATCATCCGGCTCGAGCAGCTCTACCCCTTCCCGGAGGCGGACCTCGAGCGGGTGATCGCGCCGTACAAAACGCTCAAGGAGGTCATCTGGTGCCAGGAGGAACCCATGAACCAGGGCGCCTGGTACTCCAGCCAGCACCACATGCGGCGGGTGATCCTGCGCCACGACGACACCCTTTATCTCAGCTATGCCGGCCGCGAGCCCTTCGCCGCGCCGTCGGGCGGTCATCCTGGAATGCACATCCAGCGGCAGCAGCGGCTGGTCGAAGAAGCGTTGTTCGGCTGACGTCGGCCGGCATTGAGCATAAGGACTGATACATGACCACGGACATCAAGGCGCCGTCGTTTCCCGAATCCATCAGCGAGGGCACGGTCGCGGCATGGCTGAAGGCGCCGGGCGAGACTGCGCGCCGGGACGAAGTCCTGGTGGAGATCGAGACCGAGAAGGTGGTGCTGGAAGTGGTGGCCCCCGCCGACGGCACCTTGGTGGAGATCCTGGTGGGCGAGGGGGAGACGGTGCAGAGCGAAGCGGTGGTGGGGCGCTTCGAGGCCGGCGCAGCGGGCGGCGACAGCGCCCGGTCTCCCGAAACGGCGCGGGAGACCACCGCCCCGGAGGAAGCCGGCTCGCC
>JAWLCV010000130.1:4480-6949 GCA_041686955.1 Pseudomonadales bacterium
GGCGAGCCCAGCGCCAGCCCGGCCGCGAGAAAGCTGGCCGAGGAGCGGGGCATCGACATCCGCCGGGTGACGGGCTCCGGCCGGGACGGCCGGGTGACCAAGGAAGACGTGGTGCGGACCGCCGTGGACGGCGGGCGCCCGCGCGCCGCGGAGCCCGCACCGGGCGGCTCGCCGGCCGGCTCGCCAGCCGACTCGCCGAAAGGCTTGCCGAAAGGCTTGCCGAAAGGCTTGCCGAAAGGCCAGGCCCCGGGCGAAGCGCCTGCTGCCGGTGAGGCGCTGGCTTATGCCGGCGAGCGGGTGGAGCGGCGGGTGCCCATGACCCGGCTGCGGGCCAGCATTGCGCGGCGTCTTGTGGAGGCTCAGCAGACGGCGGCCATGCTCACCACCTTCAACGAGGTGGACATGTCCGCGGTGATGGCGCTGCGCAAGCGCTATCAGGAGGAGTTCCAGAAGCGACACAATGGCACCCGGCTCGGCTTCATGTCGTTCTTCGTGCGCGCGTCCGTGGAGGCGTTGAAGCGGTTCCCCGCAGTGAATGCTTCCATCGACGGCAACGACATCGTCTATCACGGGTACTACGACATCGGCGTAGCGGTGAGCACCGACCGGGGATTGGTGGTGCCGGTGATTCGTGACGCCGATGCCCTGAGCCTCGCCCAGATCGAGGACCAGATCAACGACTACGGCACGCGGGCGCGAGAAGGCAAGCTCGGTATCGACGACATGAGCGGCGGTACGTTCACCATTTCCAACGGCGGCATTTTCGGATCGCTCTTGTCCACACCCATTCTGAATCCGCCGCAGACGGCCATCCTCGGCATGCACAAGATCGAGGAGCGGCCCGTGGTGGTGGCGGGCGAGATCGTGGTTCGCCCCATGATGTACCTGGCGCTGTCCTACGACCACCGGCTGATCGACGGGCGCGAGGCCGTGCTGTTTCTCGTGGCCATCAAAGAAATGCTCGAAGACCCGGCCAGAATCCTGTTGGAGCTTTGATTATGAGCGACAAGTACGACGTGATCGTCATCGGCGCAGGGCCCGCGGGTTACCATGCCGCCATCCGCTGCGCGCAACTCGGCATGAGTACGGCCTGCATAGACAAGTCCCTGGACGGGGACGGCGTGCCGGTGCTGGGCGGCACGTGTCTGAACTGGGGGTGCATCCCGTCCAAAGCGCTGTTGGACACCTCTCACAAGTACGAGGAGGCCCGGGTCCACCTGGCCGACGTCGGAATCAAGACCGGGAAGGTGTCCATCGACGTGCCGGCCATGATGGCCAAGAAGGAACAGGTGGTCAAAAAGCTCACCGGCGGCGTGGCTCAGCTCTTCCAGGGCAACGGCGTCACCTGGCTTCCCGGCAGCGGCAAGCTTTTGGCGGCCCGGCAGGTGGAGTACTCGCCCCACGAGGGCGATACCCGGACCCTGCAGGGGGAGCACGTGATCATCGCCGCGGGCTCGGTGCCGGTCCAGATCCCGCCGGCTCCGGTGGACGGAGACATGATCGTGGATTCCACCGGCGCTCTGGAATTCCAGGAAGTGCCGAAACGGCTCGGGGTCATCGGCGCCGGTATCATCGGTCTCGAGCTCGGCAGCGTCTGGCGCCGGCTCGGCGCGGAGGTGGTGCTGCTCGAAGCGCTGGACGAGTTTCTGCCCATGGCCGACGAGCGCATCGCCCGGGACAGCCTGAAGATCTTCCGCAAGCAGGGTATGGACATCCGCCTGGGCTGCCGGGTCACCCGTGCCGAGGTGAAGGGCAAGAAGGTGGAGGTGGCGTATCAGGACAAGGAGGGCGAGCAGACCATCGAGGTGGAGAAGCTCATCGTCGCGGTGGGGCGCCGTCCGTACACCGAGAACCTGTTGTCGCCGGACTCGGGGGTCAACCTGGACGAGCGCGGCTTTCTCTACGTCAACGACCTGTGCGCCACGGACGCGCCCAACGTCTACGCGGTGGGCGACGTGGTACGGGGTCCCATGCTGGCCCACAAGGGCATGGAGGAAGGGGTGATGGTCGCCGAGCGCATCGCCGGCCAGAAGCCCCTGGTGAACTACGACACGGTGCCGTCGGTGATCTACACCCATCCGGAGGTGGCCTGGGTGGGCCAGACGGAGCAGCAGTTGAAAGCCAGTGGCGACGCCTATAATGTCGGCAGCTTTCCGTTCTCCGTCAACGGCCGGGCCCTGGCGGCCAACGACACCGAAGGCATGGTGAAGATTCTCGCCGATGCGGAAACCGACCGTATCCTCGGCGTGCACGTCCTGGGTCCGCAGGCATCCGAGCTCATCGCTCAGGCGGTCATCGCCATGGAGTTCGACGCCAGCGCCGAGGATCTGGGGCTTACCATGTTCGCTCATCCGACCCTCTCCGAGGTGGTGCACGAAGCGGCGCTGGGCGTGGCCGGCCACGCCATCCACATGGTCAATCGCAAGAAACGCAAGTAGTAGAAACGGGAACCACATGAACTTACACGAG
>JAWLCV010000131.1:0-6938 GCA_041686955.1 Pseudomonadales bacterium
GCGCGCTTCCCCGCCCGCTCCTACGTACACCCATTAATGCGCCACTACTGGTACCGACAAGCCCGTAACCCGTAGCTCCGGCAGCTAGCCTGAAATTGCGGCAACTCCCCCGCCGTGCGGTTGTGCCACACCCGCCGCCAGGCGGCGATGACCCGATCCGGATAGTCGAGGCGGCCGCGGCTGCCGTTGTAGCGGCCGAGCGCGTCCACCAGATCGTTGCCGGAGATTTGCAGGTAGTGGGCGAGGATCGCGGTGCCGTAGCGCACGTTGGTGGTCACCTCGGTGAGGTTGTCCTGGGGCCGGCCGATCTCGTGGCGCCAGAACGGCATCACCTGCATGAGACCCTGGGCTCCGACGCGGGAGATGGCGTAGCGGTCGAAGGCGCTCTCGATCTGGATCACCGCCAGCACCAGGTCCGGGTCCAGCTCCTGGCGGTGGGCCTCCCGGTACACTACGTCGAGCAGTTCCATGCGCTCGTCGCGATCATCGAGATAGCGGGCCAGGCGCTGCTCCGAGGCGCGCAGCCACACCTCGGCGTCGAACCGGTCCACGGTCTCCCGCCCCTCGGCCAGAGTGGCCGCCAGCTTGGCCACCAGAATGGGATCCGCGGCCTCGGGGTCGGCGGCTCCGGCGCCGAGTGAGCACAGCAGGGCGACGACCAGCACGCCGCAGCGGGGGCCGCGGCGGCGCGCCCATGCCGCTCCGGGCGATCCCGACCCACGCCGCGGCGCCATGTCAGCGCGCCAGCCGCTCCAGCACGGCTTCCGCGGTCAGCGATTCCTTCGCGCCGCTCGGCCGGTGCAGGTACTCGTAGACACCCGCCTTCAGGCCGCGCTCGCCCACGGTGATCCGGTGGGGGATGCCGATGAGATCGGCGTCCGCGAATTTCACCCCTGGTCTCTCGTCCCTGTCGTCCAGCAGCACTTCCACCCGCGCATCCGTCAACCGTTCGTGGAGATCGTCGGCGGCGGCTCGAACCGATTCCGACTTGTGGTAGTTGAGCGCCACCACGTGAACCTGGAAGGGTGCAATGGGCTCGGGCCAGCGTATGCCGACTTCGTCATGATTCTGCTCGATCACGGCGGCCACCAGCCGCGTGACGCCCATGCCGTAGCAGCCCATGATGGGCACCACGCTTCGGCCGTCCTGATCGAGCACGGTGGCAGCCATGGGCTCGCTGTAGACGCGGCCGAGCTGAAAGATGTGCCCCACCTCGATGCCGCGCAGGAACTCCAGCGTCCCCTGGCCGTCCGGCGCCGGGTCGCCCGCCTTCACGGTGCGCAGGTCCACCACCCGCTCCTCGGGCACGGTCACGTCCCGATCCCAGTTGGCGCCGGTGTGGTGAAAGCCGTCCCGGTTGGCGCCGCAGACGAAGTCGGCCACCGCGAAAGCTTCGCGGTCGACGTAACAGGGCAGCGCCAGCTCCACCGGGCCGATTGAGCCGGGTTTGCAGCCTACGGCGGCTTCGATCTCGGCATCGCTGGCGAAGGTGAGCGGGAAACGGACCCCCGGCAGCTTCTCCGCCTTGCGCTCGTTCAGCGCGTCGTCGCCCCGCACCACCAGCGCCACCAGTCCTTCCTCGCCGTGGACCACCAGGGTCTTGATGCAGCTAGCGGCGGCCACGCCGAGCAGCGAGGCCACTTCCGCGATGGTGGCGGCGCCGGGGGTCGGCACGGTGGCGAGCGCCTGCTTCGGTTCCGGCCGCGGCCCCGGCGGGGCGGCATGGGCCTTCTCCAGATTGGCGGCGTAATCGCCGCCGGTGGCGTAGGCGATCACGTCCTCGCCGGATTGCGCGAGCACGTGGAACTCGTGGCTGTTGGCGCCGCCGATGTTCCCGGTGTCGGCCTCCACCGCGCGGAAGTCGAGCTGCATGCGGGCGAGGATGCGCCCGTAGCAGTCGTACATCTCCCGATAGGTGGCATCGAAGCTCTGCTGATCCAGGTGGAAGGAGTAGCCGTCCTTCATGGTGAACTCGCGGGCGCGCATGACGCCGAAGCGCGGACGGATCTCGTCGCGGAACTTGGTCTGGATCTGAAAGAAGTTGCAGGGGAGCTGCCGGTAGCTCTGGACCTCCCGGCGGAACAGGTCGGTGATGACCTCCTCGTGGGTCGGGCCGAGGCAGAAGTCGCGCTGGTGGCGGTCCTTCATGCGCATCATTTCCGGCCCCATCTTCGTCCAGCGACCCGTCTCCTGCCAGAGCTCGGCCGGCTGAACCACGGGCATCAGAACCTCCTGGGCACCGCTTTTGGTCAGCTCTTCACGAATGATGGTCTCGAGCTTGCGAATCACCCGCAGCCCCAGCGGCAGCCACGTGTACAGGCCGGAAGCCACCTGTCGGATCAGGCCGGCCCGCAGCATCAGGCGGTGGCTGACCACGTCCGCGTCCGCGGGGTTCTCCTTCAAGGTCGGAATCAGTTGCTGTGATTGGCGCATAAGAATGAAGCTATCGGCTGTGAGCGGTCAGCTGCGGACTTTACGGGTAGATGGGGGATTGGGGAATAGCGGTGGACGGGCGATCGGCGGGAACCCCGCCCGTGCTCAGGCCGAACGCCGACCGCTGAAAGCTGATTGCGTGAAAAAAAGGGCCGCTGATGCGACCCTTTCTTTCGTCCGTCTCAGCTCACCATTTCCTTGAGACGCTTCAGCGGGGTCACCCGAACCCGGGTGCTGGCCGGCTTGGCGGCGATGACGATCTCCTCGCCGGTGGCCGGGTTGCGGCCCATGCGCTTCTTGGTGGCCGGACGCTTCACGCTGCGGATCTTCAGCAGCCCCGGCAGGGTGAACTCACCCACGCCACGCTTCTTGATGTGACGCTCGATCAGGTTCTCGAGCTCACCCAGTACCGCGTCCACCTGCTTGCGCGACAGATCGGTGCGTTCGGCGATCTCGTTCAGGATCCCGGTCTTCGTCATCTTGTTGGTGACGGCAGGCGCCTGCTTGGAAGGGGCCGCCTTCTTGGCCGGGGCCTTTTTCGCCGCAGGCTTCTTGGCAGCCGCCTTCTTGGTGGCTGCTTTCTTCGCGGGCGCCTTCTTGGCTGGTGCTTTTCCCTTGGCTGGAGCTTTCTTCGTAGCCATCAATCATTCCCTTTGCAGTGAATCAGCAAAACGGGGCAATTCCTCACCCATTCCCTCAAACTCCGAAGAACTTCGGGGTTTCACCCTGTTCCCATTGAGAAACCTCTGCACGACCGCGGGATCTCAATTCGGCGCTTTATAGCCTAAGCGCCTGGTTCAGGCAACAAAATTGCAGCGAAATCGCTGTATTTTTGCTGATTTTTTTAAGATCATGCGCCGCTTCCGCAACCTGTGCTTGCACGAGATTAGACAGATGCCGATCTACGAATATCGCTGCGACAACTGCAACCACGAGTTCGAGACCATTCAGAAGGTGAGCGACGCACCGCTGACCGAGTGCCCGGCGTGCGCCCAGGACGCCCTGCGCAAGAAGGTCTCCGCGGCGGGTTTCAGGCTGAAGGGCGGTGGCTGGTACGAGACCGACTTCAAGGCTGGCAAGAAGAAGAACGTGGCCGGAGACGAGGCGGGCAAGAAGAACGGCGGCTCCGAGGGTGCCTCGGCGAGCGGCTCGGACGGCTCGTCGGGCAGCACCAAGGAATCGGGCAAATCCTCGGACACTCCATCCAAGAGCGGAACATCGAAGGCCAGCGCGCCGGAATAAAAGGCAGAGGAGCTATGCGCAGTCACTATTGCGGCGAGATCAACGCCGCCCACGTCGGGGAGCAGGTGGAGCTGTGCGGATGGGTGCACCGCCGCCGGGATCACGGCGGCGTGATCTTTCTCGACATCCGCGACCGCACCGGTATCGTCCAGGTGGTCTACGACCCGGACACCGAGGAGAGCTTCGCCACCGCCGATCGTGTTCGGAACGAGTTCGTCCTGCACATGACCGGCCGGGTGCGGCCGCGGCCCGAAGGCACGGTCAACCCGGACATGGCCACCGGTGAGGTGGAGGTGCTCGGCGCCACCCTGACCATCCTGAACCCGTCGGCCACCCCGCCGTTTCAGCTCGACGAGCATTCGGAGGCCGGCGAGGACGTGCGACTGCGTCACCGTTACCTGGACCTTCGGCGACCGGAGATGCAGCAGCGGCTGATGATGCGCGCCCGCATCACCAGCAGCGTACGCCGCTACCTGGAAGCCAACGGCTACTGGGAGATCGAAACGCCCACCCTCACCAAGACGACGCCGGAGGGCGCCCGGGACTACCTGGTGCCGAGCCGGACCCATCCCGGCCATTTCTTCGCCCTGCCGCAGTCGCCCCAGCTCTTCAAGCAGCTGCTCATGGTGTCCGGGGTGGACAAGTACTACCAGATCGCCCGCTGCTATCGGGACGAGGACCTGCGCCACGACCGCCAGCCCGAGTTCACCCAGATCGACATAGAGGCCTCGTTCGTCAGCGAAGAGGAAATCCGCGCGCTCACCGAAGGCATGCTCCGCCAGGTGTTCCAGGAGGTGCTCGAGGTCAGCCTGCCGCAGTTCCCGGTGCTGACGTGGGAAGACGCGGTGCGCCGCTACGGCAGCGACAAGCCCGACCTGCGCAATCCCCTGGAGCTGGTGGACGTGGCCGACCTCATGCGTGAGGTGGAATTCAAGGTGTTCAATGCCCCCGCCAACGATCCGAAGGGACGGGTGGTGGCCCTGCGTGCCCCCGGCGGCGGGCGGCTGTCGCGGAAGGTCATCGACGACTACACCGGGTTCGTCGCCCGCTACGGGGCCAAGGGGCTCGCCTACATAAAGGTGAACGATCTCACCGCGGGGCTGGAGGGCCTGCAGTCGCCGATCCTCAAGTTCCTGCCGGAGCGGGTGGTGCACGAGGTCCTCGGCCGGGTGGGGGCGGAGAACGGCGACGTGGTGTTCTTCGGCGCCGACCGGGCCAGCGTGGTGGCCGACGCCATGGGCGCCTTGCGGAACGAACTGGGCAGGGATCTGGAACTCGTCGCGGAGGGCTGGGCACCCTGCTGGGTGGTCGAATGGCCCCTGTTCGAGGAAGCCCGGGACGGCACCCTGGCGCCGGCCCATCATCCGTTCACCCGGCCCACCTGCACTCCCGAGGAGCTCCGGGCCGACCCTGCGCGTGCCCACGCCGCCGCCTACGACGTGGTGCTGAACGGTTACGAGCTGGGCGGCGGATCCCTGCGTATTCACGACGAGGCGACCCAGGCCGCGGTGTTCGACGTGCTCGGCATGGCACAGGAAGCCCAGGTGAAATTCGGCTTTCTGCTGGACGCGCTGAAGTACGGTTGCCCGCCCCACGGCGGTATCGCCCTGGGTCTGGATCGGCTGGTCATGCTCATGACGGGCACCCACGCCATCCGTGACGTCATCGCCTTTCCCAAGACCCAGACAGCGGCCTGCCTCATGACCTCGGCGCCCAGCGTCGTGGACGAGAATCAACTGCGGGAGCTGCACATCCGATTGCGTAAGAGTTGAGCGAGATCGAGCTATGGCTGGACACAGCAAGTGGGCCAACATCAAGCACAAGAAGGCCCGTCAGGACGCGAAGCGCGGCAAGGCCTTCACCAAGCTGATTCGTGAGATCACCGTGGCGGCCCGGCTGGGCGGCGGCGATCCGGCGGACAACCCGCGCTTGCGCGCGGCGATGGACAAGGCGCTGGGCCAGAACATGCCCAAGGACACCATCGAGCGCGCCATCGAGCGCGGCGCCGGCGGCGGCGAAGGCGCCAACGTGGAGGAGCTCACTTACGAGGGCTATGCGCCCGGCGGCGTGGCCATTCTGGTGGAGGCCATGACCGACAACCGCAACCGCACGGTGGCCGAGGTGCGTCATGCCTTCAGCAAGCACGGCGGCAATCTCGGCACCGACGGCTCCGTGGCGTACCTGTTCAGCCGCCAGGGGGTCATCAACTTCGCTCCCGGGGCCGACGAGGAGCGGATCATGGAGGTGGCGCTGGAAGCGGGTGCCGAGGACATCGACGCGGAGGAGGACGGCAGCGTGTCCGTCACCACGCCGTGGGAGTCTCTGGGCGTGGTGGTGCGCGCACTCGCCGACGCCGGCCTCGAGCCGGAGCACGCCGAGGTGACCATGATGCCGAGCACCACCGTTCCCTGCGACGAGGAGCAGGCCGGTTCCGTGCTCAAGCTCATCGACGCCCTCGAGGAACTCGACGACGTGCAGAACGTGTACAGCAACGGCGATTATCCGGACAGCGCGTACGAGGCCTAGCGGCCATGACCCGGCGCCGCGTTCTCGGCATCGACCCCGGATCTAGGGTGACGGGCTACGGCGTGGTGGAAGTCACCGAGCACGGTTGCCGGTACCTGGCGAGCGGCTGCATCCGCCCCGCGGCCGGGGTCTTCGTCGACCGGCTGGGGGAAATCTATCGCGGGGTGGACGCCCTGATCCGCGAGCACGCGCCGCACGAGATGGCGGTGGAGGAGGTGTTCCTCGCCAGCAATCCGGCCTCGGCCCTGAAGCTCGGCCAGGCCCGGGGCGCAGCCATCGCCGCGGCCGTGGCCGCGCGGCTGCCCGTGAGCGAGTACGCGGCGCGGCGGGTGAAACTGGCGGTGGTGGGGACGGGAAAAGCCAGCAAGGCCCAGGTGCAGCACATGGTGCGGGTGCTGCTGAAACTGTCCGGCAACCCGGCCGCGGACGCGGCGGACGCGCTTGCGATTGCCATTTGTCACGTCAATACTGCGCGCTTGAAAGCGTTTTAGGATTCGCGCCTAAGCCCATGATCGGCCGCATCGAAGGTCAGCTCGTCGAGATCGCCGACAACGTACTCCTCCTCGCCGTGGGCGGCCTCGGGTACGAGGTGGAGGTCACCCAGAACGTACTCGCGCAGCTTCCCGGCCGGGACAAGGCGGTGCGCCTGTACACCCACTTCGTGGTGCGCGAAGACGCTCAGCAGCTCTACGGCTTCGCATCCCGCGACGAGCGGGACCTGTTCCGCGCCCTCATCC
>JAWLCV010000132.1:0-6900 GCA_041686955.1 Pseudomonadales bacterium
GGCCAGCTCGGATGTATCGAAGCTCACGGTGGTGGCTCCATCATAGTCCGACCCGAGTGCGACATGCTCGACGCCGACCAGGTCGATGGCGTAGCGGAGAGCCGACACCACCGAATCCGGGCTCGGATCGCACACGGCGCCGTCCCAGTAGCCGATACCGATCACCCCGCCGGTGGCGGCGATGCGCTGCATCAGGGCGTCGGGAAGATTGCGCGGGGTGTCGCAGGCCCCTTTCACGCCGGTGTGGGAGACGATGATGGGGGCATCGGTGAGCTCGAGCACGTCCTCCACCACCGCGGCGGAGGAGTGGGCGACGTCGATGAGGATGCCGCGCCGCTCGAGCTCCGCCACTACCTCGCGGCCGAAGTCGCTGAGGCCCGCCTGGCTCTCGCCGTGCAGGGAACCGCCGAGGGCGTTGTCGAAGAAGTGGTGCAGGCCCATCATCCGGTAGCCGAGCGTCTGCAGCCGGGTGATGTTGCCGAGATCCCCTTCCAGCGGATGCAGACCTTCCGTGGCGAGAAGTCCGCCGACGATGCCGCTGCCGCCGGCGCGGGCGGCGAGCACCGCCTCCAGATCCGCCCGGGTACGGATCACCCGCAGAGCCTCGGGCGCTTGCGCCGCCGCGGCGTCGAGCCGCTGCGCCTGATAGCGGGCGCGCTCGAAGAGGCTCCGCCAGGTGGCGGCGGGCCAGCGCTGCAGCACGGCGAGGCCGGTGATCTGGTCGGAGTCCGCCGTGTTCTCCTCGTAGTTCAGTCCCTGGGGCACCTTGGTGACCGCGGCGAAGACTTGCACGGCCACGTTGCCCTCCACCAGTCGCGGAACGTCCACGTGGCCGCGGTCGGCGCGGGCGAGCGGATCGCGCTGCCAGAGCAGGGTGTCGGCATGCAGGTCCGCGATCATTAGATCATCGTGCAGGGCACGGGACCGCTCGGAGACCGGGTACGGCTCGTGGGCGATCACCCGGTTGAAGCTGCGCTCCAGATAGCCGGGTCCGAGCGCGAAGGCCGCCGCGGCGGCGATGATCAGCAGCGCGGCGATGGCGAGCAGAATGCGTTTCACGAGGTCACCCACAGATACCGTTGGTCCGGTAGGTGTACCACGTTCGAAAACGGATGATAATCACGTTCTCACACGCCACGGCACCAGGGAGGTCGACCGTGTCCCGAATCCCCCGCTTCGCCGAGTACGCCTCTGCCTTCGAACGATCCTTTGCCAGCGACGACTGGTCCCACGTCGAGCCGTTCTTCGCGAAAGACGCCACCTACGAGGTGACGCTCGATCCGCCCATGGGCGGCCGCTTCGAGGGGCGTGACGCCATCATCGACTACTTCCGCTTCGTGCTGGATGCCTTCGACCGGCGTTTCGCCAGCCGCGAGATCGAGCTGATCGAGGGCCCCACCGAAAAGGACGGCTCGGTGTGGATTCGCGGCAACGCCATCTACCGGAGCGACGGCGTGCCCGATCTGGTGCTGACGCTGGAAGAGACGGCGACCTTCGACGGCGATCTGATCCAGCGCCTGGAAGACCGCTACGAGCCGGCGATGAAACAGGAGCTCGAGGCGTACGTGGCCGAGCACCGCGACAAGCTCGGGCTCGCCATCTAGAGGACGAGCCGATGATCGAAGGCGGCTGCTTCTGCGGCAAAGTGCGATACGCCATCGAGGAAGGCGCTTACCGGGTCGGCAACTGTCACTGCACGATGTGCCGCCGCATCCACGCCGCCCCCTACGTGACGTGGATGCTGGTGCCCATCGATCGTTTCCGTTTCCTGGGCGAGACGCCGGCGCGGCTCCGCTCCTCGGCCGAAGGGACTCGATACTTCTGCGGCGCGTGCGGCAGCCACCTGGCGTGTGTCGAAGAGCACCAGCCGGAGATGGCGGTCGCCGTCGGCAGCATGGACACGCCCGACCGATTCAGCCCCACCATGGCGGTGTTCACCGACACGCGCCTCCCGTGGGTGCACGACGACGGGTTGTAGCACTGCCGGGGGCGCCACAGGCACCGTGGCCGGCGACTCAGCTACGCCGGTCGCGCTGCCTCGGGCCGGCCCGTTTGAGCAGCTCCCAAACGGGGATCGCAGCCAAACCGCCCACCACGCCACCGATATAGCTCGGCAGGGTAACGTTGAAGACTGCCTGCCAGATCCAGCCGGCCAGGTAGCTCGCAACGAACATGGCGATGAGGGTCACGACGAGCCTTTGCCAGAGCGACATCGGTTCTCCTTGTTAACGCGGCACGCCGTGACGAGCATACCCCCCGTTCGCAGGGTTCTGCACATCCGCTTCGGCATGCCTCTACGAGCGCTCGAGGTGCTCGCGTAGCCAGGGCAGCAGATGCTCGAAGTCGCAGGCGTGGCGCTCCAGCAGTCCGATCAGGAACTGATGCGCGTCGTCTGCTTCTACGCGGATACGCCAGCCGTTCAATCGCAGAAAGACGTCGGTCGCGAAGAATGCGACGCGTTTCTTACCGTCCACGAAGGGGTGGTTCATGATCAGCGACTCGAAGAGGGCCGCCGCTATCTCGGCGAGATCCTGGTAATAGCCGGTTCGGGGCCGAAACAGGGCGCTCTCCAGCAGCCCGCCGTCGCGAATGCCCGGTGGGCCGCCGAACGTTTCGATAAGCGCCTCGTGTATTGCCAGGGCCTCATCCAGCGTCAGGAACTGGACGTCAGCGGGCAAGCAGCTCTCCGAGGCGGCGATTCTGCTCGATGGAATCCTCGAGGTGCATCAGCACCACCGGCCTTACGCGGCGCCGCTGCACGTACTCGCTGATCGCTTCGGTGAGGAGCCCTGAGACGCTCTGGTGCGACTCTTCCGCCAGCGCGCGCAACTCGGCCCAGACCTTTTCGTCGACTTTGGAGCTGATCTTGATCGCACCCATGACGGATACGCTAGCCGCCATTGGCTTGACGTGTCAAGACATGTCAAGCATGCGAAGCGCCGATGTCCTGACGCGGCGCGGTTTCTGGAGTCGGAGCAGATCGGCTATCGTCTCGTGGAGCCACCCCGAGGTACCAACGCCGCATGCCGGTCGTCTTTCTCTACACCGATTTCGGCCTCGAAGGCCCTTACGTCGGGCAGATGCGCGCCGCCATTGCCGGCCGCGCGCCGGAGCTGTCCGTGGTCGACCTGTGCCACGACCTGGCGCCGTTCGATGCGAGATCCGCCGCCTATCTGCTCGCGGCGCTGGTCCCCGAGCTTCCAGAGGGCTGCGCCGTGGTCGGCGTCGTCGACCCGGGCGTCGGCACGGAGCGGGCGCCCGTGGTGCTCGAGGCGGATTCGCGCACCTACGTGGGCCCGGACAACGGCCTGTTCGCGGTGGTAGCACGGCGTGCGGCCAATGCGGATTGGCGCCGCCTGACCTGGCGGCCGGAGCACGTGAGCCGCAGCTTCCACGGGCGGGATCTGTTCGCGCCGGCCGCCGCGCGCATTTTGGCGGGCGACGCGCCGGAGACGGCGCCGCTCGAGACCACTCCGGTTGGCGCCGACTGGCCGGAACGGCACGAAGCCGTCATCTACTGTGACCGCTACGGCAACGCCATGACCGGCATTCGCGCCCGTGACCTGCCGCGCGACGCCCGGCTCGCCGTGGGTGGCGCCGTGCTCGGCTACGCCGCTACCTTCGGTGCAGTTCCCCAGGGTGACGCCTTCTGGTACGAGAACTCCATCGGGCTGGTGGAGATTGCAGTGAACCAGGGAAGGGCGGATAACCGGCTCCACCTCGGCGTGGGCACGCCCGTCAGTTTCGGCTGACCTGCCCCCCGTATCGGCGCTCCAGCCGCTCGAACCCGCCGACGCAGAAGTCGAGCACGGCTTCCAGCGACGCCGCCGCCGTGGAGTTCGTCAGCGCCTGGTAGATCACGTCGCCCGAGCCGTGGGTCGTGAGGTGTTCGGTCCAGGCGTAGGCGCGGCAGACTTCGTCGCGGGGTACCTCGGGCAGGGCGCGCTCCAAGGCTGCGATGAACCGGTCGGCCGTGGGCTTCATCACCTCACGGTACAGCGTTTGGATGAACGGGGTGCGCTCGGCCACGAAAACCTCGAAGAACCGTCCCACCGCCTCGCCGCCGGGTGAATCGCGGAGCTCGAAGAATGGTTCCACGAGCGCACGCAGTACGTCTTCGACCCTGAGCCGACCGTTCGCTGCGGCGGCGGCGAGCGCGGCGTCCAGCATCTCCAGCCGTCGCTTGGTCAGCAGTCCCGCATACCCCTGCAGGATGGCCCGGTACAGGCCTTCCTTGGAGCCGAAGTGATAGTTCACCGCGGCCTGATTGACCCCGGCCGCCTCGATGAGCTCCCGCAGCCGGGTGCCGCGGTAACCGTGCGCGCCGAACTGCCGCACGCCGCACTCGATGATGCGCTTCTTCGTATCCGTTCTGGCCACCGGGCTCTCCACGCCGTGCCGCAGCGGAAGATTAGCCTACGCGAGACTCACATCCAACGCTCGTATGAAACAAGTATTTCAAACAATCATTTGAAAATTGCAGGATGTGCACCGCCTCCTGCCTCCTAGCCCGAGGGGGTTCTGCCATTTGAGGTGCGGAAATCGGGCGAAATCCCGCCTCGAACGAGAGCGGCGACGCGACAATGCGAGGGTAGGTGGAGATGCGAATGAAACCCAGCAGCACTAGTCAGGCGAGTCGAGGACGATCGTGGCGCCGCTTACTTGCAAAGCGCGAGCTTCCGCGCGATCTCCTCGTCCTCCAACGCCGCGGCGATCGTCAGGCTCTTGTCGAGGCTGGGAACCAGCGGTTGACCCATAGTGAACGTTTTGGCCCTGAACGGCTTGCGCGCAGTCCTCTGCGCGTCCGCCTCGAGGCCCCGGCGTCGTCCGCCGGATCGTGGATATCGATCAATGCCCGCGCCGCGCGAGGATCCCATTATTGCCTCAGGTCAGGTTCGGTCCCCCGTCGGGCACATCCGGCAAATCCGTCACCCAGGAGGCCCCTGCCGATGGCGCTCACCAAGCAGCAAGAGGATCTTTGCGCGAGCAACACCACGGACTTCTCGGATCTTGCCGCGGTCTTTGTGAATTGCACCTTGAAGGCCCCCGGTGAGGCGTCCCACACCGAGCTTCTGATGAGCACCTCCGCCGAGATCATGCGCCGCAACGATGTGGCGGTCGAGGTCGTGCGGGCGACGGCTCACCAGATCGCCTTCGGCGTGTATCCGGACATGACCGAGCACGGCTGGGAGCGGGACGACTGGCCGGCGTTGTGGAACCGGATTCTCCGTGCCGACATCCTGGTGATCGGCACGCCGATCTGGCTCGGGGAGGAATCCTCGATCTGTCGTCTCGTCATCGAGCGGCTCTACGGCATGTCGGGAGAGCTCAACGACAAGGGGCAATCGATCTTCTACGGCAAGGTGGGCGGTGCCGTCGTCACCGGCAACGAGGATGGGGTCAAGCATTGCGCCATGTCGATCCTGTATGCCCTCAGCCATCTCGGCTTCATCATCCCGCCCCAGGCGGACTGCGGCTGGATCGGCGAGATCGGCCCCGGCGCGAGCTACGGGGACGACGGCGCGGGCTTCGACAACGAGTTCACCCAGCGCAACACCACCATCATGACCTGGAACCTCCTGCACCTGGCCCGCAAGCTCAAGGACACGGGAGGCCTGCCCAATCACGGCAACGACCGCAACGCTCTGAAAGCCGGCTGCCGGTTCGACTACGAGAATCCGGAGCACCGGGTGTAGGCCCCAGTGTCCGTGGCAGCGCCCTGGGGCGGTAATGTGCGGATGGCGTCCCACTAATGCGCGAGCATTCGGGGCCGGGTGGTGGGCTGGATTTGCTTGGCGGCTAAGATGACGCGATGATGCGCCGACACCATCGCATCAATCGTCAATCAATGCGTACCACGGTCTCCATCGACGACGACGTTCTCGAGGCAGCGCGCAAGCTAGCGGTGGCTCGCGGTCAGTCCTTGGGCAAGGTCGTGTCAGACCTGATGCGCAGTGGCCTCGCGGTCCGTAGAGATTATCCGGGCTTTCCGACATTTCAGGCGAGGGAGGACGGCCCGCCCATCGCCCTGGAGGACGTCAAGCGGGACGAGGACGAACAGGATCGGTCGGTTATCTGCTTGATGTGAACGTCCTGGTCGCGTTGACGTGGCCGACGCAAGGCACGGCAGAGCGAGCACCGGTGTAGCTGTTTACCCACCACGAGTGCCGGCCTCCTTCGCGCAGGAGCTCAAGGCCTTGGTTCCTCAGATGGAGTAGAAGCTCCCGACGCTTCACGCCGAGATGCGGACTTCTTCGAAATCGTCTCCTGCAGCTCTCTTCGCTTCCTGCCGGTTCATTTCGAGGGCTTCCACTAATGCGACCCTCAGGTCCTCGATGAGCTCGTCCTTGGTGGCGCCCTGCGCGTTGACGCCGGGGATTTCCTCGACCCAGCCGATCCAGAGGTCACCGTCTCGCTGGATCACTGCAGTGTATTGGTTCATGAGGTTCATGTTACGCCACCCGCAGCCGGGAAATCGTGTCCCATCATGAATTGCGTAGCAGGATCAGGAATCAGCGGATGTCGGAGCCGGGCGTAAGCCTCTCCCTCAACCCCGACTCCCGCCGAATCACCCGCTCCACCGCCGTGCGGAACACCGCCTCCGGCCCCAGCACGGTCACCTGCGTCCGCGCTCGGGTGATGCCGGTGTAGATCAGCTCCCGCGAGAGGACGGGGTTGTCCTCGGCCGGCAGCAGCAGCCAGACCGCCTCGAACTCGGACCCCTGGCTCTTGTGCACGGTCATGGCGTAGGCCGTCTCGTGGGCCGGGACCGCCGAAGGCAGGAGCATCTGCAGCCCCGATTCGGTGCGGAACCACACCCGCAGGTGGCCGTCGGCCCCGGCGAGGCAGACGCCGGTGTCGCCGTTGAAGAGCCCGGCCCGGTAGTCGTTGCGGGTCACG
>JAWLCV010000133.1:0-6791 GCA_041686955.1 Pseudomonadales bacterium
CCACTTCGTCGTCCGTGAGCCCGACGCCGACGAAGTCGGCCAGGCGTCGCACCTGGCCGGGCAGGTCTGCCTTCAGGTCGTTGAAGTGCAGGAACATCAGATACGTCGCGGGCATCGCGGCCGACCACCACGTAGCGCACCTCCGGCCAGACGGGCAATCCGTCCGCAGCGAGGTGGGACTTGAGCACCCGGCGGTGCGGCACGGCGGCCAGCTCGGCGAGCTGCGTTTCGAGATCGACGGGAAACATGCGGGCGTCGATCCAGTAGTCCATGGGTGGCGGTGTCAGTCCCTCTTTCAGGGCGAGCATCTGGTAGAGCACACCCAGCGTCCACGTGGTGCCGGACTTGTACGAGGTGGTGACGATGACGTCTCCGGTCCGCGGCGCGAAGCCGCGCCAGCGCGTGGAGTCGATGGTGTGGTTCTGGTAGACCCGCGTGACGGTCACCGGCCGGGGTCGTTGAGCGTCGGACATATTCCTCGTCTTCCCCTTGTCATCGTCCCCCGCAATGATACCTCGAGTTAATCGGCGGCTACGGCGACGGCTTCAGCGGTCCGGCGCCGCAAGGTCGCGTCGACGGAGGCCCCACAACACCAGACCCGCCACCAAGACCATGGCTACCGACAGCGACAGCAGCGCGAAGGCGATCAGCGCCTCTTCGACGGCCGTTCCGCTGTGCTCCGCGGCCGCCAGAGGCATCATCCCGCTGCCCGCGCCCCAGAAGCCGGCGAGGAGGGTGGCGAGCCAGTTGGCGTAGGTGCCGTAGACGGCCAGGCCAAAGGTCAGCGCCCCGGATAGGCGTCCGAGCGCGAGCTTCGGCCACAGCAGCCCCAGACCCACCAGAACCATGCCGTTTAGAAGGCCTTCCAGGTGACTCGACAGCCCCATCCGCGGGTTCTCCATGGCCGGCAGCGCGAAGCCGGTCAAGAGCCCGAGCATGAACAGCACCACGCCGAGCTGCAGCAGCGCGCGGCCGTGATCCATCGGGTGATCCATCGAAACAGACGTATCGTGCATGACTCGTTTTCTCCGCTGCGCCTTTGATCGAGCATCGAATTCGATATACGCTGTGTATATCGATTATCTGGCGAACCATAGTCGCCGGCGTTCCCGCTGTCAATATTCGAGATACATCGTGGCTAGCGAAAAAACATCCCGCCGCCAGTACCGCCAGCAGGCCCGTGCCCGGCAGCAGGAGGAGACCCGGCGCCGCATCACCGAAGCCGTGGTCGAGCTCCATGAGCGGGTGGGCCCGGTTCGGACCACGATCAGCGACGTGGCCGAGCTCGCCGGTGTGGGGCGCATGACGGTCTACAAACACTTCCCCACCGACTCGGATCTGTTCCGCGCCTGTGGGAGCTTGTGGAGCGAACGCAATCCGCCCCCCGACTTCTCCGCTTGCATGGAGCAGATCGATCCGCAGCAGCGCGCGCAGTGCGTGCTCGAGCGCCTCTATCGTTACTATCGCGAGACCCACGTCATGATGGGCAAGATCCTGCGCGACGCCTCGCTGCTGCCCGCGCTGCAGGAGGTGGTGGACGAGGGCTGGATGGGGCTCATTCGCCAACTCGAGCACGATCTCGTGCCGCAGGGTGCCCGCGGCGCGGCCGCCCGGCGAATGCGCGCGGCCGCCCGCGTCGCGCTGGATCTGCACAGCTGGGAAATTCTGGCCGCGGCCGGACTGACGGACCGCGCGGCCGCCGCCGTGACTGCCCGATGGATCGCCGCCTCCGGCTCGAGCCTCGCCGGTGCGGAGCGCAGCCTCTAGTTCACCACCGCCTTCGCCTTCACCACCTCCTCGCCGAGGGCCCGGGCCCGCTCCAGGCGGTCGGCTTCGTCCCTCGGCAGGTGCTTCATGGCCAGGTACAGCAGCACGGCGGTGACCAGGAACATGCCCTGACCGAGGGCGATGGCGTCGGTCAGCGCCGTAGCCGGGTCGACCCCGGACAGGGTGAACAGGTCGCTCACCTTGCCCATGAGGTACGGCCCGAGCGCCAGGCCGATGATGGTGTTCATGAGCAGGAACCAGGCGCCGGCCACCGCACGCATGCGCGGCATGACCAGGTCGTTGGCGGTGGCGGGCGCAATGGACACCCACATGGACGCCGGGACGTGGTAGGCGAAGTTGAGGAAGTAGGCCATGGCCAGACTCTCGGTGTAGAGCATCCACAGCACCAACGGTCCCGTGAGGACGATGGTGATCATCCCCACCATGAGCCGGCCGTTCACCCGAACGGCCTTCAGGCGATCCCCCAGCACGCCGCCGGACACTACACCCAGCAGCCCGCCCAGAGCCCCGCCGAGGCCCACGAACAACCCCACATCCGCGGCGCTGGCCCCGTGCACCCGCATGAGAAACGGCGCGGTCCAGAAGCTGGTGCCGTAGGTGACGAAGGCGATGGTGGGAAAGGCCAGGGTGGTGAACATGAGCGCCCGGCTGCGGAAGATCATCTCGAAGGTGGCGCGGTCCCGACCCGCCATCCCCTGAGCCCAGCTCACCGTGACGTACACGGCCACCGCCAGCGCCACCCATTGGGCTACGCTCCCCGTCCACCAGACGAGGAGCGCGCCCGCCGCGGCCACCGCCAGCGCCGCCGCCAGGTTCAGGCGCACGGAGGCGCCGTGCCGCCACACGCTCCAGAGGGTGAAGGGCGGCACGACGGCGGCGAGCTCGGTGCCGAGAACGCGGAACGGCGCCGGGTGCCGAGGCGTGACGAGCCCCTCGCTCTGCCCGCGCATGGGCTCGCGCAGGAGCCGCACCAGGCCGGCCAGCATGATGCCCGGCAGCCCCACCGCCATGAACGCCACGTGCCAGCCCTTCAGCCCGAAGGGGGCGGCGGCCGGGTCGGGATACGCCGCCGCCCAGCCGTCCAGAATCCAGCCACCCAGGAACAGCCCCACCCCGCCGCCGAGGTACACGCCGCTGGAATAGATGCCGATCACCGTGGCCCGGTGCCGCGGATGGTAGTAGTCCGAGAGCATGGAGTAGGCGGCGGGGGAAGCGCTGGCTTCGCCGATGCCGACGCCGATGCGGTAGAGCGCCAGCTCCGGGAACGAACGCGCCAGCCCCGACAGCGCCGTCATGGCGCTCCAGAACAGCAGGCCCACGCTGACCAGGCTGCGCCGCACCCAGACGTCGGCGAAGCGTGCGAGAGGGATGCCGAAGACCGCATAGAACACGGCGAAGGCGGTGCCGTAGAGAAAGCCCATCTCGGCATCGGTCACCCCCAGATCGGCTTTGATGTCCTCGGCCAGGATGGAGAGGATGTTGCGGTCGATGAAGTTGAAGACGTAAACCAGCACCAGCAGCGCCAGCACCAGGTGGGCGTAAGGACCGCCGCTCGGCGGCGCCCCCGCGGGCATCTGCGGTCGTTCCATCCTGATCCCTCTCCCCCCAGGCGCCGTGAGCATAGCATTCGAGCGGAGGCCCGGCCGACCCTCGTGCCGCTTGCCGACACGCCCCGGATGTTCCAAAATGACTTCGGTCATTTTTGACCCAGGTCATTCCCAATGAGCCAACCGCAGCCGCAAACGATTCCGTCCCGCCGGGAGCGCGCCAAGGCGAGCAAGCGCCGACGCATCGCCGAGGCCGCCGCCGAGCTGTTTCGCAGCAGAGGCTTCGACGCGGTCTCCACCGACGAGATCGCCGCCCGGGCGGACGTGGCCAAAGGCACGGTGTTCCGCTACGCGCCCAGCAAGGCCCAGCTCCTGCTGCTGGTGTACGAGAGTCGGCTGGAGCAGGCGGTGGAGCGGGCGCTTCAGGGCCTGGACCCGGACGGCGCAATCGACGAGGAACTCGCGGCCGTGTTTCTCCAGTTCCTGCGCCTGTACGACGACGATCCGGATCTGGGGCGGCGCTTCGTCCGCGAAGTGCTGTTGCTGCCACCCGCGGCGGAGGGCCCCGGCTACGACCTGACCGCGCGCTTCATCGCCCGGTTGGCCGACACCTTCGCCGCCTGGCGGAGCGCCGGCCGCCTGGCCGACGACGTGGATCCCCGCCTCGCCGCCCAGTCAACGTTCTCGTTGTACTACGGCACCCTGGTGGGCTGGCTCAACGGTCAGCTCTCGGCCGCGGAGCGGGACGACGCGCTGCGCCGCAGCATCGCCCTGCACTGCCGGGGCATGCTGGCGGTGGCGCCGGCGAAGAGAGCGCGCACCGCCGCGCGGGGGAAACGCCCGTGAGCGGCGTGGCCATCGTCGGTGGCGGCATCGGCGGCTTGACCGCGGCCGTGGCGCTGCAGCAGCGGGGCATCGAGGCCCACGTCTACGAGGCGGCGGAGGCGCTCGCCGCCGTGGGCGCCGGGATCTGGATGCCGCCCAACGCCATGCAGGTGTTCGCGCGCCTGGGGCTCGCCGACGCCATCGCCGGCCTCGGCGAGCCCATCACCCGCCCGGAGATTCACGACGCCGCCACCGGTGCGTTGCAGGTGGTGGACCTGTCGGGCCGGCGCTGGACCACGGTGGCCATCCATCGCGCGCGCCTGCAAGAGGTGCTGGCCTCCGCAGTGGCCCCCGGCACCCTGCATCTCGGCTGTGCCTGCCGGGCGCTCCGGCGCGGCCCGGAGCAAACTACGCTCGTGTTCGCCGACGGCTCGGAACGGAGCGCCGAGGTGGTAATCGGCGCCGACGGCCTGCGCTCCGTGGTACGCGGCACGCTGTTCCCCGACGTGCCGCTGCGCTACTCGGGACAGACCTCCTACCGGGCGGTGGTGCCGCTCCGACTGCCCGCGGAACTGGCCGGCGCGGGACGGGAGATCTGGGGGCCCGGCCGGCGCTTCGGCTTCTCCACCATCGGCGATGCCGAGGTGTACTGGTACGCCACCTTGAACGCGCCCGCCGGCGAGCAGGACGACCCCGCTACGGTGCAGGCGCGGCTGCAGGCGGCGTTCGCCCGGTTTCCGCGGCCCGTGCCGGAGCTCCTCGCCGCCGCGGGCAGCGCCATCCTGCGTACCGATCTGCACGATTTCCGGCCCATCCGCCGCTGGCACGAAGGCCGCGTGGTGCTGCTCGGCGACGCCGCCCATGCCACCACGCCGAACCTGGGCCAGGGCGCGGCCCAGGCCGTGGAGGATGCCTGGGTGCTCGCCGACCAGCTCGCGAGCCAGGCGGACCCGGTTCGTGCCTTCGCCGAATATCAGCGGATTCGCATGCCCAAGGCCCGGAAGATCACCACGCTGTCGTGGCGCCTCGGGCGCCTGGCGCACCTGTCGAACGCGGGCGCTCGACGGTTGCGCAACGCCGCGCTGCGCGCGGTGCCGGCCGCACTGGCGCGGCGGCAGATGGAAGCGCTGTTCGAGCTGAACTACTGAGCGGTCGCTCGTGGCGCCCCTGCCACCGGCGGGGGCCTGCGGACGCGCTCGCCGGATCCCAGGCCCACCGGCACGCCGGCGGCCTCGGCCTCGAGCCGCAGGTCGCTGATGGGCACCACGCGGCCCACGGAGAAGTCGATGCCCTCCCGGTCGGCGTCCACGGTGATTGCGCCGGGGTGGTCCAGGGTGGGATAGGCTCCGCAGCTTTCCCCCGCGTCGCAAATGAACTGGTCGTTGTCGAAGTCGGTGCCGGCGACGATCTCGTAGTCGCCGGGCCGGCCAGCGCCGAGTCGATAGCGGTAGGTCCCTCCGGAGGCATCCGCCTCCGCCTGGTCCACCACCGTGCCCGTGGCACTCTCCCTCAGCAGCACGTACAGGTGTCCTGCGTCGGACTCGTGAACGCTGCCGCTCACCTGCATGATCACCGGCACCTCCACGGTGTTGCGGTCGGAGACCACGGTGATGACGGCGGTGTGGGTGCCCTCGGCGAGGCCCGTCCGCTCCACCATGACGCTGTAGCGGCCGGTGTTGGCGGCGGTGACGGCCAGGGGCGCCAGGCTGAGCCAGGGCTGGTCCGAGGTGGGCGCCGATACCTGCAGGTCGCCGCCGCCCGAGATCCGCACCTCGATCTCCGCATAAGTGAACGCCGAGCCGAAGTTGAGCGAGCCCGGCTGTACCGTCAAGGTGGGGTTCAGCTCGGGCGGCGCGCCCAGGGCGTTCAGCGCCGCATACACCGCGGCGTGGGCGTTGATGATCCCGCGGTCGTCGGTCAGCTCGCCGTTGGCGAGCAGCGCGTCCACGTCGTCCGGCGTCAGCGTCGGGTTCACCGACTTCATCAGCGCCACCACCCCGGCCACGTGGGGGCTCGCCATGGAGGTGCCCTGGAAGAACGCGTAGAAGTAATCGGCCGGGCTCACCGTCTCGTCGCCGAGCAGGCTCAGCACGCCGTCGCCGTAGCCGTCGCCATTCTGGTCAACGCTGGCGTCGCCCCCCGGAGCCTGCACGTCCACCGCGGGGCCGTAGTTGGAGTAATACGAGCGGTTGCCCAGCAGATCCACGGCCCCCACCGCCAGCACCCCCTGGCAACTTGCAGGGAACGCCGCACCGGCGTCCATGGCGTCGTTCCCCGCAGCCGCCGCCACCACCACGCCCGCCTGCCGGGCCGCGGTGAACGCGCTCTGCTCTGCAGGCGAGCAATAACCGGTGCGGCCGAGACTCAGATTCATCACGTCCACCGGCGGAGACAGCAGACCGGAGTCGTTGGGCAACCCGGCGGCGAAGCGGATGGCCTGAATGATGTCGTAGCTGGTGCCGCCGCCCACCCCCAGCACCCGCAGCGGCATCACCTTCACCCCAGGCGCCACCCCGGCCACGCCGAGTCCGTTGCTGGAAGCAGCCGCCACGGTGCCGGCCACGTGGGTGCCGTGGTAGGAGTTGGGTCCCATGTCGCCGCCGTCGCCGGCATCGTTGGCATCCGGATCCA
>JAWLCV010000134.1:0-6613 GCA_041686955.1 Pseudomonadales bacterium
TCCACGGCTTGCGGCTCGCCGCGCCTGGTGGCCGGGTTGAAGCGCCAGCGGGAGACGGCCTGCACGGCGGATTCCTCGAACACGCCCGGCGGCGACGACTCCACCACCCGGACGTTGCTCACCCGCCCTTCGGTGTCCACGTCGTAGCGGACCACCACGTACCCCTCCACGCCGGCGGCCCGGGCGTTCGGCGGGTACACGGCCCCCGCGCCCGAGGCCAGTTGCATGGGCCGGTTGCCCGCGGCGCAACCCGCCAGCAGGAGCATGGAGACGAAGAGCAGGGCCGGGATTCTCATGGCGGCATGATGACACCGCTGCTCACGGCGCCGCAAGCCGGCGCGCGGGCCGCCCGGCGTGGCGGGAGCCGTGGCACGGCGATTGCCTCGGTGAAGGACCGCCCCAGCCGCGAGGCCCGGCCGCATGGACCTTGGGGTATAATCCCGCGCCATGAGCCAACGTCCCGAAGATTCCTCCACCGACCCGGATCGCCGCCCCGAGGGCGATGAGACCCGTGATGCCGGCGAGCGGCGCAAGGGGGGCTTGAAGCCCTGGCACGTGGTCACGAGCACCCTGGCGGCGGCCTTCGGCGTGCAGTCGAGCCGCAACCGCGAGCGGGACTTCACCCACGGCAAGGCGCTGCACTTCATCATCGCCGGGATCGTCTTCACCGTGGTGTTCGTGCTCACGGTGGTGCTGGTGGTGAACCTGGTGCTTAAGACCGCCGGCTAAACGGCGGCCAGCGCCCGCATGCGGGCCTCCAGCCGCTCCATGGCCTCGAGCAGGGCGAGCTGCTGACGTGCCCGCCGCAGATTGTCCCCGGGAGCGTCGACCTTGAAGTAGCGGTCCCCGCGCAGATGGTCGGCGAGAAAGCGCACGGCGAGCATCAGGGCCACGTAGCGGGGCGCCAGCACCGCCGCGTCCGCATCCGGGGCTGCCGCTCCGGAACCGAAGAAGCCGCGCACCACCCCCGCGTAGCGTTGCAGGTCGAAGCCGTCCGCGGTGGCGGCGGCGGATCGCACCAGGTCGCCGAAGTCCCAGGCCCAGTTGCCCACCATCACCGTGTCCAGGTCGAGCACGCAGACCACCTCGTCCCAGTGGGCGTGAAACAGCAGGTTGTCCACCTTGCAGTCGCCGTGCACCAGCCTGTCCCGGAGCTGAAACAGTCCCGCCAGATCCATGCGCGACTGCAGCGCCGCCAGCACCGCCCCCGCCTCCCGGTCCGGGTCCGTCGCCGCCACCGCGTCCTCCAGCTCAGCCCGATAGTGGTGAAGCTGCATGAACCCCGGAATCGGATCCGGCACCGCCACCGGTAGATCCTCGAGCGCGCGCTGAAACGCGCCGAAGGCACGCCCCGCCGCCTCGGCCTGGGCGGGATTCTCCAGCACCCGCAGGCTGCGGGCGGGAGCCACGAGATCCGTCACCCGCCACACCCCCTGCTCCGAGTCTTCGTGCCACGGCAGACCGGCGGCGGTGGGGACCAGGGCCGGCACCGGGACCCGGCCGCCGTCGATGAGGTGGGCCACAACAGCCGACACCTTCTGCATCAGCGACCGGGGATCGGGAAACACCCGCTCGTTCACCCGCTGCAGCACGAACCTGCCGCTGCCGGCCTCCACCAGCCAGGTATCGTTGATGTGGCCCGCTCCGAGGGGCGACAGGGAGACGGCGGGCCCGGAAGACCCGAACCAGGCCCGGGCGGCCTCCCGCGCCTGCGCCGACCTCACGTTCGGGCTCCCCGACCGTCAAGCCATCGGCGCAGCACCGGCACCGGCCCCAGCAGGTACTCGCCCACAGGAGCTGCCGCGGCCTCGAGACGCCGCCTGGCCTCGTCGACGTCCAACGAGCCGTCCAGCACTTCGAGCACCAGGCCGCCGAGCGCTGCCAGCTCCCGCGCCAGGGGCGCGAGCTCGGCGGGGCCGGCACCGCGCTCGGGAAGCTGCCGCCACGCGCCGGCAATGGCTTCGAGTCGCGTCCGGGCGGCGACATCCCTCTGCAGCTCCGCCCGGCACGTCTCTTCCAGTCGGCGGGTGGGCAGGCTCTCCGGCGGCAGCGCGTCCGCCACACGATCGAGGGGCGTATCCGCGTCGTACGGGCGGGCCTGGGGCATCTCCCGGCCCTGCAGACGGGCGGCCAGCGCCTCCTCGCCGAGCAGCCGTCCGTACCACTTCACCGGCTCCAGCACGTCCACCAGCGGCTGCCAGGGCGGCTCTACGCCGGCCTCGGCCAAGAGCGCCCGGCTCTGCGCCGCCACGTCCACGCCGGCCCAGCCGGGCAGGCGCGCCAGAACCGCTTCGAGCCGCCGATACATGTCGGCCGAATCGTCCCGCTCGGCGGGGGACCAGAACCGCTCGGCCAGCGCCGGCATGCGGCTCCACAACCGCACGTCCAGCACCCGGGCATCCACCAGCTCGGACCAGAGGCACGCCTCGGCGCCGAGCAGGGTTCCCGGCTCGGCGCCTTCCCGCCCCGCCGGCTCCTCCCGCCACTGCCGCGTCCAGGCCATGCCCTCCGCCACGTGCTCGAACCGCGGGTCCCGGAGCAGCGCATCCTCCCGGGCGATCAGCTCCGCCTGGGGCGCGGCGGGATCGAAGGCGTAATGCACGTCAGCGGGATAGAACAGGTCCAGGTAGTAGGGGGCCGACATCACGCAGTCGTGGCCGGCGGCGAGGGCCCGGTCCCGTGCCGTGGCGCCACGCCAGCTCTGCACCGTCACCGTGGCCGGAAGGTCGGGATGCAGCACCTCGTCCCACCCCAGGGGCCGCTTCCCCAGCCCGGTGAGCAGCGCCGCGAGGCGGGCGTTGAAGTGCGCCTGCAGCGCGCGAACGTCCGTGAGGCCGTTGCGGCGCATGTACTCCTGAATGCGGGCATCACTGCGCCACCATTCGGGGTGCACCTCGTCGCCGCCCATGTGCACGTAGGTGTCGGGGAACACCTCGGCCAGCTCTTCGAACAGCACGGCCAGGGCCTCCATCACCTCCGGCCGGCTCGGGTCCAGGCACTCCCGATGCACGCCGAAGCGGCGGGTGGGCCGGGCCTCGCCGCTGCCCCACGCCGGGTACGCGGCGAGCCAGCTCGCGGTGTGGCCCGGCACGTCGAGCTCGGGCACCAGGCGGATCCCCAGCTCGGCCCCGTGAGCCACCAGCCGGCGAAGCTCGTCCCGGCTGTAGTGCAGACCGGCGCAAAGCTCGGGATACCGGCGGCTGGGAAACCGGAAGCCCTGATCGTCCGTGAGATGCAGGTGCAGCACGTTGAGCTTGAACACCGCCATGGCCTCGAGGGTGCGCAGCAGGTCTTCCGCTGGAATGAAGTGACGGGCCACGTCGATCATGAGCCCGCGCCAGGCGAAGCGGGGCGCGTCGTCGATGCGCTGGGCCGGCAGGCCGCCGCCCTCCGGCCAGAACTGGGTCAGGGTCGCCAGCCCCCGCAGCACGCCCCACTCAGCCGGCGCCGAGATGTTCACACCGGCGGCGCTGACCTCCAGGACGTAGCTTTCGTCGTCTCCCAGTGCCGGAAACGGAGCCGCAGCCTCCGGGCAGCGAAGGGTCAGCGGCAGCCGCTCACCGCCGGCGGCACGCTGCGGCCGGCTGGCCAGGAACCGTTCCACCGCCCGCTCCAGGCGGTGCGTGCGAATGCCGCCGAAGGCGGGCTCCAGCGCCACGTCGGCGGGCAGCGGCGCGCCGCCGAGGGGGCAGAGCCGCGCCGGCCACGGCATCAGGCTCTGGCGCTCGGGCTCGTCGGTCATGGGTCGATTTCCTGCATGCCGCCCTTCTCGCCCATGCGCGACACCGTGTCAACGGCAACGGCAGCCGGTGTGCAGCTTGAGGAGGCGCACGCGGCGTGCCAACATCGCGCCCCGACCACGGGGCCGGACGGGTGCATGGAAATCAAGGATCGAATGCGAGCGGTGCTGGAAGCCGAGGCGGCCGCCATCAGCCGGATCGAGATCGACGACAACTTCGAGCGCGCGGTGCTGACGCTGGCCGCCTGCCAGGGCAAGGTGCTCACCACCGGGATCGGCAAAGCGGGCCACATCGCCCGCAAGTTCGCCGCCACGCTGTGCTCCACGGCCACGCCGGCCGACTTCATCCATCCCGCCGAGGCCGCCCATGGCGATCTGGGGTTGGTGAGCGCCAACGACGTGCTGGTGGCGTTCTCCACCAGCGGCAAGAGCCGGGAGGTGCTGGAGATTCTCGAGCTTGCCCGGCATCTGGGCGTGGCCACCGTCATCGGCGTCACCTCGCATCCGGACTCGGAGCTGCGGGGGCTCTCTGACTTCGTCCTGGACATGGGCGAGATCGAGGAGCCGTGCCCGCTCGGCCTCACCCCCAGCGCCAGCATGGCGGTGATGCTGGCCATCAGCGACGCCATCGCGCTGGCGCTGCTGGAGGTGAAGGGAATCACCAGGGAGGACTACGGGCTGCGCCACCACGGCGGCTACCTGGGGCGCGCCGCCCGGGTGGACAACGTCCCCCGCTGACCCCAGCCGGGGGGTCAGCGCGCTGACCGCGCCTCAGCCCGGCATCTCGTCGGCGGGCACGCCACCGGCCGGCGCCCCGCCGGCCGCCGTCGCCTCGCCCGCGAAATAGCGCTCGCAGATGGCGATGAACCGCCGCGCCCCTTCCGACAGCGCCCGGTGCCGCTTGTAGTAAAGGCCCACCTGACGCTCGAAACGGGAGATGGGCAGCCCGTCGATCAAGTGATAACCGGAAAGCTGCGCGAGCAACCGGTCGGAAAGGTAGGTCACGCCTTTGCCCGCCTCCGCCAGCGCCAGCCGCAGTTCCAGGTTGCTCACCTCCCAGACGCTGGCGAACTGGTTGCGCAGGCGCTGTTCCTGCCCGGCGCGCCGGGTGGCATCGTCCAGGTACGAGGTGAGCAGTGTTGCCCGGGGCAGCTCGTCCTGGGGCCGCTGCCGCAGCGCCACGTGGTCGGGATGGGCCTCGTGGACCACCAGCACGCGCTGCTCGGTGAAGAAGGCGGTGGTGACGAAGTCGCCCGGCATGTGGTGCTGGAACGGCCCGAAACCCAGCTCCCAGCGATCCTCCTCCACGCCGTAGATGATCTCCCGGCTCGGCGCCACGTCGAGCTTCAGCCGGGTGAGGGGATTGCGCTCGCAGAACTCGAGCATGAGGCCCTGGCCGAACACCCGGCTGACAACGCTGTTCATGGCCAGATTCAGGGTCGACAACGCGCCGGTGCGGATACGCTGGATGTCGGCAAGCGCCCGCCGCTCCTCGTTCACGAGCGTCTGCGCGAAGGAAAGCAGCCGCTTGCCCGCTTCCGTCAGCCGCGGTCTGCCCTTGCGCAGCAGGAGCCGCGTGTCGAGCTTGTGCTCCAGGTTGGCCACGGCCTGACTCACCGCGGATTGGGAAATGTGCAGCCGTTCGGCGGCGCGGCTGAAGCCCCCCTCCTCCACCACCGCCGTGAACACCCGGATCTCGTTGCGCTCGATCTGCATCGGCTGAGAGTAGCAGCGCACCGGGGCCCGCTCCACTTATGGCTCCATCAGCAGAGCTTATCCATCAGCCCCGCTTCTCCACTCAGAAGCACAAGACCCCTGTCGTGTTGCCGCCTTCGGTCGTAGCTTGAGCCGGTATCGGCAAGCGTGTGATCAGGAGGCAATCATGGAGATTCACAAAGGCCTGGACGGCGTGGTGGTGGACACCACCGCGGTGAGTCTGGTGGACGGGGCTGGGGGTCAGCTTTCCTACCGCGGGCACCCCATCGACACTCTGGTGACGCGGCCGTTCGCCGAGGTGGCGGCGCTGGTGGCCACGGGGAAGTTCGACGCCGCCTTCGGCCGCCGCCTCGCCGCCAATGCGCGGCTCTCGCCACGGGAAGAGGCGCTGGTGCTGGGATTACCGGAGAGCGTGCACCCCATGCACGTGCTGCAGGGGCTCACCCCGCTCCTCGACCGGAGCGACGCGTTCGCCGAGCACGGCGACGCCGCCCAGGGATTCGCCGTGGCGGCGAAGCTGCCGAGCCTCATCGCCACCCACTTCCTGCGGGCGCCGGCCCCGTACGCCAGCGACGACGACCCCATCGCCCTGTTCCTCACGCAGATCGGCGCGCCGGAGCGGGAAGACGCCCACCGGGCCTTCGAAGCCGCCCAGATCCTGCAGATCGAGCACGGTTTCAATGCCGGCACGTTCACCGCACGGGTGGTGGCCAGCACCCTGGCGCCGGTGGAGAACGCGCTGTCGGCGGCCTTCGGCGCGCTCCACGGCGTGCTCCACGGCGGCGCCGACCAGGCGGCCCTGGAAACCGCGGACCGGGTGGGCAGTCCGGAGCGTGCCGCGGCCTTCGTCGATGACTGCCTCGCCCGCGGCGAGAAGGTCATGGGCATGGGCCACCGGGAGTACCGGGTGGTGGATCCCCGGGCAGTGCTGCTCAAGGGATTCGCCGGGCGCCTCGCCGCCGGCACCGAGCACGAGGTGACCTTCCGCACCCTGGAAGCCATCGAGGCCCGCTTCACCGAGCGCATGGCGGAACGCGGCAAGGACCTCTACGCCAACGTGGAGTTCTACAAGGGCCTGGTGTTTCGCGTGCTCGGCCTGCCGCCGCGCTTCTTCACCGCCCTGTTCGGCATGGCGCGCGTGTTCGGCTACCTGGCGCA
>JAWLCV010000135.1:0-6600 GCA_041686955.1 Pseudomonadales bacterium
CGTCAAACACGTTCTGAAACGGCACCGAAGCGCGCTTCGGGTCGACAGCACCGTGGGGAAAGGCAGCACCTTCTACTGCGACTTTCCCCCCGAGCAACTCGAAATCCCATCACCCATATCCAGCCAGGAGCAGGAAACATGATGAGACATGCAATCAGATCACTGGCCGCCGGGGCACTGGCCCTGGCCGCATTCACGGGCGGCGTCCATGCCGAGGAAGGGGATCAGCTCCCGGAATATCAGCGGGCGAGCGGCGTCTCCGGAACCCTTTCCAGCATCGGCTCGGACACCCTGGCCAACCTGATGACGCTGTGGACCGAAGAGTTCAAGCGGGAGTACCCCAACGTCACCATTCAGGTCCAGGCGGCGGGCTCCTCCACGGCGCCTCCGGCGCTCACCGAGGGCACGTCGAACTTCGGGCCCATGAGCCGCGCCATGAAGGACAAGGAGATCGAGGCCTTCGAAAGCCGTCACGGCTACAAGCCCACGGCCGTGCGCGTCGCCATCGACGCCCTCGCCGTGTACGTGCACAAGGACAATCCGGTGGCGTCGCTGACGATCCCCCAGGTGGACGCCATCTTCTCGGTCACCCGGCGTTGCGGCGCCGATGCCGACATCGCGCGCTGGGGCCAGGTGGGCCTCACCGGCGGCTGGGCGAACCGGCCGATTCAGCTCTACGGCCGCAACTCGGTGTCCGGCACCTACGGCTACTTCAAGGAAGAAGCCCTGTGCTCCGGTGACTTCAAGAGCACGGTGAACGAGCAGCCCGGCTCCGCCTCGGTGGTCCAGGCCGTCTCCTCCTCCCTCAACGGCATCGGCTACTCCGGCATCGGCTACGTCACTTCCGGGGTGCGCGCCGTGCCGCTGGCGGAGTACGAAGATGCGGACCCGGTGGCCGCCACCCCGGAGAACGCGCTGTCCGGCGACTACCCGCTGTCGCGCTACCTGTACATCTACGTCAACAAGCGCCCCGGCACGCCGCTGGCGCCGCTGGAGCAGGAGTTCCTGAAGATGGTGCTCTCCCGCAGCGGTCAGGCCGTGGTGGCCAAGGACGGGTACGTGCCGCTGTCGCCACGGCTGGTGGCCCGCGAGCTGAAGAAACTGGAAGACTAAAGGACCGTCGATGGCACGTGCAGCCGGGCTCTCGCGACTCCCCAGACGCAGGCGCTGGGTCAATGCCCTGACCACGCGGATCGTCGGGCTGGGCGGCGCGGCGGTGATCGCCGCCATCGCCCTGATCTTCATCTACCTGCTCTGGGTGGTCGCGCCCGTATTCGTGCCTGCGGACGTGGACCGCGGGCCCGGGTTCGATCTGCCCGCTGCAGAGACCCTGCTGGTGGAGGCCAACGACACCGGCGACGTGGGTCTGCGCATCAGCGCCGACGGCGAGGCGTCGTTCTTCGATCTGGAGAGCGGCGCGCCCCTCGGCGGCCTGAGCCTGGGCCGTCCGCTGGCTCGTGCCCAGCCCGTGGCGGATCAGACCGGGCTGTACGCGCTTCTCGATATCGACGGCAACCTGACCTTCATCCAGGCCAGTTTTCCCGTCTCGTTCCGGGAGGATACCCGGGTGGTGAGCCCGGAGCTCGAGTACGTGTTCGAGGAGGAATGGGTCGAGCTGGGAGACGTGGAGCGCTTCGACAGCCACTATGACGGCACCGAGCTCCTGGTCGCAGGTTTGGCCGGTCGAACCCTCGCCATTGCGCATTATCGGGAGGCGGAGCCGGGCTTCGCCCTGGACTTCCCCCGGGATCGCGAGCTTCGCCTCGACCGGGCCTACGACTACGTCTATTTCGGGCCCCGGGGCCAATGGTTGTATCTGGTGGCCGAGTCGGGGGCCGTGGAGGTGCTGGATCTGCGCCGCCCGACGGCGCCCTCCCGGATCTACCTGGGCCGCCTGGTGCCCCAGGGAAGCACCGTCGCCGACGTGGTTCCCCTTCTCGGGCGCTACTCGCTGCTCGCGGCGGATGAGGCGGGCCGGGTGAGCCAATGGTTCATGATCCGCGGCGAGCTGGGCCAGCAACTGACCCAGGCGCGAAGCTTCGAGGTCGGCGCCCCCGTGGCGCGCCTGATTCCGGAGCCGCGGCGCAAGGGCTTCGCGGTCATCGACCGGACCGATACGCTGCACCTGTTCTACACCACCTCGGAGCGCCACCTGGCGAGCCATCCGCTGGCCTCCGGCGACGTGGCGGCGGCCAGCGTCTCGCCCCGGGCCGACCTGCTGCTGACGGCGAACCCGGCGGGCGACGTGCAGCTCTACCACGTCGAGAACGAGCACCCGGAGATTTCCTGGTCCACCCTGTGGTCCCGGGTCTGGTACGAGGGCTATCCGGAGCCCATATACAGCTGGCAGTCGTCGTCGGCGGCCAACGACTTCGAGCCGAAGTTCTCCCTCACCCCACTCATGTTCGGCACCCTCAAGGGCGCGTTCTACGCCATGGTAGTGGCGGTGCCGGTGGCCATCATGGGCGCCCTGTACACGGCCTATTTCATGGCGCCCGCCATGCGCCGCATCGTCAAACCGGGCATCGAGATCATGGCCGCCCTGCCCACGGTGATCCTCGGTTTTCTCGCCGGCCTGTGGCTGGCGCCCATCATCGAGGCCAACCTCACCGCGGTGATCAGCATCCTGGTGGTGATGCCGCTCGGAACCCTGCTGGCGGCCTGGACCTGGAGCCGGCTGCCGGACCGCATGACCGGGCGCTTCGAGGGCTGGTACGCGCTGCTGGTGCTGCCGGTGATCATCGGCACCACGTGGCTGGCCTTCGCCATCGGCCCCTGGCTCGAGCTGGAGCTCTTCGGCGGCAACGTTCAGGCGTGGATCCTGGAGAATACGGGACTCGAGTACGACCAGCGCAACGCGCTGGTGGTGGGCATCGCCATGGGCCTCGCGGTGATTCCCACCATCTTCTCCATTGCCGAGGATGCCATCTACGGGGTGCCCACCCATCTCATCAACGGCTCCCTGGCTCTGGGCGCCACCCCCTGGCAGACCCTGATGCGGGTCGTGGTGCTCACCGCCAGCCCCGGGATCTTCTCCGCCGTGATGATCGGCCTCGGCCGCGCGGTGGGCGAGACCATGATCGTGCTCATGGCCACCGGCAACACGCCCATCATGGACCTCAACATCTTCGAGGGCATGCGCACCTTCGCGGCCAACATCGCCGTCGAGCTGCCCGAGTCGGAAGTGGGCAGCACCCATTACCGCATCCTCTTCCTGGCGGCCCTGGTGCTGTTCCTCCTCACCTTCGTCTTCAACACCGCCGCCGAGCTGGTACGCCAGCGGCTGCGGGTGCGTTACGGGAATCTGTGATCATGCGGCGAGTAGAGCATGGCGGCCTCGGGCCGTGGTTCAAATCCGGCGAGCCGTGGATCTGGATGAACGCCGCGGCGGTGGCCATCAGCATCGCCGCGGTGAGCGGCATCCTGCTGCTCATTGCCACGAAAGGCCTCGCCCACTTCTGGCCGGCTTCGGTCGCTCGGATCGTCTACCAGGACGCCGCCGGCCAGACCCAGGTGGCGCTCGGGGAGATCACCGACACCGAGCATCTTCCCCTGGCCCAGTACCAGGAAGCCACCGGCGCCGGCGACCAGACGGTTCCGGCGGAAGCCGTCACCGTGGAGCGCTGGCTGGTGAAAACGGGAAACCGCCGGGTGGCGCCGCCGGATTTCCGTTGGGTGGTCCGGCACCGGATCGGCCAGGTCGAGTATCCCGAGGACGTGACGGTCCTCGAGCGGGTGGAATGGGGCAACGCCTACGGCTATCTGCGCTCGGTGCACGAGAGCGAGCGGCAGAGCTCCGAGGGCGCCGCCGCCTGGGAGGACCTCGAGCAGCGCCTGGCGCGCGTGAACGCCCTGCGCGAGGAGATCGACGCCCTGGAGCAGGGCGAGCTCTACCGCATCAACTACCAGCTCGAACGGCTGCGGCTCGAGCGCCGGGCCATGCAGCTCACCGAGCCCGTGGAATCCGGTGACGGTTCGCCACGGGCGGTTGCCATGGCGGCGACCGAGGCCGCCCTGCTGGCGGACTACGAGGTGGCGGAACGGCGGCTGCGCGAGCTGCGCCGCGCGCTGCGCCGGGACTCCATCCGGCTCGAGACGGCGACCGGTCAGGAAGTGGAGATCAGCCTGGCCGAGATCGTCCGTGCCTGGCGCCCCAACGCCATGGGCTGGCTCGACCGGCTCGGCCACTACGCGCAGAGCTTCTGGCTGTTTCTCTCGGAAGAGCCCCGCGAGGCCAACACCGAAGGCGGGGTCTTTCCCGCCATCTTCGGCACGGTGATGATGGTGCTGTTGATGTCGGTGCTGGTCACCCCCTTCGGCGTGGTGGCCGCCGTGTATCTGCGCGAGTACGCCCGCCAGGGGCCCTTCGTGCGCCTCATCCGCATCGCGGTGAACAACCTGGCCGGGGTGCCTTCCATCGTCTATGGCGTGTTCGGCCTGGGCTTCTTCGTCTACTTCCTGGGCGGCTCCATTGATTCGCTGTTCTTTCCCGAGGCGCTGCCCTCCCCCACGTTCGGCACCCCGGGTCTACTCTGGGCCTCCCTCACCCTGGCGCTGCTCACGGTGCCGGTGGTCATCGTCTCTACCGAGGAAGGCCTCACCCGCATCCCCCGTTCGCTGCGGGAAGGCAGCCTCGCCCTCGGCGCCACCAAGGCGGAGACCCTGTTCAAGGTGGTGCTGCCGGTGGCTAGCCCCTCCATCCTCACCGGGGTGATCCTGGCCGTGGCCCGAGCCGCCGGCGAGGTGGCGCCGCTGATGCTGGTGGGGGTGGTGAAGCTGGCCCCGGCCCTGCCCGTGGACGGCAACTTTCCTTACCTGCACCTGGAGCGCAAGTTCATGCACCTGGGTTTCCACATCTACGACGTGGGTTTCCAGAGCCCCAACGTCGAGGCGGCGCGTCCGCTGGTGTACGCTACGGCGCTGCTGCTGGTGCTGCTCATCGTCGTCCTCAATCTGACCGCCATCCTGCTGCGCAGCCGCCTGGAAAACCGCTACCGTGGCGTGGAGGGCTGACGTCACCATGACGAAGAGCGCCATCGGCACAATCCCGAAGAACCGTGAGCCATCATCCATGTCTATCAGCACCATGAGCCCGACCGACACAGCCGCCCGGGAAGCGGGCAACAACGATTCGAGCATCGTGGTGGACGACCTGTGCCTGTTCTACGGTGACCAGCAAGCGTTGAAGAACATCAGCCTGACCATTCCGAAGCGCCAGGTGACCGCCTTCATCGGCCCGTCCGGCTGCGGCAAATCCACGCTGCTGCGCTGCTTCAACCGGATGAACGACCTCGTGGACAACGTCCGGACCACCGGCACGGTGCGGCTCGAGGGGCAGGACATCAACGCCAAGGACGTGGACGTGGCCCAGCTTCGCCGGCGGGTGGGCATGGTGTTCCAACGCCCCAACCCGTTTCCCAAGTCCATCTACGAGAACGTGGCCTACGGGCTGCGCCTGGACGGCAAGCCGCCCAAGTCGGAGCTGGACGACCGGGTGGAGTGGGCCCTGCGCAGCGCCGCGCTCTGGGACGAGGTGAAGGACCGGCTGAAGGAGTCGGCCCTGGGACTCTCAGGCGGCCAGCAGCAGCGCCTGGTCATCGCCCGCGCGGTGGCGGTGCAGCCTTCCGTGCTGCTGCTGGACGAGCCTGCCTCGGCTCTGGATCCCATCTCGACCCTGAAGATCGAGGAGCTGATCCACCAGTTGAAATCCGACTACACTATCGTCATCGTGACGCACAACATGCAGCAGGCTGCGAGGGTTTCGGACTTCACGGCCTTTCTGTACCTGGGGGAGTTGATAGAGTTCGACAGAACTGACGACGTCTTCACCAATCCAAAAAAACAGAAGACGGAAGATTACATCACCGGCCGCTACGGCTGACCGGCCGGGGCCGACGACGACCCGAGGTACCAGCGATGAACAATCCGCACATCTCCGAGCAATACGACGCGGAGCTCGCTGCCGTCCGAAACCTGCTCATGGAAATGGGCGGTCTGGTGGAGCAGCAGGTGCACGACGCGAGCCAGGCGCTCATCAATCAGGACGACGAGCTCGCCGCCAAGGTCCGGGAAAGCGACCGGCGCATCAACCAGCTCGAGGTGGAAATCGACGAGCAGTGCAGCCACATCATCGCCCGGCGCCAACCGGCGGCCACCGATCTCAGAACCCTCATCAGCATCATGAAGGCCAGCACGGACCTGGAGCGGATCGGTGACGAGTCGGGCCGAATCGCCAAGATGGCCCAGGCGCTCTCGAGCATGGAATACCCCAGCGACCAGTACGGCGACATCCGCGAGATGGCCGCGCTCACCGAGCAGATCGTCGCCAGCAGCCTGGACGCCTTCGCCCGGCTGGACCCGGACGGCGCCCTGAAGGTGATCGACGCCGACGAGCAGATCGACGACCACTACAACAACATCGTCCGCCAGCGCGGCTCCAGCATGCGCGAAGGTTCCGCCGACATCGACCGCGCCATGAACGTCATCTGGGCGGCGAGGTCGCTGGAGCGGATCGGCGACCACGCGAAGAACATCTCCGAGTACGTGGTGTATCTGGTCAAGGGCAAGGACGTGCGGCATTCGGGCACGCTGCGCGGCTGA
>JAWLCV010000136.1:0-6464 GCA_041686955.1 Pseudomonadales bacterium
GTTCACCGACGCCTCCGGCGGTACCGTCCGGGTGTCCCGGGCGGGCGACGAGCTGGGCTCGCCGACCCGTGCGTTCGTCGAAACCAAGTCCACGCTCAATACGGACTGGTATCTGGGAGACTGGTCCGCCCGGTTGTCACTTCGCTACCTGAGCTCGCTCGACGAGCAGTGCGTCGGGCTGGTCGCGGACTTCGAGCTTACCGAGTTCTGTTCCGACGGCGCCGCCGGCAACGAGCTCGACAGCGTGATCTACACCGACGTTCAGGCGAGCTGGAATCCCGCCGGATTGATGGGCGGCGGTCTGACGTTCACCCTCGGCGTGGAGAACCTGTTCGACGAGGAGCCGCCGGTGTGCTTCTCCTGCGACCTGAACAGCCTGGATGGCACGGTATACCCCATCGCTGGTCAGTTCCTGTACGGCCGGGTGATTTTCGAGACTCAGTAGGAGGGCGGGGCCGGTCTGTCTCAGGGATCGATTGCGCGGGCCCGGCACCCCCGCGGGCCGGAGGGAGCGGCTTGTCGAGATTCGAGTATCTTTCGGTACTGATCTCCATCATCCTCGCTCTCGGCTTGTCCGAGGTGCTGGTGTGCTGGGCGCGCCTGCTGCGCCACCGGGACGTCGTGCGCTTCTACTGGGTGCACGCCCTGTGGAGCGTGCTGGGCCTGTTGCTGCTGGTGCAGTTCTGGTGGGGGTTCTGGCAGTTCCAGGTGGTGGACGACTGGACGTTCTCCGGGCTGCTGCTGGTCGCGGTGGAGACCATCATGCTGGTGGTGGCCGTGCTGCTGATCACCCCCTCGAAGGAGGATCCGCCGCCGCCGAGTCTGCGCGACTACTACTTCGCCCACAGCCGACCCGTGTTCACGTTCGCGGCCGCGCTGATCGTGCTGCTGATCGTGGTCGACACGCTGGTCGGCCACCAGCCGCTGGTGCACCCCGAGAACGTCGTCCGCCCGGTGGCGGCGGGCATACTGGCCTGGCTGGCGTATACGCGCTCACCGGTCTGGCACGCCGCGCTGGGCGTGGCGGCCGCACTGTTGTTCTGCCTGTTCATGCTGATCGCTTACGTCAACGCCGGATTGTGACGACGGCCTGACCCGACTCGGTGGCAGGGCGCGCGTACAATGAGCGTTTTTGGCAGGAGTTCGCCCGTGTCCTTCGTCCACACCTTTGCCGGCAATCCGCTCGACCGGGGCGACGTGGAGCGGCGCGACCCCGCGTGGCTGGAAGCCGCCGCCCGCGCGCCCGAGACCCGCTATCTGCCCCTGCATCAGCTCAATGTGCTGGTCGATGCCCTCGGGTCCGCTCCGCGTCTGGGGTGGCTGAAATATGAAGACATTCGCTGGCTCGAGGTGGACGTGCCGCCGGTGTTCCTGGGCCTCGATGACCACCGAGTGGCGTGCTTTGCCCAGGACATCTCCTCAGTCCACGACCCCAACCACGCGCTCAACCTCTCCGATGGACTGTCGTTCCAGGAATCCCGAGGCGCGGCCATGGCGCTGCCGCGCGCGGAGACCGGCATCCTCGCCCAGGCGCGCGCGCAGATCGACTGGCACCAGCGCCACCCGTACTGCAGCGTGTGCGGCGAGCGCACGGCGCAGGGCAGGGGTGGTCAGGTTCGCACCTGCCCTGGCTGCGGCGCGGACCATTTTCCGCGCACCGACCCGGTGGCGATCATGCTGATCGTCGACGGCGATTGGTGTCTGCTCGGTCAGAGCAAGGGGCCGCTGGTGCGCATCGGCATGTTCTCCGCGCTGGCGGGCTTCATCGAGCAGGGCGAATCGATCGAAGAGGCGGTGCGGCGTGAGACGCTCGAGGAGGCGGGCATCCGGGTTGGCCAGGTACGCTACCACTCGTCGCAGCCATGGCCCTTCCCGTCGTCGCTGATGATCGGCTGCCACGGGGTCGCCGAGACCACCGAGATCTCCATCGACACCGAAGAGATGCACGATGTGCGCTGGTTCGAGCGGGAGGCGGTACGCGCCGCCCTCGCCGGTGAGCATCCGAACCTCAAGGTGCCCGGCGAGATCGCGATCGCGCACCACCTCATCCGCGCCTGGGCAGAGGGGGAGGTCTCGCTGGCGCAGTGACGCCAGGTTCGCCCTCCGCCTCAGGCGCCGCGGCTCACGTTCCGGCTGCCCGTGGCGCGCGGCGGTGCGTCATGCCCGCAGGGCCTGCTCGAGGCGGCGAGCCTGGGCGAGTGCCTGCTCCTCGGGGATGTTGGTGAAGCCGAGCAGCAGCCCCTGGCCGCCACCGGGCCTGATCGCCATGCGGCTGAGTGCCTGTGGGGCGAGGCCCCGAGCCCGGGCCAGCTCCACCAGTCGCACGTCGCTCTCGCCGCAATTCAGCCGCGCGAGCAGATGCATACCGCCCGCCTGCAGCTCCAGCCGGAGGCGGTCCGGAAACACCTCAGTCAGCGCGCTCGCCAAGGCGCTGCGGCGCCGGGCATAGAGTCCGCGCATGCGCCGGATGTGCCGGGCGAAATGGCCCTGGTCGATGAACTCGGTGACGATCGACTGGACCAGCAGCGACCGGTCCGGATGCAGCATGCGGCAGGTCTCGCCGAATTTCTGCACCAGCGGCTCCGGCACCACCGCATAGCCCATGCGCAGGCCGGGAAACAGCACCTTGCTGAAGGTGCCCACATAGAGCACCCGCGCGTCGCCGTCCAGGCTCTTCAGCGCCGGGAGCGGCGGGCCGCGGTAGCGGTACTCGCTGTCGTAATCGTCCTCGACAATCCAGGCCTTCGCCGCCCGCGCCCAGTTCAACAGGGCCAGCCGCCGGCGCAGGCTCAACGCCACGCCCAGGGGCATCTGATGCGATGGGGTGACCAGCGCCATACGGGCGCGCGGCGCGCTGTCGACGGCGGCGGCGACGTCGAGGCCCTCGTCGTCCACCGGCACCGGGACGATCCGTGCACCTGCCGCCGCCAGTGCTGCCCGCGCCAGGACGTAGCCCGGGTCCTCCAGCCAGACCTGCTCGCCCTGCTTCAGCAGCACGCGGGTGATCAGCCCCAGCGCGCCCTGGAATCCGCCGGTGATGAAGATCTGCTCCGGCGCACAGTCGATGCCCCGGGCCACTGCCAGGTAGCGCGTGAGGGCTTCCCGAAGCGGCTGGTGCCCGGCTGGATTCGCTACGTGCATGGCCGCCACCGACAGGGTTCGCGCCTGGCGAACGGCCAGACGGGCCCACAGCTTACGGGGGAACGCGTCCATGGCCGGCAGACCCATCTGGAACGGTTGAATGGCTGCGGCGGTGCCGGGTGCGAGCGGCCGGCGGGTCACATTGCGTCGCGACCGCGCGATCAGCTCCCCTGCCACGCCCTCGGCAACCACTGTGCCCGCGGCGCCGCGGCTGACGATGTATCCCTCGCCGGCCAGCGTCGCGTACGCCGCGTCCACGGTGCCCCGGGCCACGGCGAGCTGGTTAGCCAGGGTGCGCGCGGAAGGCAGCCGTTCGCCCGGCTGGAGGGTCCCGCGGGTAATGGCGTCGCGCAGCCGCTCGTAGAGCTGACGGCGCAGCGGAGTGACGCTGCGCCGATCCAGCGCCAGGGTCTGCGCCCCGGAAGGGGTGCCGCGAGTCATCTTGGCCTATGCGACTGAGTGCTTTTTGGCACTTTATCATGGTCCATGTGAAGGCCACACTGCCGGCCATCTCACCGAATAGAAGAAGGAGCAAGCCCGATGGAGGCAAGACTGGATGCCTACGCGGCCGCACCGGACGCCGTCGACGCGGTGCTCGGCGTGGAGGCCTACATCAGGGGCTGCGGCCTCGAGCGAAGTCTGATCGAGCTGGTCAAGATGCGGGCCTCCCAGGTCAACGGCTGCGCGTATTGCCTCGACATGCACAGCAAGGACGCGCGCCGCCACGGCGAGAGCGAGCAGCGGCTTTATCTGCTGAACGCGTGGCATGAGTCGCCGCTCTACAGCGAGCGCGAGCGCGCTGCCCTGGCCTGGACCGAAGCGCTGACCCTGGTGGCCGAGTCGCACGCCCCCGACGCCGTGTTCGACCAGGTGCGTAGGCAGTTCAGCGATCGGGAACTGGTCGATCTCACCACTCTGATCGGGGTCATCAATCTGTGGAACCGGATCGCCATCGGCTTCCGCAATCAGCATCCGGTGGAGGCGCCGCCGGCCCTGGCGGGAGCGGCGACATGAGGCGTCTCACGCTGCTCTGGGCGTTGACCCTGTCGTCCGGCATCGCCTTGGCGCACGACGGAGCCCGCGCCTTCAAGACCTTCGAGCACCCGTTGCCGAACGTGCCGGGCAAGACCCTGACGGCGGTGGTGGTGGAATACCCGCCGGGCGCTGCCTCGCAGCCCCACCGCCACGCGCCGTCGGGCTTCATCTTCGCCTACGTGCTGTCCGGCAGGATCCGCTCCCAGGTGGAAGGCGGACCCGCCAGGGTCTACCAGGCCGGCGAGTCGTGGTACGAGAACCCGGGCGACCATCACGTGGTCAGCGAGAACGCCAGCGACTCGGAGGCCGCGCGGCTGCTCGCGGTATTCGTGGCCGACGACGGCGAGACCTTGACGACGCCCGACCCCTGAGACGGGCTGCCCACGCGGCGGTCCCTTCATCCTGAGAACAGCGTGGGCCTGCTCAACGGCGCTGCCCGCTCTTGTGTCATAGGCCCCGTTGCCATCTGCCGCTCCGCGGCGGTGGCAAGGCCGACCACGGCTGCCCGCCCCTGGCACGAGTCCTGCACCCTCCGTTGCAGGAGTTTGGGAGAGGCGCAATGTTGCTGTGGCGGGCCCTACTGATCGCCTTCGGCCTCTGCGCCGCGTTGTCCGCCATCGCGGAGACGCCGGCGCCGCCGGTACCGACGGTTCTCGAGATCGAGGCCGAGGAGCTCTTCCCTCTGGTTGCTGGTGAGAGCACGTTCGAGGTGGTGGATGGAGACGGGGAAGGACGGCAAGTCGTGCTGGAACTGAGCGCAGCGGACGGTGAAGGTCGCTGGGAACTTCGATTCGACGACTACAACATCCTCCATCTCCTTCGACTCCGGAATGGTGGCGTGCTGCTCACCCGTCTGGACGTGCTGACGGAAGGCCAGACCGTGCTGTACGAGCCGCCGGTGGTTCTCCTTCCCCACAGAATCGTGCCCGACCGTACGTGGAGCGGGACCGGCAGGGCTAGGATCTTGAACTTTGAGACGCAAGAGCTTTTGCACAAGGGCGAGTATCGCCACCGAGTCCTTCCCATCACTCGAGAAAGGTTCGTCACTCCGACGGCTGAATACGAAGGTTTCCTGGTGCCGATCGAGCAGACCATCGACCTCGAAGCTCCGGCGGTGATCCGGCTGTGGCTCGACTGCGGCTTCGTGCCCGGCGAGGGTCTGGTGAAACGCTCCATGAAGTTCGTCGTCGACAAACCCCTGTGGTTCGGCTCGACCACACGGCGCACAGCAGAGCTCGTCCGTTAGGAGGTTTTGGCTGAGCAGGCAGGGACGCACTTCGACTGGGCTCCCGGCAGAGATCCTTGATCGGCTCGCAAAGCCGTTCAAGCGATTTCTGGCCATAGAAGCCGCTACCGGCGCCACTCTCCTGTTGTTTACCGTCGTCGCTCTCGTTTTGTCCAACTCCTTGTGGGCGCATGAGTTCCTGAACGTATGGGAAGCACAGCTCGGATTTCGGGTTGGCGTCTGGGAGTTCGCGCGAACGCTGAAAGATTGGATCAACGATGGGCTGATGACGCTGTTCTTCTTTCTCGTCTCGTTGGAGCTAAAGCGCGAGCTGGTACTCGGCGAGTTGCGCAACCCTCGCATGGCAGCGCTGTCGATATCGGCCGCCTTTGGGGGCATGTTGGTGCCCGCCTTGCTGTACCTGATGATGCAATGGGGTCAACCCGGCCAACACGGGTGGGGCACGGTGATGGCGACCGATACCGCGTTCGTCATCGGTTGCCTGGCGTTGCTCGGATCCCGCATTCCACAGAGCCTGCGGGTATTCATGTTGTCGCTGGCCATCGTAGACGACCTCGGCGCCATTCTCGTCGTAGCCCTCGGCTACAGTGGCCACGTCGCGTTGGGCACCCTCGCCCTGGCGGCTGTGGGCCTCGCCCTGGTGCGCGGAATGGCGCTCCTCGGCTTTCGCGGTTTCCCGCTCTACTTCTTCATGGGCGCTCTGATCTGGCTCGCCGTGGACGCGTCAGGAGTCCACGCTACGATCACCGGCGTGGTGCTCGGCTTGATGACGCCGGCTCGCAGATGGGTGAGCGATGACCGTCTGTATGCCATCCTCAACCAGGTCGTCGCGCACCCCGATCGTGATGAAGGCAGTAGTGGCACGAAAGATCGAGCTACCCTGCAAGTCGCCGAGATCGCCGCGCGAGAAACGTTATCTCCGGTCGAGCGACTGGAGATCGGTCTACACCCATGGGTCGGCTTCGTCGTCATGCCGCTGTTTGCCTTGGCCAATGCGGGGGTAACGCTATCGCTCGACAATCTTGACGGGCCGGTCACGATC
>JAWLCV010000137.1:0-6426 GCA_041686955.1 Pseudomonadales bacterium
CGGCTCCATCGAGCCGGGCAAGCTCGCCGACCTGCTGGTGATGGAGGGCAACCCCCTGGAGGACATCCGGGCCACCGACGACGTCGCCTACGTGGTGCTGAACGGCCGCATCTACCAGGGCGGCACGTTGGCGGAGACGGTGACGGGGGAGAGGAAGCTGGAGCCCTTCTACTGGGAATAGAGCGGGTCGGAATTCGCTATCCGCTATTCGCTGTCCGCTTTCCGCTGGAAATAGCGCTCAGCGATCAGCGGTCGGCTATCAGCAAGGCAGGCGCTTCGCCGACGGAGCGTGCAACGACGCGAGTGAGCGGGCCCCCGAATGTAACGAAGGCCCTCCAGCGGAAAGCGGACAGCGGATAGCGGACAGCGACCCCCCTCACGCCATCTCCAGAAACCGCTCCAGCTCCTTGTCCGTCACCATCCGGGCGAACTGATCCGCCTGGGCGAGCCGGGTGCCGGCGAACATGTCCACGAAGTCGTCGCCGAACAGGTCGCGGGCGGTGGCGGAATCCCGGAAGCGCTCGATGGCCAGGCGGAAGCTGGCGGGGAAGTGCTGCGCTTCGGGGATGGACGACGCGCGCTCGTAGCACGAGCCGTGCATGGGCTCCGCCGGCTCGGCGCGGCGCTCGATGCCCCACAACGCCGCTGCGAGCAGGCATGTGGCCACCAGATAGGGGTTGGAGTCGGAGCCGGGCACCCGCAGCTCGACCCGCTGGGCGGACGGCCTGCCCGGGATCACCCGGATGGCGCAGGTGCGGTTCTCGATGCCCCAGGTCGCGGCGATGGGAGCGAACGCGCCCGGCGCCAGCCGTTTGAACGAGTTGACGTTGGGCGCCATCATCAGCAGCAGCTCGGGCAGGAGCTGCTGCAGCCCCCCCACCACGTGGCGCTGAATGTCGCTCATGCCGTGCTCGCCCCGGGTGCTGTGGAAAAGCTGCTTGCCGCGGTTGCTCTTCAGTGAGAAATGCACGTGGCCGCTCTGGCCGTCGTCTTCCGCCAGGGGCCGGGCCATGAACGAGAGCAGCATGTTGTGGCGCGCGGCCAGGGTCTTGGCGTGGGTCTTGAACAGGATGGCGTCGTCCACGGCGGCGAACCCCGGCCGGTGCCCCAGGGCCACCTCGCCCATGCTCGCCGCCTGCTCCCAGTGCATGCTGGAGATGGGGATGCTCATGGCCTCGCACATGCTGCGCATCTCCTTGAAGAGCTGGGCCCACATGCTCTGGTGCATGACGCCGCCGTAGGTGGAAACCTCGTTCAGCAGCTTGGGGTTCTGGAAGCCTTTCTCCCGCAGGGAGTCGGCGCTCTCCTTGAACAGCCGGAACTCGTACTCGAAGGCGAAGGTGGGCACGATGCCCATGGCGCTGGCCCGCTCCAGGGTGCGGCGGAACAGGCGGCGGGGATCCCACTGGCCGCCGCTGGTGCCGTCGGCGTACTCCACGAAGAACAGCAGATCGCTCTCCGGATCCTCGAACGGCAGCACCCGCGGCCGGTCCCAGTCCACGTCGCAGCGTTCGTCGGCGTAATCCTGATCGAGGGAGAGGTAGCCCTGGGGAATGAGCTTGATGTCGCCGAAGTCGAGCATGAAGTTGTCGGCCGAGAAGGGCACCCCTTCGTCCACGGCGCTCTCGAGCTTGCTCACCGAGACGGTCTTGCCGCGAAGCTGACCCTGCAGGTCGACGAACGCCACCGTGGCGTAACGGCTCTTGCGACTCTTCAGCAGGGCTTTGAGGTCCGTCATCGTCTTGTTTGCGGACTTCGGACCATTGATTCTGGAACTGTTCATGGGCCTCCTCGATGCGCTCCGAACGTGGCCGGAAATGGTGTATGGTTGCGACCGCGTGATTGTGCCACGGCACAGGGCGCAATGACGCTCCATTGAACGGTTCGGGAGAATCGCTTGGCCGTCCTGAAGTCCAGCATCGATACCGGCGGCGCCGCATTCCAGCGCAACCGGGAGCATCACCGGGCGCTGGCGGCGGAGCTGCGGGAACTGGTGGAGCGCATCAGCCAGGGCGGCGACGCCCGGTCCCGGGAGCGCCATACCGCCCGGGGCAAGCTGCTGCCGCGGGATCGTCTGGAACGGCTGCTCGACCCCGGCTCGCCGTTCCTCGAGGTGGGCCAGCTCGCCGGCTACGAGCTCTACGACGATTGGCTTCCCGCTGCCGGCATCATCACCGGAATCGGCCGGGTCTCGGGTACCGAGTGCGTCGTCGTCGTCAACGACGCCACGGTGAAGGGCGGCACCTACTACCCCGTCACCGTGAAGAAGCATCTTCGTGCCCAGGAGATCGCAGCCGAGAACAGCCTGCCGTGCATCTACCTGGTGGATTCCGGGGGCGCGTACCTGCCCCTGCAGGACGAGGTGTTCCCGGACCGCGAGCACTTCGGCCGCATCTTCTACAACCAGGCGAATCTGTCGGCCCGGGGGATTCCGCAGATCGCCGTGGTCATGGGCTCCTGCACCGCCGGCGGCGCCTACGTGCCCGCCATGTGCGACGAGGCCATCATCGTGCGCGATCAGGGCACCATCTTCCTCGGCGGTCCGCCTCTGGTGAAGGCGGCAACCGGGGAAGAGGTGGATGCGGAGAGCCTGGGCGGCGGCGACGTTCACAGCCGTGTCTCGGGGGTCACCGACCACCTGGCGGCCAACGATGCCCACGCTCTGGCACTGGCCCGCGAGGTCATCGGGGCCTGTCACGTGCGGCACCGGCCCACGGTGCGCACCCGCCCGCCGCGGGAGCCGGCGTTTCCGGTGGAGGAGCTCTACGGTGTGCTGCCCACGGACACCCGCACGCCCTTCGACGTGCGCGAGGTGATCGCCCGGCTGGTGGACGGCTCGGAGTTTCACGAGTTCAAACCCCTGTACGGTGAAAGCCTGGTGTGCGGCTTCGCCCACGTGGAGGGGCTGCCGGTGGCCATCGTCGCCAACAATGGCATTCTGTTCTCGGAATCCGCCCTGAAGGGCGCCCACTTCATTCAGCTCGCCGACCGGCGCGGGGTGCCGCTGTTGTTCCTGCAGAACATCACCGGATTCATGGTGGGGCGGAAGTACGAGAACGAGGGCATCGCCAAGCACGGGGCCAAGATGGTCACCGCCGTGGCGTGTGCCCGGGTGCCGAAGCTCACCGTGGTGATCGGCGGCTCCTTCGGCGCCGGCAATTACGCCATGTGCGGCCGCGCCTACGGCGCGCGCATGCTGTGGACCTGGCCCAATGCCCGCATCTCGGTGATGGGGGGCGAGCAGGCGGCCAACGTGCTGGCCACGGTGCGGCGGGACGGCATGGCCGCCCGCGGCGAGAGTTGGCCGGAGGCCGAGCAGCGGGCGTTCATGGACGGCATCCGCGAGCAGTACGAGACCCAGGGGCATCCCTACTACGCCAGCGCCCGGTTGTGGGACGACGGCGTCATCGACCCGTGCGACACCCGCCGGGTCGTCGGGCTCGCGCTGGAGGTGGCGTGCCGGGAATCGGAGCAGCCGACGGCGGAATTCGGCGTGTTCAGGATGTAGCGCACGTGTTCGATACCCTGCTCATCGCCAACCGCGGCGAAATCGCCTGCCGCATCATCCGCACCGCCCGGCGCCTGGGGCTGCGCACGGTCGCCGTCTACTCCGACGCCGACGCCGCGGCAGAGCACGTTCGTCAGGCCGACGTGGCCGTGCGCCTCGGCCCTGCCCCGGCAGCGCAGAGCTACCTGGATATGGCCGCCGTGCTCGAGGCGGCCCGCCGTTCCGGAGCGCAGGCGGTGCACCCGGGCTACGGTTTCCTTTCCGAGAACGCGGCCTTCGCCCAGGCCACGGAGGAGGCCGGGCTGGTGTTCGTCGGGCCCCCGTCCGCCGCCATCCGCGCCATGGGATCGAAGATCGAGGCCAAGCGGCTGGTGGCCCGGGCCGGCACGCCGGTGGTGCCGGGCTACGAGGGCGACGAACAAACGGACGAACGGCTGGTGGCCGAGGCGGCGGGTATCGGCTTCCCGCTCCTGATCAAGGCGTCCGCCGGCGGCGGCGGCAAGGGCATGCGCCGTGTGGATGCCGCCGAGGAGGTGCCCGGCGCGGTGGCGGCGGCCCGCCGGGAGGCGCAGGCGGCCTTCGGCGACGACCGCCTGTTGCTGGAGCGCTACCTCACCGCACCCAAACACCTGGAAGTGCAGGTGCTGGCCGACGGGGCGGGCCGCGTGCTGCACCTGTTCGAGCGGGACTGCTCGGTGCAGCGGCGGCATCAGAAGGTCATCGAGGAAGCGCCGGGGCCGCGGGTGACCCCGGAGCTGCGCGCTCTGCTGGGGGAAGCCGCCGTGCGGGCCGCCGAAGCCATCGCCTACCGTGGCGCGGGAACCGTGGAGTTCATCGCCGAGGGCGAAGCCTTCTACTTCATGGAGATGAACACCCGGCTGCAGGTGGAGCATCCGGTTACCGAGGCCATCACCGGGCTCGACCTGGTGGAGTGGCAGATCCGCATCGCCGCCGGCGAGCCGCTGCCGTTCGCGCAGCAGGATCTGCGCTGCCGGGGCCACGCGGTGGAGGCGCGGATCTACGCCGAGAATCCGCGCCGCGGCTTCCTGCCCTCCACGGGGCGCCTGCTGCGGGTGGCGTTCCCGGCCGACGTGCGGGTGGACAGCGGGGTCGCCACGGGGGATTCGGTCACGGTGCACTACGATCCCATGCTCGCCAAGGTGATCGCCCACGGCGACGACCGGGCCGAGGCGCTGCGGAGACTCGATCAGGCGCTGGCGGCCACGGAAATCGCCGGCGTGGAGCACAACGTGGGCTTTCTGCGGCGGGTGCTCGGCCACCCGAGCTTCGCGGCCGGGGACTACACCACCCACCTGCTGGACGACATGGGCGAGCTGCTCGTGGAGCGCGACGACGGGAATCTGGTCTGCGCCGCGGTGGCGCTCGCGGAGCGCGCCCGGGATGCCGGTCGGTGGGGCGCCGGCGATGGGTTCCGGCTCAACCGGCCCTCCGGGTTCGTGGTGGAGCTCGATCGCGACGACGCGCGACACACGGTGCGTCTGGCCGGAAGCACGGCGTGGGTGGACGGCCGATCCCGCGCCCTGGAGGACCTGACGGAAGAGGACGGGCGGTTGCGTTTCCGCCTCGACGGAGTGCGGGTGGAAGCCCGGGTCGTGGTGGATGCGGAGGCAGTGTTCGTCATCCGCGCCGGGGATTGCGAACGCCTGGCGCTGCCTCGCCTGGACGTGGCGGCCCTGGCGGAGGCCGCGGTGGGCGGCGAGCGCATCACCTCGCCCATGCCCGGGCAGGTGATCGCCGTGGCCGTGGCGCCGGGGGACGAGGTGGCGCCCGGTCAGGTGCTGCTGGTGGTGGAGGCGATGAAGATGGAACACAACGTGGTGGCGCATCGGCACGGCACGGTCATTGCCGTCGCCTGCGCGGTGGGTGACCGGGTGGAGGACGGCGTGGAGCTGGTCACCCTGGAAGCGGAAAGCTAGGAGGCAACGCCATGTTCCAGTTCGACTTCGGGCTCGGCGAGACCATCGACATGCTGCGGGACAGCGTGGGCCAATTCGCGCGGGCGGAGATCGCGCCCCGGGCGGCGCAGATCGATGCCGACAACGCGTTTCCGCGGGATCTGTGGCCCAAGCTCGGCGCCCTGGGCCTGCTCGGCGTCACGGTGGAGGAGGAGTACGGCGGCGCGGGGCTGGGTTATCTGGCCCACTGCGTGGCCATGGAGGAGATCAGCCGGGCTTCGGCCTCCGTGGGTCTTTCCTACGGAGCGCATTCCAATCTGTGCGTGAATCAGTTACGCCGCTACGGCACCGAGGAGCAGAAGCGCAGCTACCTGCCCCGGCTCATCTCCGGTGAGCACCTGGGTGCGCTGGCCATGAGCGAGCCGGGGGCGGGGTCCGACGTGGTGAGCATGAAGCTCACCGCCGAGGATCGCGGCGATCATTTCGTCTTGAACGGCAACAAGATGTGGATCACCAACGGCCCCGGAGCGGACGTTCTGGTGGTGTACGCCACGGTGGATCCCAGGCTCGGCTCCAAGGGCATCACCGCGTTCATCATCGAGCGCGGCATGCCGGGGTTCTCCACGGCCCAGAAGCTCGACAAGCTGGGCATGCGCGGCTCCGACACCTGCGAGCTGGTGTTCGAAGACTGCCGCGTGCCCAGAGAGAACGTGCTCGGCCGGGTGGGCGAGGGGGTGAAGATCCTCATGAGCGGCCTGGACTACGAGCGGGTGGTGCTGGCGGCCGGCCCCCTCGGCATCATGCAGGCGTGTCTCGACGTGGTAATGCCGTATCTGCACGAGCGCGAGCAGTTCGGCGTGCCCATCGGCACGTTTCAGCTCATGCAGGGCAAGGTGGCGGACCTGTACTCCACCATGAATGCCGCCCGCGCGTACGTGTACGCGGTGGCGGCCGCCTGCGACGCCGGCCGTACCAGCCGCTTCGATGCCGCCGGCTGCATCC
>JAWLCV010000138.1:0-4768 GCA_041686955.1 Pseudomonadales bacterium
AGAACGCCGTCCTCCATCAGCGCGATGCGGCTGCTGCGGTCGGTGCCGGAGCCCCGCAGCCCGATGTTGGGCCGCAGGCCGAAGCCCTCCTCCTCCACCACGTAGACGCCCGGCACCTGGCGCAACACCCGCTGCAGGTCGGTGTGCTGGAACACCTCGATCTCCTCCATGGAGACGTAACTGGCGGCGCCCGTGGTTTCCTGGGCCGCGCTCCGGCTGCCCACCACGGTCATCCGCTCGAAATGGGGCTGACTGGCCGATTCGGGGGCATCGGTCGCGTGAACGAGGGCGGGGCTCAGTGCGGCGAGGGCGAGCACGAAGCGATTCATGGATTCTCCTTATTGGCGGCTGGGTCAAGGACCACGAATCCTAATGAGAATTATTCTCGTTTGCAATCTCAGAACAGCCAGTCCGCCGACGTGCGCCACGGCCCCGCCTGACGCCCCTGCCCTGCCGCGCGCAGAGGTCACGTGGACAGCCCTTCGTCATTGACTATAATCAATCCCGATTTCGAGGCGGACGAATCCCGCGGCGAGCCTGATGGCGAAGGAGGGCGCAAGACCCTCCAACGACCCTTTCGAGCCGCGGTGATTGACGGGGTAGCAGCACTGGCTGGAAGGCACACGCGCCACACGGGCGCCGAGGGTGTGCTTTACCTGCGCGGGCTTACCCGATGTTTCGACGACGCAGCCGATGGGTTGGGGTGCTTAAGCCTGCATGCTCGGGTGTTTTACGCAAAAGCGTGTGCTTCTGCTGCAGGGTCCTATGGGGCCCTTCTTCTGGAGGTTGGGGAGCGTTCTTCGCGCCAAGGGCGCCGAGGTGTACAAGATCAACCTCTGCGGCGGCGACGAGCTGTTCTATCCGGTGCGCGCAACCCGGTTCGCCGGCCCCCCGGAAGAGTGGCCGGGCTTTCTGGGCAGCTTCATTGCCGCGCACGACATCGATGCCGTGCTTCTGTTCGGCGACTGCCGGCCGCACCACGTGGTGGCGGCCGAGATCGCCCGAGCGCGGGGCATCGTCCTGTACGTGTTCGAAGAGGGATACCTGCGGCCCGACTACGTGACCGTCGAGCAGGGCGGCGCCAACAGCTATTCTTCGCTGCCGCGAGACCCTGACGTCTACCGCCGCTTCAGCCCCCATCCCACCTCGCGGCAGAGACCGCAGCGGGTGCAGCACGCCTTCGGGTGGGCGGGCTGGTACGCTTCGCTCTACGCCATCGCGCTGTGGTTGATGGCGTGGCGTTATCCCCGTTATCGGCACCATCGGTCGCTGCGCCCCCTTCACGAAGTACAAGTCTGGTGCCGCGCTGCCCTGCGCAAGCTCGCGTACCGGTGGAAGGAACGCGGCGTGCTCGAGGAGCTCACCCGCCCGGATGCTCCGCGCTACTTCCTGGTTCCCCTGCAGGTTCACGGCGATGCGCAGATCAGCGTGCATTCCCCTTTCGAATCCGTGCCGGATTTCGTCGAGACGGTGATGACCTCGTTCGCCCGTCATGCGCCGCAAGGAACGCGGCTGGTGGTCAAACATCACCCGCTCGACCGCGGCTACCACGACTACACCCGCCTGATCGAGCGCCTGACGGGCGAGCTGGGGCTCGATGGGCGGGTCTGGTACGTGCACGATCTGCATCTGCCGCGCCTGCTCGATCACGCCCAGGGCACGGTGGTGATCAACAGCACGGTGGGGCTTTCTTCGATATACCACGGCACGCCCGTTCACGTGCTGGGCAACGCCATCTACAAGATGCCCGGGCTCGCCCACGAAGGCAGCCTGGCGGAGTTCTGGTCCGAGCCGGGAACACCGGATTTCGCGGTGTATCGAGGCTTTCGCGCCTGGTTGTGCGCCTACACCCAGGCCAACGGAAATTTCTACGCGCCGCTTCCCGGCCGCGCCGACAGCGCGGGCCTGCGCTGGCCGCCGTTGTTCCCGGCGCCGACCGCACCCGATGTGGGTGACCAGCCCGCGCCGTGGGTCGCGGACGCCGCTTCGGAAAGCGCGGGCTAACGTGGTGGCGAGGCAACTCTTGTGGTGGCTCGCTGTCGCGGCGCTTTCGGGTTGTGCGAGCACATCGAGGGTTGACCCCGCGGCGCCGCTGTTCGCCGGCGCGGTCGCCGAGCCCGAGATGCCCGCCTCCGTGCAGGGTGGTCTCGAGAACCAGCCCGCGGGGGCGCAGGTTGCCGTCGAGGACGGGCCGTGGGGGCCCGGCGCGGCGCTGCTGCTCGGCACGAGATACCCCGCTGCCAGCGGTCGGGATTGCCGCCGCTTCGCCGTCCTCGGCCCGGGGGGAACGCAACCGGGGCTGGCCTGCCGCCGGCCCGATGGAACCTGGCTGCGCGTGCGGGTCCTCCACGACCAGGGCCGGCCGCTGATGGAAAGGAGACCATGAGGCACCTGATACGCCGGATGCTGCTGATCCTCGCGGGGTTCGTCACCGCCCTGCCCGGCGCCGCCGGGGCGCAGGTGGTCAGCGGCATGGGCGACCTCCCCCAGAGCGACCGGGCCGAGGCCATACCGGAGCAGCTCGAGGCACCCTCCGCCGTGGACTGGCGCAGCGGCACCCACGGGCCCGTCCCGGAGGTGACGCTCGACGGCCGCATACGCCCGTTCGGCGCCAACCTGTTCAACGGCGGTTTCCGCGGCCCGCGGGGCTCGGGATTGAACGCCGGCTACCGCATCCTGCCCGGAGACCGGGTCACCTTGCGCGCCTGGGGCGCGGTGGAGATGAACAGCGTTCTGCCCGTGGATGCCCAGGGCAACATCTTCGTCCCCTCCGTAGGCCCGGTGCACGTGCTCGGCGCCACCAGCGAGGAGCTCGACCGGCGGGTCAAGGCGGCCATCAGCGAAGTCTTCACCGACAACGTCTCGGTCTACACCAATCTCCAGGGCGTCCAGCCGGTGGCCGTGTTCGTCACCGGCTACGTCAAGAGCCCGGGCCGCTACGCCGGCAATCCCGACGACTCCCTGTTGTACTTCCTCGATCAGGCCTCGGGCATTTCGCCCACCCTCGGCAGCTTCCGCAGCATTCGGGTGCTGCGCGGCGGCGAGACCATCGCAGAGGTGGATCTCTACGATTTTCTGCTCGACGGTGTGCTGCCCCGCCCGCAGTTCGAGGACGGCGACACCATCGTGGTGGAAGGCCGCGGTCCGGTGGTGGCCGTGGAAGGAGATGTGGCCGAGCCGTTCCACTACGAGCTGACGTCCGAGTCGCTCGAGGGCGCCGAGCTGCTGAACCTGGCAGAGCTGCTGCCGGGGGTTTCCCACGTCCTGCTGCGCGGCGTTCGTGAGGCGCAAGGGCCCATCTCGCTCTACCTGCCCCTGGAGGAATTCAGAACCGCCGAGGTCCGTGCCGGGGACGCGGTGCTCTTCTCCGCCGACCGCCGCGCCGACACCATCGTTGTGCAGGTGGAAGGCAGCTTCGAGGGCCCCTCGCGGTTCGCCGTGCCCAAGGACGCCACCCTCATGGAGCTGCTGAACGGGGTGCCCGTGGATCCGGAGATGGCGGACATCCAGAGCATCTCCATCCGCCGCCAGAGCGTGGCCGTCCGCCAGCGCCAGGCGCTGGAAGACAGCCTGCGCCGTCTGGAGACCACGTATCTCGGCGCCTCCTCGAGCACGGCGGAGGAAGCGAGCATTCGCGCCAGCGAAGCCGAGCTCATCCAGAACTTCGTTCAGCGCGCCCGCCAGATTCGGCCCACCGGCCGGATGGTGGTGGCCCACGAAGGCCGCATCACCGACATCCGCCTGCAGGACGGCGACATCATCACCATTCCCGAGCGCTCGGACTCGCTGCTGGTGACCGGCGAGGTGCTGATCCCGCAAGCCATGGTGTACGTGGAAAACCAGCGCGCCCGGGACTACATCGACCGCGCCGGCGGCTTCACCGAGCGAGCCGACCGCCGCCGCATCCTGGTGGTGCATCAGAACGGCGAGGTGGTGCCCGCCCGCGGCGCGAGCCTGCGCGCCGGGGACGAGATCCTGGTGCTGCCGGAAGCGCCGGTGAAAAACCTGCAGCTCGCCTCCACCCTGGCGCAGATCGTCTACCAGATCGCCATCGCCACCAACGTGGCCATCAACATCTGATGGCTCACGCAGAGCGCACCTCGTGGCAGATCACCTGGAGCGTGTGGCACGCCATGTTCATGCGCGAGGTGCTGGCGCGCACCATGGTGAACCGGTTCTCGTGGTTCTGGATGCTGGCGGAGCCGGTGGCCTACGTCATCGTGATGATCTGGGTGCGCGAGCTGATGGGCCGCAGCCGATTCATCATCGGCGCCGATTTCGTCCCCTGGCTCATCGTCGGGCTCACGGCGTTCTTCCTGTTCCGCGAAGGCATCACCCGCTCCCTCGGCGCCGTGAAGGCCAACCACGGACTGTTCGCCTACCGCCAGGTACATCCCGTAGACCCGGTGATCATCCGCAACGTGCTGGAAGGTCTGCTGAAGAGCGTGGTGTTCGTGCTCCTCTTGGCCGGCGCCGAGTTTCTGGGCTACCGCGTGCTGCCGGGGGACCCCTTGGGCGCGCTCGCCGCATGGCTGTCCTTGTGGCTGCTCGGCCTCGGGGGCGGGCTCATCGTCTCGGTGGGATCGACGCTGCTGGACGAAGTGGATCTGGCGGTGCGTCTCAGCATGCTGCCCATGTTCCTGCTCTCCGGGGTGATCGTGCCCCTGCACTTCCTGCCCCACAGCGTGCAGCAGTACCTGCTGCTGAACCCGGTGCTGCACGGGGTGGAAGGCGTTCGGCTCGCGTTCTTCGAAGGATACCGCTCGCT
>JAWLCV010000138.1:4868-6407 GCA_041686955.1 Pseudomonadales bacterium
TGTGGCTCACCGGCGGCGAGGCGATCTGGTTCGACAGCATCCACGACGCCCTGGCCGCCTACCGGGAGAGCATGAAAGCGGCATGAAGCACTGGTTCAAACGACACCCGTACTGGCTGGCCGTGGTGGTGAGCATCCTCGGCGCCGCCCTGTACTGGTTCCTCATCGCCACCGACCGCTACGTCTCCGAAGCGAACGTGGTGCTGCAGAGCGCCCGGATCGCCCAGCCCGAGTTCAGCGTCACCTCCATTCTGAGCGGCGGCACCGCCAACGATCTGCTCATGCTGCGCGACCACCTGCTCTCGGTGGACATGCTGCGCAAGCTCGACGACGCGCTGGATCTGCGCGCCCACTACTCGGCCGACGGCGTCGACCTGCTGTCGCGGCTCGATGCCGATGCCCCCATGGAGCACTTCCACGAGTACTACCTGGGGCGCGTGTCGGTGGAGATGGACGAGTACGCCCACGTGCTGCGCATCCGCGCCGCCGCCTTCGACCCCACCACCGCCCACGCCATGGCCGCCATGATGCTCGAGGAAGGCGAGCGCCACATGAATCACCTCGGCCAGCGCCTGGCCGCGGAGCAGGTGGCCTTCATCGAAAACCAGGTGACGGACCTGCGCGCCCGGCTCGACGCAGCTCTCGAGAACCTGCTCGGGTATCAGAACGAGCAGGGGCTGGTCTCGCCCACCGGCACCGTGGAGAGCCTGAGCACGGTCATCGCCGGGCTGGAGGCGGAGCTCGCGTCGCTGGAGGCCCAGCGTGGGGCACTCGGCGCCTCCCAGAGCGACCGTTCCCCGCAGATGGTGCAGCTTCGCAACCGCATCGATGCGGTCAAGCGCCAGATCGACCTGGAGCGCGGCCGCCTCGCCGCCCGTTCGGGAGACACCTTGAACCGCGTCTCCGTCGGGTACGAAACCCTGCAGCTCCAGGTGGATTTCGCCCGGGAGATGTACTCGAGCGCGCTCGCGGCCCTGGAAAACACGCGGGTGGAGGCGGCCCGGTCGCTGAAGCAGGTCTCCGTGCTGCAGAGCCCCACCCTGCCGGAGTACGCCACCGAGCCGCGGCGGCTCTACAACGTCAGCGCCTTCGCGCTGCTGGCGCTGCTCGGCGGGCTCATCGTGCAGCTCCTGGCAGCCATCGTCCGGGATCACAGGGACTAGGAACAGAAGAAGAACATGGAACGCAAAGGCCTCATCCTCGCCGGCGGCTCGGGAACCCGCCTCTACCCCCTGACCATGGGGGTGAGCAAGCAGCTCCTGCCCGTCTACGACAAGCCGATGATCTACCACCCGCTGACGACCCTGATGTACGCCGGCATCCGCGACATCCTGGTCATCTCCACGCCCACCGATCTGCCGCGCTTCGCCTGCCTGCTCGGCGACGGCGCGGCCTGGGGCATCAACATCCGCTACGCCGAGCAGCCCTCCCCCGACGGGCTCGCCCAGGCGTTCCTCATCGGCCGCGATTTCATCGGCAATGCGCCCTGCACCCTGGTGCTCGGCGACAACATCTTCTATGGGCACGATCTGGGCAGCAC
>JAWLCV010000139.1:0-6360 GCA_041686955.1 Pseudomonadales bacterium
GGCGCACTCCTGACCGGAATCGGCTTCACCATGTCGCTGTTCATTGCCGGGATCGCCTACGCCCCGGCGACGTTCAACGCCGCCAAGCTGGGGATTCTCACCGGCTCACTGTGTTCCGCCACGGCCGGAATTCTGATGCTCGCGTGGTTGACGTCGCAACGCCGGACCGGTTGACGGGAATCTGAGAGGACGACGGGGTTCCTCGGATCGAGCCCGTGTCCCTCTCGAGCTATCCGCTCTCCGCGCTGATCTCGGCGCAAGGCTTCGCAGCGCCGTTGCTCCTAACGTACCCGAGCTCTTCCAGCAGCGGCCCGGCGATGGTCTGGATCTTCTTCGCCTCGTAGGCGCTCAGGTGGCGGCCGGTAGAGGCGCCCACCCGGTGCTGCAGCGCTTCACGGTCCAGCGGCAGCCCGAGGTAGTCTTCGAGCCGGGCGCGGGTGCGGGCATCGCCGAGCAGCGACTCGTAGCTCACCAGGAAGGCGTCCAGCGCCTTGTGGTGGTCGAGGAAGCCTTGGACGAGCTCCGCCCAGTTGTGGGTGAAATCGCTCACCGTCTCCACCGGCCAATCGGGCCACTCGCGAAACGACTGGAACTGAGCGTTGCGGTACGAGAGCCAGGCGTCCTGGGGATGCCGGTACAGGAAGACGATGCGGGCGGAGGGAAACAGCAGCCGCAGGTAGGCGGCTTCGTCGGCATTGACCCGCACGCCCTTGATGCCCCAGCGCCGGTACCCGGCCGCCTCTGCCGGCGTGGCGTAAAGCCGGCGGAACAGGGCCCGGTGGGCTTCGATGAGGTCGGTGTGGGAGGGGAACAGGTTGGCCACCCAGCTCGCACGTACGTCCATGGTGGCGAGGTCGTCCGCGTACAGGGTCGAGGCGAAGGGCCAGTGCGGGCCGATGGGGCGCAGCGACTCCGAAAGGCGGCTGATGAGCTCGCAGCGGCTCCAGGGCTCCCCCCAGAGCAGCACGTCGCCGGGCGCCATGATCATCCGTTGCAGCAGCGTGGACCCCGACCGCCAGCCGGCGGAAAGCAGGAACACGGGCACATCGTCGGCATTCGACGACAGCCGGCGCAGGTGGGTGAGCGCCTCGCTCAAGGGTGGGTTACCTTCTTCCAGCAGCCGCCGCTCCAGCCGGCCGGTGCGCAGCTCGATCTGCGAAAGCACCGTCGCGGCGCCCCGATGCCGCGAGAATCGCCGCAGCACCTTTGCGGCGAACCTACGAAAGCCCGTCGGCCTGGTAGTTCCTGACACGCGCCCTCCATACTTCCGTCGGCGCCCAACCCAGCCCGACCAAAGGTCCTCCAGCAATTTGAGGGCCAGCCTTCACATCAGCGATGCGCCGAGCAGCGACGCGCGCTCCCAAACGCGCTCTCCGCGGGGCCGGTGGCGGAAGTCCTCGAGGCGGATTTCCCGGCTGTAGTCGAGATCCTGGAGGAACAGCTCCTGAAGGCGGCGCCCCAGGGATTCCTCCCGGGCCACCAGAGTAACCTCGTCGTTCAGCTTCATGGATCGGTTGTCGAAGTTCAGCGAGCCCACGGAGCACCACAACCCGTCGGCCACCACCGTCTTCGCGTGCATCATGGCCGGCTCGTACTCGTAGATCCGCACCCCGGCACCGAGCAGCTCCTCGTAATAAGCGCGGGCCGCGTACCAGGTGGAGAGATGATCGGTGTTGTTGCCCGGGTGCAGGACGCGGACGTCCACGCCGCGGGCGACCGCTTGCCGGAGCAGGCGCCGGGAGCCGCGGGGCGGCACGAAGTAGGCACTGCTGATGAACAGGCTCTCCTGGGCCGCGAACAGCAGGAGCGCCAGGAAGCGCTCGGCGCTGGTGCTCCCCAGAGAGGGTGAGCAGTAGAGGATGGCGGCTTCGTGATCCCCGGTGGCGGCGGCGCGGCCCTGCAGGACCGCATCGCCGTACAGAAGATCGCCGGTGGTTTCGGCCCAGTTGGCCAGGAAGGGCGCCTGTAGCTGGTCTACGGCCGGACCCTCGATGCGCGCGTGGGTGTCGCGCCAGTGCCCTTCGCTCCGGCCATCGCCGCGCCAGCGGTCGTCGATGCCGAATCCCCCGGTGTAGCCGATTCGGCCGTCCACTACCACGGAGCGCACGTGCGAGCGGTGCGGCGCCTTGTAGAGCGTGCGCCAGTGCAGGGGCCGATACACCCGTACCTGCACGCCGCCGTCCCGCAGCCGGCGTATGTAGGCTTTATCCAGCCCGCTCGAGCCGAAGTAGTCCAGCAGCACCAGGGCCTCGACCCCCGCCTGGGCCCGGTCGAGCAGGATCTCCGCCAGCTCGTCGGCCAGGCTGCCGGGCTTGTACCAGAACACCTGCAGGGTAATGAGCGACTGCGCGGCTCGCAGATCCCCCAGCAGGCGCGGGAACAGCTCGTCGCCGCAGCCCAGGATCTCGATGCGGTTGCCGGATTCGAGGGCCGAGCCGGTGAGCACCTCGAAATTCCGCCGCAGCCGACCGCTGCGCGCTTCCGGCTGCTCCTCGCCCAGAGCGCGCACCCGCTGGATCGGGGTGTCGCGCCAGAGGTAGGCGGCGACGGCGTACACCAGCACCGCAATCACGGCCAGCATCACCAGTTCCATCGGACGCCTCCTCGCTGGTGGCCCGGCTCATCTGATAGCGGGCCGGGCGGGGGCAGCGCATGAAGCTTCCGCAATGCGGATTGAATCGACACCGGCCCGGTGTCATGTTGAGGCCCGGAAGCCAGGGAGACAAAGCGTTTGGCGAACCGATCGTGGCTCGGCCTGGCCGCCCAGCTGATGGCGTGGCCGGGCCGTTTCGAGCTGCCCACCCTGTTGCTGATCGGCGTCATTGCCGGGGGCATCTGGGGATTCGTGGAGCTGGCCGACGAGGTCCTGGAGGGCGAGACCCGGGATTTCGACGAAACCGTGCTGCTCTTGATGCGCGCCCCGGGAGATGCCGCGGACCCGCTGGGCCCCGGATGGCTCGAGGAAGCCGGCCGGGACTTCACGGCCCTGGGCGGGGTCGGGGTCCTCGCGTTCCTGACCGCGGTGGTGGTGGTGTTCCTGTTCATGCAGGGCAAGCGCCACGCGGCGCTGTTCGTGCTGGGCGCGGTGGTCAGCGGCGTGCTGCTCAGCAGCCTGCTCAAGGCCGGCTTCGACCGCCCGCGTCCGGATCTGGTGCCCCACGCCTCCGTCGTCTACTCGGCGAGCTTTCCCAGCGGCCACTCCATGATGTCGGCTGTCACGTACCTCACCCTGGGGGCGCTGCTGGCGCGGGTTCAACCCGATCGCCGCCTGAAGGCGTTTCTTTTGGGGGTGGCGGTGCTGCTGACGGTGCTGGTGGGCGTGAGTCGGGTGTACCTCGGCGTACACTGGCCCACCGACGTGCTGGCGGGGTGGACGGCGGGCGCGGCCTGGGCTTCGCTGTGCTGGCTAGGCGCCATGTGGCTGCAGCGGCGCGGCCGGGTCGAGAAGGACGAGTAGCCGGCGTGCCGCGGCTGCCGCGCCGGGTTGCCTAATCCGGCGGGGGGCGCCGGGTAGGCGGCTTTCGCGCCTGCCAGCTTGCCACGATGATGGCCGGAAGCAAGCCGAAGATCAGCAGCGCCAGCGCCAGGCCCAGCTCGCCGAGCGCCGATGCGAGCGCGGTGCTGTGCGCCAGCCAGCCGATGAGCAGGAACAGCACCACCGCGGTGACGGAAAACACCGTCATGAAGATGAGGTAGGCGGCGAAGGGGCGCTGCTGGGGGTGTCGGATGCTCGCCACGTAGGGCGCGGCGATCAGAAGGATGAAGACGGCGATGGCGACGGTGGTCCAGGTCATCGGTTCGAGGATATCAGGGCTCGCGGCGGGGGGCTTTGCGCATTTCGTGGCGCGGTGCCGCAAGGGGCTGGCACGGCACTTGCTCGACGGTGTTTCAGGCAGTAAGCCGACCACCGGTCGAGGAGCAATGGATGAATACTCGAGTCCGCAGGCACACGTGGCTCTCGGCGCTGTTGGGCGCCGTGGCCGCACTGGCTGTGCAGGGCCTGCAGGCCGCCCAGGCCGATCCGGCGGTGCCAGCTCCGGAAGCGGAGTCCGCGCCGGTGGAGGTGAGCGACGAAAAGCTGCGGCAGTTCGTGACCGCCGCCACCGATGTGCAGGACATTCAGCAGGAGTACATCACCCGCGCCCAGACGCTGCAGGAAGAGACCCAGCAGAAGATGGTGGAGAAGGTGGAAGACGCTGGCATGACCCTGGCCGAATTCCAGTCCATCTCCGTGCTGGTGCAGAACGACCCGGATCTGCTGCGGCGGCTGGATGAGATCAACGGCGAGTAGCGCCGCTATCTGATCCGTACCGCCAGCACGTCGCAGGTGGTGCCGTGGATGACGGCATTGGCCACGGAGCCGAGCAGCAGCTCGACTCCGTGCTTGCCGTGGCTGCCCACCACCACCAGGTCGCAATCGCGCTCCGCCACCACTGCCTGAATCTCCACCCCGGGGTTCCCGTGGCGCACGAGCATGTTGTCGCGGGGCAGCCCGCGGCTCAGGGCCACCGTCTTCAGGTGCGCCCGGGCCTGCTGATCGGCCTCGCGCTCGAAGTCGAAGGCGACGTCGGAGAAGGCCGCGGGGTTGACGCCGGCGTAGGCGTGGTTGAACGGCTTGATCACGTGAATCACGTTCAGCTCCGCGTGCTCGCGCTCGCCGAGCACCTGGGCCACGTCCAGCACCTGATGCGACTCGTCGGAAAGGTCCACGGCTGCCAGGATGCGCCGGTACTTCTCTCGGGGCGCACGCACCTCCACGTCAGGGCCGGGTACCCGCACCGCCAGCACATGGGTTTGGGTGCCGTGGAGCACGCCGTTCGCGGTGGAGCCGAGTAGACGCCGAATCCCGTGCCGGCCGTGGGTGCCCAGCACGATGAGGTCGTGGCCATTGTCCTCGGCGTACTCCTGGATGAGGGTGGCGGGGTGGCCTTCGAGCAGACGGTGTTCGGCCACGTCGTATTCGCGCGAAAGCTTCTCCAGGTAGGCTTCGACCTCCGCCACGATCCGGGTGTGCAGTTCGTCCACCAGCGCGAAGCTGGGATCGCCCATGAAGTGGCTGCGCTCCAGGACGTGCAGCACCGTGAGGGGCACCCCCGGGACGAGCTCGCGGGCGCTCTCCAGAACATAACGCGCCGACGGCTCGTCGAGATCGACGGCGACGAGAACTTTCTTGAACGTGCTCATGGGTCCACCCCCAACCTGGCCAGCGGCTCATGCTAAACGCAGCCGACCCGCCCCACAACGCCGCCGTCAGGCGGGGCTCGCGGCTTCAGCCCGGCGCAGGCGCCGTGGCGGACGAGCGGGCGGCGGCGTGGCGGAGTACGCCGTTCAGCCACGTCAGCAGATCGTGGAGCACCTCGTCACGGTTGGTCTCGTTCAGCATCTCGTGACGGCCCCCGGGGTAGATGCGATAGTCCACCCGCTCCAGATGCTGGCGGTAGAGTCGCAGCAGACGCTGCAGGTTGCGCTCCCGGTCGTGCATCGCATCGTCGCTGCCGGAGAACACGTAGACGGGTAGGGGCTTCGGAATCTGCAGCACGTTTTCCATGTCTGCTGCCTCGCGCGCTCCCGCGAACATCTCGCACAGGCTACCGGCGCGCAGCACGAAGCCGCACAGCGGATCCTCGACGTAGGCGCGCACGGCGGCCGGATCCCTGGAGAGCCACTCGTAACCCGTGCTGCCCGGGCCGGCGAAGGCGCGGTTGGCGCTGCCGAAGACCAGCGCGCGCAGCAGCGGGCTTTCCGCCTGCGCGCCCAGGCGCCAGGCTTCCACGCACGCCAGCGCCTGGGCCAGGCGGGCGCGGGCGGGCCCCATCACCCCGGGCGAGCCGGACAGCACCACCGCGTCCAACCGCGCCCCGTGGCGATAGACGAACTGCTGCGCGACCATGGCGCCCATGCTGTGGCCGAGCAGCACGTGGGACAGTCCCGGATGCTGCTGCTGGATCCAGGCCGTGACGTCGGCGGCGTCGGCGATGATCCGGTTCCATCCATCCGGCCCCAGGTAGCCGAGCAGGGCGGGGTCGGCGTCGGGTCCGTGACCGCGGTGGTCGTTGGCGAACACCGCATAGCGGGCTTCCGTGAGAACGCGCGCGACCGCGTCGTAGCGGGCCGCGTGCTCGCCCATGCCGTGCGCGATCTGTAAGGTCGCCACGGGCGCGGACTCCGGCAGCCAGCGGTAGAGCCGCAGCCGGCTGCCGTCCCCGGCGTTGATGTGGAGCGTCTCCATGGTTTCTCCGGTGCGCGGTGGCCTGTGGTATCTTGCACCCGCCGCCCGGGTGGTGAAACCGGTAGACACAAGGGACTTAAAATCCCTCGGCCGCAAGGCCATGCGGGTTCGAGTCCCGCCCCGGGCACCAG
>JAWLCV010000140.1:0-6311 GCA_041686955.1 Pseudomonadales bacterium
TGCTGGAAGCAGCCGCCACGGTGCCGGCCACGTGGGTGCCGTGGTAGGAGTTGGGTCCCATGTCGCCGCCGTCGCCGGCATCGTTGGCATCCGGATCCAGCCCGTCGCCGTCGCTGCTGCGGGTGGCATCGCTGATGAAGTCGTAGCCGGCCACGAGCTGCCCGGCGAAGTCGGGATGCGCCGTCAGCACGCCGCTGTCGATCACCGCCACGGTCACCGCCGGATCTCCCCGGGTCAGGTCCCACGCCGCCGGCAGGTCGATCAGAGGGTAGTGCCACTGCAGGTAGTAGAGCGGATCGTCGGGCACGGCCTGGGCATGGACCCGGTAGTTCGGCTGGGCGTAGGCGATGGCGTCGTCCTGGAGCAGGGTCTTCACCGCCAGCAGGGTCTCGTAGCGATGCCGCTCTGCGTCGTCGGCGATGGCGGCAACGTAGTCCCGGCCGGCGCTCATGGCCCCGAGGGCCTGCCGGCGTGCCCGGGTCGCGGCGCGGCCCAGCCGGGCCCGCACCGGCTGTCCCACCGCCGCCGACACCGGCCGGATGCCCAGGGTCGTCAGGCGCTGGTCGGCCGCGCGTGCTTTGGCCGGGGCCGCCGGGCGCCGCTCGAAGATGAGCTCCCCCGGCACGAAATCGTCGCCGAACCCACCGCTGCCGGCGGCCGTCGCCTGGACCTGGCCGATGATCAGCGTGTAGTTCGAGGCCCCGGAATAGGCACGCACCTGCACCAGAACCTCGCCGGTAAAGGGCGCCACGACGCTTTCCGTGGGGCCGACGTTGATGGACGAGTCGAGGTACTGCTCCGAGCTGTCCCACAGGTACAGGTCGGGATCGCCCCGGGTCGGGTCCGACACCTGCAGGGATATCCGCTGCCCCTCTGCCACCTCCACCCGGTAATAGTCGCTGACATCGCCTGACGTCTGCAGGGCCCCCGGCTCACCGGCGCCCGCCACGCTGACGTAGCCGCCCACGGTCACCGGGTTTGGAATCGTCTGGGCCAGATCCGGCGTGTCGTTGGGGACGCGCGGCGCGCCCGGGTCGTTGACGTCGCCGTCCACGGCGATCCCCCGGCCGGCGGTGATGGTGCCGGACACCGCGAAGGCCACGGGCTCCACGGTGATCCGCACCGTGTCTGCGGCGGAAGCGCCTGCCCGATCGGTGACGGTGAGCTGAAACGACAGCACCGTCTCCGCCGCCACCGCCGGCGCCGAGAATCCGGTCACCGCGGCGCTGGCGCTCTCGAGAGCCACCACCGGGCCACCGACCTGCTGCCAGGCGTAGCGGGCGATGCCGTCGTCGGCATCGCGGCTCGCGGAACCGTCCAGGAGGACCCGGGTCCCTTCCACCACCCGCTGATCGATACCGGCGTCCGCCACCGGCGGCACGTTGACCGGCGCGGCGCTGGTCCGGCTGCTACTGCCGCCACCGCCGCCGCAGGCACTGAGGAGCAGCAGCATGGCAAGGCCGATCGTTCGCATGGTGTTCTCGGCTTTCCCCGGCCGGTCAGGAGCGGCGGAGCACGAAACCCTGGTAGCCGTTGGCCACCACCTCCGCGCACTTCTCCACGTAGGGCGGCACGCCGAGGTACGGCATGAACACCCGGGTTTTGCCTTCCACGTTGGCGCCGAGATACCAGGAGTTGCACCTGGGATAGATGGAGAGATCCGCCACCGCGTTGACGTGATCCACCCACGCGTCCTCGGCCTCGGGGCTCGCCTCGATGGTCGCGTACTGGTTCGATTGCAGGTACTCGATGCAGTCGGCGATCCATTCCACGTGCTGCTCGATGGACGGCAGCATGTTGGAGAGCACCGAGGGGCTGCCGGGGCCGGTGATCAGGAACAGGTTGGGAAATCCGGCGGTGGCCAGGCCCAGGTAGGCGCGCGGCCCCCCGGCCCACTTGTCCCGGAGCGCCCGGCCGCCGACGCCACGGACGTCGATGCGGGTCACGGCGCCGGTCATGGCGTCGAAGCCGGTGGCGAGCACCAGCGCATCCACCTCGTACTCCCGGGCCCGGGTGCGCACGCTGGTCGGGGTGACCGCCTCGATGGGCTCTTCGTTCAGGTCCACCAGGCGCACGTGCTCGCGGTTGAAGGTCTGGTAGTAGTCGGTGTCCACGCACAGCCGCTTGCACCCCACCGGTGTGATGGGCATGAGCTTCCTCGCCACCTCGGGATCCTTCACGGCCTCCTGAATCTTGCCGCGGATGAACTCCTGGGCCGTGGCGTTGGCCGCCTCGTCGAAGGCCAGATCGTTGAAGGCCCCGAGGAACGCGAGGCCGCCCCGGGCCCAGCGGTCCTCGTATTCCGACTGGCGCTCCCCGGCGCCGACCTCGAGAGCGGAACGATCGCCGTCGCGAAAGTCGGCGCCGAAGCCGCGCTGCCAGTTCTCCGCCCGATACTCCCGGTAGCGCGCCTTGATGGCCGCGACGTAGTCCGGGTCGAGGGGCGCGTTGCGGGCCGGCACCGAATAGTTGGGCGTGCGCTGGAACACGGTCACCCGCGCCGCCTGCTCGGCGATCAGCGGGATGCTCTGGATGGCCGACGAGCCGGTGCCGATGACACCTACCCGCTTGCCGGTGAAATCCACCCCCTGCTCCGGCCAGCGCCCGGTGTGATGGACGTTGGGGGCCGACGGGTCCAGGCCGTCGATGCGGGGCACATTGGGCACGGAAAGACAGCCGGTGGCCATGACCAGATAACGGGCCGTGACCGTATCACCGGAGTCCACGGTCACCTGCCAGAGCCCGTCGCCCTCGTCGAAGCGGGCCGCCTCCACCCGGGTGTCGAACTGTATGTGCGGCAGCAGACCGAAGCGCTCGGCCACGTGATTGGCGTAGCGCAGGATCTCCGGCTGGGTGGCGTAGCGCTCCGTCCACTCCCACTCCTGCGCCAGCGCCTCGGAGAACTGGTAGGAGTATTCCAGGCTCGGAATGTCGCAGCGGGCGCCGGGATAACGGTTCCAGTACCACGTGCCGCCCACACCTCCGCCGGCCTCGAAGACCCGGACGGTGAGGCCCTGCTCTTTCAGCCGGTGTAGCATGTACAGGCCGGCGAAGCCGGCGCCCACCACCACCGCGTCATAGCTGGTCGATTGTTGCTGCGGCACCTGACGGCCTCCCCGGTTCCGGTCGGGTCAAGTCTGCGGGAGATTCGCAACGGTTCCAAGGTCGCGCCGCAAGGGCCCGAGCGAGCAGATTCCGGAGTAGAGTAGTCGCTCAGCCAGGGACAGGGGGATTACCACCGTGGCCGCCACCGATCTCGAATCTGCCCGCTACGTCAGCTTCGCCACCTACCGCAAATCCGGAGAGGCGGTGGCGACGCCGGTCTGGTGCGCCCACGAGGACGGCCAGTTCTTCATCTTCTCGGCGGGGGACGCCGGCAAGGTCAAGCGTCTGCGCAACGGCCGGCGGGCCCGGCTCGCGGTGTGCGACGTGCGGGGCCGGGTGCGCGGCGACTGGTACCCGGCCACCGCCGAGATTCTCACCGACCCGGACGAGGCGGCGCGGGCGCTTGCCGCCCTGCGGCGAAAGTACGGCTGGCAGATGCGGCTGGCGGACCTGGGCGCGAAGCTCACCGGTCGCTTCGACGAGCGCGCCTACATCCGCGCCCGGCTCGCTCCCGAAGAATGATCGTCGGGGGCCTCCCGCGGCTCCAGGGCCACGAAGCACAGCCCCAGCTCGCCCGCAACCTCCCGGTAGTCCGCCTCGCTGCCGTCGACCTCGAATCCCATGAAGCGCGCAAGACTGCGGGCGGCCCGCGGGTGCCGCCGGGCGTAGCCGGCCATCAGCTCCGCGCCTTCTTCCGGCGGGAGCGGACGGGCGCGGCGCTGCGAGCGGCGCCCGCCGATCTCGATGGCGCACTCGGGCGTCGCAACCAGGTTGCGGTACCAGTCCGACCCGGTGCCGAAGCCCACGGCCACGTAGTACACGTCTCGTGCGGCGTCGTGACGAACCACCTCCAGCACCGTGCGGCGCAGCCGGCCCGTCTTGCGACCCACGTGCTCCAGCAGCAGGAAGCGCCGCCCGAGCAGCCGGCCCAGCCCCGCGCGGTAGAGCAGAACGGGGGCGCGCAGCAGGAGCCTCAGGGCGCCGGAGGGCGGTTTCGGAGCTTCGAGCCGACGAGCCATACCCGCATTCTACTGCCCCACCGCTGCACCCGCCGGCTCGCTCACTCGGCGCCGGCCGGCGCCAGCGGCAGGGCCATGGGCCGAACGGGCGCGCCGCTGGCACCGCGCAGCTTCAGCGGCGCGGCAATGAAGGCGAACTCGTGCACGCCGTCCCGGGCCAGGTCCTCCAGATACACGACTTCGAGGATGGTGACGCCGTGCTCCGCCAGCAGGTACGTGTGCACGGGCACCCAGTTACCTTCCCCTTCCGGCGGAAACACTTCCAGGCTCAGGTTGTCGGCGCCCACGCTCATGACGCCCGACTCCTCCACCAGAAACCGGGCGGCGTCGAGGCCGAGCCCGGGCGCTTCGGTCACGAAGCCGGCGGCATCGCCGTAGCCGCGCATGCGCCCGGTGCGGATGAGCGCGACGTCCCCGGGCTCCAGGGCCACGTTCTGGCGGGCGAGGGTCGCGCGCAGATCGCCGGCGCCGATGCGATAGCCCGGCGGGAGCTCGTCCAGGCCCTTGGCGGCGGCAACGTCGATGAGCACGCCCCGCGCGACGATGGGCACAATGGTCTCCGCCCCCGCCCGGCGCCAGCCCCGATCGCCCAGGTGCTCCTCGGCGGCGAAGCCGTTGTAGATCTCGCCGTTCAGGCCGAAGTGGTTCAGCGCGTCGATGTGGGTGCCCATGTGGGTGTACAAGGACACGGCGTCCCCGGTGTAGCTGACGTGCGCGTTCTGCGTCGGACCCACGTGGGCCGGGTCGTCCACGGCGGTGCCCTGCGGGGTGTGGGTCAGCCAGTATTGATAACGCGGATCTCCCAGGGCGCTGAAGCTCGGCATGCCCACGTGGTACTCGACGCCGAGATCGTAGACGCGCCCGCCGCCGATCCGGGCGAGCACCGCCAGCCGGGATGCGTCGGTCATCAGGTTGAGGCGGCCGAGCTCGTCGGCGTCACCCCAGGGACTCTTCCCCACCCGGGGCAGAGGGTCGCCGTGGGCGAGGGTGGCGGTGAGAGCGAAGGCGATGAGGACTCCCCGAGTCCAGCCGGCAGTTCTGGTCATGACGGGCTCCGTGGTGCGCAGTTCCGAGGAGGCGCACCTTATCCATCCCGTTCTGGTAGATAATCCCGTCTATCAGAACAACATTGTTCTCCAATGACGAACAATTCCATCAGCGACGTGGCGGCCTTCGTCCAGGTGGTGGAGAGCGGCAGCTTCACCGCCGCCGCCGGGCGGCTGAAGCTCTCGAAATCGGTGGTGAGCAAGCACGTCAGCCGCCTCGAGGACCGGCTCGGCGCCCGCCTGCTCAATCGCACCACCCGGCGCCTTTCGCTCACCGAGGTGGGCCGGGTGTTCTACGAGCGCAGCCGCCGGGGCATTGCGGAGCTCGCGGAGGCCGAGGCCGAGGTGTCGCGTCTGCAGGAGGCCCCGCGAGGGCGCCTGAAGCTCAACGTGCCCATGACCTTCGGCATTCTCCACATTGCTCCGGCCATTCCGGATTTCCTGGCGCGTCATCCCGAGCTCACCGTCGACATGGAGCTCGACGACCGCCGGCTCGATCTCATCGAGGAAGGCTTCGACGTGGCGGTGCGCATCTCCCGGCTGCCGGATTCCTCGCTGGTGGCGCGCCGGCTCGGCACCTGCCGCCACGCCGTCTGCGCCAGCCCCGCCTACCTCGAGCGCCGCGGCACACCGCGCACGCCCGGCGATCTCGCCCGCCACGACGTGCTCACCTACCGATACCAGAGCTCCGCCGATCACTGGCACTTCGTGGACCCCGAGGGCAACGGCGTGTCGGTACCGGTACGCGGCCGGGTCACCATGAACAACGGTCTGGCGCTCCGGGAGGCGCTACTGGCCGGGGTCGGCATCGCCCGCTCCGCCACCTTCGTGGTGGGGCCGGACATCCGCGCCGGCCGGGTGGTGGAGCTGCTGCCCGGGTACCGGTCGGAACCCGTGTCCATCTACGCCCTGTATCCGGAGCGCCGCCACCTGTCTCCCAAGGTGCGCGCCTTCGTCGACTTCATGGCGGACCGGATGGCCGAGCCGGGGATCATGGTTTGATCCACCGCCCGCTTACCGTGACCATACGAGCCGACATTCGCGAGGACCGAACTTGAAGCTTCTGCATACCGCCGACTGGCAGCTCGGCCTGCGCCTCAACTTCGTCGGTGGCGAGGCCGCGGCGCGGCTTCGGGCGCAA
>JAWLCV010000141.1:0-6108 GCA_041686955.1 Pseudomonadales bacterium
GATCCGGGGATTCATCCTCGAAAACTACCTGTTCACGGACGATGCGACCGCATTGGCCGTCGACGACTCGCTTCTCGAGCAGGGCATCGTCGATTCCACGGGTATCCTGGAGATCATCTACTTCATCGAAGAAACCTTCGGGATCAGCGTCCAGGATCACGACATGGTTCCGGAAAACTTCGATTCCGTCGAGCGGATCTGCCGCTACATCGAGGCCCAGCGGCTGGCCGCCTAGGCGTTCGTGACCGACTCCCTCGTTCAGGCGTTGGCCGTCGTCTCGGCGCGACAGCCGCGGGCGCCCGCGCTCGCCTGGCGTGACGTGACCTGGAGCTTCGGGGAACTGACGGCAGCCGTCGCCAGTGTTCGGAGCGCGCTGATGCACCGCGGGTCCGTGCCCGGCGATCGAGTCGCGCTGTTGCTGCGGAATTCGCCCCAGTACGTGGCCCTTTACTATGGGATCCTGGCCGCCGGCTGCATTGCCGTGCCCCTGAATCCCCACGAACGGGCAGCAGCCTTGCGGGTTCAGCTAGAGCATTGCGGGGCCTCCCTGGTGGTCGGCGACCGGAGCCACCCGGAATGGGCAGCGCTGACCGCGGCGCTCGAAGGTCGTCTTCAGATCCTCGGCATCGAGCTCGCGGATGGCGAGGCGACACCGGAGGGGATTGCAGCCATGCTCGAGGCCACGGGCCAGGCGGAGCTTGATGAGGGCGTCAACCCAGGTGGGGACGCGCCGGCGGCCATTATCTACACATCGGGAACCACCGGCCGGCCGAAAGGCGTGCTGCTCAGCCACCGCAACCTGTACCGCAACGCGCTGGCGATCATGGAATACCTCGCCCTTGCTCCAGACGACCGGGGGCTGTGCGTTCTGCCGTTCCACTTCTCGTACGGCAATTCGGTGCTCCACACACACCTGCTGAGCGGCGCGTGCCTGTACCTCGAGGACAACCTCGCGTTCCCCCACGTCACCCTGGAGCGCATCCAGAACGAACGCATCACGTCCTTCGCGGGGGTCCCCTCCACTTTCGCGCTGCTGCTCGGGCGATGTGAGCTCGCCGACTACGATCTCGGCAGCCTGCGCCGGGTGACGCAAGCCGGCGGGGCGATGGCGCCGCCCCTCATCAAGCGGCTCCGCCAGGCGCTGCCGGCAGCGCAACTGTTCGTCATGTATGGGCAGACGGAAGCGTCCGCGCGGTTGACGTATCTGCCGCCGGAGCGGCTTGACGACAAGCTGGGCTCCGTGGGCATTCCCATCAAAGGGGTCGAGGTCGAGATTCGCGGACCCGATGGCACGGTGGTGCCTCCGGGGGTCGTCGGCGAGCTGCACGCCCGAGGCCCCAACATCATGCTGGGCTACTGGAACGATCCCGCGGCCACCGCGCAGGTGCTGAAGGCGGGCTGGCTCGCGACCGGAGACCTGGCTCAGCAGGATGCCGAGGGCTTCCTGTTCATCCGCGGTCGGGCGTCGGAAATGATCAAGGTGGGTGCGTACCGGGTCAGCCCTCAGGAAGTCGAAGAGGTCATCGCCGCCCTCCCCCAGGTGCAGGAGGTTGCGGTCACCAGCTCGAGCGACGAGATGCTCGGCCAGGCCGTCCGGGCCGTAGTGGTGGCCAAACCCGGCGAGGACCTGACCGAGCGCGGCGTGAAGGCCCACTGCCGCCGGCACCTCGCCAGCTACAAGATTCCCAAGGTGGTGGAGTTCGTCACGGAGCTGCCGAAGACGTCCTCCGGTAAAGTCAAGAAATTTGCTCTCGCCGAAGAAGGATTACGCCAATGAACATCGCATCCGACATCCTCGACCCCCATGTGCTGGACATTGACGGGGATGCTGTGGCCGAACGCATCTGCGGTCGGATTCGCGAGGTTCTCTCCCGCGATCTCTCGCGCCGGGGCCTCGTGGTCGCCATCTCCGGCGGCATCGACAGCTCGGTGTGCGCGGGGCTGGCCGTGAAGGCCGTCGGCGCCAGCCGGGTTTTCGGGCTGCTGCTTCCGGAGCGGGATTCCTCGGGGGCCAGCACGCATCGGGGCAGGATGCTGGCGGAGCATCTCGGCATCACCCACGAGGTGCACGACATCGCCCCGGCGCTCGACGCCATCGGCTGCTATCAGTGGCGGGACGACGCCATTCGCCGCGTGGTTCCGGAGTACGGCGACGGATGGAAGAACAAGATCGTCATCACCGGAGGCATCGAGGGGCAGGTGAACCGCTTCCATCTGGTGGTTCAATCACCGGACGGCGAGGTGGCCCGCCACCCACTCGGGTTGAAAGAGTATTTGCAGATCGTGGCGGCGACGAACTACAAGCAGCGCCTGCGGAAGACGGTGGAATACTTTCACGCGGACCGGCTGAACTACGGGGTCGTGGGAACCCCGAATCGCCTCGAGTACGACCAGGGCTTCTTCGTGAAGAACGGGGACGGCAGCGCGGACCTGAAGCCCATCGCCCACCTGTACAAGTCCCAGGTCTATGCCCTGGCCCGCCACCTGGGCCTGCCGGAGGAGATCTGCAACGCGGTGCCGACCACGGATACCTACAGCCTGGCCCAGGGCCAGGACGAGTTCTACTTCGCGCTTCCGTACCAGCAGATGGATCTGGCGCTGTGGGCGTACAACCATGGGCGGGAGCCGCGGGAGCTGGCCTCGGCCATCGGCATCACCGAAGCTCAGGCGGCCAATGTCTACAAGGACATCGAGGCCAAGCGCAAGGCGACCCGCTATCTGCACCTGAAACCGGTGCTGGTCGAGCCCGTAGAAGAGCTCGGCCTGTAGAGGTAATCGGGACTGGCCTCCGCCTAGTCGGCCGGCCCCTCCGGCGGGCGAAGAACGGCGGCGAGCGTCCGCACGAAGGCCTCAGCCGCCCGACGGCGCCCGGTCGCGTTCAGATGGCCGCCATCGTCGGTGTAGCCCTGAACCAGCGTAAAGACCGGCTGCCCCTGATGCTCGAATGAGCTCCCGGAACCGTCCGGGAAGGTGGATTCCACGGCGGCGAGATCGAACAGCGGCTCCCCGGCAAACCGTTCACGCAAGGCCCGGTTGTAGGCGTTGCGCAGCACGTTGTCTTCGTCTCGGTGTGTCGGGTAGCCGATCAGCCGCTTCACCCGGGTCTTGAATCCGGGCGGATCGGACATCAGGGGCAGGGTGACGTGAACGAGCTGAACGTCGGGCCGCTGCTCTCGGATCTCGCGAACCGTCCGCGTATAACGATCCAGCATGGCCTCGACCTCGATATCCACGTCGCGCCCCAGATCCACATAGCAGAACTTCATCATGGCGACGTCGTAGCGGGGGCGCTCGGGGCGGTTCAGGAGCCGGGCGAATACTTCGCATTTCGACGCGGGATCACCGTTGCGGCCGATGTTCGAATGGAAGATTCCAGGCTCCGAGTCCGGTGGCACACCGTCGATCTCCAGAATCCTCAACGGCACGCCGGCCTCCTGGGCCAGAGCCTCCAGGCCGGCCAGCAGGTTTCGGCCGACCGACTGATGGCCGAGGAGGACGCGTGCCTGGCTGATTGCCGTCAAGTCGCTGTGAATGTCCGATGCTTCCACCCAGGAGACCTCTTCGTGTGTTGGCGAACAGGCGGCAATGAGCAGGAGTACCGACACCGCCGCCGACCTCACGCCCCTCATCCGCCCTTCATTCCTGTCTCGGAAGCTCCGGGAGCCGCCTCGCGGGGGCTCGGAGGCTGCTTGCGCCAGCCGACGACCCGGGCGGGGTTGCCGGCGACCAGGGCATATTCCGGGATGGTTTTGGTTACCACCGCTCCGGCCGAAACGATGGAGCCCCGGCCGATGCGAACGCCGGGCATGACGAACACGTTCGCACCCAGCCACACGTCATCCTCGATCTCGACAGGCTTGCGCTCCCATCCCTGCTGCAGCCAGGGGCGGTCCGGATCCTCGTAACGGTGATTGACGGACCAGATCTTCGTGTCCGGGCCGAAGCCCACCCAGTCCCCAATGGTGACGCCCCCGCCTCCGGTAATGAAGACGCCTTGCGCCAGGTTGCAGTTCGAACCGATCGACACCAGCTCGGGGTTCGTGACCCGAAAGCCGCGCTGAAGCGTGGTATTGGGCCCCAGGCCCTTCAGCCGGGAACGCATGACGGCGTTGCGCAGCCGTGAGCCGAACGATCCTGGGAGCCCCTCTACGAGCCAGTATCCAATCGCACTGAGCTCGACGCGAGCCTTCCACCATGCCTGTTTCAATCTATCCGCACTCATGCCGTTGCCATAGCTCCGTTGGCCGGACGTCCGCTCAGGAAGTGGTGATCGAGGAGCTGAATCGACGCCACGAGCGCCACGGCCATTTCTTCCCGCTCGCCGAGCGCCCGCTCACCATTCCGGGCCTTGGCGAGCAGCCGCTTCACCGCCGGCCGGTTCAACAGATTGGATCGTTCCAAAGTCGCATCGCTCAGCAACCGGCTCGCCTCGCTGTCCGCGCCGGAAGCGAAGCATGCTGCTATGGGTGCCCGGTAGGGCTGCTTCGGGCGCTGCGCGATATCTTCCGGCAGAAGGTCGGCGAAGGCCGCCTTCAGAATGAACTTCTCGTTGAGCCCTCGAAGCTTGTACTTCGGCGGAATTTCGGCTGCCAGCTCGATCACGCGGTGATCGAGAAACGGAACACGCCCCTCCACGGAGTGGCCCATCATCATGCGATCGCCCTGGGAACTGAGCAGATAGCCGGACATGAACAGGGCCATCTCCAGGTGCTGAGCCCGGCACAATGGGTGCCATGCCTCACGATCGGGCTCGAGATAAGCATCCAACTCGGCGTGTAGCGCCTCTTCGTTCGGCATCTGGGCAACCAGATCAGGAGCCAGGAAGCGCTTCAACTGGATGCCCCCAGCCCAACGAAGGGCGTGGGAGTAATAGGGGTTCGAAACGTCTTCCAGCCCTGCCCGAAAGAATGCCTGCCAGAACTGGCCAGCCTTGGGATCGCGTTGGATGTAAGGGTAGAGTTTGCCGAGCAGCGCGGCCCTTCGGGCAGAGCGGGGGTCGCGGGCCCAATATCGCCGAACCTTGTCCTCGCGAAACAGGTTGTAGCCGCCAAAGACCTCGTCGGCGCCCTCCCCCGTCAGCACCACCTTGATGCCGTTCTCTCGGACGAGCTCTGCAAGGCGCAGGAGCGGCGCGGGAGCTGTGCGAATCATCGCCGTCTCGGAAAGCCGTACCACGTCGGAAAAGGCGCTCCCGATCTCCTCTGGCGTGACGTCTACCTGGCGGTGATCGGTCCGGAGATGGTCAATCATCCGACGCTGGAAGGCACGCTCGTCGAACCGGGCATCGCTGAACCCGACGGAAAACGTGGTGAGCGACTCATGATGCTGACGGGTGAGCGCCGCAAGAATGGAAGAGTCCAGCCCGCCGCTCAGATAGCTGGCCACCGGAACATCGGCCCGGAGCTGAAGCGCGACCGCATCCTCCAGGGTCTCTCGAACCCGCCCAGTCCAGTAATCCAGGGGACGGTCTTCGTACTCGTGACAGCGCGGAAAGCGGTACGTCCAATAGCGGTGCTCCTTTCGGGAGTCACCCTCCAGCACGAGCATCCGCCCCGGCGGAAGCTGTTCGACACCGCGGAAGCCCGACCGCGGCGGCACCGGGACCCAGAGGGTGGCGATCTGTCCCAGCGCCACCGGATCGATCTCGGCCTGCAGGGCGCCATGGGCGAACAGGGCCTTGACTTCCGACCCGAACAGGACCGTGCCGTCGGCAAGGGTGGTGTGGAAGAGCGGCCGGATGCCGACGCGGTCGCGCACCAGCACCAGGCGCCGCTTTCTCCGGTCCCAGAGCGCGATGGCGAATTGCCCGTTCAACTGGTGGACGAAGTCGAGCTCTTTCTCCTCGTAAAGGTGGACGAGGACCTCGGTGTCACTTTGGGTGGCAAACCGGTGCCCGCGCCGCTCGAGATCCCGCCGGAGCTCACGATAGTTGAAGATTTCGCCGTTGAAGGCGACCCAGACGGTTTCGTCCTCGTTGCACAGCGGCTGCTGACCGGTGCTAAGGTCGATGATCGACAAACGCCGGTGACCCAAGGCGACAGAGGGCTCGGCGTGGTATCCCTCCTCGTCCGGCCCGCGGTGCAGCAGCGTCCGGGTCATGCGGACCAG
>JAWLCV010000142.1:0-6052 GCA_041686955.1 Pseudomonadales bacterium
GCGGTGGTCGGCCGCCCGCGCAGCGAGTACGGCATGGAGCCCACCGCCTACGACCAGCTCCGCAAGGGCACCTACGACGTCCACGCCCGCATCGACGACATGAACGCCAATGGGCTCCTGGCGTCGCTGAACTTCGGCACGTTCGTCAACTTCGACGGCTCCTTCTTCCTGCAATCCAAGGACAAGAAGCTGGCACTGGCGATCCTCAAGGCCTACAACGACTGGCACATCGACGAGTGGTGCGGCGCCTACCCGGGCCGCTTCATTCCCATGGCCATTCTGCCGTACTGGGACGTCGACGAGACCGTCCGGGAAATCGAGCGGGTGGTGAATAAGGGCTGTCATGCCGTGAGCTTCTCCGACAACCCCAGCGTCAAGGGCCTGCCCAGCATCCACAACGGGATCTGGGAGCCCATGTGGAAGGCCTGCAACGACAACCAGGTGGTCATCAACTGCCACATCGGCACCGGCTACGCGCCGCCGCACCCGTCCATGGAGTCGCCCATCGACGCCTGGATCACCGGCATGCCCATCTCCATCGCCAACAGCGCGTCCGACTGGATTCAGCTCGACGCCCTGCACCGCTATCCGGACCTGACCATCGCCCTGTCGGAAGGGGGCATCGGCTGGATTCCCTACTTCCTCGAGCGGGCGGACTTCACCTACGAGCACCACCACGAGTGGACCCACACCGACTTCCGCGGCAAGAAGCCGAGCGAAGTGTTCCGCGAGCACTTCCTCACCTGCTTCATCGACGACCGCTTCGGGGTGGCGAACCGCCACGACGTCGGGATCGACATCATCTGCTACGAGTGCGACTACCCCCACTCCGACACCGTCTGGCCCAACACGCCGGAGTACCTGATGAAGAGCTTCGAGGCCGCCGCGGTGCCCGACGCCGAGATCGACAAGATGACCCATCTGAATGCCATGCGCGCCTACCGCTTCGACCCCTTCTCGGCTCTCGGGCGGGAGAACTGCACCGTGGGGGCGCTGCGGGCCCAGGCACGGCACGTGGACACCGCCCCCCGGAGCCAGGGCGGCGCCCGCCCGGTGGCCGAAGGCGAGTCCCGCCGCGTGACCTCCGGCGACGTGGTGAAGCTGTTCATGGCCAACAAGGGAGAGGCCGCCTGAGCGGTCCGAGACATCGACGGCTGCTGCGGAGACATCTGCCTTGAATTTCGTACTCACCGAGGAACAGGCCCTGCTGCAGGATCAGGTGCGCGGGCTGCTGGAGCGCCGCGCGACCCCCGAGTCGCTGCGGAAACTCATCACCGACCAGGCCCCGTGGAGCCCGGAGCTGTGGCAGGACATGGCGGAGCTGGGCCTGCTGGGCGCCGCCATTCCCGAAACCCACGGCGGCGTGGGCCTGGGGCTCATGGAGCTGTGCGTGATCGCCGAGGAACTGGGGCGCGCGGTGGCCCCGGTGCCGTTCTTCTCGTCCGTGTGCATGGCGGCGGAGGCCATCAAGCTCGCCGGCAGCGAAGCGCAGAGGGCCCAGTGGCTGCCCCGGCTGGCGTCCGGAGAGAGCGTCGCCACCCTCGCCTGGGCGGAAGGCAGCGGCGCACCCCCCACGGCCACCGGCGCAGCGGGGCGGCCCGCCCTGGCCACCAGGATCGCGGACGGCCGGATCCGCGGCCATAAGTGGCCGGTGCCCGATGCCGGGGTGGCGGAGCTCGGCGTGGTGATCTCGGGCGGCGACGGCGGCCCCGAGCTTTCCGTGGTCGATCTCAGCGCCGCCGGCGTACGCCGAACGGCGCTTAACGGCTTCGACCAGCTCCGGCACCACGCGGAGATCGTCTTCGACGACGCGCCCTGCGAGCGCCTGACGGGGGCGTCCGGTGACGCCGTGGTTCGGGAGCTGTTCGACCGTCTCGCCGTGCTCGAGGCGTTCGAGCAGGTGGGCGGCACCGAGTCGGCCCTGTACATGGCCCGGGACTACACGTTGCAGCGCTTCATCTTCGGCCGCCAGCTCGCATCCTACCAGGCGGTCAAGCACAGCCTGGCCGACATCCTGGTGATGCTGGAGCTGGCCCGGGCCAACGCCATGTACGCCGCCGGCGCCATCGAGGAGGAGCGCCCCGACCGGCACCGGGCCGCCGCCACCGCACGCGTCGGCGCCACCCAGGCCTACGAGAAGGCCGCCCGGGAGAACCTGCAGCTCCACGGCGGCATCGGCTTCACCTGGGAAGCCAACTGCCACTTCCACTACCGGCGCGCCCGCCTGCTGGCCCTGAACCTGGGCTCGCAGGAGGTGTGGAGCGACGCCCTCATCGACGACCTGGCTCGCGCGGACGCGTCGCGAGCCGCCTGACGGAAGGACGGATCACCGACATGAGCACGAGCAGCGAAGACATCGACGCCTACCGCCAGCGCGCCCGGGCCTGGCTGGCGGAGAACGCCGCCGAGTACGAAGAGCCCCGAGAGTTCTCAGAGGAGGAGCTGGTCCGCCGCAGCAAGGAATGGATCCGCAAGAAGCACGAGGCCGGCTATTCCGCCATCGCCGAGCCGGCAGAAGCGGGCGGCGCGGGCGGAACCCCGGAACAGGCGACCGCATTCGCCAAGGAGGAGGCCCGCTATCACACGCCCACCTTCACCGGGGTCAGCATCGGCTTCGCCATGGCCATGGAAGTGATCCGCCGTCACGGCACGCCCGAGCAGTATCGGCGCTTCGGCACCCTCACCCACCGGGGCGACATCACCTGGTGCCAGCTCTTCTCCGAGCCCGCCGCCGGCTCCGACCTGGCGGCGCTGCGCACCCGCGCGGTGAAGGCCCACTCGGAAAGCGAAGGCGACCACTGGATCGTCAACGGCCAGAAGGTCTGGTCGAGCTGGGCCCACCACGCCGACTGGGGCATCCTCATCGCCCGCAGCGACCCCACGGTGCCCAAGCACAAAGGGCTCACGTTCTTCGTGGTGGACATGAACTCGCCCGGCATCGAAGTGCGGCCCATCCGGCAGATCACGGGCCACTCCGACTTCAACGAGACCTTCCTCACCGACGTGGTGATACCGGACGACAACCGCATCGGCGCCGAGGGCGAAGGCTGGGCCTGCGCCATGACGGTGCTCGCCACGGAGCGCAACCAGTCCCGCGGGTCCGACAACGACGAGCGCCACGACTCGGTGACCTCGCTGGCGCGCAAGGCCGCGGCCACGCGGCGCAGTGAAGGCACGGCGCTGGACAGCGCCGCCGTGCGAACCAGGCTCGCCGACTGGTATGTGCGCGAGCAGGGACTCAAGAATTTCGCCGCGCGCCTGCGCGCCACCACCACCGCAGGCGGGCCGCCGCCGGCCACCATCCCGCTGATGAAGCTGGTTTCCGCTACCCTGATGCAGGAAACCAACGCCTTCCTCATGGACGTGGACGAGTACGAGGGGCTCTTCTCGGGCGAAGGGCAGGACCGCGGCGAGGTGTTCTATCAGTACCTGTGGTCCGCGGCCATGCGCATCGCCGGCGGCGCGGACGAGGTGCTGCGCAACCAGCTCGCCGAGCGGGCGCTCGGCATGCCCGGCGAGATGCGCGCGGACAAGGGCGTGCCGTTCAACGAGCTGCCCCACTAAAAAAAGGCCGCGGCCGCCGGTGCCCCCGGCGGCCGCGGCCCAACCAACGTCCTCGGCGCCGTCAGCCGGCGGCGGACAGATCGGCGAACAGCTCCTTCACCCCCACCGCGCTCACCTTGAGGGACGGCGTCCGCGGCAGCTCGGCCACCGCCTTGAACGCCACCGGCACGGAATACGGGGTCATGCGGCTTCGCACCCAGTCGGCGAGCTCGTCGTCGCCGGGCGCCTCGGTGCCCGGCTCCACCACGTAAGCCGCCACCGGAACCTGGCCCAGCCGCCGGTCGTCGATGCCCACCACCGCCGCCTCGCGCACCGCGGGATGCGCCTCGAGAGCCTCGGCCACGTCCCCGGGCATGATCTTGAAACCGCCGCGGATGATGGCGTTGTCGGCCCGCCCCAGGATGTACAGGAACCGGTCCTCATCGAGCCGGGCGAGATCCGTGGTGCGCACCCAGGTCTTGCCGTCCTCGATCTGGCCGCCGCGCAGCTCCAAGAGCCCCGCCTCGCCCACCGCGACCTCCTCGAAGGTCTCCGGGTGGACGATGCGGGCATCGATGCCGTCGTGCACGCGGCCCACGCTGCCGCGTTTGTCCTTCCAGTGCTCCTTGAAGTCCCGGTAGCTCCAGCCGGCGACACCGCCGGCGAACTCCGTGGCGCCGTAGTTTCCCAGCACCGGAATGCCGTATCGCTCCGTCACCTCGTCGGCCAGCTCCGGCGGCAGCGGCGCGGTGCCGGAGCGCAGGGCGATGAGGCTCGACAGATCCTCCTTGGGAATGTCGGCATCGAGGATCATGCGCAGTGCGGTGGGCACGGCGCTCGCGACCCGGGGACGGTGACGCTTCACCGCGTCGTGCCAGCCTTCCACGGTGAAGCGCTCGAGCAGGCACGCCTGGCGCCCCGCCAGCGCGTTGCCCGCGACGCCGAAGATGCCGGAGATGTGCACGAACGGCATCTGCTGGATGGTCACCCCCGGACGCAGCTTCGGCGGATCGTCGGGACTGCGGTCCTTCTCGTAGACCATGGCGTCCTCCAGCGCCTTCTCCAGCGTCCGCCGGGCGAGGGGAATGCGCTTCGGCGTCCCCGTGGTCCCGCTGGTGAGCATCTGGATGGCGACGCCGGTGAACGGCTCATGGAAAGGCCCCGCCCCCAACCGGTCACGCCCCGGCAGGGTGCTGACGCTGCCCGGTCCCACCGGCGCCAGCGAGATGGCCACGCAGCCGATGTCCTCCGCCAGCCCCGTCATGCCGTCCTGCGCCCAATCCCCCTGGTCGGCGATCACCGCCGGGCAGCGCAAGCGCTCGAGCTCCGCCCGCACCTTGTCGAGCGGCTGCATCGGGTTGACGGTGACGATGCAGCGCCGGGAAATGAGCATGGCGAGGATGGCCGCGTAGTGCGGCGGCCGGTTGCGCAGCAGCATGGCGACACCCTGGTCCTCGCCGACCCCGGCGGCGTCGAGCAGCCGGTTGATGGCGTCGACCACCTCTGCGAGCTGACCCCAGGTGATCCACTGCTTTTCGAACTCCAGAGCCGGCGCCTTCGGCTCGAGCCGGATCACGCCATCGAGATGTGCTGAAATATCCACCGTCGTCCTCCATGTAGGGGCGCCGCGCGCCGAACCGCCGGAATGCGCCGGGCCCGGTGAGTAGTCGCAGCCTACCCGCGAACGTCTAAGTTAGTCAACGTAGTTAGATGATCGCCGGGCAACGGCGTCAGGACAGCACTTCCACGATGGACTTGGCGCCGTAGCTGCGCAGAATGATGCGGCCGGAGTTCTCCAGGTGTCGCAGCAGGTGACGCTCCGCGCCCTCGCCGTCCCCGGCTTCCACCAGCTCCAGCAGTTTCCGCTCCGACTGCACGCTCTTGCGCGCCAGCTCCTGGTCGTAGCGTCGGCCCACCGCATTCGCCAGGTGCGCCTCCCAGATGTGGTGCATCACGTGCCCGAGCAGGGTCAGGGTCTCGTTGCAGGACCCCTCGATGACCCGCAGATGAAACTCGGCCGCGTGACGGGAAAACGCCTCCGCGTCGTCCATGCGGCCCTCGATGCTTTCGATCATCGCGTGCAGCTCGGCGATGAGCTGAGGCGGGCGACGCTCGGCCAGGAGCCGTGCCGCGGGCGGCTCGATGAGCACCCGGGCCTCGAACACGTCCGCCAGGGTGGTGTTGCGGGCCTGCAGGTACAGGCCCGCGTAGCGGGCCACCACGTCCACGTCCGGCAGATGGACCCGGGCGCCGCCCCGGGATCCCCGGGACACGCTGATGAGCCGCTCGGTCTCGAGAATCCGGAACGCCTCGCGCATGGTGGGCCGGGAGATGCCGAACTCCTCGATGAGCGCGGACTCCGGAGGCAGGTTGTCTCCCTCCTTCAGCTCACCGCGAATGATGCGCCTGCGCAGCTCCCTGGCCACCAGCTCGGCGGTCTTGGGGACCCGAACCGCGGAGGTGCCCCTGGAGCCGGGACGTCGGGAGCCGGATTTCGTGTTCATGTTCT
>JAWLCV010000143.1:0-2214 GCA_041686955.1 Pseudomonadales bacterium
ACCTTCTATCAGCTCGGGCTCGCGGCGGCCGCGGGCCTGTTCGTCTACCAGCACCGGCTGATTCGCGACCGTCGTCGCGAAGACTGCTTCAAGGCGTTCCGCAACAATACCTGGGTGGGCTTCGCGTTCTTCGCGGGCGTGGTGCTGGAGACCGTCGCCGGTTCGGTCCCGGCGGTTGCGGGGGCACCCTTCTGAGGCTGATCGATCTCATCGACCGCTTCACCGACCGGCTGGGCCGCGCCGTGGCCTGGCTGATGCTCGGCATGGTGGGGATCACGGTGGCGGTGGTGCTGATGCGCTACCTGCTGAGCCAGGGCGCCATCGTCGCGCAGGAGTCGGTCATGTACCTGCACGCCCTGGCGTTCATGCTGGGTATCCCCTACGCCCTCAAGCACGATGCCCACGTGCGGGTGGATTTGCTGTACGCCCGGCTCGGCAAGCGCGGGCGCGCCTGGATCGACTTGTCGGGCCACCTGCTGTTCCTGGTTCCGGTGGCGGTGGTGATCGTTCTCTACAGCCGAAACTACGTGGCCAGCGCCTGGCGCGTCATGGAGGGGTCCACCGAAGTGGGCGGCATTCCCGGCATCTTTCTGCTCAAGACCCTCATTCCGGTGATGGCGGTCCTGCTGCTGGTGCAGGGCGCTGCGGAGATCGCGCGCTGCCTGCTGGTGATCCGGGGCCGGCGTGGCTGAGCTCTTGCCCATCATCATGTTCGTGGCGGTGTTTCTGGCGTTGCTGGCCGGATACCCCGTGGCGCTCACCCTGGCCGGGGTCGCGTTGCTGTTCGCCGGCATCGGCACCGCCATGGGCGTATTCGATGCGGGCTATCTGGGATTCCTGCCGGGACGGCTGTTCGGCACGGTCACCAATCAGACTCTCATCGCCGTGCCCTTGTTCGTCTTCATGGGCGTGATGCTGGAGAAGACCCGCATCGCCGAGCGGCTCCTCACCAACCTGTCTGCGCTCATGGGCCGGTTGCGCGGCGGGCTGGGCCTCGCGGTGGTGGTGGTGGGCATGCTCATGGCGGCCAGCACCGGAATCGTCGGCGCCACGGTGGTGACCATGGGTCTGATGTCGCTGCCCACCATGCTCAAGGAAGGCTACGATCCGCGGCTGGCCACGGGCACCATCTGCGCCACCGGCACCCTGGGCCAGATCGTGCCTCCCTCCATCGCCCTGGTGCTCCTCGGTGACGTGCTTTCCAACGCCTATCAGCAGGCGCAACTCAGCCAGGGCGTATTCGCGCCGGACACCGTCTCGGTAGGGGATCTGTTCGCCGGCGCCATCGCACCCGGGCTGCTGCTGGTTGCCCTGTACGCCGCCTACCTGCTCTTCGTCGCCCTGGTGGCGCCTGAGCGCGCGCCCGCTGCGCGCGGGTCCGGTGCACGGGGCGACGCCTCGGCCGCGCCGACGCTCTCGAGTCTGTGGGCCGGCCTGTTGCCGCCGCTGGTGCTCATCGTCGCCGTGCTGGGCTCCATTCTCGCAGGGCTGGCCACCCCCACCGAAGCCGCCGGGGTGGGCGCCGCGGGCGCCCTGGTGCTCGCCCTGGGGTACCGGTCTCTATCGTGGCGAATCGTCGGCGACACCTGCGTGTCCACGTTGAAGACCACCGCGATGGTGTTCTTCATCCTCATCGGGGCATCGGTGTTCGCCCTGGTGTTTCGCGGCTTCGGCGGTGACGAGATGGTGCACGCGGCCTTCACCAGCCTGCCGGGCGGGCTGTGGGGCGCCCTGGCCGTCACCATGCTCGTGGTCTTCCTCCTGGGATTCATGCTCGACTTCATCGAGATCGTGTTCGTGGTGGTGCCCATCGTCGCCCCGGTGCTCCTGACCATGGGCGTGGACCCGGTGTGGCTGGGGGTGCTGCTGGCGGTGAACCTGCAGACGTCTTTCCTCACGCCGCCGTTCGGCTTCGCACTGTTCTACCTTCGCGGCGTGGCGCCCCCCACGGTGGCCACGGCGGACATCTACCGGGGCATCGTCCCGTTCGTTGCCCTGCAGCTCGTGTTGCTGGGGCTGGTGCTGGCGTGGCCGGTGCTCGCCACCGGTCTGCCGGACATGCTGTATCCGTAGCCGCGGCTACTCCGGGCGCTCGCGGCCCCAGTTCGGCGCACGCTTCTGCAGGAAGGCACTGACGCCCTCGCGGTAATCGGGCTGCCGCACCATCGCCTCCAGCAGCGCCTCGGCATCGCGCACGGCGCTGCCCACGTCCCG
>JAWLCV010000143.1:2314-6000 GCA_041686955.1 Pseudomonadales bacterium
TACCCGGGGTCGGCCAGGTCACTGGGGGTCCCCGGATCGTAGGCGCCTTTCTCCACATGGCCCTCGAGGGCCGCGGCATCGCCGCCGGCGCAGAAGGCGCGTCCGCTGCCGGTCACGATCACGATGCCCACCGCCGGGTCCGCGTCGGCACGAGCGAGGCACCATCGGTACTCGGTGTGCATGCGGCCGGTCCAGGCGTTCATGCGCTCCGGCCGATGCAGGGTGATGGTGGCGATCCCGTCGTCGACGTCGTAGCGGGTGGCTTTCTGCTCCATGAGACCTCCCTGGCCCGCCCCGGGTCAGCGGGCGTTGATGTACGCCTGCTCGGAGATGGCGTGATACCGGCGCACGTCCTCGAGGAAGGTGGTGTAGGAGTCGTAGATGCGCTGACCGAGCTCGCTCCCCCGGGCCGACTCGGCCACTACCTCCAGGGACGCCGCCTGCAGCCGCTCGAGCACGTCGTCCGGCAGGCGCCGCAGCTTCACCCCGTGCTCCTCCACAAGGGTCTCCAGAGCGGCGGCGTTACGCGCGGTGAACTCCGCCAGCATGTCGCCGTTGATCATGCCGGCGGTGGTTTCCACCATCATCTTCAGATCGTCGGGAAGCGAATCCCACGCGCGCTGGTTGATGATGAGCTCGGTGGTGGGGCCCGGCTCGTGCCAGCCGGGGTAATAGTAATACTCGCTCACCGTGTGCAGCCCCAGGGCCAGGTCGTTGAAGGGGCTCACCCATTCGGTGGCGTCGATCACACCCATCTGCAGCGCCGAGAACACCTCGCTGCCCGGGAGCGAGACCGGCTCGCCGCCGAGGCGCTCGAGCACTTCGCCGCCGAGCCCCGGTATGCGCATCTTCAGACCCCGAACGTCGGCAAGCGAGTTGATCTCCTTGTTGAACCAGCCCGCCATCTGCACGCCGGTGTTGCCGGCGGCCATGGGCACCAGACCGAACGGCGCGTACAGCTCCCGCCACAACTCGAGACCGCCGCCGTATTGCAGCCAGGCGTTCATCTCCTGGGCGGTCATGCCGAAGGGCACGGTGGCGAACATGGCGGCCACGGGAATCTTGCCGCGCCAGTAATAGGCGGCACCGTGTCCCATCTCCGCGGTGCCCTGGGAGACCGCGTCGAACACCTCGAAGGCGCCCACCAGCTCGCCGGCGCCGTAGACGCGGATGTCCAGCCGGCCGTTGCTCATCACCCGCAGCCGCTCGGCCAGACGCTCCGGCGCCGTGCCCACGCCAGGGAGGTTCTTCGGCCAGGTGGTGATGAGCTTCCAGCGATAGACCCGCTGGGTATCCGACTCACCGGCACCCGCCGCGGACCGCTCCTCCCCCGGCGAGCAACCGAGCAGCAATGCCAGCGCGCAGATCCAAAGCACCCTCGTCATCGACGTCCCCTCCCTGGTCAATCCAGCGGCTGCAGATTCGCGTAACCCATCATGAGCCATTTGGCCCCCACGTCCTGGAAATTCACCTGCACCCGGGCCCGGTCGCCGTGGCCCTCGCTCTGCAGCACCACGCCCTCGCCGAACTTGGCGTGCAGCACCCGCTGACCCATGCGCAGGCCCGGCACGTCCACCTCCGCGAAGGCTCCCGGGCCAGTGTCCCGGCCCCCGTTGCGGCCGCCGCCGAAGGGCCGCTGCACCGCACCGCTCATCCGCACCTCGGACACCAGCTCCCGCGGGATCTCCAGCAGAAACCGGGACGGCCGGTTGTAGCTGTCCTGGCCGTGCAGCCGCCGGGTCTCGGCGTAGGTGAGGTAGAGGAGCTGCATGGCGCGGGTGATGCCCACGTAGCACAGGCGCCGCTCTTCCTCCACCCGGCCCGGCTCTTCGGCGGACATACGGTGAGGGAACAGACCCTCCTCCATGCCGGAGAGAAACACCAGGGGAAACTCCAGCCCCTTGGCCGAGTGCAGGGTCATCATCTGCACCGCCGGGCCGGTCTGCGACTCGCGCTCGCCGGAATCGAGCGCCACCTGATCGAGAAACTCCTGCAGCACGGACACCTCGGCCTGGTCGCTGTCCTGCAGCGGGAACGTCAGCTCGCCGGCGAACTGCCGGCAGGCGCTCACCAGTTCCTCGAGGTTCTCCTTGCGCGCCATGCCGCGCTCGCCGCGCTCCCGGGCGTGAAACTCCATGAGCCCCGAGCCCTGAATGCAGAGATCCGCCAGCTCGTGAAGGGACAGCTCCGCACCCGCTTCCGCCAGGTCGTCCACCAGCGCCAGGAAGTCCGCGAGCTTGGCGGCGGAGCGGTTCGCCAGGAGGTTCTCCGCGATGCCGATCTTCGCCGCCTGCCACAACGACACGCCGCGCTCCCGCGCGATCTGCCGCACCGCTTCCAGGCTCTTGTCGCCGATGCCGCGGGTCGGCGTGTTCACCACCCGCTCGAAGGCGGGATCGGCGTGACGATCCTGCACGAGCCGCATGTAGGCCAGCGCGTTCTTGATCTCCGCGCGCTCGAAGAATCGCAATCCGCCGTAGATCCGGTAGGGGATCTGAGCGCGCAGCATGGCTTCCTCGAGTACCCGGGATTGCGCGTTGGAGCGGTACAGCACCCCCACCTCGTCGGGGCTGCCGCCGCCGTCGATCCAGTCCTGGACGCGTTCGGCGATGAAACGCGCCTCGTCCAGATCGTTGTACCCGGAGTACACCCGTATGGGCTCCCCTTCCTCCCCCGCGGTCCACAGCTCCTTGCCCAGCCGGTCTGCGTTGTTGCCGATCAGCGCGTTGGCCGCCTTGAGAATGGTGCCGGTGGAGCGGTAGTTCTGCTCGAGACGAATCACCTGCACGTCGGCGAAGTCGTCCCGGAAGTGGTGGATGTTGTCGATCCGGGCGCCGCGCCAGCCGTAGATGGACTGATCGTCGTCCCCCACCGCCATGACGTGGCCGGTACGGCCGGCCAGCACCCGCAGCCACGCGTACTGAATGGTGTTGGTGTCCTGGAACTCGTCCACCAGCAGGTGGGCGAAGCGGCGCTGATAGTGGGCCAGAAGATCCGGCCGGTTGAGCCAGAGCTCGTGGCTGCGCAGCAGCAGCTCGGCGAAATCCACCAGCCCGCCCTGCTGACAGAGCTCCTCGTAGCTTTCGTAGATGCGCTTTTGAACGGTGTGGAACAGATCCTCTGCGGCGCCGGCCGGCACGTTCCGCGCCCGGCGGCCTTCGTCTTTCTGCGCGTTGATGAACCAGACCGCCTGGCGGGCGGGCCACTTCTGCTCGTCGATGTCCAGCGCCCGCATGACGCGCTTCACCAGCCGCAGCTGATCGTCCGCATCGAGGATCTGAAAGTTCTGCGGCAGATCGGCCTCTTCCCAGTGCATGCGCAGAAGCCGGTGGGCGATACCGTGGAAGGTGCCCACCCAGAGGGTGCGCACGGAGATGTGGAGCAGCTCCTCGATGCGCGCACGCATCTCCGCCGCCGCCTTGTTGGTGAAGGTCACCGCCAGAATCCCGTGAGGCGACACCCCCTCCGCCTGAATCAGCCAGGCGATGCGATGCACCAGAACCCGCGTCTTGCCGCTGCCGGCCCCGGCGATCACCAGGGCGTTGCCCACCGGGGCGGTCACGGCCTCGCGCTGGCGGTCGTTCAGACCCTCCAGAATGGCGGTCACGTCCACGGGCCGATCACCTCGCCGCCAGGGCCGTATAGCGGCCGGACGTCAGCGATTCGAGCTCGTCGGGGGTGAGCCG
>JAWLCV010000144.1:0-5939 GCA_041686955.1 Pseudomonadales bacterium
CATGTCCGTCCCATCAGCAAGCACGCCCCCAAAGGCGGCGCGTATTATAGGGAGGGGCCATATAGGGTTCAATCAACATTCGCTTGGTCGCTGTCCGCTGTCCGCTATCCGCGCTCCGCTATCCGCAAGAGGCGCGCGGCTCCGCTCTGGCGACTCGTCTCCAGCGGAAAGCGGATAGCGGACGGCGGATAGCGCTACTTCAAATGCCCGAGAATCCCCTCCAGCTCGTCCAGGCTCGAGTAGCTGATCGTCAGCTTGCCGCCGCCGCTGCCGCCATGGGCGATGCTGACCGGGGCGCCGATCCGCTCCGAAAGCTCCTGCTCCAGGCGCACCGTGTCCGGGTCCTTCGGCGGTGATGCCCCGTTACGGCGTGCCGCTCCCGCGGCGGAGCCGCGCTGCTGACGTTGTCTGACCAGGGCTTCGGTCTGCCGTACGGAAAGCTGCTTGGTGGCCACCTCCGCGGCCAGCCGCTCCTGATCCAGGGGCGGCAGGGTGAGCAGCGCCCGGGCGTGGCCCATCTCGAGGGCTCCCCGCTCGAGCAGCTCGCGCACCGGCGCCGCCAGGTTCAACAGTCGCAGCAGGTTCGTCACCGCCACCCGCGACTTGCCCACCGCATCCGCCACCTGCTGCTGGGTGAGCTCGAACTCGTCCTTCAGCCGCTGCAGGGCGAAGGCCTCTTCCAGCGGATTGAGGTCTTCCCGCTGGATGTTCTCGATGAGCGCCATGGCCGAGGCCTGCTCGTCGCTGACCTCCTTGACGATGGCCGGAATGCGGGTGAGCCCGGCGAGCTGGGCCGCCCGCCAGCGCCGCTCGCCGGCGATGAGCTCGTATCCACCCTGGGGCCGGGGTCGCACCACGATGGGTTGCATCAGCCCCTGGGCCCTGATGGACGCCGCCAGCTCCTCGAGGCTTTCCTGAGTGAAGGTTCGCCGCGGCTGATAGCGCCCGCGCACCACCGACTCCACCGGCAGCTCGTTCTGCTCCGCCGCCGGCTCGGCCCTGCTGCTGACGCTGCCCGCGTCGCCGGACAGCAACGCGTCCAGTCCCCGCCCCAGTCGTTTTCTGCTCACGTGGCTACCCGAATCTCCGCATGTTCACCGTGCTTGCGCCGCAACTCCCCCGCCAGCGCCATGTACGCCACGGCCCCCCGGGAGTGGCGGTCGTAGAGTATGGCGGGCAACCCGTGACTCGGCGCCTCGGCCAGGCGCACGTTGCGCGGAATCACGGTCCGGAACACCTTGTCGCCGAAGTACTGGATGAGCTGGCGGGAGACGTCCCGGGTCAGGCTGTTGCGCGGATCGTACATGGTCCGCAGCAGGCCCTCGACCGCGAGCTCCGGATTGCCCCGCGCGCGCACGCCTTCGATGGTCTCCAGCAGGGCGGTGAGCCCCTCCAGGGCGTAGTACTCGCACTGCATCGGTATGAGCACGCCATGGGCGGCGATGAGGGCGTTCAAGGTGAGGATGTTCAACGACGGCGGGCAGTCGATCACCACGTAGTCGTAGCGGCCCACGTCGTCCGCCAGGCGGTCGCGCATGCGGAACTCCCTGCGCTCCTGCCGCAGCAGCTCCAGCTCCGCCGCGGTGAGGTCGGTATTGCCGGGGACGATCTCGTAGCCCCCGGAGCAGCGGCGGGTCACCTCGCCGAGGGCCACGCCGTCGATGAGCCAGTCGTAGATGCTGGTCTCGAGATCGCTCTTGTCCACACCCGACCCCATGGTGGCGTTTCCCTGGGGGTCCAGGTCCACCAGCAGCACCCGGCTCCCCGACATGGCCAGGGACGCAGCCAGGTTCACGGTCGTGGTGGTCTTGCCGACGCCACCTTTCTGGTTCGCGATCGCGATGATTCTCGTCACGCCCTGTCTCCAGTCTCCCCCGCTCGGGGCTCGCCATCCGCGGTGCGCTCGATCACCAGCAGCTCGTGGGGCTCCTCGCGCCCGGGGATGCACAGATGCTTCCGTTCCCGCAGCCGCCCGCCGGGCAGGTCACCGGGTTCTTCCGGCTCCCCTGCCGATCGGCTGCGATGCATGATCAGCATGCACCCCCCCGGGTGCAGCCGTTCGCCGGCCAGAGCCCACACCTGTGTCACACCGGCCACCGCCCGGCACACCACCGTGTCGAACGGTGTCTCGGCGGGCAACGCCCGGACGTCTCCGCACCAGGCGCGAACGTTCGAGAGGCCGAGGCTGCGCACCACCTGATGGAGGAAGCGGATCTTGCGCTCGCTCCGGTCCACCAGGGTGAACGACACATCGCCCCGAGCGATGGCCAAGGGTACCCCGGGGAGCCCGGCGCCGGTACCCAGATCCAGCACCCGGCTGCCCCGCAGGTACGGCGCGATGCTCAGGGAGTCCAGCAGGTGCCTGACCAGCAAGCGGTGCGTATCGCGCCGGGACACCAGGTTGAACGCCCGGTTCCAGCGCAGCAGCAGGTCCCGGAAACGCAACAGCGCTTCCGCCTGACGGTCGTCCAGCGCCACCCCCACGGCGGCCGCGTCCGCCACCAGCCGGGACAGCTCCGCGCCGCCCTCGGCGGAACGGCGCCGAGCGGAGGTTCCCCCGGCCGGGGGCCCCTCAGGCACCAACGGCGCTGTCCGAGCCGTCAGACGCCGCGGCGCCACGTTTTCTGGCGTGGACCAAGAGGAGCGACAGCGCCGCCGGCGTAATGCCGGGAATCCGCGCCGCCCGCGCCAGCGTCTCGGGTCGGACATCCGCGAGCTTCTGTCGCAGCTCGTTGGAGAGCCCGGGAATGTCGTCGAAGGGCAGGTCCCGCGGCAGCTCGATGCTCTCGTGGCGGCGCACGCGAGCGATGTCCTCCTCCTGACGGCGGATGTAGCCCTCGTACTTGGCCTCGATCTCCACCTGCTGACCCACCTGGACATCCCGTACGCCGAGCTCCACCACTTCCGCGAGCTGCGCCATGCTCACCGCGGGCCGCCGGAGGAATTCGAGGAGGGTGAGGTCGCGAGCGATGCGTTCGCCGGTCGCGCTCGCAAGCGCCCCCGCCAGCACCGACCCCGGCCGCACCAGCGTGGTCTCCAGCCGCTCGGCCAGGGCCGTCACCGCTGTCCGCTTCTCCCGGTAGGCCTGCCAGCGCGCCTCGCCCACCACGCCCAGCTCCCGGCCGACTCCGGTGAGCCGATGGTCCGCGTTGTCCTCCCGGAGTCGCAGCCGGTATTCGGCCCGGCTGGTGAACATCCGGTAGGGCTCGTTGGCCCCCTGGGTGACCAGGTCGTCCACCAGCACGCCCAGGTAGGCCTCGTCGCGGCGCGGCCACCACGCCGGCTGCCCCGCCACCTTGCGGGCGGCGTTGATGCCGGCAAGCAGGCCCTGCGCCGCCGCCTCCTCGTAGCCCGTGGTGCCGTTGATCTGGCCGGCGAAGAACAATCCCTCCAGAGCGCGGGTCTCCAGCGAGTAGTGCAGGTCCCGGGGATCGAAGTAGTCGTACTCGATGGCGTAGCCGGGGCGGGTGATGTGCGCCCGCTCGAATCCGGCGATGCTCCGCACCAGCGCGAGCTGCACGTCGAACGGCAGGCTGGTGGAGATACCGTTCGGGTAGAGCTCGCAGCTTTCCAGGCCCTCGGGCTCCACGAATACCTGGTGCTTCACCCGCTCGGCGAAGCGCACCACCTTGTCCTCGATGCTCGGGCAGTAGCGGGGCCCGGTGCCTTCTATCACCCCGGAGTACAGCGGCGACCGGTCGAGGCCGGCACGGATGATGTCGTGGGTGGTCGGGTTGGTGTAGGTGATGTGGCAGGGCACCTGGCGAGGATGCTGATCCGGCGTCCCCAGCATGGACAGGCACGGCGTGGGATCGTCTCCCGGTTGCACCTCCATGACCGAGAAATCCACCGTGCGGCCGTCGATGCGCGGCGGCGTCCCGGTCTTCAGCCGGCCCACCCGGAACGGCAGCGCGCGCAGCCGGCTTGCGAGGTCGTTGGCGGGTGCATCCCCCGCACGACCTCCGGGATGGTTGTCCAACCCGATGTGAATGCGACCGCCGAGAAAGGTGCCGGTGGTCAGAACCACGGCGCCGGCCCGGAAAACCAGGCCCATCTGGGTGCGCACGCCGGTGACCCGGTCGCCCTCCACCACCAGATCCACCACGGGCTGCTGGAACAGCAGCAGATTCTCCTGCGCCTCCAGCAGCGACCGCACTGCCTGACGGTACAGCACCCGGTCCGCCTGGGCCCGGGTTGCGCGCACCGCCGGCCCCTTGGCGGCGTTCAGCACCCGGAACTGGATCCCGGCCAGGTCCGCCGCCCGGGCCATTATGCCGTCCAGCGCGTCGATCTCCCGCACCAGGTGGCTCTTGCCGATTCCGCCGATGGCGGGGTTGCACGACATGGCACCGATGGTTTCCAGGCTCTGGGTGAGCAGCAGGGTGCTCGCCCCCATCCGCGCAGCGGCCATGGCCGCCTCGCAGCCGGCGTGCCCGGCCCCGATCACGATCACGTCGAAGAATTGCGGATGCTGCATGGTGAAATCACCCGGCGAAGCGGTATGCGATGGCGAACGGCACAGTATAAGGGCCTACTTGCCGATACAGAAACTGGCGAAGATCTCGCCGAGCAGGTCGTCGGCGGTGACGGTGCCGACGATGCTGCCGAGAGCCTGATGCGCCGCCCGGAGCTCTTCCGCCACCAGCTCGGCGGCCGCCCCCGTCCGGAGCAGCCCGGCCGCCCGGTCGACGGCCGCCGCCGCCGTTTTCAGGGCCTCGATGTGACGGCGCCGGGCGGTGAACGCGGTGCCTTCGCCGGCGTAACCCACCCGGGCCTTGATGGCCGCCACCAGCGCTGGAATGCCTGCGCCGGTGAGGGCGGATACCCGCACCGTCGCGACGTCCCCGCCGGCCGCCGCGTAGGGGCCCGGGCTGGCCCCGCTCAGATCGACCTTGTTGCGCACCCGCAGCAGACGAGCCGGCTCCAGGCCCGCCGCGAGCAGATCCTCGAGCATGGCGTCCTCGGCGCCGGTCCGGTCGTCTTCCAGGAGCAGCACCAGGTCGGCCTCGAGCGCCTGCTCCCGCGCCCGCCGAATCCCCTCCCGTTCCACGGGGTCCCGAGCCTCGCGCAGTCCCGCGGTGTCGACGATCTGAATCGGCAGGCCGTCCAGGGTGAGATCCGCGCGGATCAGATCCCGGGTGGTGCCGGGAATCTCGGTGACGATGGCTCGATCCTCGCCGGCCAGGCGGTTCAGCAGGCTCGACTTGCCCACATTCGGCTCGCCGACCAGGGCGACGGCCACTCCGTCCCGCAGCAGTACACCCTGACGGGTCTCGCGCAGCAGCGCGTCGAGGCGGCGGCGGAGGTCCGCCACCCGCTCGGGCACCCGGCCCTCGGCGAGGAAATCCTCGTCCTCCTCGGGAAAGTCCATGGCGGCTTCGACGAACACCCGCAACTCCAGCACCGCCTGGTCCACGCCGGTCACCGCCCGCGAGAACTCCCCCTTGAGCGAGCGCATGGCGCCCCGGGCGGCCGCCCCGGAGGCGCTGGCGATGAGGTCTGCCACGGCCTCGGCCTGGGCCAGATCGAGCTTACCGTTCAGGAACGCCCGCTCGGTGAACTCCCCCGGGCGCGCCAGCCGGGCGCCGCTGGCGAGGGCCGCGTCCAGCACGAGCTGGAGGACCACCGGGCCGCCGTGGCCCTGGAGCTCCACCACGTCTTCGCCGGTGAAGGAGCCGGGACCGGCAAAGGCAATGGCGATGCCCGCGTCGATCACGCGGCCGGCGGGGTCCCGGAACTCAGCGTAGGCGGCGCGCCGGGGCAGGAGCCTGCGTCCGGTCAGGCGCTGCCCGATGGCGGCGGCCGCCGGCCCGGATATCCGCACCACGCCGATGCCCCCCATGCCGGGGGCCGTGGCCACCGCGGCGATGGTGTCCGCATCCACCGCCCCCGGACGGGCTGCCCCGGCAGCGGCCCGCTCAGGCCTTGGCTGCGTGCTT
>JAWLCV010000145.1:0-3873 GCA_041686955.1 Pseudomonadales bacterium
TCCGCTATCCGCTTTCCGCTAGAGGGTCTCCGCCAGCGTCGGCCGTGTGCCTCCTGCGGACAGCGGACAGCTGACAGCGGATAGCGAAACCTCATCCCAGCTTGGCCGCCACGTCGGTCAGCACCGCATCCGCCTTCTCCAGCAGCTCGTCCACTTCGCTGCGGCTGATCACCAGGGGCGGCGCCACGATCATGGTGTCTCCCACGGCACGCATCACCAGGCCGTGCTCGATGCAGGTGTCGCGGCACACCTCACCGGCCTTCTGCTCCTTGGCGAAACGTTCGTGGCCCTGGCGCACCAGCTCGAGTGCACCCATGAGTCCCAGGGTGCGCGCCTCGCCGACGATGGCGTGGCGGCCGCCCAGCTCCGACCAGCCGCGGGCGAAGTAGGGACCGATGTCGTCGCGCACCCGGGCCAGGAGCCCCTCGCGCTCGATCACGTCGATGTTGGCCAGCGCCACGGCGCAGGCCACGGGATGACCCGAGTAGGTGTAGCCGTGGGCGAACTCGCCGCCGTCCGTGCACAGCACCCGCGCCACCCGCTCCCCCACCAGCACCCCGCCGAGGGGGATGTAGCCGGAGGTGACGCCCTTGGCGAAGGTGACCAGGTCGGGCTCGAATCCCATGCGCTGATGGCCGAACCACTCGCCCAGCCGGCCGAACCCGGTGATCACCTCGTCGGCGATGAGCAGGATGTCGTGCTCACGGCACACCCGCTGCACCTCGCCCCAGTAGCTTTCCGGCGGGATGATCACGCCGCCCGCCCCCTGCACCGGCTCGCCGATGAAGGCCGCCACCCGGTCGGCGCCGAGCTCGACGATCTTCTCCTCGAGGCGCCGGGCCACCTCGATACCGAACGCTTCGGGGGTGGCATTGCCCCCCGCCTCGAAGTAGTACGGCTGATCCACGTGGACGATGCCGGGTATGGGCAGCTCGCCCTGCTCGTGCATGGGCCGCATGCCGCCCAGGCTCGCCGCGCCGATGGTGCTGCCGTGATAGGCGTTGGTGCGGCTGATGATCACCTTCTTTTCCGGGCGACCGGCGAGCTGCCAGTAGCGCCGCACCAGGCGGATCTGGGTATCGTTGGCTTCGGAGCCGGAACCGGCGAAGAACACGTGGGAGAGCCGGTTGTCCGTGAGCCCGGCGAGCCGCTCCGCCAGGCGGATGGTGGGCTCCGTGGTGCACTGGAAGAAGCTGTTGTAGAAGGGAAGGGTTTCGAGCTGCCGGGTGGCGGCGTCGATGAGCTCCCGCCGCCCGTAGCCGACGTTGACGTTCCACAGCCCGGACATGCCGTCCAGAAGCTTGTTGCCCTGGTGATCCCAGACGTAGACGCCTTCGCCCCGGACGATGACGCGGGTCCCGCGCTCGCCTAGGGCCTTGAAGTCGGTGAACGGGTGCAGGTGATGCTCGCGATCGCTTCGCTGCAGCTCCGCGAGGTCACTTGGCATAAGTTCCTTCAGTCGGTTGCGCTGTTGGTCATTCGACGGTCCAGCTCATCATCACCCCGAACGTGCGGGGCCGCGAGGGACCGAAGTAGTGAGCCGGCAGTATACCACCCAGGGGCCCCACTCCGTCGTAGTAGAGCTCGTCGGTGAGGTTCTCCACGTAGGCGAGGATTTCCCAGCCGGCGTCCGCCCGGAAGCCGGCCCGCAGGGTGAGGTCCTCCCAGCCGGGCTGCTCGCCGGCGGGGTCGTGCTCCAGGCCGCCGCCGGTCTCGGTCTGGCCGAAGGCCTCGAGCCGCGCCACCCACTGGCCGCCGCGGCCGGGCAGATTGCCCTCCAGCGCCGCCGACCACGAGAACTCCGGCAGCCCCGGCAGGGAATTGCCTTCGCACAGGTCGAGGCCATCGCAGGCCGCCTGGACGTCGTTGGCCTCGCTGTCCGCCCACGCGGCGGCCAGGTAGAGATCCAGATAGTCGGAGAGCATCACGTTCAGGGAGCCTTCCACGCCCCAGCCGTCCACCTCGCCGATGTTCTCCACCAGAATGCCGCCGCCCTGGCCGGCCACGGTGATCTGCAGGTCCTCGTAGGTGTAGTAGTACCCCACCAGATCCGCCATGGCGCGTCCGCCGGCGAACTTGCCCTTGGTGCCCAGCTCGTAGGACATCACCTCCTCGGGGTCGAAGGCGTTCGGCACCGCCTGGTCCGGGGTCACGCCGATGGTCCCGAAGGGGACGTCGGGGAAGATGGCGAAGCTGCCGAAGCCGCCCGACTTGTAGCCTGCGGTGACGCTGCCGTAGTACATCCAGTCGTCGTTGGGCCGGTAGCGCACCTGGACCCGGGGGCTCAGATCGTCCCAGCTTCGGGTGTCTTCCAGATAGCCTTCGGTAGTGAAGCCGAGGGCGAAGTAGGGGCCGAGCTCGCTCGACACGTCGAAGGCGCGCAGGCGGAAGTTCTTCTCGTCGTCCGTATAGCGCAGGCCCAGGCTCGCATCCAGCGCATCGCTGAAGGCGTAGGTGAGGTCCACGTAAGCGGCCCAGCCCTCGTATTCGCCTTTGGCCCGGTTGCGCTCCACCAGGCCGTTCGGGTCGTACTCGAAGGTGCCGTAGTAATCGGCGCAGGTGTAGGCGGTGCCGTAATACGCGTAGGAGTAGTACTGACACATGACGTCTTCGTCGCCAGCCTGGGTGAACAGCGCGTCGATGTTCTCCTTGTAGTACGACACGCCGGCGTACCAGGACAGCGGACCGGCCGTCTGGGACACCAGGCGGAACTCCTGCTGGAAGTAGTCGCCTTCCTGGTCCTGGGCGTAGTCGTTGATCCTGAGCGGCGTGCCGTCGAAATCCTCCGCGTACTGATACTCGTGATCCGTGTAGCCGGTGATGGAGGTGAAGGTGGCGAAACCGAAGTCGTGCTCGATCTCGAGGCCGAGACTCAGGATCTCCGCGTCGTCCCGCTCGCCCAGACCGAAGTCGCTGTCCACGTCCCGGCCGTTGCCGTCGAGCTCCACGCCGAAGATGGCCTGCAGGGTCTCCCAGCTCTCGCCCTTCTCCGTGGCGCGATAGATGCTGCCCGACTGATCGCGCTCTTCGTACTCCGCCATGAGGTTGACGTCGGTGGCGTCGTTCTGGAAGCGCAGAGACAGCCGCGCCGCCTGCTTGTCGTGGGCGATGAGGTCGGCGTTCGAGGGATCGAACACGTCGTCCACGTAGCCGTCTTCCTCGGAGCTGTAGACCGCGAGCCGCGCCGCCAGCGTCTCGCTCAGCGTGGCATTGATCGCACCCTCCACCACCAGATGATCGCGCTCGCCGATGTCCAGCTCCGCGTAACCGTTGGTGCCGTCGAAGTTGGGACGGCGGGTGTGCACGCTGATGGCGCCGCCGATGGAGTTCCTGCCGAACAGGAAGCTCTGAGGCCCCCGCAGCACCTCCGCCCGCTCGACGTCGTAGAGGCTGGTGACCACGGCACCGTTGCGGCCCTGATAGAGGTTGTTCTTGAAGACGCTGATGGAGGGGTCGCCGCCCACCCCGAAATCGTTGGTCACCACCCCGCGGATGTTGATGGTGTCGATGAAGCTGTCCTTGGAGTTGCCGGTGACTCCGGGGGTGAAGGAGATGAGATCCTTCACGTCGTCCAGGTTGACGTCACGAATGAAGTCGCCCGACAGGGCGGTCACCGCCAGCGGCACGTCCGACAGGCTCTCCTCCCGGCGCTGAACGGTCACGACGATCTCTTCGATCACGCCTTCCGCGGCCACGGCGGGCACCGGTCCGGCGGCGATCGCCGCCAGGGTGGCAGCGGAAACGGATCGGGCCAGACGGCCTCGGCCGGACAGCTCGAAGGTGTGATTCATGGCGCGATCCCCTTGCCAGCTTTTCTTATGGTGGCGAATGAGACCACAGCGGCAGGCGTGGGAGCAAGCTGATGGCGAGCCG
>JAWLCV010000145.1:3973-5924 GCA_041686955.1 Pseudomonadales bacterium
TGGCGAGCCGCTGGCGAGCCGCCGGGCCGACCACTCAGAGGGGCACGCCGGCGGCCTCCAGGGCGCGGCGCATGGGCTCGAGCTGCCGCTCGTAGCGGCGCCAGCGGCCGATGGATCGGGTGTGCGCCGGCTCGCGCACCTGCACCGCGCTGGCGGTGGCCACCGCGCCTTCCTGGCGGTGAAACTCGAGACAGGCGTCCTCCCAGGGAAGCTCCAGGTAGGCCATGAGCGCCCGCGCGTGGGGCTCGGTGTCCCGGGCGATGTCTTCGTAGCGCACATCGTGAAAGCGCCCGGGGAAGCGCTCCCGCCACACCGCCATCAGCCGGTGGTAGCGGGCGAAGTGCCGCGCCATCTCCTGCTGGTCGTAGGAGTGGGGATAGGCGTCGGCGAAGAGCTGCTTGAAGCTGGCGAAGCAGGCGTCCATGGGGTCGCGCACCAGATGGACGATGCGGGCGTGGGGCAGGGCCTTCAGGATCAGCGGCAGGTACAGGAAGTTCGACGGCAGCTTGTCGACGAAGCGGGGCGCGCTGCCGTGCATGCGCGCCGAGGCCTGCAGGTACGCCTCTCCCAGCGCGCGGCCGTCGAGCTCCGCCGCCTGCTCCATCAGCGCGGCCGAGAAGCGGCCGCTGCCCCGGTAGTCCACCAGGCGGCGCACCGACAGGCCGAACTGCTGCAGCTCACCGGCGGAATCCACCTGGGAATGGGCGCTGATGATGCGTTCCACCAGGGTGGTGCCGGTGCGGGGCTGTCCGACCACGAAGATGGGCGCCGGCCGGCCGGCGAAATCGTCCGGCCGGGCAGCGCGGCCATCCTCCAGCCAGTCCGGGGTGAAGGTACGTTCCAGCGCCCGGTACATGGCCTCCTCGGCGGCCTCGTCGAACTCCACCGTACGCCGCCGGTTCGCCGCCCCCCGGGCGAAGGCTTCGAAGGCCCGCTCCCACTCCTGGAGATCCTCCAGCTCCTTGCCGAGGGCATAGTAGATGAAGGCCAGCGCCCTGGGCGGCTGGCCCTGGCGGGCCGCCAGCCGCACCAGAGTCTCCACGTGGCTACGGTCCCGCGCGTTGCGCACGCCGGAAAGCACCCAGTGGGCCTGAGCGCTGCCCGGCGCCAGGGCCAGCGCCTGCTCGAGCTCGGCCTCGGCTTCCGCCGTGCGGCCGAGGAACACCAGAGCGTTGGCGAGGTTGACGCGAAACGGCACCCGATCCGGCGCCCCGGCCACGGCACGCGCGTACCACTCCCGGGCCACCTCCTGATCCCCCAGCAGCGAGTGGGTGGTGCCGACGAGATCCTGCACCTGCGGATCGCCCGCCTCGTGGCTCATGGCCTCGGCGAGAGCCTGGTCGGCGCGGTTGGCCTGGCCGGTCTGCATGAACAGGCGCGCGAGCTGGGCCCAGGCGGCGCCGTGCTCGGGCCGCAGCCGGGTGACCGAGCCGAAGGCGGAGATGGCGGTGCGGCGGTCGTTCAGGGCCAGCGCCGCCAGCCCCACCAGAAAATGGGCCTCCGCCAGCTCCGGCGCCGCCTGCAGCACCCGCCGGCATTGCGCCACCGCCGCCTCCGGCCGGCCCGCCTCGAGCTCGGCCAGGCCCCGCTTCAGCGCCTCGCCGATCCACGCCGAAGGCGGCGCGGCCCCGGTGCCGCCGGACCGACCGGGACCGCTCACGGCGTGGTCTGCTCCCGCACCGCCCGGTAGGCCGCGTCGATGGCTCCGTTGACGTAGGCGTAGGCTTCCGCGTCGGAGTTGGCGATGGAGATGCGGCCGAGCTGCTGACGGCCGACGACGTGGGGACCGGCGCCGCGGCTCCAGCCCGGCTCGTCCCAGAGGTCGGTGTATTCCCAGGCGTAACCGTGGGGCCAGCGATTCACGGTGATCGCCGCGATGTCGCGGTCGGGATCCAGTCCGAATCCGCCCCAGGCCTCGGTGAGCTGTTCCCGGACCGCCGCCTCGTACGCC
>JAWLCV010000146.1:0-5787 GCA_041686955.1 Pseudomonadales bacterium
CGTGCCCCGAGGCGGCGCAGCCTCTGGCCGTCACTGCTCCCAACCGTAAGGCGGGGGCACGTGGGAGTCGTCGGTGATTCGCGCCCCGGCCTTGTCCAGCACCTGCACGCTCGTAGCCTGGGGCCCCTGCTCGCCGTCTTCCTCCTCGAACCGGACCAGGGTACCCACCCGCAGGCGATCGAAGTCGTGATGCAGTACGGCGTTGCGGTGGAAGTAGATGTCCCGGCCCTCCGGCGTCTTGATGAACCCATAGCCTTCCTCGGGGAAGATCCTCGCCACCACCGCTCCGGTGGCCTGCTCCGGGTGAACCTTCACCTGGCCCTGCTGCTTCTCCACCAGCTTGCGGAGCTGGACCTTGGCGGAGTGGAAGGTGCCCTTGATCACCACCGGCAGCGAGTCGTGCATGGGGCTGTCGGTGGGCTCCCGCACCGCCACGATGGTATGGCGCGGCGGAACGTGCAACTCGATGCGCACCCGGTAAGGATTGCCGCGGCGCTGCGGGCGGGCCTTCTTCTCGATGGCCACCCGGCAACTGCTGATGTGGTCGCACACCCGGTCGAGCTTGGCGGCTTCCTGCTCGACCAGCGCTTTCACCGCGTCGCTGGCCTTCGTGCTGGTGAAGGTGATCTCGATGGGCACTTGCATTGGGGGGATCCTGCAGACGGCACGGCCCTTGCGGTGCAAGGCACGTGCCCGCGGCCCCCCCGCCCGGAATCGGCGTGGCACGGGCGTTGCTCACCGGGATGACAAAGCTCATCGGAGAACGTCATGCAGGCCCTGGGATTCGCGCTTTCATCCGAACTGCACCCGCCCCACGAGCTCGTTCGCCTGGCGCAACAGGCGGAGCGCGGCGGCTTCGACTTCGCCATGATCTCGGATCATTACCACCCCTGGGTCTCGGCTCAGGGCCAGTCGCCGTTCGTCTGGAGCGTGCTCGGCGCCATCGCCGCGTCCACCGAGCGATTGCGCCTCGGCACGGCCGTGACCTGCCCGCTGATACGGATCCACCCGGCCGTGATCGCTCAGGCCGCCGCCACCACGGCGGCGCTCTTCGACGGCCGCTTCATGCTCGGACTGGGGGCGGGTGAGAACCTCAACGAGCACATTCTCGGCGACCGCTGGCCGCCCCCAGCCCAGCGCCAGGAGATGCTGGTGGAGGCCCTGGAGATCCTGCGCCTGCTCTGGAGTGGCGAAACCGTTTCCTACGACGGCGCTTACTATGAGGTGGACGAGGCGCGTCTGTTCAGCCTGCCGAAGGCGCCGCCGGAGATCCTGCTGGCGGCGTCGGGGCCCCAGGCGGCCGAGCTGGCCGCGGAGACCTGCGACGGCCTCATCGGCGTGGCGCCGGATGCTTCCCTGGTGAAGGCGTTCGACGAGAGCAGCGACGGAACCAACCCCAAGTACGGCCAGGTGACCCTGGCCTGGGGGGAAACCGAGGCAGCGGCGCGCCGGACCTTCGCCGAGCTCTGGCCGCAGTCCGGCTTGAAGGGGAACCTCAAGTGGGAGACCAAGACCCTTGATCTGATGGAGGACGGGGCGGCGGTGCTGACCGAGGAGCAGATCGTCGGCAAGACCCCGTGCGGCCCCGACCCGGAGGCGCACCTGGAGGAGATCCGCACCTTCGAGGACGCGGGCTACACCCACATCGTCCTGCACCAGATCGGCCGGGACCACGAAGGGTTCTTCCGCTTCGTCGAGGAAGAGCTGCGGCCCCGCCTGTAGCGGAGCCCGCCGTCACGGCTCCGTCGGCGCGGGCGGTACGCAGGGCAGGAATACCCGGAATGTGGTTCCGGCGCCCGGGGCGGTGTCCACCTCGATGAAGCCGTGCAGGCGCTGAACCAGCCCGTAGACCGTGGACAGGCCGAGGCCGGTCCCCCGCTCCGGCGGCTTGGTGGTGAAGAACGGCTCGAAGATGCGCGCGCGGGTGGCCTCATCCATGCCCGTTCCGGTGTCGGCGACGGTCACGCGCACGTAGGGGCCCGGCTGCACGGTGGGGTGTCGCGCCGTCTCCTCCGGCCCCACCGCTGCCTGGTGGGACTCGATGCGCAGGGTGCCGCCGTCGGGCATGGCGTCGCGGGCGTTGATGACCAGATTCATCATCAGCTGCTGGATGTCGCCGGGGTCGGCCAGGACGGTGCAGCCGGCGCGGCGGTCGGATTCCAGGGCGATGTTCGATTCCAGCAGACGCTCGAGCAGCATCTCCATGTCGGCCAGCAGGGCGTCCAGGTCCAGCGGGCTGGCTTCGGCCTCCTCGCGGCGGCTGAACGTCAGCAACTGACGGGTGAGGGAGGCCCCGCGCTCGGCGGTGCGCTTCATCCGCGCGACGTGCCGGGACAGCGGCGCCTCGGCATCCGGCATCGACATCAGGATCACCGAGCAGCTGCTGATGATGGACTGCAGCAGATTGTTGAAGTCGTGGGCGATGCCACCGGCCAGCCGACCCAGCGCCTCCATCTTCTGAAGTTGCCGCACCTCGTCTTCCCGCTGCCTGAGCTCCTCCTCGGCCTTGCGCTGCGCGGAGACGTCTTCCACCAGCGCGAAGAACCCGGCGACGCGGCCGTCCGGGGCGATGTCGGGCACGTAATGGGCGACGACCCGGCGCACGCCGGCGTCCTTGTAGGGCAGCGTGCTCTCGAAACTCACCGCCTCGCCGCCGAGCACGGCGTCCACGTAGCCCCGGACCTCCTGGTACGCGGCCGTCCCCAGCACGTCCGGGAGCGATCTTCCCCGCATCGCTTCCCGGGATGTGCCGAACCAGCGCGTGTAAGCGGCGTTGTTGTACTGGTAGCGCCGCTCGGCATCCACGTAGGAGATGAGCACCGGCAGGGCGTCGGCTATCAGCGCCAGGCGTCGCTGGGCCGCCTGGCTGTCGTCCTCGTTCTGCACGCCGGCGGAGCCGCCGGTCTCGCCCGGGGCGTTCTGATCCATGTACGCCTCGACACTGATGAGCGCTCACCGTAAGACGGGAATCCGCCCCGGCACAGTGGGGAATACGCGTAGGTCCGGGTGGTCAGCCCGTGTTGCGCAGGCCGCTCGCTATCCCGGCCATGGTCACCTGCAGCGCCTGTTCCACTTCGGGGCGATGCTCCGTGTCCTGGCGCCAGCGCGCCAGCAGTTCCGCCTGCAGCAGGTGCAACGGGTCCAGGTAGGTGTTGCGCACGAACAGCGATTCCGACAGCTCCGGGTCGTGGGCCAGCAGGTGCGGCTCGCCGGTGACGGCGAGCACGTCCGCGCTGAGCTGCTCCAGGCGCCGGCACAGCGCCGTCACCGTGCGCTGCTGCTCGGCCGTGGTCAGGCGTCTGGCGTAATAGCCCACCAGAGTCGCGTCTGCCTTGGCCAGCACCATTTCGAGCATGTCCACCTGCATGCTGTAGAACGGCCAACGGAGCATCTCGCGCAGCAGCGAGACCCGCGCCATGGCCTGGTGCAGGGCCGTGTCCGTACCGAGCCAGGCGGGAAGCAGCAGCCGGACCTGGGTCCAGGCGAACACCCAGGGGATGGCTCGCAGGCTCTCGATGCCTGCGGTCGGCTGGCGCCGCGCGGGCCGGCTGCCCAGGGCGAGAATCCCCAGCTCCTGCTCCGGAGTCAGGCTTCGGAACAGATCCACGAACGCAGGGTCGTCCCGCACCACAGCACGATAGGAAACCAGCGCCGCATCCGCCATGGCCGCCATGGCGTCCCGCCACGGCTCCGTGGGTGCGGGCGGCGGCTTCAGGGTCGCGCCCACGGTGGCCGTCACGTAGTGGCGCAGGGTCTGCACGGCCAGGGCGGGAAGGCCCAGCTTCCAGCGCATCATCTCCCCCTGCTCGGTGACCCGCAGCGAGCCGGCCACCGATCCGGGGGGCTGGGAGAGGATGGCGGCCTGCGCCGGGCCGCCGCCGCGACCCACGGCGCCGCCGCGGCCGTGGAACAGGGCCAGGCGGAAGCCGTGCCGCTCGGCCACCTGCACCAGCTCCTCCTGAGCGCGGTACTGCGCCCAGGCGGCAGCGAGCTGGCCGGCGTCCTTGGCGGAGTCGGAGTAGCCGATCATCACCTGCTGGTAGCCGCCGGCGTGTTCCCGGTACCAGGGGATCGACCACAACCGGTCGATGGCCCCGGCGGCGCCATCCAGTGCCGACAGGGTCTCGAACAGTGGCACCACGGGCAGGGGGCGCCGCAGCCCGCTCTCCTCGAGCAGCAGGATGACCGCCAGCACGTCGCTGGGCTCGAGGGCCATGGAGATGACGTACTCGGCGATGCCGGCAGCGTCGCCGCGGGCGATCACCCGGCAGGTGTCGAGCACCTCGCGGCCTTCGTCGCTCACGGGCCATTCGGCGGGAAACAGCGGCCGCCGGTTCTCGAGCTCCGCCAGCAGAAAGCGTTGGCGCTCCGCTTCCGGCCATTCGGCGTAACCGGCGCCGTCCTGGGTGATGCCGAGGTAGCGGGTGAGCTCGTCGAGCACCGCCGTGTGCCGCGATGCATCCTGACGGATGTCCAGGCGCACCAGATGCGCGCCGAAGGCCGAGACGCGCCGCAGGGTGTCCAGCAGCGGACCTCGGGCGATGCTGCCCATCCCGCATTCCACCAGCGAGCGGTAGCACAGGTTCAACGGCGCGGCCAGATCGGCCGTGGTGAGGAACACCGACCCGGAGTCGGGCGGCGGCTCCGGATCCAGGCGCCCGGCCCACGCCCGCGTGGCCATCAGGCGGTCGCGCACCCGGCGGAGCACCGCCCGGTACGGTTCCCGGCTGTGGCCGGCGGCCTCCGCCAGCTCGGCGTTGCACCGGCTCATGGAGAGCGACCCGCGCAGGGCCTCCACGTCGCGCAGGAACAGATCTGCGGCCATCCACCGCGCCAGCATCAGGACCTCCCGGGTCACCTCGGCGGTGACGTTGGGATTGCCGTCACGATCGCCGCCCATCCAGGCGGCGAAGCGCACCGGTGCGGCTTCCGGAGGCAGGGGCGCCACGCCGCGGGCCGCCAGCGCGTCGTCCAGCTCGCGCATGAACCGGGGCAGGGCGTGCCACAAGGAGTTCTCCACCACCGCGAAGCCCCAGCGCGCCTCGTCCTGGGGCGTGGGCCGGGTCTGACGGATCTCGTCCGTGTGCCAGGCCTCGGCGATGAGCCGCTCCAGCACGCGCTCGCTCTCCGCCGCGGTCGCCCCGTCGCGGTCGCGCAGGGCCAGGGCCTCGGCGATGGCGTCATACTTCTGAATCAGGGTGCGGCGCAGCACCTCCGTGGGGTGGGCTGTCAGTACCAGCTCGATCTGCACCTCCGCCAGGGTGGCGGCGAGCCGCGGATCGTCGGGCAGATCCAGCACGACGCTCCGGTCACGATGGGGCCGGGTCAGGTGATGCTGCTCGGCGATGTTGGCGAGGTTCAGGAACTGATTGAAGGCGCGGGCCACGTCGGCCATCTGGTCCGCGGGAATGGCGGCGAGGAAGTCGCTCAGCCGTTGCCAGTCCGACTCATCGCCGGCGCGCGCCTGCTTGGCGAGCGCGCGGATGGTCTCGATGCGCTCGAGGAAGCGCTCGCCCCGGGCATCGGCGATGACCCGGCCCAGGATGTGGCCGAGCCGCCGCACGTCGTCGCGGAGGGGGGCTTCGAGGTGGCGAAATGTTGCCATTTGTCGCTGTCCGCTATCCGCTTTCCGCTATCCGCTGGAGGCGCATTGCCAGGGCCGGTTTGGGTTCACGAATCAGCAGCGGCTGGATCATGGAACCAAACATAGCCGCGATCGATACTGCCGGCTATGACGCACCACGATGATTTCCGACGAACCCGCTCCAGCGGAAAGCGGAAAGCGGA
>JAWLCV010000147.1:0-5651 GCA_041686955.1 Pseudomonadales bacterium
CAGACCCCGGGGCGGCGTGCCGTGCGCCTCCTCGGGGTAGGGGTTCACCAGGGTCTCGAAGTAGCGCAGCAGCGGGCGAAACATGGCGATCTCGGCTGGAGGTGATCGACCCATGATACGCCGGCTCACGGTCGCCTGCCCGGACCGGGCGGTCCACCCTCGGCGGGCGGCGGCCTGTCACAGGTCAAGCCGGCTGCCTGGAGGGCGGGCGGAACCCGGCCCGAGGACTATGCTGGGGGGACACGGATCCACGAGGCCGCCGCCCATGGAGATACTGCGCAAGCGCCGCCGCGAGGCCCGGGAAGCGGTGCTGGACGACTACCCCTCGGCCTGTTCCGGCTTCACCTGGGACGAGGCCCGGCGCTGGCTCGACGGCCTGCCCGGCGAGGGCGGGCTGAACATCGCCCACGAGGCGGTGGATCGCCACGCCGCCGGCGAGGCCGGCGAGCGCACCGCGATCCGCTGGCTCGGCAAGGCGGGGGCGCGACGCGAGATCCGCTACCAAGAGCTGGCCGCGCTCAGCGCCCGCTTCGCCAACGTGCTCGGCGAGCTGGGCGTCGCCCGCGGCGATGGCGTCTTCCTGCTCGCCGGGCGGATCCCCGAGCTCTACCTGGCGGTGCTGGGGGCACTCAAGCACGGCGCCGTGGTCACCCCGCTGTTCTCCGCCTTCGGCCCCGAGCCCATCGCCACCCGGCTGTCCCTCGGCGAGGGCCGGGTGCTGGTGACCACCACCAGCCTCTACCGGCGCAAGGTGGCCCCGATCCGCGACCGGCTGCCGAGCCTCGCGCACGTGCTGGTGGTGCGCGACGACGACCAGGCGCTGCCCGAGGGCACCCGGGAGCTCGGCCCGCTGCTCGAGGCGGCCTCGCCCGATTACGCGATCCCGGCCACCGACCCCGAGCAGCCTGCCCTGCTGCACTTCACCAGCGGCACTACCGGCACGCCCAAGGGGGCGCTCCACGTCCACCAGGCGGTGGTCGCCCATCACGCCACCGCCCGCTTCGCCCTCGACCTGCGCGCGGGCGACGTCTTCTGGTGCACGGCCGACCCCGGCTGGGTGACCGGCACCTCCTACGGCATCATCGCCCCGCTCTCCATCGGCGCCACCCTGGTGGTGGACGAGGCGGAGTTCGACGCCGAGCGCTGGTACCGGATCCTCGACGAGGAGGCGGTCAGCGTCTGGTACACCGCTCCCACCGCGGTGCGGATGATGATGAAGGGCGGCTCCGAGCGGGCCCGCACCCGGGCCTATCCCTCGCTGCGCTTCATCGCCAGCGTCGGCGAGCCGCTCAATCCCCAGGCCGTGCAGTGGGGCGTGGAGGCCTTCGGCCTGCCGATCCACGACAACTGGTGGCAGACCGAGACAGGCGGGATCATGATCGCCAACTTCGCCAGCATGGACATCCGCCCCGGCGCCATGGGCAAGCCGCTGCCCGGCATCGAGGCCGCCGTGCTGCGCCACCTGCCCGACGGCGGCGTGGCACCCGTCGACACCCCGGACGAGGAGGGGGAGCTCGCCCTGCGCGTCGGCTGGCCCTCGATGTTCCGCACCTACCTGCACGAGGAGGAACGCTATCAGCGCTGCTTCGTGGATGGCTGGTACCTGACCGGAGACCTGGCCCGACGCGACGGCGAGGGCTACTTCTGGTTCGTGGGCCGCGCCGACGACATGATCAAGTCCGCCGGCCACCTGATCGGCCCCTTCGAGGTGGAATCGGCGCTGATGGAGCACCCGGCGGTCGCCGAGGTCGGGGTGATCGGCAAGCCCGACCCGATGATCGGCGAGGTGGTCAAGGCCTTCGTGGCCCTCAAGCCGGGCCATGCGCCCGACGAGGCGCTGCGCCGCGAGCTGCTCGGCTTCGCCCGCAAGCGCCTCGGCCCGGCGGTGGCGCCCAAGGAGATCGAGATCCAGGCGTCGCTGCCCAGGACCCGCAGCGGCAAGATCATGCGTCGCCTGCTCAAGGCAAGGGAGCTGGGCCTGCCGGAGGGCGACACCTCGACCCTGGAGGCTCCCTGATGCCCTCCCCCGATACCCGCCCCGCCTCCGGCGCGGCCGCGCTGGACGACCCCGGGCAGGCCCGGGCGCTGCTGTGGCAGATGCTGCGCATCCGCCGCTTCGAGGAGAAGTGCGCCGAGCTCTACAGCGCCGGCAAAATCCGTGGCTTCCTGCACCTCTACATCGGCGAGGAGGCGATCGCCGCCGGCGCCATGCCGGCCCTCGCCGAGCGGGACCACGTGCTGGCCACCTACCGCGAGCACGGCCATGCCCTGGCCCGCGGCGTTCCCGCCGGGGCGATCATGGCCGAGATGTACGGCAAGCAGGAGGGCTGCAGCCGCGGCCGCGGCGGCTCCATGCACCTGTTCGACGCCGGACGGCACTTCATCGGCGGCAGCGCCATCGTGGGCGGCGCCCTGCCGCTGGCAGTGGGCTATGCCCTGGCCGACCGGCTGGCCGGGCGGGACAGCGTCACCGCCTGCTTCTTCGGCGATGGCGCCGTGGCCGAGGGGGAGTTCCACGAGTCGCTCAACCTTGCCGCCCTCTGGCAGCTGCCGGTGCTGTTCCTGTGCGAGAACAACCGCTATGCCATGGGGACCGCGCTGGAGCGCCACCAGTCCCAGGTCGACCTGGCCGCCAAGGCGGCCGCCTACCGCCTGCCCAGCGAGTCGGTGGACGGCATGGACGTGGTGGCGGTAGCCCGGACCACCGAGGCGGCGGTCGACCGGGTGCGCGCCGGCCAGGGACCGATGTTCCTGGAGTACCGCACCTACCGCTTCCGTGCCCACTCGATGTTCGACCCCGAGCTCTATCGCGACAAGGCCGAGGTCGAGCAGTGGAAGAAGCGCTGCCCCATCGAGACCTTCGCCCGGGACGCGGTGGCCAGCGGGCTGCTCGCCGCCACGGCGCGCGACGAGCTCGAGCGCGAGGTGGCCGAGGAGGTCGCGGCCGCCGTGGCCTTCGCCGAGGCGGGCACCTGGGAGCCGGTGGAGCACCTCTGCCACGATGTCTATGCCCGGGAGGTGCGACCATGACCACGCAGACCATCGCCTACCGCGAGGCCCTGCGCCAGGGGCTCCATGCGGCGCTCGCCCGCGACGAGCGGGTGTTCCTGATGGGCGAGGACGTGGGCCGCTACGGCGGCACCTACGCGGTCAGCCACGGCCTGCTGGAGGCGTTCGGCGAGGCGCGCATCCGCGACACCCCGCTCTCCGAGTCGGCCTTCACCGGCGCGGGCATCGGCGCGGCGCTCAACGGCCTGCGCCCCATCGTCGAGATCATGACGGTGAACTTCAGCCTGCTGGCCCTCGACCAGATCATGAACAACGCCGCCACCCTGAGACACATGTCCGGCGGGCAGCTCAACGTGCCGCTGGTGATCCGCATGACCACCGGCGGGGGCCGACAGCTTGCCGCCCAGCACTCTCACAGCCTGGAGGGGTGGTATGCCCACATCCCGGGGCTGCGGATCGTCGCCCCAGCGACCCATGAGGACGCCCGCGGCATGCTGCTCGCCGCCCTGGAGGACCCCGACCCGGTGCTGATCTTCGAGCACGCCCTGCTGCTGAACGTCGAGGGGACGGTCAAGGGCGAGCCGCACCCCATGGAGCTCGACCATGCCGTCATCCGCCGCGAGGGCGGCCAGGTCAGCCTGATCACCTACGGCGGCATGCTGCACAAGACGCTGGCGGCCGCCGACCAGCTGGCCGCGGCGGGCATCGACGCCGAGGTGCTCGACCTGCGCACCCTGCGCCCGCTGGACGACGCGGCGATCATGGCCAGCGTGGCGAAGACCCACCGGGTGGTGGTGGTCGACGAGGGGTGGCGCAGCGGGAGCCTGTCAGCGGAGATCATCACCCGCATCAACGAGCAGGCCTTCTTCGAGCTGGATGCCCCGCCGGTGCGGGTCTGCACCCAGGAGGTACCGATCCCCTACCCCAGGCACCTGGAGGACGCGGCGATCCCCCAGATCGAGGATATCGTCGCCGCCGTGCATCGGCTGATGGGCGGGCCAGGAAGCGGGGCGACTTCATGAGCGAGTTCCGCATGCCCTCCCTGGGGGCCGACATGGAGAGCGGCACCCTGGTCGAATGGCTGATCCGGCCCGGTGAGCGGGTCGAGCGCGGCCAGGTCGTCGCCGTGGTGGAGACCCAGAAGGGCGCCATCGACGTGGAGATCTGGGAGGCCGGCAGCGTGGAGCGGCTGGTGGCAGAGGAAGGCCAGAAGGTCCCGGTGGGCGAGGTGCTGGCCCTGATCCGCGGCGAGGACGAGGCCACCGGCCGGCAGGTACCGGCCGACCGCCACACCCTCGAGGCCTCCCGGGCGCCCGACCTCTCGCCGCCCCCAGCCAGGGCGATACCGGAGACGCCAGCCGCCGGCGAGCGCCTGCGCATCTCCCCGGCCGCGCGCAAGCGGGCCGCCGAGCTGGGCCTCGACCCGGCAGGCGTGAGCGGCAGCGGTGTCGGGGGCAGCGTCACCCTGGACGATATCGCACGCGCGGCCGAGGCCGGCGAACCCGCCCCTTCCGCCCGGACAGCTCCCACGACCGATGCCCACGCCGCCATGCGCCAGGCCATCGCCGCTGCCATGGCTCGCTCCAAGCGCGAGATTCCCCACTACTACCTGGGCCACACCCTCTGCGTGGAGCCGGCCCTGGCCTGGCTCGAGGCCCACAACGCCGAGCGCCCGGTGGCCGAGAGGCTGATCTTCCCGGTACTGCAGCTGCGCGCCGTGGCGCTGGCGCTCGAGGCGGTGCCGGAACTCAACGGCTGGTATCGCGACGGCGCCTTCCAGCCGGCCGAGGGGGTGCACCTGGGCGTGGCCATAGCCCTGCGCGGCGGCGGCCTGGTGGCCCCGGCGCTGCATGACACCGACCGGCTGTCGCCGGACGCCATGATGACCGCGCTGCGCGACCTGCTGACCCGCGCCCGCAAGGACCGGCTGCGCAGCTCCGAACTCACCGCGGCCGGTCTCACGGTCACCAACCTGGGCGACCTGGGCGTGGAGAGCGTGCAGGGCGTCATCTACCCGCCCCAGGTGGCGCTGGTGGGCTTCGGGTGCCTCGTCGAACGGCCCTGGGTCCGCGACGGCCAGGTAGTCGCCGCCCGCTGCCTGCACGCCTCACTGGCCGCCGACCACCGGGTCAGCGATGGTGCCATCGGTGCCCGCTTCCTGAGACAGCTCACCGACCACCTGCAGGAGCCCGAACGCCTATGGCCGACCTGAGCCGCGACGCCCTCCGCGATACCGTCATCGACTGCATCCTGGCGGTGGCCCCCGAGGCCGACGTCGACGCACTGTCCCCCGGCCGCCCCTGGCGGGAGGCGCTGGAGATCGACTCCTTCGACTTCCTCAACATCCTGGTCGACCTCGAGAAGCGCCTCGGCGTCAGCGTGCCGGAGAGCGACTACCACGAACTCGCCACCCTGGACGGTCTGATCGACTACCTGGAGCGACGTCTCGCCTCCTGAGTCGTCGGTGGTCACGGAGGATGCCCGCCGCGGGCAGCCGCAGCGGGCGCCAGGTCGGTCGGCATCACCGCCTTCAGCGGTCCTCGCGGATCGGGCCGAACTCCACCGGCAGCCAGCGATAGCCCTCGCCCTCGCGGATCACATGGCCGATGCCGGGAAACGGCAGGTGGGCGCCGGCCACCCAG
>JAWLCV010000148.1:0-1133 GCA_041686955.1 Pseudomonadales bacterium
CTGCCCGACGAGGGCCCGGAGCTGGACGACTTCATTCCCGCGTACAAGCGCGGCCTGACGCTGGGCGGCGCCGGGGGCCTGCTCGCCGGGCTGGTGGCCCTGGCGTTCCCGCCGGCGGGCGTGGTGGTGGGCGGGGGCGGCGTGCTTCTCGTCACCCTGTTCGGCGCCGGTCTCGGCGCCTTCATGTCCGCCCTGGCCGGCGCATCGTTTTCCAGCTCGCGGCTGCGTGAGTTCGAGGAGGCCGTGGAGGCGGGAAAGCTGCTGGTCATGGCCGACGTGCCGCGCGGTCAGGTGGAGCGCTACGAGGCGCTGATCCGCCGGGCCGACCCGGAGGTGGAGGTGCTGGGCGTGGAGCCCCACGCGCCGCTCATACCGAAGGACTGAGGGCCGGAAGCCCTCAGTCCTGCGCGGAATCAGCCCTTCGGCTGCTTGCCCAGCACCACGCAGCCGCTGGCGCCGAACATGCCGCCCACGCCGAGACACAGCGAAACCTCCGCGCCCGGCACCTGGGCCGGCGCGATGCCGCGCATCTGCCGCACGCTCTCCTGGAGCGCATACATGCCGTACATGCCGGAATGCATGTACGAAAGCCCGCCGCCATTGGTGTTCAGAGGCAGCGGGCCCCCCGGCGCCGTGTTGCCCTCGGCGATGAACGCCCCGGCGGTGCCGCGCTCGCAGAAGCCCAGATCCTCGAGCCCGTAGATCGGCAGGTGGGCGAAGGCGTCGTAGATCATCATGTGGTCCACGTCGCCGTGGCCGATGCCGGCATCCGCCATCGCCCGCGGGCCCGCCACCGAGAAGGCCCGGGAGCTGGTCAGATCTTCCATCTGGCTCACCATGGGCGTCTCGACGCTCTCGCCGGTGCCCCACACGTACACCGGCGGCTGCGGGAAGTCCCCGGCCCGGTCGGCGGTTGTGAGGATGAGCGCGCCGCCGCCGTCGGTGACCAGGCAGCACTCGAGCAGATGGAACGGGTAGGCGATCATCCGCGAGGCGAGCACGTCCTCCACCGTGATGGGGTCGCGGAACGAGGCTCGGGGGTTCATGGCCGCCCACTGGCGCTGCACCACCGCCACCATGGCGAGCTCTTCGTGGCTGAGCCCGTAGGTCTTCATGTAGCGCAGCACCGGCAG
>JAWLCV010000148.1:1233-5537 GCA_041686955.1 Pseudomonadales bacterium
TCGCAGCCGACGATGTTGGACATCAGCCGCGGCCCTTCCTCCAGCGCCACCAGGGCGATGGCGTAGGGGCCGTCGAAGGCGGGGTGCGGCCGGTGGTTGATCACGTAGCTGTCCAGGCGCCCGCGGCCGCTGGCGGCGAACATGGACACCGAGCGCGAGGCGCAGGCCGGGCAGAAGGGCCGCGGCGGAAAGTAGACGTGGCTGCACGCGTCACAGCGCTGCAACCGCAGTTCCCCCTCGCGGGTCCCCTCCCAGAAATGCGCCGTCTCCGGCGTAGGCTTCGGTAACGGCCGCTCGCCAGCCATGGTTCCCTCCTTGATGCTCCGTGGACGAAAGCGCCGGAGTATCTCAGAGGGTGAACGCGGGTGCAGCACGAAGTGCTGAACCCGTCACTCCACCGGCGGCAGACGATCCTTCCAGGGGTAGGTGCGGTCGGCGACGGCGAAGAACTCCGGGTTGAGGAACGATTCCTTGGCGTTGTAGGTCACGGGCGAGCCGTCCACCGCCCACAGGGCGCCGCCGGCGGCTTCGAGCACGGCGTGGGCCGCGGCGATGTCCCACTCGCTGGTGGGCCCGAGCCGCGGATACAGATCCGCCCGCCCTTCCGCCAGGATGCAGAGCTTGAGCGAGCTGCCCACCGGGGTGCGGGAGACCTCCGGGTAGATCTGCCCCAGCCGCTCCAGGTAGCGCTCCAGGCGCTCGCCGCCGTGACTGCGGCTCGCCACCACCATCAGCGGGGTGCCGTCCTCCATGGGGCGGCCACGCAGCGCCTCGCGGCTGCCCGCGCCGTGCCGCTCGGCCACCCCTTTCACCACGTCGCCGGTGTACACCGTGCCCCGGGCGGGCACCCCCACCACGCCGAGCACCGGCCGGTGGTCCTCGATCAGCGCCACGTTGACCGTGAACTCGCCGTTCTTGTTGATGAACTCCTTGGTGCCGTCCAGGGGATCCACCAGCCAGTAACGGGGCCAGCGGCTGCGCACCGCGAACTCCGGCGGGCTCGATTCCTCCGAGATGATGGGCACGTCCGGGGTGAGCTCGGCGAGCCCCGCGGCGAGGATCCGGTGGGCGGCCAGGTCCGCCTGGGTCAGCGGCGAAGCATCCTCTTTGGTCTCCACGTCGAAATCGCCATGGTATATCTCGAGGATGGCGTCGCCGGCACGGCGGACGAGGTCGATGAGGGCGGGCTGATCGAACTGCATGAGGCTTCCGGCTGCTTTGGAACCCGGACCTTACCCGCTGAGGAAGGGCCGTGCCAGGCACAGGGCGGCGATGGCGCGGGCCTCGCGGAACTCGTCGCCGTGAATCAGCTCGTCGAAGCGCGACAGCGGCCAGGTGACCACCTCCGGGGGCTCCGGCTCGTCCGCCGGCAGCCGCGCCGGGTACAGGTCCGTGGCCAGCAGCACGTTGATGGTGAACCCCATGTGGCCGGGCGCCAGGTTGAGCCGTTTGATGAAGCGCATGGAGCGGGCGCCGAAGCCGGCCTCCTCCATGAGCTCGCGGTTGGCCGCTTCCTCCAGGGATTCCCGCCCCTCGGCGGCCCCTTTCACCAGAGTGAGCTGCATCTCGTGAAAGCCGGCGCAGTACTCGCGGATGAGCACCAGCTCGCCGTCGCCGTTCACCGCCACCACCATCACCGCCGGGCGCCCCACCCCGGGCATGCGCTCGTAGGTGCGCTCCTGGCCGTTGGCGAATTTCAGATCCAGCTCCTCGATGGCGAAGAACCGGGTCCGCACCACCTGCCGCACCGCCTTTATTTCGGGAACCCCCACGTGTCACCTTTTGTCTATCACCAGGCGTTATTATACGAATCACATCCGCTATTCGGCCCGCGCCCCGAGAATGATCGACTGGAACGCCATCGACACCGTGCTGCTCGACATGGACGGCACCCTGCTCGACCTGTGCTACGACAACACGTTGTGGAACCGCCTGCTGCCCGAGCGTTACGGGGCGCTGCACGCGCTGCCCGAGGACGCGGCCCGCGAGTACCTGTTCTCGCACATGCACGAGCACCACGGCACCCTGACGTTCTACTGCCTCGACCACTGGGCCGAGTTCACCGGTCTCGACATCGTCGCGCTGCACCGGGAGCTGACCGACCTCATCCGCTTCCGGCCGAGCGCCGAGGATTTTCTGGACTGGCTCGGCGAGAGCGGCAAGCGGGCCCTGCTGGTCACCAACGCGCACCGGGCGAGCCTCGAGGTGAAGAACCTCCACTGCGACGTGATCTCCCGGCTCGCGGCCCACGTTTCCTGCCACGACTACGGCGCGCCCAAGGAGATGCAGGCGTTCTGGACGGCGCTCATGGCCGAGCACCCGTTCGACCCGGAGCGGACCCTGCTCATCGACGACAACGACCGGGTGCTCGAGGCCGCCGCCGAGTTCGGCATCCGCCACCTGGTCACCGTGGACCAGCCGGATCTGGCACGGCCATTGCGGCAGGGGCTCGCGTACCCGTCGTTCAACGACTTCCGGGAGCTGCTGCCCGTTGACTGACCCGAGAAGCCCGCAGGGTCTGCCGCCGCGGGTCCGCCTCGACCGCTGGCTGTGGGCCGCCCGCTTCTTCAAGACCCGGGCCCAGGCCAAGGCCGCCATCGAGGGGGGCAAGGTGCACGTCGCCCCGCCCGGCACGGCAGTGCCCGGCGCGGGTGGGCTGCAGAAGCCCAAGGTGAGCAAGGAGATCGGCCCGGGGGACCTCCTGGAGATCCGCCGCGGCTGGACCACCCAGCTCGTGGAGGTCACCGCCGTCTCCGAGCAGCGCGGCAACGCCACGGCGGCCGCCGCGCTCTACCGGGAGACGCCGGAAAGCATCGAGGTCCGGGAGACGGAGCGGGCCCGCCGCAGCATGGAGCGCGCGGGGCTCCGGGTGCCGCCCAAAAGACCCAACAAGCGCGACCGCAGGGAACTGCAGAAGCTCAAGCACACGGACGATCCGGCGGCGGGCGCACCGCCCCCGGAGCCGGAGGAGAATTCATGAACGGCGATACCATCCACCGCTTCACCTTTGCCGACGCGCCTATCCGCGGGCAGTGGGTCCGGCTCACGGAGACCCTGGATCACGCCTTCCAGCGCCGCATCTACCCGGCGCCGGCGCGGCGCCTGCTCGGCGAGATGCTGGCGGCGGTGAGCCTGATGGCGGACGGCATCAAGTTCAACGGCGCCGTGGCCCTGCAGTCGCGGGGCAGCGGGCCGGTGACCACGGCGCTCGCGGAGTGCCGCGAGCGCAACCTGCTGCGCGGGCTCGTGAGCTGGGACGAGGCGGCGGACCTGGGCACGGGCCCGGACCCCCTGGACGAGGGGGGAGAGCCAGCCCTGTCCGCGCTGCTCGGCGAGGGCCGCATGGCCATTACCCTCATTCCGGACGCCGTCCGCTCCCCGGAGGCCGCGTCCTATCAGGGCATCGTCGGGCTTTCCGACGACAGCCTGGCGCGGAATCTGGAAGAGTACTTCGCCAACAGCGAGCAGTTGCCCACGCGGCTGTTCATCGCCTTCGACGGCGACGCGGTCACGGGCCTGCTGCTGCAGCGCCTGCCCGCCGCCGACCGGGCCACCGACCTGGCCCTGGACCTGCAGGACGATGCCTGGCGGGAGGTGGAGCTGCTCGCTGAGACGGTGAGCGCGGACGAGCTCGCCACCCTGCCGGTCACCGAGCTGCTGCGGCGGCTCTTCCACGAGCACCTGATCACCCTGCATCCGGCACGCAACCTGCAGTTCTCGTGCACCTGCAGCCGGGAACGCGCGGAACGCATGCTCCGGGCGCTGCCCAAGGAGGAGATCCTCGAGCTGCTCGAGACCCAGGGCATGGTGGACGTGACCTGTGAGATCTGCGGCGCCCGCTACGAGTACGACGCCGTGGACACGCACCAGGTGTACGAGCCGGCAGAGCCCCGGCTGCACTGACCGCCCCCTCACGCCGCCGTTACATCAGCGATGCAAGTAACATAGGCGGCGGTGGGACGCTCTGGCATAATCACGCGCTCACTTGGGAAGACACACAGATCAGCAATGGCCGTCGACATAGATACCACCTCGAAACGCAACACGTATGAGGATCTGTCCTCACCGGTGCTGGCGGAGCTCGCCGTGCTGCGCAATGAAGGCAAGTTCGCCAGCAACGGCGCCCTCGTGGTGCGTACCGGGGCGCGCACCGGCCGCTCGCCCAAGGACCGTTTCATCGTCGACGAGCCCTCCACCCGCGACGCCATCGACTGGGGCGCCATCAATCAGCCCATCGCACCGGAGGTGTTCGACGCCCTGTGGGATCGGGTGCAGGTCTACCTGGACGACCAGGACACCTTCCT
>JAWLCV010000149.1:0-5496 GCA_041686955.1 Pseudomonadales bacterium
AACCGCCATGCCTGACTTCGCCCCCATCTCCCGCCCTCTCTTCAATGATCACGGCCCGGCGGCAGAGAAACGTCGCCGCTTGCGCACGGCTCCGCCCTCGGTACGCTGGCTGTCGGCTGTATGCGGCCTGTGTCTCTGCGGTGCGGCATCGGCCTGGAGCGGGGACACCTATCTCAACACTCGCATCGCCACAGCGACCGGCGATCCCTTCGTCGCCGGGGACGATGCCGGCGGTCAATTCGTTGTCTGGCAGGACCAGCGAAGCGACGGGGGCGACATCTACGCCCAGCGCATCGATGCCAGCGGGCGGGTGCTGTGGCCGGCAGACGGCATCGTGATCCGCGCCTCGGCAGGAGTGCAAACGGCGCCCGCCGTGGTGGGCGACGGCGCCGAAGGGGCGTATATCGCCTGGGAAGATCTGGAGGACGGCGAGATCTGGCTGCAGCGGGTGGACGGCAACGGCGCCGTCGCGGCCGGCTGGCCGGCCGGGGGCCTCGCCGTCACCGACAACGGCGAGACCGACGGCCGTCCGATGCTGGCCCCGGACGGTGCCGGGGGGGTCCTGATCGCCTGGAACCGCTACGGCAGCAACTGGGACATCTACGCCCAGCGCATCGATGGCGGCGGCGGGGTCCAAACCGGCTGGCCGGCCGGCGGCGCGGTGGTCACGGACGCGGGCGCCGGCCAGACGGAGCTGCACGTCATCAGCGACGGCAACGGAGGGGCCATCGTCGTGTGGCAGTCCTTCGAAGGCAACGACAAGTTGCGGGCCCAGCGCTTGGACGGCAGCGGCTCTCGCCTGTGGGACGCGGGCGGGGGAGACTTCAACGGCATCGGACTGGCAACGTGCGACTGCAACCAGTCGTCTCCCGCCATCGTCGGCGACGGCAGCGGCGGCGCCCTCGTCGTGTGGCGGGATGATCGCGTCGAGGGTGCCGGTGACCTCTACGGCCAGCGGCTCGATGCCAACGGGGTGCTGCAGTGGGACGCGGCCGGCCTGCCAATGGTCGTTGCGGACAGCTACCAGCGTGACCACCGGATGGTGGGCGACGGCGACGGCGCATTCCTCGCCTGGATCGACTCCCGCACCGGCGGCGATGAGCCCTACCTCCAGCGCATTGACGGCAGCGGCGCCGCGGCCGGCGGCTGGCCGGCCGACGGCATTCGGCTGGGGACGGAGGGAGAGCGGGCCGAGGCTCCCACCGTCGTCGCCGACGGCAGCGGGGGCGTAGTGGCGGCATGGGTGGCGGGCGAGTATTCGGGGGCCACGGTGCGCGCCCAGCGGATCTCCGCCGCCGGTGCGCCCCAGTGGGGCGCGGCAGGCATCGCCATCTCCGAGCGGCCTGGTTACTTCTGGGGTACCGCCCCTGTTGCGAACGGCGATGGTGGAGCACTGGTCACCTGGCGGAACCGGGTGCTGCAGGGCGATTACGAACTCTTCGCTCAAAGGGTCTACGCGGACGGCAGCCTCAGTACGGTAACAACGCCCCACGCGATCGGGCCTGCCGGGGGCGCGGTGGTCTCGGCCGGCCCGACGTTGACGGCCTCGCCCTTCGAGGATGCGGCGGCCCTGCCCGCCACGGCTAGCCAAAGCGGTGCCCAGTGGCGCGTGCTCACGATCGCGAATCCGGTCGCGGAACGCCCCAAGGCTGCGGCGGCGATGGACGACAGGGGCGGCAGCAGCATCCAACGCCGACTCCCCTTCACCTTTCCTTTCTTCGGACGCGACATCAGCGCCGTGTCGGTCAATCAGAACGGACTGATCGAGCTTCTCGAGGAAGGTGAGGCGTGTGTGGAGTGCGGCTCGGCGGGAACGCACGCCAACGCAGCCCATGTCGACGCGATGGATGCGATCTTCGCCAGCAACGGGCAGCTGTACGCCGAAGACGGCTACATCATGCTCTTCGAGGGGGAGGAGCACGTCATGGTGGAGTGGTATGGCAGGACCCGCGCCGATTCGGGTACGGGCGAACCGGCCAATCGGATCCACTTCCGGGTCCTTCTGTACGCCGACGGGCGCATCGTATGGAGTTTTCGGGAGATGGCGTTTGTGAGTTATGACGCCGACATGTATTCGGGTGTCTATCCCAACGGCGGCACCGAGGTGGACGTCGGCTATGCCATCGACACCCAATCCACCTACGCCTTCGACCCAACAACGAAAACCGTCAATCCGATAACCTACGCCTGGCACGACCCCGATGATTACATCGTTTACGACTCGGGCGAGAGCGCAACCGATCTCGCCGCTCATACGGCGGCCAGCCTGGGCGACGGACAGGAGTACTACTGGGCGGTCCGCTACCGGAGCGACGTCGGCGACTGGACGCCGTGGAGCGAGCCGGGCCGCTTCAGCGTGGATGGCGCCGCGCCCCTCGGTACGCTCAGCATCAACGGCGGCGATGCGGCCACCGCAACCCACGACGTCATCCTCACCCTGGGCGCCAGCGATACCCGCGGCGTTACCGGCTACTACGTTTCGGAGAGCGCCGCGACGCCTGCCGACAGTACCGGCTTTACGAGTGTCGACACAGCCGAGACGTTCCACGACGAGGTGCCGTTCACGCTGAGCGGCGGCGACGGGAGCAAGACGGTCTACGTGTGGTTCTGCGATGCGGTAGGGAATATCAGCACCGCTGCCTCGGACACCATTGTGATCGACACCGCCACCGGCGTGCCCGACGAATCTGCCCCGCCTTCGGGAGGTGGGGGAGGCCCGTTCGATCCGCTGTTCGGGCTGCTTCTCGGATTGCCATTCTGCTTGCCGAAGGGTCGAAGAAGCACCGCCCGATCGGGGGAGCGCCTGCGGGGGTCTACCATCGGATTTAGCAGAGTGACGGTGAGCCCTAGAGCGCGTTAGTATCAGCCTTGGCGGGGGTGTGGCTCTTGGGGTCGGTGGCCGGTTTCCGGCTCGCTCGACACTGAAATGCCGCCCCCGCCACCCTGCATCATCCGATGGGTCGAACGGGATGGTGCCGATCAGAAAATCTGATGTGGCTCTGCTAGTAGACGAGACCAGAGGATGATCATCCTTAGCTCGTACTGACGGAGACCATACTCATGACACCAACCTCCGATATCCGCGTCAGCATCGATGTGGGCTGCCATCGCCACCGGTGCGTGTCAAGCTAGTTGCGTGTGCCGCAGCAATGCGGTTCGAATGGAAAGAATCTGCTCGGACGGCATGAGAAGCTGCCGAAGTGATGGAGGGACCGACCCTCCGAAGTCTGCCTGCAGGGGCCGGCTTCAAACCACCCCCGAGCGGCATTGGCTGAAGACCGTTGTCGTGAGCGTTGGGGGAGAAGGCGGGTCCATGTGGCCCGTCAGGTACGAATCAAGAAGGCGAGCACAAGCGAACCATCGTCAAGGTGCCGAAACTGAATAGACGACATCAAAACCGGGGGCCACAACTATCCTCGGGACGAGCCCATCAGAGACCTGCTTACTGGGTGGGCGGTGTCCGGCATAGAGATGGCGCGAGCTTGATTCAGGCGCTTCGGCGGAACTGCGGGAACTCGGGTCCGTGATGCCAAGGGAGAAGGCCAAGTGAAGAAAAGCGAGGCCAAGAGTACCGATGCACGGAACGAGGACGGATCGATCCATAGTAGCGAGGATGCGCCTGTAATGGGTGCAGAGCGAAGGGGTCGGGTTGTTCCTGTCGAATCGCAGGTCAACTCCTCTGGGAGGATGAGCCCGTGAGTTCGGCGAAACCATTTGTCATTCCGAAGCGACTGGTATGGGAGGCATACCAGCGCGCGAGGGCCAATCGAGGAGCGGCCGGGGTCGACGGCCAGCGATCCAGGACTTCGATCGTGAGCAGAGCCGGAATCTCTACCGGATCTGGAACCGGATGTCCTCGGGGAGCTATTTCCCTCCGCCGGTCATGGCGGTGGCGATCCCCAAGAAATCCGGTGGAGAGCGAGTACTCGGTGTACCGACTTTCAGTGACAGGATTGCGCAAGCGGTCGTCACCCTTGTGCTGGAGCCGATTCTGGAGCCTGTCTTTCATGAGGACTCCTACGGCTATCGGCGCGGAAAGTCAGCGCATCAGGCGCTTGCAGTGACGCGCAAGCGTTGCTGGGAGCGCGACTGGGTGCTGGAGTACGACATCCGCGGTCTGTTCGACAACATCGATCACGAACTGCTCCTGAAAGCACTTCGTCACTACTGCGATGAGCCATGGGTGCTGCTTTACGTGGAGCGCTGGCTGACAGCACCGATGCAGAGGAGGGGCGGTTCGCTAGATTCCAGAACGGTCGGCACGCCGCAAGGTGGCCCATTGTCTCCGGTCTTGGCGAACCTGTTTCTGCACTACGCATTGGACCGCTGGCTGGCCACGCACCACCCTGGCATTCCGTTCTGTCGCTACGCTGACGACGGTATCCTTCACTGCCGGAGCGAGGCCGAGGCGAACCTGCTGCGTGAGCGGCTGGACGCTAGGCTTCACGACTGCGGGTTGGAACTGCACCCGGAAAAGACCCGGGTGGTGTACTGCAAGGACAGCAAACGGCGTGGAAAACACGAGCACGTGCAGTTCGACTTTCTCGGCTATACATTTCGGCCGAGACGCGTTGCAGATCGACAAGGCCGGATCCGTACGGGGTATTCCCCTGCGGTCAGTCGGCAGTCGATGACAGCTATGCGCCAGTCGATGCGGCGCTGGCGCCTTCCCCTACGGAGTTCGATGTCGCTGGACGACCTCGCGCGCCTAACAGCTCCGCGAGTCAAGGGGTGGATAGCCTACTACAGCCGCTTTCGAGGCTCGGAGTTCCAGCCTGTCGCAGATCATCTCGACAGGATAATCGTCCGTTGGGCCATGAGGAAATACAAACGCCTCCGCGGTCGGAAAGCGAGGGCATTCGCCTGGCTTGACCGTGTGAAGCGGAAGCGACCGAGTCTGTTCACTCACTGGTGCGGACGCGGCGCGTTTTCGGTTGGAGCAATGGGAGCCCGGTGAATCGAGAGGTTCACGCCGGGTTCTGCGAGCGGCTGAGGGGGCAGTTCCCTCGGCCGACTCACCCGCCTGATTCATGCCGCCGCTTTCGTTTTATCGTTGATGACGCGTGTGCTGACGACCGATTCTCGTTCTGGATTGAGTGTCACGGCTTCCACCGGTTTCCAGTTGCGGGCATGGCGCGACCACCGGCGCGGGTTCTGTTCACGGGCGCGGGTGTACAACGCATGACGGGCAGCAAGAAGCACGGGTACCGCCGGGGTTATCAGGTCTATCCTCTTGCCTGCCCTCCACCAGATTTGCTTCCGTCGATAAGACGTCGCCACTCACGCCGGAGCGTACGCCATGCTGACCCCAAAACTCCCGTGCATTCAGCTCCACCTCCAAGACGTGGTCTGCCTCATTGCAAAGACGCGGGCGCTGCGGAGCGGCTGATTCACTGTACGGCCGTGAAGACCACGACGAAAACGGTTATCCGTCTGAGCCGTGTGAGCGCGACCACTTCCGAATCAATTCGATTTCATCGGGTGGTATTCCGAGGG
>JAWLCV010000150.1:0-5489 GCA_041686955.1 Pseudomonadales bacterium
TCGTCGGCAACCTGCTGCGTACGGTACAGTAGCCTCCGGGGGAGAGTTCCATCACCACATGAGCGACATCGCCAGCAACCAGGACAGCTTCACCCGCTCGGCAGCGCGGCAGCTCCTCGTGTTCGCCGTGATCGCCGTGGCCGGCATCGCCGCGCTCATGGTGGCCCTGTCGTGGGCGGCAGGGCTCACCGCGTCCGGCTCCGCGGGGGGCGCCGCGGTGGATCCGGTGAGCAAGACCGTCACCCTGCTCCTCACCGAGGAGCCGCCCCAGCTCAACGGCACCCTGGCCACGGACACGGTGAGCACCCAGGTGCTCGGCCACGTGATGGAAGGCCTGCTGCGCTACGACGAGCACAACCGCCTCGTCCCGGGGGTTGCGGAGCGCTGGGAGATCGAGGGTGACACGGCCACGTTCTGGCTGAGGGAAAGTGCCCGCTGGAGCGACGGCGAGCCCGTCACCGCTCACGATTTCGTGTTCGCCTGGCGCACGGCCCTGGATCCGGCCAACGCATCCGAGTACGCCTTCATTCTGTTCCCCATCAAGAACGCCGAAGCCATCAACGGCGGCACCCTGCCCGGCTCTGCCCTCGGCGCCGAGGCCTTGAACGACCACACCCTGCGGGTCACCCTGGAGCAGCCCATCGGCTACTTCGAGAAGCTGCTCGCCTACACCACCTACTATCCCGTGCGCGAGGATTTCTACAACGCCACCGGCGGCCGCTACGGCGCCGACGCCGACACCTTGCTCTACAACGGGCCGTTCCGGATCACCCGCTGGGTGCACGGCGCCAGCCTGCGCATGGAACGCAATCCCCATTACTGGGATCAGCAGCGCGCTCACGTGAACGTCCTGGACTTCGCCTACATCACCACCGATCCCAACGCCCAGCTCAACCTGTTCAAGGACGGCAGGGTCGCCTTCGTTCACCTCACCGAGGAGAACCTGACCGAAGCTCTGGTGCAGCGCTGGCCGCTCTACCGGTTCATGGACGGCTCCGTCTTCTACACCGAGTTCAACTTCCGCGAGGGCCGGCTCACCCGGAACTGGCACCTGCGCAAGGCCATTCAGCTCGCGCTGGACCCGGGCGAGCTGGTCTACAGGGTCATCAAGCTGCCCGGCTACCTGCCCGGCGTATCGTTGTTCCCGAGCTGGATTCAGGGCGTTGACGGTCCGTTCCGCAGTGAGTATCCGCCGCCGCCGGTGATGCCCGACCGCGACGAGGCGCGGCGCCACCTGGAGCTCGCCAGGCAGGAGCTCGGCGTCGAGGAGATCCCGCCCCTCGTGCTGCTCACCGGCGACAATCCCATCTCCAACAAGCAGTCCGAGTACTATCAGCAGACCCTCAAGCGGGACCTGGGGCTCACCATCCGCATCGACCGGCAGATCTTCAAGCAGCGGCTGGCGAAGATGACCGCCGGCGACTTCGACATGGTGCTGGCGGGCTGGGGCCCGGACTACGATGACCCCCTGACGTTCGGCAACCTGTTCGCGTCGTGGAACCTGAACAACCGCGGCCGCTACGACAACCCCGAGCTCGACCGATGGGTGCGGGTGGCCGAAAGCAGCACGGACCCGGCCGAGCGCACCCACGCCTTCGGACAGATTCAGCGCATCATCATTGAGGACGTGGTGATCCTCCCCGAGTACGAACGCGGCCGGGTCTACGTGCTGGACCCGCGCGTCGAAGGGGTGGTCCGGCGCGCCGCCGGGGCGGATCCGGACTTCTCCAACGTCCGCATAGTCGAACCGGAGAGCGTCTAGGATGTGGCGCTACACGCTGCGGCGGCTGATTCAGGGCGTGGTCACCGTCTGGTTCATCGCCACCGCCACCTTCTTCGCCATGCACAACGTGCCCGGCGACCCGTTGAGCGGCGAAAAGGCGCTCACCGAGGAGATCCGCGCCAATCTCGAAGCCAAGTACGGTCTCGACAAGCCCCTGCTCGATCAGTACGTCATCTACATGAGAAATCTCCTGCAGGGTGACTTCGGGATCTCGTTCACTCAGAAGAACCGGGAAGTGAACGACATCATCGCCGAACACTTCCCCGTCTCCGCCACCCTGGGCCTTCTGGCCATCGTCTTCGCCGGACTCGGGGGCGTGCTGTGGGGTGCGCTCACCGCGCTGTATCGCAACCGCCTGCCGGATACCGTGGTCATGTTCCTGGTGATCCTGGGCATCTCGGTGCCGAGCTTCGTGTTCGCGGCCCTCGGACAGCTCGCTCTGGTGAACGTCAACGATCTGGTGGGCTTCACCCTGCTGCCGGTGGCCGGCTGGGGAACGGTCTGGCACATGCTGGTACCGTCGCTGGTGCTCGGGCTCTCCACCATGGCCTACCTGACGCGCCTGATGCGTTCCTCCATGCTGGAGATCGTCAACTCCGACTACGTGAAGACCGCCAAGGCCAAAGGGCTGCCGCCGACCCGGATCTTCACCCATCATCAGCTCCGCAACGCCATCCTGCCGGTGATCACCGTGCTCGGTCCGGCCGTGGCGGCCATCACCACGGGCGGCTTCGTGGTGGAGCTGGTGTTCGCCATCCCGGGCCTCGGCCGTTACTTCGTGCAGGCGGTCCAGCAGCTCGACTACACGGTCATCATGGGGACGACGGTGTTCTACGGCGCGTTCCTGGTATTCATGGTGATCGTGGTGGATCTCCTCTACGGCCTGGTAGACCCTCGGGTGCGGCTGGAATAGCTCATGGCAGAAACTCAACCTCTGATCCACGAGCCGAGCCCCGGTGCCTTCGAGCCGCTGATGGGCGAGCAGCGCCTGCAGGTGCTGTCCCGGCCGTCGCTCTCCTACTGGCAGGATGCCTGGATCCGACTGAAGAAGAACCGCAGGGCGCTGGTCTCGCTCTACATCGTCATCGGCATGCTGTTCTTCACGGTGGCGGGCCCCTGGATCTGGCCCGTGGATCCGGCGGCCCAGGACCTGGATCAGATCAGCCAGCCCCCGGGCGCCGGTCGTGCCGCCGTTCTGGTGGAGGCCTACGAAGCGTGGGATGGCAGCACCAGCCGACCGGGCGAGGGGCTACGCCTTGCCGAGCCGGCCACCACCCAGGCGGTGCGGCTGGTCTGGGACCCCATGCCCGGAGCCAACACCTACGCGCTCTACCGCAACATCCTGGCGGTGGAGCCCGGCGATCCGCTGGGGCTGCCGCTGGTCGAAACCTTCACTCCGGACGTGCGGCACTTCGAGGACCGGCTCGACCTGCAGCCCGGCACCTACTACTACACCGTGGTGGCCCTGGACGAGCAGGGCGATCGCCTGCCGGCCCGGGAGACGCTCGAGGTCCCCGTGACCCGGGTCGTCACCGTCGAGGACGCGGTGGCCCGGGGGCTCGTGGACCCCGACGCCTCGCCCGCGCCGGGGGACGAGGTGAAGCTGGGCCTGCACCCGCTGGGCACGGATTACCTGGGTCGGGACATGCTGGCGCGGCTCATGTACGGAGCGCGGGTCTCCCTGTTCATCGGCATCGGCGCGCCCCTCGTGTTCGTAGCGTTCGGCGTGCTCTACGGCAGCACCGCCGGCTTCCTGGGCGGGACCGTGGATCAGGTGCTCATGCGGTTCGCCGACTTCGTCATCGCCCTGCCCTTTCTGCTGTTCATGATCCTGTTCAAGATCGTCTTCAACGTGGGCGCCGGGGAAAGCGGCATTCTTCCCATGATGCTGGCCATGGTGCTGCTGCTGTGGCCGGCCACGGCCCGTCTGGTGCGGGGACAGATCCTGCAGGTGCGGGAAGAAGGCTACGTGCAGGCCGCGCGCCTTCTGGGGGCCGGCACCGGCTACCTCGTGCTTCGCCACATGATTCCCAACACCCTGGGCGTCATTCTGGTCACCCTCACCTTCGCGGTGCCGAGCGCCATCTTCACCGAGGCGTTCCTGTCGTTCATCGGCATGGGCGTGGCGCCGCCCACCCCCTCCTGGGGCAGCATGTCCAACGAAGGCCTGAAAACCATGCTCACCCATCCCCACGAGCTGATCCTGCCCGCGGTGCTGATCAGCATCACGGTGCTCGCGTTCAACCTGCTCGGGGACGGATTGCGGGACGCCCTGGACGCGAAGATGAGGTCGCTGGAATGAGCGCGCCGCGGATCAGCAGCCCGCTGCTCGAGGTGCAGGACCTCCGGGTGGAGTTCGATACCTACGGCGGCACCGTGCAGGCCGTGCGCGGGGTCAGTTTCGCCGTAGAGGCCGGGGAGACCCTCGCCATCGTCGGCGAGTCCGGTTGCGGCAAATCCGTGACGGTGCAGAGCCTCATGGGGCTCACGCCCATGCCGCCCGGGCGCATCACCGGCGGCAGCGCGCGGCTCCGGGGGACCGAGATTCTCGGTCAAACCCGTATCGAAGGTCGGGAGATTCGCGGCCGCGAGATCGGCATGATCTTTCAGGATCCGATGACCTCGCTGAACCCCACCATGACCATCGGCAGTCAGATCGCCGAGACCCTGGAGGTGCACCGCGGCTGGAGCCACAAGCGCGCGCTCGCCCGGGCGGTGGAGCTCCTCGAGATGGCGCGCATCCCCGAAGCGGCGCGCCGGGCCCGCCAGTATCCCTTCGAGTTCTCTGGCGGCATGCTGCAGCGGGCCATGATCGCCACGGCCATCGCCTGCGAGCCCGCCATCCTCATCGCCGACGAGCCCACCACGGCGCTGGACGTGACCATTCAGGCGCAGATTCTCGACCTGATGGAAGACCTGCAGCGGGAAACCGACATGGCCGTCATCCTCATCACCCACGACCTGGGGGTGGTGGCGCGCATGGCCGACGAGGTGGTGGTGATGTACGCCGGCCAGGTGGCGGAGAAGGGCACGGTGGACGACGTCTTCTACCGCTCCTCGCACCCGTACACCCTGGGGCTCAAGGCCGCCATGCCGAGTAACGATCCGGCGGCGGAACACCGGCTCATGCCCATCGAAGGCAGTCCGCCGGACCTGTTCCATCCCCCCGCCGGCTGCGCCTACGCCGCCCGCTGCCCCTACGCCATGCGCATCTGCAGCGAGCGCGATCCCGGCCCGTTCCACCAGGGGGCGCGGCATTTCGCCCGCTGCTGGCTGCAACATGGCGGCGCGCCCCGGGTGGCCGAGCTGCATCAGGTGGTCGAGCCCGCGAGCGAACCGGAGGTACGCCCGTGAACGAGCGCCAGCCCCTGGTGGTCGCCGACCGCCTCACCAAGCACTTTCCGCTGCGCGGTGGGCACCAGGTGCACGCCGTGGACGAGGTGAGTCTGACCATTCACGAGAAGGAGATCGTCGGCCTCGTCGGGGAATCCGGCTCGGGTAAGTCCACTTTCGGCAAGACCCTGATCGGCCTGCACCCGAAGACCTCGGGCAGCGCCAGCTTCCGCGGCGAGCCGCTGCCTGACCGCTACGGGTCCCGGGACTTCCAGCGCTGGGCGAAGAAGATGCAGATGATCTTCCAGGACCCCTACTCGTCCCTGAATCCGCGGATGACCGTGGGCGAGATCATCGGCGAGGGGCTGAAGCT
>JAWLCV010000151.1:0-5425 GCA_041686955.1 Pseudomonadales bacterium
GATCCGCTTCTCGAAGGCTTCCGTGAACAGCTTCTGATCGTGCTCCATGGCCAGGGTGAAGGCCGCCTCGATGGGCACGAACAGGAGCACGAAATCCAGCGAGCGGACGTCCTGCAGATGGTCGTAGTCCTGGCCGGCGAGGCGCCGGACGTGCCCGCGCAGGCTCGCGACGTGAGCGCGCAGGGCTTCGATGCGGCCGGCCTCGTCCTCGGCCGCCAGGGCCTGCTCGTAGGCGGTGAGCGACAGCTTCGCGTCCACCACCACGTCCTTGTCGTCCGGCAGGCGGATGAGCACGTCCGGGCGTTTCAGGCTGCCCTCGCCGTCGCGCCGGGATTCCTGCAGGAAGTATTCGTGGCCGGCCCGGAGCCCCGAGGCCTCCAGCACCCGCTCGAGCACCATCTCGCCCCAGTTGCCCTGGGTCTTGACGTCGCCCTTGAGCGCGCGGGTCAGGTTCTCCGCCTCCCGGTTGATGCGCTCGCTGGCCCGCTGGAGGTTTCGCACCTCGGTCAGGATCGACGCGCGGTCGCGGGTCTCGGTGGTGTACACCGCCTCCACCCGGGCGCGGAACTCCGCGAGCTGATCCTTGAAGGGGGTGAGGACGCTGTCGAGCCGGGCCTGATGCTGCTCGCCCTGGCGCTCGAAGATGCGCGCCGCCAGCAGCTCGAACTCCTGCTTCAGCGCCGCCGCGTTCTCGCGGAACGAGGCCTCCTTCTCGGCGAACGCCTTTTTCATCTCCTCGATCCGTGCCTCGAGCGCCGCCTCCGAGGCTTGCCTCGCGGCCAGCGCCTCGGACGCTTCCGCGAGCGAGCCGCGCAGGCCGCGAAGCTCCGCTTCCAGTTGCTCGATGCGGCCTTCCGCCCGCACCGACGATCGCTCGCCCTCCCCCACGCGCTGCTCGAGCAGGATCACCTGGCCGCGGTGGCGCTCCTCGGCGCGGCGCATCCGAACCGCCCCGCGCCACAGCCACCATGCGCTCGAAAGCAGAATGCCGAGGGCGAAGGCGGCACCCAGCCGCGCCCCTTCGAGCCCGGCCAGATCGTGAAGCAGGGATTCCGGCATCGCGCCTTCAGTCGCCCTGGCGCGCCTGCCGGGCCGCCCGGAAGTCCGGCTCGCGCTTTTCCAGGAAGGCGGCCACCGCCTCCTTGTGCTCGGGGCTCGTGTAGGCCTGTTGCAGCAGCTCGAGCTCGCGGCGCTGAACTTCCTCGAGGTCGGGGTCGCAGCCGTTCTCGCTGATCAGACGCTTGATCCAGCGCAGTTGCGGGCTCGGATTGGCGGCGATGAGAGCGGCCAGCTCCATGGCCTTCTCGAGAAGCTGCTCGTGAGGCACCAGGTGATCCACCAGGTCCATGTCGTGCGCCTCGCGGGCGCTGTAGAGCCGGCCGGTGAGGCACATCTCGCTGGCTCGGCCGAAGCCCATGCGCTGCACCAGGAAATGCGAGCTCGCCAGTTCCGGCACGAGACCCATCTTCACGAAGGCCATACCGAACTTCGCCACCTCGGACGCCATGATGATGTCGCAGGGCAGGATCATGGTGCACCCCACGCCCACGCTGACGCCGTTCACCGCTGCGATGATTGGCTTGGAGCGGCGCAGCAGCGCCACCCAGTCACGGGTCCGGGCGCCATCGTTCGTCTCTTCCTGATCGCCGTCCAGCCTCGACTTGAAGGTGTCGCTGATGTCGGCGCCGGCGCAGAAGCCGCGGCCTTCGCCGGTGATCACCATGGCGCCCACCGAGTCGGAGTCGTTGCAGTAGTCGATGGCGTCGATGAGCTCGCCGCTCATGCGATAGGTCCAGGCATTGAGTCGCTCGGGCCGGTTGAGGGTCATGAGCCCCACCCCGTCGCGAACCTCGAAGCGAATCTGCTCGTAGCTCATGTCGTCCTCCAGTAACCTGCCTATGGTAGTATGCTGCAATTCAACTCCGATGCCACGAATGTCTGAATGAGCGTCGTCGCCGAGCCCAAGATCCTCATCCTCGATGACGACGCCGCTCACGGCGACAGCGTGCGCGCCCTTCTCGCCAGCCAGGACTACCGCGCCGAAGCCACCACCGACGCGGCGGGCGCGATGCAGCGGCTGCAGGGCGGCGAGTTCCAGGTGCTCATTCTCGACATCAACATGCCGCGCATCTCCGGCATCGACGTGCTGGAATACCTTTCCGATCACGAGGTGGCCGTGAAGACCATCGTGCTCTCCGGCGAGAGCTCGGTGCACACCATCACGCCCATCCTCCGGCTCGGCGCCTACGATTATCTGCCCAAACCCTACGAGCCTCAGCAGCTTCTCACCAGCGTGGCCAATGCCCTGGAGCGTTGCCGGCTGGAGATGGAGAACCGCTCCATGGCGGCCCGGGTGCAGGCGGAGCACGCGCTGCACGAGCTGCTCGTCAACTCGTCGCCCGACCTCATCTACGTGCTCGACGAGCACGGCCGTTTCACCTTCGCCAACCGGCCGCTGAACGAGGTGATCGCTCACGCGCCGAACGACGTCACCGGGCGCCCCTGGCAGGAGGTGCTGGGGCAGGAGCTGGCCGGCGCCTTGCGCCACCATTTCGACGAGCGGCGCACCGGCGAGCGGGCCACCCGCCATTTCGAGTTCGATTACCGCCCCGCCGCCGACGAGCTGCGGGTACTCGAGTTTTCCGCCACCGGCCTCTACGAGGGCCGCGACGAGACCCAGACCGGCCGATTCGTCGGCACCTACGGCGTGCTGCGGGACGTCACCGAGGTCCGCCGCACGGCCCGGGAGCTGGCGCAGAGCCGGTTGAAGTTCTACGGGCTGTTCATGGATTCGCCGGACGCCAGCTACATCGCCCGGCTCGACGACGGCACCCTGCTCGAAGCGAACCGGAGCTTTCGCCGGATCCAGGGGCTGCTCGGTGCCGAGGGGCACGGCAGCGATGCCTTCCTGTTCCCGGACGCCGCCACCCGCGAGGCCTTCGTGCGCCGGGTGGCCCTCGGCTCGGAGCCGAAAACCGTGGCGCTCGACCGGCAGTCCACCAGCGGCACCCGCCACCTCGAGCTCACGGGCAAGACCCTCATCCTCGACGACCAGCTTTGTCTGCTGGCCACCGTGCACGACCGGACCCACGTGCGCCAGGCGGAAATGGACCGGCTCAACCTGCAGAACCGGCTGCAGCAGGCGAACAAGATGGAGGCCATCGGCCAGCTCGCCGGCGGCATCGCCCACGACTTCAACAACATTCTCGCCAGCATGATCGGCTACGCGGAGCTGGTGCAGGGCTCCCGCGCCCGGTTCTCCGAGGATCAGACGAACGGCTACCTGAACGAGGTGATCTCCGCCGGCAATCGGGCGCGGGATCTCATCTCGCAGATGCTCACCTTCACCCGCGCCCACCGGGGCGACCCGCGGCCCGTGGACGTGGCGGCCGCCATCAACGACGTGTCGCGCATGCTGCGGGCGGCGATACCCGCCCACATCGACATCCACACCCAGATCGACGCCGATCTGGCGGCGGTGAATGCGGATCCGGTTCAGCTCCAGCAGATCATCATCAACCTGCTGGTGAACGCCCGGGACGCCATCAGCGGTCCGGGACTGATCCGGGTGACTCTGCGCCGCGGCCGCCAGCACGAGCCCTGCGCCGCCTGCGGCGAGCACCTCGGCGGCGCCCACGTGGTGCTCTCCGTCACCGACAGCGGCCACGGCATCCCGGAGCAGATCCGCGACCGCATGTTCGACATGTACTTCACCACCCGCGAACCGGGTAAAGGCACGGGCATCGGGTTGTGGCTCATCAACAACCTGATCCACGAGTACCGGGGCCACGTGACCGTGAGCTCCGACGTGGGCCGGGGCACCACCTTCGAGGTGCACCTGCCGGTGGCGGACGCGTTGCCCGAAGCCGCGGCGGAGCCGGCCGAAACCGAGCCGGCGCGGGCTGCCGGCGGCCTGGTGCTGGTGGTGGACGACGAGGTGTCGGTGGGCAACTTCATGGGCGAAGTGCTGCGCGACGCCGGCTACCAGGTGCGGGTGTTCAACGAGAGCCCCAGCGCCCTGCGCTACCTGCAGGCCCACGCGGACCAGGTGGCCGTGCTCATCACCGATCAGAACATGCCGCTGATGAACGGCCAGGAGCTGGCCGAGCAGGCCAAGGCGCGCGTGCCCGACCTGCCGGTGGCGATGATCACCGGCTTCGCCACCGGGCAAAAGCCGCAGCAATGGAAGCGGCTGGGCCTCGACGCATTCCTCGCCAAGCCATTCCGCATTCGGGAGCTGCTCGACATTGTGGCCTCTCTGATGAACGCCCGGGCCACGGAATCGCGGCAGCCCCTCGGCGCCGTCTCCGGCCCCCGCTGACCACCTCTCAGTAGCCGGTGCCTTCCCGCTCGTCGAGCCCCTGACGCACTGCTGCCAGATCCGCCGCGGCCGCCCGCATCATGAAACCGGCATCGCTGCCGAGGGTCACCAGGTTGAAGCCCTGTTCCAGATAGCGGCGGGCGTACGCCAGACTCGAGGTGTGGATGCCGGCGCCGATGCCCGCGCGCCGGCACGCCTCGAGAATGCGTCCCACCGCCGCCGCGTGATCCGGGTGATCGTTGTCTCCCACCGGCGGCAGTCCCAGGGCCAGGGCCAGGTCCGCCGGACCGATGTACACGGCGTCGACGCCGGGGGTGGTGACGATCGCCTCCAGGTTCTCCAGGCCCTCCCGGGTCTCGATCATCACGATGCACGCGATCTGCTCGTTGGCCCCCGCCGCGTAGCCGCGCCCGCCGTAGAGCGCCGCCCGGATGGGGCCGAAGGAGCGCACACCTTCTGGCGGATACCGGCAGGCGGACACGGCCCGCTCCGCTTCGGCGCGGTTGTTGACCATTGGGACGATCACCCCGTAGGCACCGGCATCGAGCGCCTTGCCGATGTGGTCGGGCTCGTTCCAGGGCACCCGCACCAGGGGCGTGGCCGCGCTGGTTGAGATGGCCGGCAGCAGATGGGTGAGGTCCTGGTAGTCGAGCAACCCGTGCTGCAGGTCGACGCACACCCAGTCGAAACCGAGATTGGCCAGGGACTCCGCCGTAAAGGTGTTGGCCAGGGACAGCCAGCAGCCAACGGTCTGGCGCCCGGCCCGCCAGGCTTCGAGCGCGGTGTTCTCTCGCATGGTGTGACTCCACCCTCACTTGCCGCCGATGTTACGGATGCGCGTCCGGAATGGCCATGCGAGAATCCGGCCGGGAACCAGCCAGGGGAGACAGCGTGCCCGAGCAGTCCACACCAGCGGATCTTCAAGCCATCGTCGATGCCTTCACGGGGCCCGGGCAGCCCTACGAGCTGGTGGAGCAGCCGGTGGACGACACCGTCTTCAGGGTGTTCAAGAACGCGCCGCCCCACCTGCGGGCCCTGTACCGGGACGGGCTGAAGTTCGCCGAGCGGGATTTCTACGTCTTCCAGGGCGAGCGCTACAGCTAC
>JAWLCV010000152.1:0-5383 GCA_041686955.1 Pseudomonadales bacterium
CCGGCCGTGCCGCTCGATGAGGGGCCGGTCGTAGTAGCGCTCGAGCGCGGCGATGCGCTTGCTCACCGCCGACTGCGAGATCTTCAGCACCGTGGCCGTTTCCATCATGGTGCCGGTCTTGGAAAGGGTGACCAGGGTATCCAGGTTCTCGAGCATGGGGCTCGTTCAGTTATCTTCCATTGAGGCATTGATCTTACATCAATTATTCTCATCGTTCATGTAGCTGGATGCATTCGTCCACCTTCCGAGCGATAGAAACGCTTCTTGCGCATCGAGAGCCAGGCGCCGAGTCAACGTACCCGCGTCCATCTCGCGGGCGAGGGGCGCGGCCTGCCCCGACCACAACGATGAAAAGTCACTGCTGCCCGACTTCTCGGATGCCGCCTTCAGCGGAGCGAGTGCGGCGCCAGCGCTTGGGAACGCGGGTGCCAGGTTCGACATCGGCCCGACCTCGCGCATGATTCGATTCAATATCCCTCGCGCCGGTCTGCCGGAAAACACGTTGGTCAATGCGGTGGTGTCGTCGCGCGCCGCGCGAAGCGCCCCTCGATGCAGATCGGAGATGAGCGACTCCGGCGTCAACAGGTAAGCGGTGCCGATTTGGACGGCTGCCGCACCAAGGGCGAATGCGGCCGCAATGCCGCGCCCGTCAGCGATGGCGCCGGCCGCTATCACCGGCACGTTCACGGCGTCGACCACCTGCGGCACCAGAGCGAACGTCCCCGGCTGTGTCGCGGTGTCCTGAGCCAGGAACATTCCGCGATGGCCGCCGGCTTCGTAGCCTTGGGCAATGATTGCGTCGCAGCCGTGATCTTCCAGCCATCGAGCCTCTTCGACAGTGGTAGCTGAACTGATCATCACGGCCCCGGTAGCCTTTACCCGTTCGATCAGAGATTCGTCAGGCAGACCGAAATGGAAACTCACCACCTCGGGCTCGATCTCCTCCACGACTTCACACATCGCGGCATCGAATGGTGAACGGCGCGCCAAAGGAGTAGCAGCCGTCATGTCCAGTCCGAGCTCAGCGTAGTACGGTGCCAGACGTGCTTTCCAGGCTTGCTCACTACGCGGATCCAGACGTTGCGACTCGTGACTGAAGAAATTGACGTTGAAAGGCTTCCCGGTTCGTTGGCGTATCGCAGTCATTTCCCATCGTGCCTCGGCCGGGTCGAGCATCGCGCAAGGAAGGGAGCCGAGGCCGCCGGCTTCACTGACAGCAATGGCCATCTCGACGCCGGAAGCCCCCGCCATCGGCGCTTGGATGATGGGCAGTTCAATCCCGAGCATGTCGATCAATCTGCTGTTCGGCCACATGGCCTCTACTCCGCCAGAGGTCGGGATCGAGTTTGCCAATCCACGTCCCGCATGTCTGCTTCGCGCCTGCAGCCGCCGGCAGGCTGAGCAAACGAACAGCGCCCGGTCATGACCGGCGGTTTACTCCGTCCGGGACATTGGGATACTTTCTACCCATGCTCCTCAACTGATAGCCACGAGACGTGATCGAGAACCACCGGGCTTCCCGGTGGGTGTCCGTGGCTGCCCAGGAGCATCCCCCTTGAGTTCTCCCCTGTGTGTGGCGCATCGCTACGCGGCTTGGCTGTTCGTACGATCGTTTCTACATCGTGGATGGTGGCTGGTGACCAGCCTCTACCTGGTGACCGAAGCCCAGCTCTCCCCGTTTCAACTGGTCTTTCTCGGAACCGCACAGGGGCTGACGGTCCTCGCTGCGGAAGTTCCCACCGGGGTGATCGCCGACACCTACAGCCGGAAGTGGTCCATCGTCATCAGCCACGGACTCATGGGCCTGGGCATGCTCTCCACCGGCCTCGTGACGTCGTTTCCTGCCTTGATCTCGACGCAGATGCTCTGGGGTCTATCCTGGACGTTCTCGAGCGGCGCGGATGTCGCGTGGCTGACCGACGAATTGAAGCAACCGGACAGGACCGCCCGGGTCCTGGCTCGGAGCGCGATGTGGAGCCAGGTCGGTTCCGCTGGAGGCATCCTCGCGTTCGGCGTCGTGGGCTCAACGGCGGGGCTCTCTCTGGCCATCGTGATCGCTGGGGCCGGCATGTGGATCCTCGGGGCAATGGTCACGGTCGGCTTCCCGGAGTCGCATGTCACCGAACGTAGCCGCGAGAATGCGCCGGGAGCGGTCGGCACGACGCTTCGAGACGGCCTCTCATGCGTGCGCACGCACAAGATCCTGATGCTGATTCTGCTCTGTACCTTCCTGGTCAACGGGGCCGACGAGGCATATGGCAGGCTGTACGCCAAGCACCTGATCGACCTGGGATTGCCGCAAGGTGCAGAGCCCTTGGTATGGCTGACGCTGTTGTCGATTGCAGCGCTGGTGCTGGGCGCCGTCGTCCTCGCCATCCTGGCCAGATCCCTCGCCGGCAGCACCGGCTATGCCGGGCTCTACGCAGGGGGAGCTCTATTCGGCATGCTGGGCCTCGTGCTGCTCGCTGCGGCACCGAGTGCCGAGATCGCGATGGGCGGCGTGCTCGCCGTCACCGGCATAGCGATGACCGTCATGCGTACCGTCAGCTCCATATGGGCTAACGAGCATGCAGCGAGTCAGGTGAGAGCCACTGTTCAGTCGTTTCTGTCGTTCGCCGAAAACGCCGGCGAAATCGCACTGGGCTTTTCGCTTGCACTCGTCGCTGAATTCATCGGCATCGCCGAAGCCATCACTGCAGGTGCCGTCGTATTGTCCGTGACGATTTGTCTGATCACGTGGCACGACCACACGAGGTGAGCACGGGGAAGGGCAGCGCCTCACATGCAAGCCGGGTAGCACGCATGGTATCTTCCGTTAAACAATTGAATTGAATCGGAATTGGATGAGCCTATGAACATCGCGAGCACGCTCAAGACCCATGCTCACAGTACCTACGGCACGCAGTATCAGCTGGTGATGACGACACACGAGCGCAGACAGCTTCTCACCCCACGTGTTCGCGACCGCCTGCTGGACTTGATTGGTGAACGCGTGGACGCCTGGGCAGGTGATCTTCACGAGCTTGCGATCGAACCGGACCACGTCCGCATCACCCTGGGTCTACCGCCTACGGCCGCGGTGGCCGATTTCGTCCAGGCTCTGAAGACCGGCACGTCCCGTCGACTTCGCAACGAGTTCGCCGGCCTGAAGAAGCGTAGCCGGTTGTGGGCCGAATCCTACGGTGTCGTCACCACACAGGGAGCGGCGCCCGGCGCGCTCGACGCCTACCTCGAGGAGCAGGCGCAATGAACCCGCGAGGGGCTGCTACGCCGCCGAAGAACGACGGCGTGTCAACATCACCGGCTCGTCCCTGAAACCAGCCTGTACCATGATCAGCCGGCCACCACGCGATGAATGGTCCAACGTGCCGTGCCGGAAACGATGTGGGGCTCGTGCGATCATCATGTCCGAGCCTGAAGCTCCTGTCCGCCCATGGCCGAATACCATTCCAACAGCGGGTCGCTCACGCCGGTACGCGTCCCGGCCAGTTCCTCGACCACCGCCAGTCCGCAGAAGGGAACGTAGGTTGGCGAGTAGCCGCCTTCGTGGCAGAACACCAGCCTGCCTCCACACAGGCGGGCCTCGGCATCCTTGACGAGACGCGTCATCTCTCGATAGGTGCCGCTGTGGCAAAGCATCCGCCCCAACGGATCGCTGATGCACGCGTCGAAGCCGCAGGCGACGACGATCAACTGCGGCCGGAACGCCTCCAGCGCCGGCAGGACGACGCGCTGGAGGGCGGCCACGTAAGCGCCGTGCCCGCTGCCGGGGGGCAGCGGGAGGTTCAGGTTGTACGGCTCTACCCAGGGATTCTGTGAAGCTCGACCGGCGTCGTGCCAGGCATAGCGTTCGTGCCACACGAGTGCAGTGGTCATGTGTCGTCTCCTCCTCGTTCTGCCCGTGCCGCCGTTCAGCGACGGGCTTCCAGAACCAGGTTGAACGGCGTCGCGGCTGCCCGGCGAAACGACGTGAAGCCGGCTTTGGCGAATACGTCCGCAAGGCGGCCCTGACCGGCCTGTGCGCCGAGCGCCAGCCCGACGTCCTCCGAGAGAGAGTGGGCGCAGCAGAGGGTCGTCGATGCCGCGTAGTAGAGCCGGCCTATGGGGTTCAAGTTCTCCTCCACCGCGTCGTTGGCGAACGGCTCCACCAGCATCACCATGCCATCGTCGGCGAGCGCGTCTGCGGCGTGCCGGGCGGCGCCCACGGGGTCGCCGAGGTCGTGCAGGCAATCGAAGAAGCACACCAGGTCGTAACCACGTGCGGGGTAGCCGCCGGCACCCGCCACCTCGAACGTGACACGGTCGGCGACGCCGGCGCGCCGGGCGTTTTCCCGGGCAGCCTCGATGGAATCCGGATGGCTGTCGAAACCCCAGAAGCTCGATCTCGGATAGGCCTCGGCCATGATCACGGTGGAGTGTCCGTGCCCGCAGCCCACGTCCGCCACCTTTGCTCCGGCCGAAAGCCGTTCATGGGCACCGTCCAGTGCCGGAATCCACGCCGACGTCAGATTCGCCTGATAGCCCGGCCGGAAGAACGCCGCGCACCCGCGAAACAGCCGGTGGTGATGATCGCCCCAGGGTATGCCCTTGCCGGTGGCGAACGCGTCGAGCGCCTTGTCTTCGTCGAACCACAGGGAAGCCACCACCTCCCAGGCCGGCGGAAAGAACGCCGGATGATTCTCGTCCGCCAGCACCGCCGCGTGCTCGTCGGGCAGTTCGTAGGTGGCGCTCGCCGGGTGATAGACCACGTAGCCGCCGGCGGCCTGGCTGTTCAGCCACTCGCGCACGTACCGCTCGGCGCACCCTGCCTTGTCGGCCACCTCGTGGGAGCTGAGCGGGCCCCGGCCCGCCATGGCCTTGTACAGCCCGAGCTTGTGTCCGAGCGTGGTCATCACCCCGGCGTATCCCGCGGACAGGTCTCCCACGACGCGTTCGAGGAACACGTTCAGCTTTCGTTCGTCCATCTGCATGACTCACTCCTTCGGTTTCATTCGAGTTCGAGGCCGAAAGCGTGAGCGTTGTGGCGGCAAGCCTCCCTCGTCGTGGAAGGAGATCGCTGGCAGACGGGCCGATACCCGAGGCTGATCGACTGGTTCACGCGGATGCACATCCAGGGAGCCATGTTCTGCTCCGCCTGCTCGGGAATCTTCCTGCTGGCCGAGACGGGACTTTTCGACGGCCTGGACGCGACGGTGCACTGGGGCTACGCCGAGAAGTTCCGCCGCACGTTTCCCCACATCCCGGTATCGCCGGAGAAGGCCCTCGTCACCGCTGGGGAGCGGCAACAGTTCATCTCCTCCGGAGCGTCTTCATCCTGGCACGATCTGGTGCTCTATCTGGTGTCGCGGCGGGTCAATCCCGCCACCGCTCAGGCCGTCGCGCG
>JAWLCV010000153.1:0-5317 GCA_041686955.1 Pseudomonadales bacterium
GAGCGGGTGAAGCTGTCCTGGTTGCTGGCGATGTCGCTCATGTGGTGATGGAACTCTCCCCCGGAGGCTACTGTACCGTACGCAGCAGGTTGCCGACGACACGTTCGAGGTGCATCAGGCTGTTGCATTCCTCCGCCTGATGGCAGTAGGCCAGATACCGGCGCATCTCCGCATCCCCCAGAAACCACGAGCTGTGCGGCTCCGGGTTCAGCCAGATCAGGCGCTTCGAGCGGTCGTACATTTCCTTGAGGATGTCCGTGCGCGGATCACCGTAGTTGTTCCGCGCGTCCCCGAGGATGATGATGGTGGTACGGTTGTCCACGTCCTCGAGGCAGTGCTTCCTGAAGTCGCTGAACGCCTGCCCGTAGTCGGTGGATCCCCCCGAGTAGTCCCGCAACGTCTTGGCGATGGCATCTTCGATTCCATTGCGCTCGAACAGTTCCGTCACCTCGGCCAGGTCGGAGGAGAACGCGAACGAGCGCACCTTGGGCATCACCTCCTCCAGGCTGTAGAGGAACATGAGCATGAAGCGGGCGTAGGCGGACACGGAGCCGGATACGTCGCAGATGGCGAACACCTTGGGGCGATCCACCTTCACGGATTTCCAGTGCAGATCGAAGATGGCGCCGTCGTAGGCCATGTTGCGCCGCAGGGTGCGGGGGACGTTGAGCTGACCGCGCTTGAACACCTTCTTGCGCCGGGAGTGCAGGGCCACCAGGCGCTTGGCCATCTTGTACACCACTTCCTGAATCAGCCGGAAGTTGCGTTGCTCCACGTTGGAGAGCTTGACCTTGCGCAGGAGCTCCTCGCGCAGCCGGCGCCCGTCGGCGTCGGCGTGCAGCAGGAACTGCTTCTCCACGTAGTCGCGCACCTGCTCGCGCAGCCATTCCCGCCGCCGCCGCAGCTCCTGGCCGAGGCGCCGGCGCGGCACCCGGGGGCTCCGGCGCAGCTCGGAGATCTCGCCGTTCAGCTCGGCCAGCCCCATGTCTTCCATGATGCGCCGGGTGTAGAGGCCCTTCTGGGTGAACACCTGGATGTCCCGAACTCCCACGGCCTCGCCGGCGGTGGCCATGGCCACCGAGAGCTCCACCTTGGAGTCGGTCATGAGCAGCCGGCCGAGGGCCGACTCGGCCTCCGCCATCTGCCCTGGCCCCAGGTCCTCGTCATCCTCCTCCTTCGCGTCGGCGGCTGCCGGCGTGCGCCCCTTGGTCTTGCTCTTGCGATTGCCCTGGGCCGGCGCCTCGCGCGACTCGGCGCCGCCGGCGCCCTCGCCGCCTTCGCCGGCGGGGGATTCCGCGGAGTCGTCCGCCGTCTCGTCGTCCTCCTCGCCGTCCCGGCGCGCGCCGGCGACTTCGTCGAAGGAGAAGAACCGGTCGAAGCAGGCGTCGAAGGTCTCCTTCTCGTCCGCCGTCTTGGGCAGCACCAGCGCCAGGGCGCGCTTCAGCTCGGCCCGGTCCTGATAACCCACCAGCTCCACCGCGGAGAGCGCGTCCAGCGTCTCCGCCGTGGAGATGCGCACATCCGAGTTGCGCAGCGCCCGGATGAAGTTGGTCAGGGTGCGGTCCATGGACGGGGTCCCCGCGCTATCTGGCCCGCGCCGCCTTGCCGGTCAGGGTGGTGAGCTCGCCGCTGACGTTCTCGATGTCTTCCTGGAACTTGAGGATGACGTTCAGGGTGTCGCGGACCAGGGCCGGGTCGAGCGTGTCCGCGTGCAGCAGGAGCAGGGTTCGGGCCCAGTCGATGGTCTCGCTGATGGCCGGCACCTTCTTGAGGTCCATGTCGCGCAGCTCGTGAATGAAGGTGACGAGCTGACGACGCAGCTCCGCCGGGATCTCCGGCACCCGGGCCTGGATGATCCGCTGCTCGAGCTCCACGTCCGGGAAGGGAATGTACAGGTGCAGGCAGCGCCGCTTCAGGGCGTCGGAGATTTCCCGGGTATTGTTGCTGGTGAGAAACACCATGGGCGGCTCCCTGACCGCCTTCACCGTGCCGATCTCGGGAATGGAAAGCTGGAAGTCCGAGAGCATTTCGAGCAGCAGGGACTCGAACTCGTGGTCCGACTTGTCCACCTCGTCGATGAGCAGCACGCAGCCCTGCTCGGCCTTCAGGGCCTTCATCAGGGGGCGGGGCTCGAGAAACTCCTCGGAGAAGAAGATGTCACCGAACTCGTGAAGCCGCCCCACCGACTCGGCGAAGCCCCGGGCGCCCTGCAGCACCTCGTCCAGGGTCTCCTTGAGCACCTGGGTGTAGAGGAGCTGCTTGCCGTACTTCCACTCGTAGATGGCTTTGGCCTCGTCGAGGCCCTCGTAGCACTGCAGGCGGATGAGCGGCAGCCCGAACATCTGCGCCGTGGTCTTGGCCAGCTCGGTCTTGCCCACCCCCGGCGGCCCTTCGATGAGAATGGGCTTTTCCAGGTGGTAGGCCAGGTAGACGGCGGTGGCGATCTGGTCGCTGCAGACGTAGCGGTGAGCCTCGAGCGCCGCCTTGATGGCGGCCACGGACCCGGTGATCTTGTCGATGCTGGGAGCGGCTTCGGCCACGCGTACCCCTCATGGCTCAAACCGCCCATTATCCCCGGCTCGCATTTGCATGTACACCGAGCCGGATTTAGGATGCGCCCGGCTTCAGGGGGGGATCCCATGATCAGACATACGGTTGTACGCGTGGTGCTGCTGGGTCTCGGCGCTGTCGCCGCGTCGGGCCTCGCCTCGGCAGAGACGGTGATTCACGCCGGGCGGCTGGTCGACGTGACCCGCGGCGAGGTGCTGGTCGAGCGCTCCATCGTGGTGGAAGGCGACCGGGTGCAGCGGGTGGAGGCGGGTTATCTGCCCGGCGAGACGGTAATCGACCTCACCAGCGCCACGGTGATGCCCGGGTGGATCGACATGCACGTGCACATCACCAGCGAAACCTCCCCCGACCGTCACCTCGAGCAGTTCACCCTCGATCCTCAGGATGCGGCTTACCGCTCCGTGGCCTACGCCGAGCGTACCCTGGCGGCCGGCTTCACCACGGTGCGCGATCTCGGCACCTCCCACGGGCTCGCGCAGTCGTTGCGGCGGGCGGTGGATCAGGGTCTGGTGGCGGGGCCGAGGATCTTCACCGCCGGCAAGTCCATCGCCACCACCGGCGGTCACGCGGACCCGAGCAACGGCCGCAACCGGGAGCTCGCAGAGGACCCGGGCCCTCTCGAAGGCGTGGTGAACGGCACGGACGACGCCTGGAAAGCGGTGCGTGCCCGCTACAAGGAAGGCTCCGACCTCATCAAGATCACCTCCACGGGCGGCGTGCTGAGCCAGGCGAAGAGCGGCCAGAATCCGCAGTTCCGGGTGGAGGAAATCCGCGCCATCGTGGCGGCGGCCCGGGATTACGGATTCCGGGTGGCCGCTCACGCCCACGGCACGGAAGGGATGAAGCGGGCGGTGCTCGGCGGCGTGGATTCCATCGAGCACGGCACTTTCATGAGCGACGAGGTCATTCGGCTGATGAAACGCCAGGGCACCTGGTACGTGCCCACCATACTCGCCGGCCGCTTCGTCGCGGAGAAAGCCGAGGAGCCCGGCTACTTCTCCGAGCTGGTCCGGCCCAAAGCCGCCGAGATCGGCCCGCAGATTCAGGACACCTTCGCCCGGGCCTACCGGGCGGGTGTGAAGATCGCCTTCGGCACCGACACCGGCGTCTCGCCCCACGGCGAGAACTGGAAGGAGTTCGGTTACATGATCGAGTCCGGCATGCCGGCCATGGAAGCCATTCAGAGCGCCACGGTGGCGGCGGCGGAACTGCTCGACCAGTCCAGCCGCCTCGGCAGCATCGAGCCGGGCAAGCTGGCCGACATCATCGCCGTGCCCGGGGATCCGCTCACGGATACCACCCAGTTCGGCAAGGTGCATTTCGTCATGAAGGGCGGCCGGGTCTTCAGGTCGCCCACCCAGCAGGAGCCTTCTCCATGATCCCATCGCGAGCCGTCCTACGCAGGGCCGTGCCCGTCGCAACTCTGCTGCTCGCCTCCGCGCTGGCGCTGGCGGAGGCCCGGGAACCCTACGCCTCCACCTATCGGCCCTTACCTGCCGAGCCGATGCTCATCACCGGAGCCACGGTGCTCACGGGCACCGGCGCCCGTCTCGAGGGTGCGTCGGTCTACGTGGTGGATGGCCGCATCGCCGCCGTGGGCGACGCCATCGACGCGCCCGATGCCCGCGTTGTGGATGCCGCGGGGAAGTGGTTGACCCCCGGTATCATCGACGTGCATTCCCATCTCGGTGACTACCCGTCTCCGGCCATCAGCTCCACCCAGGACGGCAACGAGATGACCTCGCCCAACACCGCCGGGGTGTGGGCGGAGCATTCCGTCTGGCCACAGGATCCGCAGTTCCCGCTGGCCCTCGCCGGCGGCGTCACCGCGCTGCAGATCCTGCCGGGCAGCGCCAACCTGTTCGGCGGGCGAGGCGTCACCCTGAAGAACGTGCCGGCGCGCACGGTGCAGGGCATGAAATTTCCCGGTGCGCCGCCCTCGCTGAAGATGGCCTGCGGCGAGAACCCCAAGCGGGTCTACGGCCAGCGCAACCAGGCGCCCTCCACCCGCATGGGCAATGTGGCCGGATTCCGCAGCGCCTGGGCGCGCGCCGCGGCCTACGGCGACAAGCTCGACAAGGCGCAGGGAGATTCCGAGGCGGATCCGCCGGAGCGCGACCTGGCCATGGAGACCCTGGCGGGGGTGCTGGAGGGTGAGATCCTGGTCCACAACCACTGCTACCGGGCCGACGAGATGGCCACCATGATCGATGTGGCCCGGGAGTTCGGCTACCGCATCAGCGCCTTCCACCACGCGGTGGAGTCGTACAAGGTGGCGGATCTGCTGGCGGCCGAGGGCATCTGCTCCGCCATGTGGGCAGACTGGTGGGGCTTCAAGCTCGAAGCCTTCGATGCCATCAACGAGAACGTGGCCCTGGTGGATCAGGCGGGCGCATGCGCCATCGTCCATTCCGACTCGGCCCGCGGCATCCAGCGGCTGAACCAGGAAGCGGCCAAGGCCATGGCGGCGGCACGGCGAGCCGGGATCGCCGTGAGCGAGGCGGAGGCCATCCGCTGGATCACGGCCAATGCCGCCCGGGCCCTCGGCATCGCCGAGGAGACCGGCTCCATCGAGGTGGGCAAGGCCGCCGACCTGGTGCTGTGGAACCGAAATCCCTTCAGCGTCTACGCGCGGGCCGAGCAGGTCTACATCGACGGCTACCGGTATTACGACCGCCAGGATCCCGAGCGTCAGCCGCTCACGGATTTCGATCTCGGCCAGACCGCCCGGGGGAGTGCACGATGA
>JAWLCV010000154.1:0-5218 GCA_041686955.1 Pseudomonadales bacterium
TGTGCCGGGCGCTCCTGACCCATCGGTCGAGCGGCCAGCGCGTGGTGTTCTGGGACGTCGACGCGCCGGCCACCCTCGGCGCCCTGGAGGCGGGGCGGCAGGCGGTGCTGGCCGAGGTGCTAAAGGACTTCGACGCGGTTTTCACCTACGGCGGAGGGCCCCCGGTGGAGCGGGCGTATCGGCAGCACGGCGCGCGCCTGGTGCGCTCCATCTACAACGCGGTGGATCCCGACACCCATTTTCCGGTGCCGGCGGTGGAGCGCTTCCGGGCGGACCTGACCCTGCTGGCGAACCGGCTGCCGGATCGGGAAGCCCGGATTCGCCGCTACTTCCTCGAGGTGGCCGCGGCCCACCCGACCCTGACGTTTCGACTCGGCGGCAACGGCTGGGCCGCGACCGACGTCCCCGCCAACGTGCGCCTGCTGGGCCACGTGGGGCCCGACGAGCACAACGCCTTGAACGCCAGCGCCAGGCTGGTGCTCAACGTCAATCGCGACGACATGGCGCGGGTGGGGTACTCCCCGGCCACGCGCATCTTCGAAGCGGCCGGCGCGGGCGCGTGCATCGTCTCCGACCGCTGGGCCGGTATCGAGCGGTTCCTGGAGCCCGGGCGCGAGATCCTGCTGGCCGAGGACGGCGACGAGGTGGGGTGCTGGGTGCGCTGTCTCGAGCCGGAGCAGGCGCGGGAGATCGGCCGGCGCGCCCGGGAACGGGTCCTGCGGGAGCACACCTACGAAGGCCGGGCGCTGGCGGTGGAGCGTGCGCTGGCCCTCATCGATGCAGGAGGCTCGCGCGCATGCATATCGTGATGTTCGGATTGTCCTTGAGCTCTTCCTGGGGCAACGGCCATGCCACGACCTATCGAAGCCTGGTGAAGGGTCTGGCCCTGTCGGGGCATCGGGTGACCTTCTTCGAGCGGGACGTGCCCTGGTACGCCGACAACCGGGACCTGGTGAGGTCCGAGCACGGCCGGCTCGTGCTCTACGATTCCCTCTCGTCGGTGATCCGCGAACACGCCGGCGACGTCGCGTCGGCGGACGCGGTGATCGTCGGTTCCTACGTACCCGACGGCACGCTTCTGGTGGACTGGTTGAGCCGGACCGTTCGCGGGCCGCTCGGCTTCTACGACATCGACACCCCGGTGACCCTGGCGGCGTTGGCGCAGGGCCGCTGCGAGTACCTGCGTCTCGATCAGATTCCGCGCTTCGACGTCTATTTCAGCTTCGCCGGCGGCCGGGTTTTGAAGCGCCTGGCCGAAGCGGGTGCGCGCCGGCCCCGGGCGCTGTACTGCAGTGTGGATACCCAGCTCTACCGGCCCGTGGAGCCGCACCGTCGTGGCGATGCTCCGGCGCGCTGGGAGCTCGGATACATGGGGACCTACGCCGAGGACCGGCAGCCCGCGGTGGAACGTTTGCTGCTGGACGTGGCCCGGGCGCGGCCCGGAAGCCGCTTCGTCATCGCCGGGCCCGGTTATCCGGACCGGGAGCGCTGGCCCGGCAACGTGGACTGGATCCCCCACGTGCCGCCCGGCGAGCATCGGGCGTTCTACGGCAGCCAGCGCTTCACCTTGAACGCCACCCGCGCGGCCATGGTCGACCTTGGCTATTCCCCCAGCGTCCGCCTGTTCGAGGCGGCCGCCTGCGGCTGCTGCATCATCTCCGATGAGTGGCCGGGGTTGGAGGAGGTGCTGGAACCGGGGCGCGAGGTGCTGACGGCCGGGGGCACCGGGGACGTGCTGGCGCACCTGGAGGGCGTATCCCCCGCCCGTGCCGCCAGCATCGGCGATGCGGCGCGCGCCCGGGTGCTGCGCGAGCATTCCCATCTGCGGCGGGCCGAGCATCTGGTTCACTGCCTCCACGAGACCCGGGAGCTGGACCGTGTCGCGAATTGAGACCCTGCAGTCGGACGGGGCTGCGGCGGTGGGTCCACTGGCCGAAACGATTCGTGCCCTCGCGCCCTGGTTCCACAATCTGCACCTGGAGGACGGAACCCAGACCGCGCCCGATCATCCCCTGGGCGACTTTCCGGCGTACAAATGGCGGGAAATCGAGGCCGCCATGCCGTTCTCGTTCGCCGGCAAGCGGGTGCTCGACGTGGGCTGCAACGCCGGCTACCACGCGTTCCGGATGAGCGGTCTGGGCGCCCGCGTGGTGGCCATCGACCTGGACGAGCATTACCTGCGCCAGGCGCGCTGGGCCCGGGAGCACGTTCCGCAGGGGGTGGCGGTGGAGTTACGCCAGGCGAGCGTGTACGACGTGAGGGAATGGCGGGAGCGATTCGATCTCGTCAACTTCATGGGCGTCTTCTACCACCTGCGCTACCCCCTGCTGGCGCTGGACATCCTCGCGTCGGCCTGCCGCCAATGGTTGATCTTCCAGACCCTCACCCAGTGCTCGGCCACCAGCGCGCCTCCCCACCGGACTCCCGAGAACCTGGAACTCGGCGAGCTGGCGCCGCTCTCCGGCCCCGATTGGCCGCGGCTGGCGTTCGTGGAGAACCGGCTGGCCGGAGACCTCAGTAACTGGTGGGTGCCCAACGAGCCCGCGGTGTACGCCCTGCTGCGCAGCGCCGGCTTCGAAGTACGGCGCAAGCTGGGCGCGGAGACGTGGCTCGCCGAGCGGGTCGCCGAAGCGGCCGGGCCGCGCCTGGGTTTCTCGGTGTGAGCGGCCGAGCCCGGTCAGGGGAGCGACGTGCTGCGCGAGCGGCCGACCCGGCGGCCGCCGATGCGGCGATAGAACTCGTCGGAGCAGATCCGGCCGAATATCCGGTCCGCCAGATGCACGGTCTCGCGATCGAACAGCTCCGGCAGCACCGGGGAGTGCAGGAGCCAGCGCCAGCGCTCCGTGACCGGCATCTGCGCCGCCCGGCGATGGAAGGCCCGGCCGTCGAAGGAGCTTCCCGCGGCCACCGCGGGTACGTCCTGGCGCCCGGCGTCGCTGAACGCGAGCCCGAGCGCTTCGGCCACGGCGCGCCGGTAATCGGGCTCCGTCGCCCAGCGGTTGTAGCTCACCAGCACCCGGGCGGGTCGCAGCAGCCTGCGCAGTCCCAGGAACTCCCGGGCGTGCTGATTCCAGATGCGGGCGGCGGTACGGTGCCCGTGGCGGTCGATGCCCAGCCTCAACCGGCTCGCGAACAGGTTGAACGGATCGCGCAGCAGGAGCACGTCCACCCGCTGCCGCGAGCGCCCCACCCACGCGTCGTGCCGCGAATCGTCCGCCGCCTTGCGCAGGTAGCCGAGGAAGCAGTCCTCGTGAGATTGGATGAGCAGGTCCTTGGGGGTGAACCGGCCGCGGCGTTCCTGCTCGAGATCGAACTCGGCGTAGTTGGCCCGGTACACGGCGCCATCGTCCAGCGGGCGGGCGCTCTCGAACGGGTTGGTCCCGGGCTCGGTGCAGTTGAGAAAGCAGGTGCGGCCGCTGGCCTGGGCCAATATCCAGTTCACCAGCGCGTGGTTGCCGCTTCGCGACATGCCCACCAGACGGATTTCCAGGCGATTGATGGCTTCTGACATCTCCAGAGCGATGGACGATGGCCGTGTCCCAGGAGACCTTCGCAACTCCGCGGCCCCGAGGTCAATGCCCAGCCGCTGCTGTGCGGGGCGGCGGGCCGGCCAGGAGGCGGACCGTGGCTGATGCGCGCGGCGGCCCGGGCCTGCGCGACAAGCTCGGCGTTTGTCAGTGGTTCCACTACGAGGCTTACGGTGACGTGGAGCGCGCGGTGGAGGAGCTCGCGGCCCTCGGGGTCCGTCATCTGCGCACGGGCATCTCCTGGGCGGACTTCCACCGTCCAGGGGGCAAGCGCTGGTACGACTGGCAGATGCGGGCGCTGGCGGATTTCGACGTGCTGCTCTCCATCTGGCACACGCCGCCGTCCATCTCGGCCTCCGGAACCTGTGCCGGGCCGCCGTGCCGGCTGGAGGATTACGCGGATTTCGTCGATCAGGTGATCCACGAGTACGGGGACCTGTTCGAGACCCTGGAGCTCTGGAACGAGCCGAACAACCGTCTGAAGTGGGACTTCGTCAACTGGGATCCGCGGTGGCGAAAGTTCGGCGACATGGTGCGGCGGGCCGGCCGCGTGGCGGGCCGGCGGGGCAAGCGCCGGATACTCGGCGGGATGATTCCCGTGGACCCGCACTGGCTCGAGCTGATGCGCGGCTACGGCGTGCTGGACGAGGTGGATGCGGTGGCCATCCACGCCTTTCCGGACATGTGGTGGAACGACCATCCGAACTGGGACTGGTACTCCCACTGGCACGGCTGGGAGGACAAGGTCGCGCGGGCCGAAGGATTCGGGCTGCCCGTATGGGTGACGGAAACCGGGCTCGCCACCTGGGACGTGGAGCGACGCGCGGTGGGACGCCACGCGCTGAACGAGCAGCGCCTCGTCTGGGCCGCCGAGGCGCCCGCCGAGCGGGTGTACTGGTATTGCCTGGTGGATCTGCACCCGGCGCGTGCGGCCATCGAAGGTTTTCACGTGGACGAGAACGAGTACCACCTGGGTCTGGTCACCTGGGACGGCAGCCGAAAACCCTCCTGGTGGCGCATGCGGGAGCTGATGAAGGGGCCTCAGAGGAGCTGAACGATCAGCAGCGCCACGGTGCCGAGGGAGAAGGCGATGGCAACGAGCGCGAGCAGGCCGTCCTGGGCGGTGAGGGCCAGGGCGAAGGCGGTGATGGCGACGCCCGCGATGTTGGCGCTGAACGGCACGAACTCCATCACCGGCGTGGCCGCAGCGATGAGAATGCAGGTGGCGGCAATGACGTGGACGCTGGCGTGGCGCACCAGCGGACAGAGACGGGGCCGTGTCCAGCGGTCGACGAATCGAGCAGGGCGCCTCAGCCAGCGGAGGGCCTTGCACATGGTGTCGGTGGCGACGTCGCGCCGCAGCAGCCAGGCGGGCAGCCACAGGTGACGGCGGCGCAGCAGGATCTGACCCGCCACCAGCACCACCACCGTTCCCATGAGCACCGGCACGCCGGGAATGTCCCCCACCACCGGCACCAGAATCACCAGGCCGGCGACGAGCAGCAGGGGCGCGAAGGAGCGCTGCCCCAGGGCGGACATCACTTCCTCCAGCGAAACCCGGTCGCCCTCGGCGGCGGCTTCGATGCGGTCGAGGAGCTCCTCGACACCGGTGACGGGTCCGGGCTCCGGTTCCGACGCGGTTGCCATTGGGGGGGCGGTGCAGGGCCCGTGCCAGCATGGATGGCATGCCG
>JAWLCV010000155.1:0-5216 GCA_041686955.1 Pseudomonadales bacterium
GAAGTCCGGTAGACCCTGTGACCTGCCGACCAGGTGGACCAACCTGCCGCGCCGGACGGCAGCGCTTCGTGACGGCCGAGCACGAGGGCCCCACCCGGAACCAACGTATCCCGCAGGCGGGCCGCAGTAGCGAGCTGGAGCCGGTCGTCGAAATACGTGAATGCGAGATTGCGGCAGAGGATGATGTCGAACCGGCCTTCCGGCGGCGCGTCCCGGAGGTCGTGCTCGAGAAACGTCACGTTCTCCCGGTAATTCGGTCTGAGGCGCCAGCCGCCCGGCGTTTCGTCGAATGCCTCGCTCCGCCAGGCGTCCGGCAAGTCCTCGAGGCATCCTGACGGGTACACGGCCTTGCGCGCACGCTGCAGCACAGTTTCGTCGATGTCGGTGCCGAGAGTCCGCAGCTCGAGGCCCGGCAACGTCTTGCCGACGTCGAAACGCCAGAGGAGGGCGAGCGAGTAGGGCTCCTCGCCGGAACCGCAACCCGCGCTCCACGCCAGAAGCTCGGCTCTGCCGGCGCGAAGCGCTTGCGCGCCGAGTTCCGGAAGTACTGTGCTTCCGAGATGGCCGAACACACCCTTGTCGCGATAGAACCGCGTGATGGTGACGGTGCAGAGCGCGTCGGCGAGTTTCCACTCTTCCGGATGTGCGTCCAGGTAACGGCGATAGTCGTCCGCGTGCTCGAACCCGAGCTCTGTGAGGCGGCACGAGATGCGCTTGCAGACTTGCTTGCGCACGCGGCGAAAACCCTCCCAGCGCAATCCGAGCACCGGTAGCATCCAGCGCAGTAACGCGACGCATTCGCGGTCTTGCATCGGTGGCTAGTGCCTTGGCGGCGACCGCGGCGTCAGATCCGCCGCGAACGACGGCGTCGCCTTTCGTGCACCCCGTTCGTACATCTCCTCATTCCTAGCCCTTCACGACAAGTAATCGGCGAGCGTGATGATTCGGACGTTCTGGTATTGCTCCTGGTCGAGCATGGCGCGGTCCCCAGTTACGATCCGTTCCGCTCCCGAAGCTATAGCGCACTCGAGGATCCGGTTGTCCGGCTCATCGTCCAAAACCGAGAGCCGATCAGGAGTATCCACGACTTCCGCCAACTCGGCGAGGAAGACTGCCGTCCTTGCGAGTTGTTCGCGGTCGCGCCCGAACTTGCGCGCCAACACGCCCAGCAGCTCGTCGATGATGGGGGTCGAGATGGCCAGCGCGTCCGCTCCCTGGATAATGCGCCGGAGCGCCCGGTCGCCACGGCCACCGGGCAGCGTGAAAGCGGAGACGAGGATGTTGGTATCGAATACGACCTTCACGATTGAAGATGTCGCTCGAGGTCCTCTTCGGTCAAGATACCCAGCGCTTTGGCGCGCTCGCTCCAGAAATTCTGAAGCGCGCCGAACTCACGCTGCAGTCGCCGCGCGCGTGCCTCGCGCAGTGCCTCCTGCACGATGGCGCTGAGCGTCTTGCCTTCAGCCTTCGCCATGGCCTCGGCATCTCGAGCCAAGTCCGGCGGAAGCGAGATGGTCTTCTTTACGGCTGTGGACATGTGCGGGATCCTGCGGCATCCGGTATGAATTAGTCATACTAGTGGTTGCGCGGCGCGCTGGCAATACCGTGCCGTTCCCGTACCCGCTGCCCTCACGTCACAGCCTGAGGCGAGTCTGACCCTGGTCACAGTTCGTGCCGCTCCACGCGTCTATACTGCAGACGTAAGGGGATTGCTGATGGCATCTGTGACGACGCGCGAGACCAGCATGAGCGATGGCCGATTGTCGGATTGGCGGTATTCGATGCTCGCCATTCTGGGGTTGAACCTTTCGGTGCCGCTGGTGATCGGCGGTCTGATTGCGGTCGCGGAATCAGGCGACCTGCGCGTTCTGATATGTGGTGCGGGCGTCATCGCAGCTTTTGCCGGGATGGCACTGCTGAGGCGTCTGCTCCAGGCGTACGGCTCGCGTGCAAAGGCTTGCGTGCCGAATCTGTAGCGGATCTCGCTTTGAATGGCTTGGCTCGCCAATCGGCCATGCTGCTGCTTTCGGCGGCTGTCATCTCCGGCTGCGCGTCGCACCGTGGTCCGGCCGGGACGGAGAGCCCGGACGTACCTGAACCGATCACCCCGACCGTTCTTCGCGCGTCGACCGGGGAGCGGATCGCGGACGTCGCCCTTTCCATGGTCGGAACGCCTTATCGCTTTGGAGGAACCACTCCGCAGGGATTCGACTGCAGTGGGCTGGTGTACTTTTCGTACAAGACCCTCGGCCTGGCGGTGCCGAGGACGTCACGGGCGCAGCGACAAACGGCCAAGCCCGTGGATCGGCGAAATCTTCGTCACGGCGATCTTCTGTTCTTCGACACGAGCTGGAAGTTCGGCCACGTCGGCATCTACGTCGGCGACGGCCGGTTCGTCCACGCGCCGTCCTCGGGCAAGTCGGTGACCGTGGAGCGACTCGACGAGGGGTACTACGCGAACCGCCTCGAGCACGCCGGGCGCCTGCACTGAGCATCCGTCACCGCGCGAGCGCGGCGGTCTCGACCATGGCTGGGCCGCCGCGGCACGTCTCGTGCATGTGGCGTGGCTATGGATACCTCTTCCAGCGCGACGCGTGCTGCCATCGCAGCCCTTCGTCCCGGGCGCCGTCCCGGTCGGCTGCTGCTGATTTTCTCGCTCGGACTGGCGGCTTGCGGCAACTCATCGGATGACGACGATGGGGCAGCGTCCGATGGGTCGAGCGACTCGGGTGCCACAGCGGTCGAGCTACTCGACGCCCTGCCGGCGGATGGCACGACGCTCTTCGACCCCGGCATTCCGGACATCACGCTCTCCCATTTGGGCTACGCTGACTTCTCGGTGGCAGTCAGCGGGGACTGCGCCGAGGGGACGACCGTCGAGCGCACCCTGGTGGAGGTCAGCACCGATTTCGATGCGCTGTTCGAGCACGATCAGGTGTGCGACGGGCTCCGCGACAACGGCGCGTTCGAGACGCTCGTGGAGGCAACGCGGGACGACGGCGACCGTTACTCCGCGCGCCTCGACTTCTCCACCACAATAGCGACGGCGCCGGAGCTTCAGGTGCAGGATTCGGTGACCACCCCTCGCGACTCGGCGGGGGAGATGTTCCGGACGTTCCTCGAAGATTCCCTGATCGGCAGCCTGGAGATCCCGGATGCGTTGGCGTCGTTGATCGAGGGGGCGGTGGAGGCCGTTGCCGAATCCGCGTACGCGGAGTTGCTGGATGCGGATCCGCTGTTCGGGGTGAGCGCTCAGCGGGTCACCTACGCGTCGCGGCGGCCGGACGGCAGCGCATCGCAGGAGCTCACGGGGCTCGTGGCGTTCCCGGACACCACCGCGGGCGGATTCACGCCCAGGGACTCGATCATCGTGTTGAGCCACTCCACCGCGGTGACGCCGAGCGATCTGGATCCCGGCAACGGCTGGTATGTGGTGGCCAGTCTCTTCGCGGCCCGCGGCTATCTGGTCATCGCGCCGGACAACTGGGGGCGGGGCGGCACGGATACCGAGCCGGAGACGTTTCTCATGGCCACGCGAACCGCGGCGAATTCCCTGGATCTGATCCGCGCGGTGCTGGCGGACCCGGCGTACACGCCGGTGCGTGGCTCGGACCCACCGCGAGTCACCCTCGTCGGCTACTCCCAGGGCGGACATACGGCGCTGGCGCTCTGGCAGGCGATTGCCGCGCAGGAATCGGGGCTCGAGGTGCCGGCGGTTCATGCGGGTGCCGGCCCCTACAACCTGTACGCGATGGCGCGGGGCGTGGTGCAGCACGTGAACGGCTCGTGCAACGGCGACGCGTACTGTCGTTTCGTCACCGACCAGGCCACCGTGCCCTTTCTGAGCGAGCGCGTGCTGCCGGGCTACGTGGCGTACGCGGCGGAGAACCTGCTGCTCGGCGACCTGGTGGAGGAGGGCACGCTGACGCCGAGCTTCGTCGAGGGATTCCTCGGCGCCGATCCCGCGTTCGACGACCTCAAGGGCCTGCTGCAGCAAGGCAGCTTCACCAACATCACCGGCGGGCTGGAAGCGCTCGGCGGCGCGGGCACCCGGTTCACGCTAATCCATTCCCCCTTCGACCGCCTGGTGCCCATCGCCAACACCGAGGAGCTGGTCTCGGTGCTGGAGCCCCACTTCCCGGTGGAGTTCCGCACCGAGACCTGCAATTCGGCGGCATACGAGGCGGTGTTCGACGCCACCGACCGGGTCGGCATCTCACACACGCTGTGCGGGTTCGAGATGCTGAACGACGTCTACGCGGAAATGCGTTAGGACTCTGCTACCAGAGCCCGTACTTCTGCACCTCCGCCCGGCCCACCACCATGTGGTGCACCTCGTCCGGACCGTCGGCGAAGCGCAGGTGGCGCATGTCGGTGTAGAGCTCGGCGAGCGGGGTCCACTGGGAGATGCCCGCGGCGCCGTGGATCTGAATGGCCGCGTCGATGATGGCGCAGACCTTCTCGGGCACCATGGCCTTCACGGCCGAGACATACACCCGCGCTTCCTTGTTGCCGAGCACGTCCATGGCCTTGGCCGCCTGCAGCACGGCCAGACGCATGGCGTTGATCTCGATGCGCGCCCGGGAGACCACCTCCAGGTTCTTGCCCAGCTTGATGAGCGGCTTGCCGAACGCCTCGCGGGTGGCGCCGCGCTTGACCATCAGCTCCAGCGCCTTCTCGGCCTTGCCGATGGAGCGCATGCAATGGTGGATGCGCCCCGGGCCGAGGCGCACCTGAGAGATCTCGAAGCCGCGGCCTTCGCCGAGCAGGATGTTCTCCTTCGGCACGCGCACGTTCTCGAACTTGATGTGCATGTGGCCGCGCGGGGCGTGGTCGTGGCCGAACACCTCCATGCCTTCCAGCACGTGCACCCCGGGGGTATCCATGGGCACCAGAATCTGCGACTGCTGCCGGGAGGGCGGCGCGTCCGGGTTGGTCTTGACCATGACGATCATGATCTTGCAGCGCGGATCGCCGGCGCCGGAGATGTAGAACTTCTCGCCGTTGATCACCCAGTCGTCGCCGTCGAGCACTGCCGACGTGCTGATGTTCTTGGCGTCGGAGGAGGGCAGGCCCGGCTCGGTCATGGCGTAGGCGGAGCGGATCTCGCCGTTCAGCAACGGCTCCAGCCACTGCTTCTTCTGCTCCGGGGTGCCGACCCGCTCGAGCACCTCCATGTTGCCCGTGTCCGGGGCGCTGCAGTTGAGCGTCTCGGA
>JAWLCV010000156.1:0-5128 GCA_041686955.1 Pseudomonadales bacterium
CCAATCAATTCCTCGCCACCACCGGGCTCTCGACGACCCGGCCGGCGAAGTGCCCCTGCTCCAGGCTCACCGCCAGCACCCGATGGCCGCTGGGGGTGGTCTGGCAGGCGATGCGGACGGGGCTGTTGGCGCCGTCGCGGCGGCCGTATCCGTTCAGGTAGTAGCTTCGCGAATCGTCGCGGTCGTAGATGTAGTAGCTGGAATCCACGGCGTAGATGGCGCCCTGGTCCTCGGCCGCGGCAACGCAGTTCTGGTAGCCGCGGGACTCGGCGAAGGAGCTGGGCGCCTCCGCTGCCGCGGGACCGGCCAGACCGACGGCGGCGGCCAGGGCGGCTGCCAGGGCGAGGCGCGGGGTCTGAAGACTGGATCGGGTGTGCATGAGTGTTCTCGGCAGTTGCATTTGGTGTTACCTAACGTAACAATCGGTCGCTTGAGTGAGAACTAACGTAACGTAGAGACCCGTTCTCGTTCTTGTGGGGTTTCCGGCAGGCTCCACGGTTACCCGTGCGAGGAGATCCGCCCATGACCACTTTGGCCGACGTCGACTGGAATCTGGTGCGCAGCTTCGTGACCGTCGCGGAGCACGGCTCCCTGGCGGCGGCGGCCCGCGAGCTGGGGCTCGCCCACCCGACGGTGGCGCGGCATGTGCAGAACCTGGAGGCGACGCTCGGCCTGCAGTTGTTCCACCGCCGCAGCACCGGGCTCGAGCTCAACGACACGGGCGCGCGGCTGATGGCGCCGGCCCGCAGCATGCTCGAGGCGGCCCGGGCGTTCGACCTGGCCAGCCGCGCGGCGCGGTCGCCGGCCTCGGGCCGGGTGCGAATCACCGCCTCCGAGCTCATTGCCGACATCTTCCCCGAGCTGCTCTCGCCGCTGCGTCGGGCCCGGGATCAGGGTCTCATCAACGTGGAGCTGCTGGTGGCGGACCGGGCTCTGAACCTGCTGGAGGGTGAGGCGGACATCGCCATCCGCCACGTGCAGCCCCATCAGCAGGAGCTGGTCTGCCGCCGTCTGGCCGGGCTGCCCGCGGGGCTGTACGCCAGCCGCGGCTACGTGGCCGAGCGGGGCATGCCCACGGCGGAGAGCGTGCGCGAGCACTGGTTCATCGACGGCATCCGGGCGCCCCGGCTGGCCCGCGGCGCCCGCCGGCGCGGTTATACCATCCACAAGGACCAGTTCGTGTTCCGCAGCGATCACTTCACCGGGCGGCTCAACGGCGCGGTGGGCGGGTGGGGCATCGCCCTGGTGCCGGTGCACGTGGCGCGGCAGCAGCCGGAGCTGGTTCGGGTGCTGGCCGACATCCCGTTCATCGAGGTGGAGATGTGGCTGGTGGCGCGTCAGGACGTGCGCACCACGCCCTACCTGCGAGACGCCTTCAGCACGGCGGGCGACGTCCTCAACGCCTTCGCGGCCGACCTGCCCCGACTTCAGGACAGCGAAGCGGCCCGCCCCCCGCCCAGCCGGACGGTGATCGCGTAGGCGGCGGCGCCGCTGGCGACGATGACCACCCCGAGCACCCCCTCCAGCGGGCGCTGCAGCAGGATGTAACCCAGGGTCCAGGCGGTGAAGCCGAGGTAGACCAGCACCGGCACCGGGTACAGGGCTACCCGGTAGGGGCGCGGCAGATCGGGACGGCGCCAGCGCAGCACGAACACGCCGAGCACCGAGAAGAAGGTGTTGAGACCCAGGGTGAAGCCGGCGAACACCAGGATCGACTCGAACGAGGAGGTCAGGATGAACGCCAGCGCCAGCGCCGACTGCAGCGCCACCGCCATGTCCGGCACGCCATGGCGGTTGGTTCGCGCCAGCAGCCGGAACGCCGGGAAATCCTGGCCGATCACCTGCAGCACCCGGGGCCCGGCGAGCACCATGGCGGAGACCGTGGAGACGAGCAGCAGCGCCAGCAGCACGCCCATCAGGCCCGCGCCGCCGTCGCCGAAGGCATGGCGTGCGGCTACGTAGCCGATCTCGATTCGACCCACCATGGCGTCCATGGGGGCCACGAGCAGAAAGGTGAAGTTGAGCAGCAGGTACAGGAGCATCACCGCCAGGGTGCCCGTGATCAGCACCCTCGACAGGTTCTTCTGCGGGTCGTCCAGCTCGCTCGTCAGGTAGGTGGCGGCGTTCCAGCCGGTGTAGGCGTAGTTGACGTAGATGAGCGATACCGCGAACGCGCCGCTGGCGAGCAGGGCCCCGTCGCCGGACGACGGCAGCAGGCGCAAGGGCTGGGGTTCTCCGACCAGGGCCCAGGCGAGCACGCAGAACCCGAGGATCAGCAGTACCTTGACCAGGGTGAAGGCGCGCTGCACGCCGCCGCTGCTGCGCCGGGTGCTGGCGTGGACGGCGGTGAGCGCGAGGACCAGCCCGCAGGCGAGCCAGGTGGGCGACAGGCCAGGAAACACCGAAGCCAGGTAGCTGCCGAAGGTGATCGCCGCCAGGGCGGTCGGTGCGGCGAAGCCGATGGTGGCGGAGATCCAGCCGGAGACGAAGCCGGCCAGCGGATGGTAGATCCGGGTGAGGAAGTTGTACTCGCCCCCGGAACGCGGCAGCGCAGCGCCGAGCTCGGCGTAGCACAGCGCGCCGCACAGCGCCGTGAGGCCCCCCACCAGCCACAGCATCATGAGCACGAACGGGGAGCGGATCTCCAGAAGCTGGAATCCGAGACTGGTGAACACGCCGGTCCCGATCATGTTGGCCACCACCACGGCGATGGCGGTGCGGGGGCTGAAGCCGGTGTCTTCCACGGGGGCCGGCCGGACCTCAGCGCCGGTCGAGGCGGAACACCAGTGCCTGCTGCAGCCAGTTCTCCTCGCGGTCCAGGCCGTACTTTTCGGCATAGGCCTCCGCCACCTCGCGGCGTTCCTGGCGGTCGGTGACGGGTTCCGCGCGCAGCGGATAGATGGTCTCCCCCACGCGCAGCCGCACCCGGGGATCCTCGCGTATGTGGTCGCTCCAGTTGGTGCCTTCGGGCCCCGTGCCGATGTAGACGTGCTCGTCGATCCCCACCGCCCAGATGTTCACCGAGTAGGGATCGGCCGGGCGGGTTTCGAGCTGAAACGTTTCCTCGTCGCGGATGGCCGACCAGTCGGCGGGCGGCTCGGCCACCTCGCCCGAGAGCTCGCCGCCGGCGAAGACGATGAACGGTTCCGAGCAGCCGCCGAGCAGAACGGCTAGCACGACGATGACGATTCCCTTCATGAATGCGGCTGTAGCGCGTGTAGAAGCGCCATTAGCGCCAAATCAGCGCTATAAGTAAACTGCTTTTTGTGAAGGAGTTTCGCTGGGTTTTCGGCAGGAGGAGGCACCGATGCGCGCCATGCTGCTGGAACGGCCGGGCGGCCGCTTCGAGCTCACCGATCTTCCGGTTCCCGAACCGCGCCCCGGCGAGCTCCTGATCCGGGTGCACGCGTGCGGCGTGTGCCGCACCGATCTGCATGTGGTGGATGGCGACATCACCGACGGCCGGTATCCGCTGGTACCGGGTCACCAGATCGTCGGCCGGGTCGCCGTGGCGCCCCCCGGCAGCGTCCTTCCGGTGGGCACGCGGGTGGGGGTGCCGTGGCTCGGATACACCTGCGGCGAGTGCGCATTCTGCCGGTCCGGGCGTGAGAACCTGTGCGACCGGGCCGAGTTTACCGGCTACCAGCGTCCCGGGGGCTACGCCGAATACGTGGCCGCCGACGAGCGCTTCTGCTTTCCGTTGCCCGAAAGCTACCCTGACCACCAGGCCGCGCCCCTGCTCTGTGCCGGACTCATCGGCTATCGGGCGCTTTCCATGGCCGGGGACGCGCAGGAGCTCGGGTTCTACGGTTTCGGCAATGCCGCCCACATCCTCACTCAGATCGCCGCCTGGCAGGGGCGGCGCGTGCACGCCTTCACCCGGGACGGTGACCTGGAGACCCAGGCGTTCGCCCGCGAGCTCGGTGCCGTCTGGGCGGGGGGCACCTCCGATGCTCCGCCCGGGGCGCTCGAGGCCGCCATCATCTTCGCCCCCGCGGGGGAGCTCGTTCCCCTGGCGCTCGGCCACTTGACCAAGGGCGGCCGGGTGGTCTGCGCGGGCATCCACATGTCCGATATCCCCTCGTTCCCCTACCACATCCTCTGGGGCGAACGCTGCATCTGCTCGGTCGCCAACCTGACCCGCGAGGACGGCCGCCGGCTGCTGGAGATCGCGCCGCAGGCGGGCGTCGAGACGGAAGTCCAGACCTTCCCCCTGGAGCGCACCGCCGAGGCCCTGGACGCCCTGCGCGCAGGCCACATCCGCGGCGCCGCCGTGGTTACCGTCGACGCCCCGTAGAGCATCGCGAGGAGCGCGACCCGGCGAAAGGAGGAGCCACGGTAGCGGACGCGGGGCCGATGTTTCACCCTCACGGCCGGGTCGCGATCGACGACGGCTCGACGGGGCGTCGCCGGTCACGGCGCGCGATCGAAGACGCGCTTGTGGATCAGCGTGGGGCCGCGGTTCGGGTCCAGCTTGACGGTGACGAGCAGACGGCCGTCGTCGCGGATCTCGAAGACCTGGCTGACCTTGCGGCTGGTGGTCTCGTAGCGGCTGGTCAACCGGTCGTCGCTCCAGCGGCTGACCAGGCCCTGGTCGTTGCCCCGCTTCAGCGTCTCGCTGCCGGCGTTGCCGTAGGCGAGATGCAGCCGCGCCTCGGCGCCGTCGCCCCGAGGCTCGATGACCAGCTCGGGGGTGCGCAGCACCTTGGGATCCGGTGAGCTGCCGCCGCTGGCCGGCGGCGTGTCGGCACGGGGCAGGGGCACGCCGCCCACGCTCACCGTCGTGCGCGGCATGTTGTCGAACACGCTCCGGCGTTCCCGCACCTCCGGCTGCACCTCGCGGGTGAGGGTTTCGTTGAGGATCCAACGTCCCGCCAGCGCGCGCTCGGCGGCCGCGGCGGGCGACGCCGCACCCAGGACGGCGGCGCCGACCGCGGCCGCCGCGACGGTGGCGAGGAAGGTTCGGAGGCGGCGGAGGTTCGGGTCTCCCATGTCGTTTTCGAGGTCGTGCGTGGCGGAAGGTTCGGTGGAGAGTACACTGTGGCGGCGAAAGTCTCATGGCTGGGTGACCGGGAGGTTGGCGTGAACGATCGCGAGTTCGACGTCGTCGTCTGGGGCGCTACGGGGT
>JAWLCV010000157.1:0-5106 GCA_041686955.1 Pseudomonadales bacterium
GTGGAGCAGGGCGGGCACCACGTCCCAGATGCCGAAGACGTTGCAGCCCACCACGTCTCCCGGCTGGTAGGGCCACAACCGCGCACGCCAGGCATGGGAGAGCATGGAGCCCGTGTGATCGGTGAGCACGGCTTTGGGCCGGCCGCCTTCGCTGCCGGAGGTGAGCAGCACGTGGGCGATGCGCCGGGGATCGTCCGGCGGCAGAGGGATGTCGGGTGCTGCCGGGGCCTCGTCTACCCGCAGGGTCGGACCGAACCCCGGATCCAGGGCGTCGCTGGTCACCACCAGTGCCGGACGCAGCGACTCCAGCAGCTCCGTCAGCACGGCCCGGGGGTGGGCCGGAAGGGCCAGGTAACGCAGCCCCGCGGCAAGGCAGGCGAAGTAGCTGATCACGAGATCCACGCCCGGGTCGAGCCGCACGGCCACCGTCGCGTTCTCCGCCCCGTGGGTCCGGGCGCGGAGCAACTGGGCCCGGGCGTCGATGGCCTCGGCGAGGGCGGCGTTGTCGAGGCTGCGCTCTCGATCCATCAGCAGGGTGCGGCCCGGCGCGCGGCAGAGGGCTTCGAGCACCGCGCGGTGGACGCATGCCCCGCCGGCCGCCGGCGATGGCGGCCGCCGGTACCAGGGCAGCGCGGTGCTCGAAAGCGTCGTCATTCGCACATTGTACCGGCCCAGGGGCGTTGACCCGTCGCCACGGACGCGGGAGACTGCCCCTACCTCCTGCCGGTCGAGTCCAGTGCGCCAGTAACACCTGAACGTTCGCGAACTGTTCCTTCACCCGAACTCCGGGTGAACGCGGCATTTCGCCCTCTTTTCTTTCAAGGCAGAGGTTCAGGTGGCATCCATCATTTTTCATTTCGTGGATTTCGGCTACGACGCCTCCCGCGCCGAGGTGTTTCGCGAGCTGTCGCTCCTCATCGACAGCGGCTGGCGCTGCGCCGTGGTGGGCCGCAACGGCCAGGGCAAGACCACCCTGCTCAAGCTGGCCGGCGGGCTGCTGACCCCCACCGCGGGGCACGTCGAGAATCCGCTGATCACCCGCTACTTCCCCGGTGTGGTGCCGCCTGCGCTGGCACGGCGCGCGCAGACGACCCTGGAAGTGGTGCGGGAATCCATCGCGCCCTTCACCGCCTGGGAGCGGGAGATGGAGCGGTGCCTGGCGCAGGGGACCGAGACGGCCCTCGCCCGGTACGGCGAGCTTCACGAACGCTACCTGGCGCGGGGCGGCTACGAGGTGGACGGCCGGATCGCGCGGGAGTGCGCGGCCATGGAGCTCGAGCCCGACCTGCTGGCGCGCCCGTTTCACAGCCTCTCCGGCGGCGAGCAGACCCGGGCGCTGGTGGCCGCCCTGTTCGTCGAGCCCGGGGTCTACCCGCTCATCGACGAGCCCACCAACCACCTGGACATGGCGGGACGGGACCGGCTCATGGCCTACCTGGCTGGCAAACGCGGCTTCCTGCTGGTGTCCCACGACCGGCGCTTCCTCGACGGCGCGGTGGATCACGTGCTCTCCATCAACCGCCGCGACGTCCGCCTCAATCAGGGCACCTTCAGCCAGTGGCGTGCGCAGATGGAGGAAGAGCTCGAGGCCGAGCGCCGCACCCGGGAGAAGATCGAACGCGACGTGGCGCGGCTGAACGCCGCCGCCCAGGCGACCCGGCGCAATGCCCAGAGCCGGGAGGGCGACAAGTACCGCACAGGCGCCTTCGACAAGGGGTTCATCGGCCACCGGGCGGCGAAGCAGATGAAACGGGCCCGCAACGTGGAGCGGCGCATCGAGGCGCAGCTCGAGGCCAAGCGCGGTCTGCTCGGAAACCGGGAGAAGGTGCGCGAGCTGGCGGTGGAGACCGCGGCCCAGGGCCCGGGCCATCTGCTGGTGGCGCAGAACCTGACGCTTTCGCGTGCCGGCCGGGTGCTGTGCCGCGAGCTGTCCTTCGCGGTGAAGCCGGGGGAGCGCCTGGCCGTCGTCGGCAGGAACGGCTGCGGCAAGACCACGCTGCTCGACGTGCTCGCCGGCGAGCGCAGCGTCGACGCCGGCACCGTGCGCCGCCCGGGCCACGTCGGCCTGGCGCGGAGCTACCAGCGCCCGTTGTGGCGGCACGGCCTCTTGCGCGGGCACCTGGAGGCCCACGGTCTCGACGAGACCCGATTCCGTCAGCTCCTGGGCGTGCTCGGCGTGCAGGCCGAGGTCTTCGACCGGGATCTCGCCAGCTACAGCCTCGGGGAGCAGAAGAAGGTGGACCTGGCGCGTTCGTTGATGCGTCCGGCGGACGTGTTGCTGTGGGACGAACCCCTCAATTACATTGACCTTCATGCCCGGGAGCAGATCGAGCACGCGGTGCTCGAGCGGTGCCCGACGCTGGTGTTCGTCGAGCACGACCGCGCCTTCGTCGAGCGGGTGGCTACCCGGGTGCTGTGCCTGGACGAGGAGCCTGGATGAACGGAGAACCCACCATCGGCATCGCGCTGGGCGGCGGTGCGGCCCGGGGCTGGGCCCACATCGGCGTCATCGAGGCGCTGGCCGCCCGCGGCGTGGTGCCCCAGGTGGTGAGCGGCGCCTCCATCGGCGCCCTGGTGGGCGCGGCCCTGGCCGGCGGCAAGCTGGCCGAGCTGAAGGCGTGGGTGCTCGGCCTGCGCCGCCTGGACGTGCTCAAGCTCCTGGATGCCAGCCTCGGCAGCGGCATGATCGAGGGCAACCGGGTTATGCACGCGGTGGAGGAGATCCTGAGCGACCGCGACATCGGCGAGCTGGCCCTGCCCTTCGGCGCGGTGGCCACCGACCTGCAGCGCGGCCGCACCGTGTGGCTGCGGGAGGGCTCCACCATCGCGGCGGTGCGGGCCTCCTGCGCGCTGCCGGGGCTGTTTCCGCCCACCCGGTTCGGCGATTCCTGGCTGGTGGACGGCGGGCTGGTGGATCCGGTGCCGGTGACCCTGTGCCGGCTGCTGGGCGCGGACATCGTCATCGCCGTGAACCTGAGCGCCTATCGGCACCGGCTGGAGCTGACCTACCGGCGGCCGCGGGCGGTGCCGGCGGTGCCGGAGGCCGAGCGTCAGGAGGAAAGCTCGTACCTCGAGCGGATGCAGCAGCTCGTGAAGGGGCTGTTCGAGAACGACGAGTCGGAGCCTGAGCCCGCGCTGCTGGACGTGGTGAGCAGCGCCATCAACATCATGCAGGAGCGGGTGACCCGCAGCCGGCTGGCCGGTGATCCGCCGGAGCTGGAGATCGTCCCGGACGTGCAGGACATCGGTCTCATGGACTTTCACCGGGCCGCCCTGGGGGTGGAACGCGGCTGGCGCGCGGTGGAGGAGCGGGGGGCCGAGATCGCCCGCCTGGTGCCGGGAACGGGTGCATGACCTGGAACGCCGCCGAGCTGGCGGCGCTCCTGGTGGCGGTGGCGGCCGGGGCGCTGAGCCTGCTGGCGAGCGGCCACGCCCTGATCAACAAGCGCCATCCCCGGGCCGCGTTCGGCTGGATCGGACTGTGCCTGGTGTTTCCGCTGGCGGGCGCGGCGCTCTACTTCCTGTTCGGGGTCAACCGCATTCGCCGGCGCGCCCGCAAGCTTCGCGGCGAGGGGCCCCACGCCAAAGCCGCCGGCGAGCACCTGATCGATCCGCCCCCGGGATTCGAGGAGCTGGGAGCGCTGGGCGAGCGGGTGAGTGGCGAGCCGCTGCTCGACGGCAATCGGGTGACGCCGCTCTACAACGGCGAGCAGGCCTATCCGACCATGCTGGCGGCCATCGAGGAGGCCCGGAGCCAGGTGCTGCTGGCCACCTACATCTTCGACACCGACGACACCGGCCAGGCCTTCGCCGACGCGCTGGGGCGCGCGGTGGAGCGGGGGGTGCGCGTTCGGGTGCTGCTGGACGGCGTGGGGGAGCTGTACTCGTTTCCCCGGGCCCGACGCATGCTGCGCAAGCGGGGCGTGGAGGTGCGGCGGTTCCTGCCCCCCCGGCTGTTGCCTCCGAGCTTCATGCTCAACCTGCGCAACCACCGGAAGATTCTGCTGGTGGACGACGAGGTGGCATTCACCGGCGGCATGAACGTCTCGGATCGGCACCGGGTGAGCCGGGAGGACAATTCCCATCGGGTGGTGGACCTGCACTTCCAGCTCGCCGGGCCGGTGCTGGCGAGCCTCGCGGCGGTGTTCCAGAGCGACTGGGCCTTCGCGGGCGGGGACGAGGAGGTCGAGCTGCCCCATCCGCCGTCGGCGGGAGCCAGCCGCTGCCGCGTGGTCGCCGACGGCCCCGACGAGGAGCTCGACCGCCTGCTGCTGCTGCTCGTCGGGGCGGTGGGCCTGGCGCGCCGGCGGGTGGCCATCATGACGCCGTACTTCATCCCGCCGCGGGAGCTGCTGGGCGCCCTGCAGGCGGCGGCGCTGCGGGGAGTGGACGTGGCCGTTGTGCTGCCTGCGCGCAACAACCTGTTCTTCGTCCATCGGGCGGCCCGTCACGCCCTCTGGGAACTGCTGCAGCGCGGCGTGCGCGTCTACTACCAGGGTGGACCCTTCGTGCACAGCAAGCTGCTGCTGGTGGACGAAGACTACGCTCAGATCGGCTCCGCCAACGTGGACCCGCGCAGCCTGCGGCTCAACTTCGAGCTCGCGGTCGAGGTCTACGACCGCGCGTTGGTGGCCGAGCTCGACCGGCACTTCGCCAGCGCCCGTGCCGGCGCCGAAGAGGTGCACCTGGCGGACGTGGACGCGCGCAGGCTGCATACCCGGCTGCTGGATGGGGCAGCCTGGCTGTTCTCACCCTACCTCTGACGGTGCGGCCGGCTCAGGACTTCTTGCTGGTGTTGACGTAGACCCGCTCGAGGCGCTGCTCCACGTCCTCACTCCCGCACTCGGGGCACTTTTCCTGGTGGCGCTCGTGCTGCTCCAGGCTTTCCGTCACCGGGAACCGTTCGCCGCACTGCCTGCATTGAAACGTGTATTCCAAGTTGCCTCCTGCCGCTCGTGGGCGTCAGCCGATGCGATGCGCCAGCGTCTCCCGGCGCAACTGATCGAGCCACTGGACGTACGGCGTGCCGCCGGTGCCCAGCGGATCCGCTTCCTTCTCGGCGATGTAGCGGCGTGCCCAGCCGTAGTGCACGCCGCGGAACTCGGC
>JAWLCV010000158.1:0-1578 GCA_041686955.1 Pseudomonadales bacterium
CCGGCATGCTCGCGCACCACCGGCGACTGCATGATTCCCTGGCTGTTCACCACGCACCCCAGCCCTCGCGACCATGCGGCCGTGACGAGAGCGTTGGTTACGGCGCCGCAATCGAACGGCCCGATGTCGCCGCCCTCGATCGAGCGGTCGTAGGTCACCACGATCGATACGGGGGCGTCGAACTGGCGGAAGCCGCGCAGCACCCAGTCCTTGCGGCGCTCCTTGTCGCTCCAGTCGATGCCCATGGCTTCGAAGAGCTGCCCGGCGATTTCCTTCTGGCGTTCCCGGTGCACGCCCTGGTAGGCGCCGTGGCTGCGGAACTCGCGCGATTCGGGAACGCCCGCCATATTGCGTTCGGTGTTGCCCTGGCGGATGCGGTCGAGGGGCTCGCCCGTGACGACGTAGAAGTTCCACGGCTGGGTGTTGAGGGAGGAGGGGGCGCGCATCGCCAGTTCGATCACTTCCCGGATCAGGGCCTTCGGCACCGGATCCGGCTTGTAGCCGCGGATGCTGCGGCGGCCCAGGACGACGTCGTCGTATTCCACGAAATGCTCCGCTGGTAGTTGCAGGGAAGGGGATGCGAGCGGGAACGCCCCGCTCGCATAGGGTCGGGTCAGCGGTGGCTCATTCCCACGAGAGCGCGCCCCCCGTCTGATACTCCGTCACCCGGGTCTCGAAGAAGTTCTTCTCCTTCTTGAGATCCATGATCTCGCTCATCCAGGGGAAGGGGTTCTTCACGCCGGGGAACTGCTCGGAAAGGCCGATCTGCGCCAGACGCCGGTTGGCGATGAACTGCAGATACTCGGCCATCATGTTGGCGTTCATGCCCAGCACCCCGCGGGGCATGGTGTCCCGGGCGTACTCGATCTCGAGTTGGGTGCCTTCGAGCAGCATCCGCCGGGCCAGGTTCTGGGTCTCTTCGTCCCACAGGTGCGGGTTTTCCAGCTTGATCTGGTTGATGACGTCGATGCCGAAGTTCACGTGCATGGACTCGTCGCGCAGGATGTACTGGAACTGCTCGGAGGTGCCGGTCATCTTGTTGCGGCGGCCCATGGAAAGAATCTGGGTGAAGCCGCAATAGAAGAAGATGCCCTCGAGCACGCAGTAGTAGGCGATGAGATTCTTCAAGAGCGCCCGATCCTTCTCCGGCGTGCCGGTCTGGAACGTAGGGTCCGAGATCTCGCGGGTGTACTTCAGCGCCCAGGAGGCCTTGCGCGCCACCGCGGGCACCTCGTGGTACATGTTGAAGATCTCGCCTTCGTCCATGCCCAGCGACTCGATCACGTACTGGTAGGCGTGGGTGTGGATCGCCTCCTCGAAGGCCTGGCGCAGCAGGTACTGGCGGCACTCCGGGTTGGTGATGAGCCGGTAGATGGCCAGCACCAGGTTGTTGGCCACCAGCGAGTCGGCGGTGGAGAAGAAGCCGAGGCTTCGCTTCACGATCAGCCGTTCGTCCTGGGTCAGCCCGTCCTCGGACTTCCACAGGGCGATGTCGGCGTTCATGTTCACTTCCTGGGGCATCCAGTGGTTGGCGCAGCCGTCCAGGTACTTCTGCCAGGCCCAGTCGTACTTGAAGGG
>JAWLCV010000158.1:1678-4899 GCA_041686955.1 Pseudomonadales bacterium
GCCTCGGCGCGGCTCTCGGGCTCCGGCGTTTCGGCCGCAGCCCCGGTTTCTTCCTCGTAGTCGTCCCAGCTCAACATCTAGTCTCTCCTGATCCGGTTCGTGGCTCGCGGCGCCGTCACTGGCACGCTTCGCAGTCGGGGTCGTCGATGGAGCAGGCCAGCGGCACGTCCGCCGGTGCTGCGCCCACCTCGAACCCGGCGTCGGCGGAGGGCTTCGCCGGTGCCGGCTCGGCCGTGCCCGCCCCGGCGGCGACGGCGTTCAGCCGCCCCCGGTCCACGGTGGATTTCTCGGTGCTGGTGGCTCCCAGCGCCCGCAGGTAGTAGGTGGTCTTCAGCCCCCGCAGCCACGCCATGCGGTAGGTGACGTCGAGTTTGCGGCCGTTGGCCCCGGCGATGTAGAGGTTCAGGGACTGGGCCTGATCGATCCACTTCTGCCGGCGGCTGGCCGCGTCCACCAGCCAGCGCGGCTCCACCTCGAAAGCGGTGGCGTAGAGCTGCTTCAGCTCCTCGGGCACACGCTGGATGTTCTGCAGGCTGCCGTCGTAGTACTTGAGGTCGTTCACCATCACCTTGTCCCACAGACCCAGACGCTTGAGGTCGTGGACCATGAACGGGTTCACCACCGTGAACTCTCCGGAGAGGTTCGATTTCACGTACAGGTTCTGGTACGTGGGCTCGATGGACTGGGACACCCCGGTGATGTTGGCGATGGTGGCCGTGGGCGCGATGGCCATCACGTTGGAGTTGCGCATGCCGTGGATCTGCACCTTCGAGCGCAGCTTGTCCCACTCGAGCGTGGTGCCGAGGTCGACGTCCAGGTACTCCTCCTTGGTCGATTCCGAGGAGCCCCGCTCCTGCTTCAGCATCTTCAGCGAGTCGATGGGCAGGATGCCCCGGCTCCACAGCGAGCCGGAGAAGCTGGGGTACGCGCCCCGCTCCCGGGCCAGCTCGCAGGAGGCCTCGATGGCGTAGTAGCTGATGGCTTCCATGGAGCGGTCGGCGAAGGTCACCGCCGCGTCGCTGCCGTAGGGGATGCGCTGGCGGTACAGGGCGTCCTGGAAGCCCATCACCCCGAGCCCCACCGGGCGGTGGCGCATGTTGGAGTTGCGGGCCTGGGGCACCGAGTAGTAGTTGATGTCGATGACGTTGTCGAGCATCCGCACCGCGGTGCGCACGGTCTTCTCCAGCTTCTTCATGTCGAGCTGGCCGTCGACCACGTGCGCCGCCAGGTTCACCGAGCCCAGGTTGCACACCGCCACTTCCTCGCTGGAGGTGTTCAGGGTGATCTCGGTGCACAGGTTGGAGGAGTGCACCACGCCCACGTGCTGCTGGGGCGAGCGGACGTTGCAGGCGTCCTTGAAGGTGATCCAGGGATGCCCGGTCTCGAACAGCATGGAGAGCATCTTCCGCCACAGATCCTGCGCCTTCACCCGCTTGTGCAGGGGCAACTCGCCCCGGCGGGCCATCTCCTCGTACTCCTGGTAGCGCTGCTCGAAGGCGCGGCCGTACAGGTCGTGCAGGTCCGGCACCTCGTTGGGCGAGAACAGGGTCCACTCGGCGTCCTCGAACACCCGCTTCATGAACAGGTCCGGAATCCAGTTCGCCGTGTTCATGTCGTGGGTGCGGCGGCGGTCGTCGCCGGTGTTCTTGCGCAGCTCGAGGAACTCCTCGATGTCCAGATGCCAGGTTTCCAGGTAGGAGCACACGGCGCCCTTGCGCTTGCCGCCCTGGTTCACCGCCACGGCGGTGTCGTTCACCACCTTCAGGAACGGCACCACCCCCTGGGATTTGCCGTTGGTGCCCTTGATGTAGGAGCCGAGCGCCCGCACCGGGGTCCAGTCGTTGCCGAGCCCGCCGGCCCACTTGGAGAGCAGGGCGTTGTCGCGGATGGCGCTGTAGATGCCGTCCAGGTCGTCGGGCACCGTGGTGAGGAAGCACGACGAAAGCTGCGGCCGCATGGTGCCCGCGTTGAACAGGGTCGGCGTGGAGGCCATGTAGTCGAAGGACGACAGCAGGTCGTAGAACTCGATGGCCCGGGCGTTCGGGTCGTCCTCGCGGCCGGCGAGCCCCATGGCGACGCGCATGAAGAACACCTGGGGCAACTCGAAGCGCACGCCGTCGGAATGAATGAAGTAGCGGTCGTAGAGCGTCTGCAGGCCCAGGTAGGTGAAGTTCAGGTCCCGCTCGGGCTTGAGCGCCGCACCCAGCCGGTCGAGGTCGAAGGCTCTGAGCTCCGGCGAGAGCAGCTCCAGCTCGACGCCCTGGTTCACGAAGGCTTTGAACGCCACGGGGTAGGCTGCGCTCATCTCGGACTGGGTGGCGCGGAAGCCGTTCTCGGCGTTGACGTCCAGGAAGCGCAACGCCTCGCTGCGCAGCACGTCGAGCAACAGCCGCGCGGTGACGTAGGTGTAGTTGGGCTCTTCCTCCACCAGGGTACGGGCGGCGATCAACAGCGCCGTGGCGACGTCGCTCTCGGAGATGCCGTCGTACATGTTGTTCATGGCTTCGCGGATGATGCGCTCCGCGTCCACGTCGGAAAGCTCCGCGCACGCTTCCTGCACCAGCACCCGGATGCGGGCCACGTCCAGCGGCGAGCGGCTGCCGTCCTCGGCCACCACCTGAATCTGCGACTCGGGCTCCGCCTTCTCCGCCTCCGCTGCGCGGGCCTGGGCCCGCAGGCGCGCCCGCTCTTCGCGGTACAGCACGTAGTCCCGCGCCACCTTGTGCTCGCCCGAACGCATGAGGGCCAGTTCCACCTGGTCCTGGATGTCCTCGATGTGGATGGTGCCGCCGGAGGGGAAGCGGCGCTTGAAGATGGCGCTGACCTGGCCGGTGAGCTCGGTGACCAGCTCGCGGATCCGCGGCGAGGCCGCGGCGGTGCCGCCCTCGACGGCCAGGAAGGCCTTGGTCATGGCGACGGCGATCTTGTCGTCGGTGTAGGGCACCACGGTGCCGTTGCGCTTGATGACCTTGAGCTGGCCCGGCGCGGTGGCGGCGATGGATGGCGACAGCGGCGGCGTGCGCTCGGCGTCGGCCCGGGGTTCGGATCGCTCGGGGTCTTGCGGAATGGAAGTGGTGTCCGTGGTGCTCTGCATGGTGTGGCTGTGGCTCCCGTATAGTTCTTGTTGATCAGGTCGCGTCGAAACGCGCCCCCTCCAGACGTACTCGCGTTCCAGTTCGCTTCGCCGGGCTCGAGCCCCGCGTCAACGGCTACGCTGCTTC
>JAWLCV010000159.1:0-4785 GCA_041686955.1 Pseudomonadales bacterium
TGACAACGTGAACATGGAAGTCACCCTGATCAGCCCCATTGCCATGGACGAAGGTCTGCGCTTCGCCATCCGGGAAGGCGGCCGAACCGTGGGCGCCGGAGTGGTGGTGAAGATCATCGAGTAAGGCTCGGGCGGGCGAAGTCGAGGAAATAGGCCAGTAGCTCAATTGGTAGAGCAGCGGTCTCCAAAACCGCAGGTTGGGGGTTCGATTCCCTCCTGGCCTGCCATTTGAGCAGGTAATCGTCTTGAGTACAGGTTCGTCAGAGGCTACGCAGTCACCCCTGGACTGGTTCAAGTGGCTGATCGTCGTCGCGCTCCTGGGCGGCGGCGTGTTCGGCAACTGGTACTACCAGAACGAGTCCCTGCTCTACCGGGTGGCCGCCCTCATCGTCGTCGCGGCGCTGGCTGCATTGGTGGCCGGACAGACGGGCAAGGGCCGGGCGACCTGGACCCTCATGAAGGAGGCGCGCGGCGAAATCCGCCGGGTCGTGTGGCCCAAGCGCGAGGAAACCATCCAGACCACCTTGATCGTGCTGGTTCTGGTGCTGCTCTTCGCGTTGATTCTGTGGCTGCTGGATACCGGGCTCTCCTGGCTCGTGTCCGGAATCATTGGCTAGCGGGCTGGGCGAACGAGGTTATCGATGGCGAAGAAATGGTACGTGGTGCACGCCTATTCCGGGTTCGAGAAGAACGTGGCCCGGGCGCTCAAGGAGCGGGTGCAGCTCTCCCAGCTCGAGGAGTACTTCGGCGAGATTCTGGTGCCCACCGAGGAAGTGGTGGAGATGCGCGGCGGGCAGAAGCGCCGCAGCGAGCGCAAGTTCTTTCCCGGCTACGTGCTGGTGCAGATGGAGTTGAACGATGACACCTGGCACCTGGTCAAAGAAACACCCCGGGTGATGGGTTTCATCGGCGGCAAGGCGGATCAGCCGGCGCCGCTGTCGGAGGCGGAGGCCAACGCCATTCTCGACCGCGTGGCGGCGGGCAGCGAAAAGGCCACGCCGAAGACCATTTTCGAGCCCGGGGAGGTGGTCCGGGTCATCGATGGCCCCTTCAACGACTTCAACGGTGTCGTGGAAGAGGTGAACTACGAGAAGAACCGCCTGCACGTGGCGGTGACCATCTTCGGTCGCTCCACGCCCGTGGAGCTGGATTTCGGCCAGGTGGAAAAGGGCTGACGAGACCGTCGGCGGCGCTCCGTCCGGCGGCGGCATCACTACGGCCGCCGCGAGGGACCGCCGCCGGGGCCTCGATCGGTAAATGAGCACGGGGAGTGGCTGCCGCGCGGGCATGGTCCCGGGTCGGCCCACGACGGCACCCGACAGGAGACAGCAATGGCGAAGAAAGTAGAGGCCTACATAAAGCTGCAGGTGGCAGCCGGGCAGGCCAACCCGAGTCCGCCCGTGGGTCCCGCGCTGGGCCAGCACGGGGTCAACATCATGGATTTCTGCAAGGCGTTCAACGCCCAGACCCAGAATCTGGAGCAGGGACTGCCGACGCCGGTGGTGATCACGGTCTATTCCGACCGCAGCTTCACCTTCATCACCAAGACGCCGCCGGCCTCGGTGCTGCTCAAGAAGGCGGCCAAGATCGGCAAAGGCAGCGCCACCCCGCACTCGGACAAGGTGGCGAAGCTGACGCGGGAGCAGGTCGAGGAGATCGCCCGGATCAAGATGCCGGACCTGACGGCGTCCGACATGGAGGCCGCGGTGCGCACCATCGCCGGCACTGCCCGCAGCTCCGGCATCGAGGTGGAGGGTCTGTAATGGCGAAGATGACCAGACGTAGGCGCGCGATCATGGAGAAGCTGGATCGCGAACGGGCGTATCCGGTGGAGGAAGCGGTGAGTCTGCTCACCGAGTTCGCCCGCAGCAAGTTCAAGGAAAGTTTCGACGTGGCCGTGAACCTGGGGGTCGACCCGCGTAAGTCGGACCAGGCGGTGCGCGGCGCCACCACCCTGCCTCACGGCACCGGCAAGACGGTGCGGGTGGCGGTGTTCGCCCAGGGCGAGGCGGCGGACAAGGCCAAGGCCTCCGGTGCGGATCTGGTGGGCTTCGAAGATCTGGCGGACCAGATCAAGGCGGGCCAGCTCAACTTCGACGTGGTCATCGCCACGCCGGACGCCATGCGCATCGTCGGCCAGCTCGGCAAGGTGCTCGGGCCGCGGGGGCTCATGCCCAACCCGAAGACCGGAACCGTCACCCCGGATGTGGAGACTGCGGTGAACAACGCCAAGTCCGGTCAGATCCAGTACCGGGCGGACCGTGGCGGCATCATCCACGGCAGCGTCGGGCAGGTGGGTTTCGAGCCCCTGCAGATCAAGGAGAACATCCAGGCTCTCATCGACGATCTGAGGAAGGCCAAGCCCGCGTCCGCCAAAGGGCAATATCTGAAGAAGATCACCCTGTCCACCACCATGGGCCCGGGTGTGACGCTGGATCAGGCCTCCCTGGAGGTCTGAGTCGCGGGCGGCGATCCGGCCCGACAGCGAACGGATCGATGATTTTGAAGGTGTGTCCGGCGCGGGTATTCCCTGCACCGGGCAGCCGTCAAAAACCGTAGGTGGCGGTCACTCGTCTCGAGGGGTCCGCCTTAATGGCCTACGCAGACGGTGCAACCTCAGGAGCGTGCGCGATGAATGTCGTTTCGTCTCCCGGGGCCGAGCCGTTGCCGTCCACGTGGTGAACACGTTCACCCCGTGAGCGGTCGGGCCCCCCGCATGGTGCGGGAGGCATGTGGATATCGGCGATATCCGAGGAGAAAACATGGCACTGAGACTTGAAGAAAAGCAAGCCATCGTTGCCGAAGTCAACCAGGCCGCTGCCAGCGCGCTGTCCGCGGTAGTCAGCGACTACCGCGGCCTGACCGTGAGCGAGATGACCGACCTGCGCAGCAAAGCGCGGCAGTCGGGGGTCTACCTCAGGGTGATCCGCAACACGCTGGCGCGACGCGCCGTGGAGGGCACCGAGTACGCGTGCCTGGTGGAGGCCTTCACCGGTCCGACGCTGCTGGCGTTCTCGAACGAGGACCCCGGCGCTGCGGCCCGGCTGCTGAAGGACTACGCCAAGGAGCACAGCGCGCTGCAGGTCAGGGCGCTGTCGGTGGGTGGTCAGCTGTTCGGGGCGGAAGACATCGACCGCCTGGCGAAGCTGCCGACCCGCGACGAGGCGCTGTCGCTGCTCATGGCCGTCATGCTGGCTCCCGTGACCAAGCTGGTCCGCACGTTCAACGACGTGCCCGGCCGGGTGGTTCGGGTGGTGGCGGCGGTGCGCGACCAGAAGCAGGAAGCGGCCTGACCCCCGGGTTTGGCCGCGGTTGATTTCGGTTCACGGGCCGACTCGAGGTCGGTCGAACAAACGACATCAGGAGACGAACAGAAATGGCACTCTCGAAAGACGACATCCTGAACGCCATCGCCGAGATGAGCGTGATGGAAGTGGTGGAGCTGGTCTCCGCCATGGAAGAGAAGTTCGGCGTATCCGCCGCAGCAGCAGTGGCAGCCGCTCCGGCGGCCGCTGGTGGTGAAGGCGCCGCCGCTGCAGAAGAGAAGGACGAGTTCGACGTCGTCCTGGCTTCTGCGGGCGAAAAGAAGGTCAACGTGATCAAGGTGGTTCGGGCGCTCACCGGCCTGGGGCTGAAGGAAGCCAAGGCGCTGGTGGACGAAGCACCTTCCTCGCTGAAAGAAGGCGTTACCAAGGACGAAGCTGAAGACATCAAGAAGCAGCTGGAAGAAGCCGGCGCAACTGTTGAGCTCAAGTAAGAGCGGCTTCCGTCGTGGGGGCGAGCTCGTTGGTGGAGGCGATTCTCTGAGCGCCTTCGAAGCTCGCTTTCGCAGGCTCGTCCGGGCTGGGCATCCTGAGGGTGCCCGGCCTGTCGTTGCTGGTGGACCGGCAACGGCGCTTCGCTGGGAGGAGCCCAGCAACACAAGTCAATCAGGCCAGGCTAGCAGCCGCGGGAGAAACTAATGGCGTACAGCTTTACCGAGAAGAAGCGGATTCGCAAGGACTTCGGGAAACTCCCGGAGTTCATGGAGATTCCGTATCTTCTCTCCATCCAGATCGATTCGTACAACCAGTTTCTGCAGCTAGACCGCAAGCCGGACACACGTGAGGAAACGGGTCTGCACGCAGCGTTCCGCTCCGTGTTCCCCATCGTCAGCTATTCCGGCAGCGCGGCTCTGGAGTACGTGGACTACCGGCTCGGCGAGCCCGCCTTCGACGTCAAGGAGTGCGTGCTGCGCGGCATCACCTACGCGGCCCCGCTGCGGGTGAAGGTGCGCCTGATCATTTACGACAAGGATTCGTCGAGCAAGACCGTCAAGGACGTGAAGGAGCAGGAAGTGTACATGGGCGAGATTCCGCTCATGACCGAGAACGGCACCTTCGTCATCAACGGCACCGAGCGGGTGGTGGTCTCCCAGCTGCACCGCTCGCCCGGCGTGTTCTTCGATCACGACCGCGGCAAGACCCACTCATCGGGCAAGCTGCTCTACTCCGCCCGGGTGATTCCCTACCGCGGTTCCTGGCTCGACTTCGAGTTCGACCCCAAGGACGCGGTGTTCGTGCGCATCGACCGGCGCCGCAAGCTGCCGGCCACCATCATTCTCCGGGCGCTCGGGTTCAGCTCCGAAGAAATCCTCGACATGTTCTTCGAGACCAACATCTTCCACGTGAAGAAGGACGGTTTCTCGGTGGACCTGATTCCCGAGCGCATGCGCGGGGACGTGGCCACCTTCGACATCGTCGACAAGAAGGGCAAGGTCATCGTCGAGGTGGGCCGCCGGATCAC
>JAWLCV010000160.1:0-4758 GCA_041686955.1 Pseudomonadales bacterium
CGTTTACGTCAGTCCGCCCCGAACCGTCGCCCGATCGAGAACTCGAAGGCTGGCCGGCCCTGAAGTGGGCCAGCCGGGAATGAAAGCAAAAGCCTCTGCGGATGTCGACCCCGGCGGCTACTCCGGCAGCCTGCGGTAGAACCCCTCGAACCACGACGTCCACGTGCCCGGCTCGCGCGCTTCCTCGAAGAACTGGCGTACCCGGCCGTCGGGCAGCGGCGTCCAGGTACCACGGAACGGGTAACGGCTTCCTTCCCGCAGGTAGACGATGTGCCCCTCCAGGACCATGCTGCCGTTCACCATCCCGCCGGCGATGTCGATCTGGGTGCCCGGCGACACCCAGAGCTGACGCCACTGTCCCGCATGGGGATCGAAGAAGTTCATGCTGAGGCCGGTGCCGCCCTCGGCGCCTTCCCAACGCTCCACCAGCACGCAGCCCCCCTGTTCCGCGCTGATCCGGTTCCGGCCGGCCCGGCTACCGTCCGCCAGCTCCACCTGCCAGTGACCGAGCCAGAAATCGAAGGCCCGGAACGGCGGTGCCCGGCAGGCGGACTCGGCGGCGCCGGCAGAACCCGGCGCCATGGCCAGCAGCGCCGCCACGGCCAGCGTTACCAACGATTTACACCCGCTACATTGGCGCTGATGCACATTGCTCTCCTTCGCCGTAGTGTGAGCAGTACGGCTTCGAGGGTAACGCCATTCAGGCATGAGATCAGCCATTCACACGAGACCGGCGTGGATCAAGGCGGTGGCGGTGGCGCTGCTGGCCCTTGCCGCCGCGGCGGCTTCGGCTTCGCCGGCGGATGCGTCCGCCGGCGGCCACCCGGTGCCGCATCAGGCGGCCGCCGCCGACGCCGTGCCGGCCGACCCCGGCAGCGGCACTGAGCGGGAGGAGTCGGACGACCCCGCGAGCCGCAGACAGCAGACGCTCTCCACGTTGGGGGCGCTGATGCTGGGAGTGCTGGGGCTCTTATGGATGCGCCGACACGTGGCGGAGCATTAGCCGTCAGCACGGAGCGATCACACCTCGACGGACTGCTCAAGCAGACCCTGCCCATGGCGCGGGTGGAGGTTCAGCACCTGCCCGGCTGCCCCGAGATCCGCCTCGGGCTCATCAACCCGGACTTCCCCCTGGGACCGCTGCCCTCGGAGGTGATGCAGGCGGTCATCGCCCGGCCCGCCTACTGGGCCTTCTGCTGGGGCAGCGGCCTGGCGCTCGCGCGCTATCTCCTGGACCATCCGCAGTGGGTCCGGGGGCGGCGGGTGGTGGATCTGGGCTCCGGCTCCGGCGTCGTCGCGGTGGCGGCCGCCCTGGCGGGTGCCGCGCGCGTGGTGGCCTGCGACAACGATCCGGCCGCGCTGGAGGCCACGGGACACAACGCGGCGCTGAACGGCGTGGCGCCGTTGCTGGTGGACGATCTGGCCGCCCTGCCCGCCGACAACGATCTGCTGCTCATGGCGGACGTGCTCTACGACAAGGCGAATCTGCCCTTGCTGTCCGTGGCCTCGGGGTATGCGGACGAGGTGCTGGTCGCCGATTCCCGGGTGGCCGAGCTGCCGGATCCCCACTACCGCAAGCTCACCGAGATCCGAGCCCGCACCTTCCCCAACCTGGGGGAGTTCGACGAGTTCACCACGGTGCGGCTGTTCTACCGCCCGGCGAATCCCGCGGGCTGAAGCAACACCACCAGCATGTCGTCCACGCGCATGCCGGCGATGGCGCGCTCGGTGATGGTTTCCGCATCCTGCAGCCAGGCGCGCGCGGCGCCGGCGTCGGCGAACTGGACCAGCAGCATGCGGTTCCAGCCCCGGGTGTCGCGAATGGGCTCCACCTCCGTCCGCCAGCGGACAACGCCGCCGTAATCGGGGAGCAGCCTCAGCCATCCGGAGGAGCCGGGCACGCCGAGGGGCTCCCGGGGCTGCCCGGCGGCTTCGTCGTCCTCGGCCGCCCGGTAGAGGACCAGCACGCTGGGCGTCCCGGGCTCGAGCGCGCCGGGGGCCTCGGGCGTGCCCACCAGATGGGTGTCGAGGTTGCCCGCGCCGCTGCGCAGAGCCCGGTATCCGCTGCCGGTGAGCATCTGCACCAGATCGCCCCCGGTGTCGAACTCCAGCACCTGCACCGAGCCCACGTCGAGCAGGGCGGGACCCTCCATGACCTCGGCACGCCCGCCCTGCCACAGAGGCCGCCCCTGGTCCTCCGCGGCCAGCGCCAGGAACAGCGCGCGATAGGAGGGCGTCTCGGCATCCGCCGCCGCCGGGGCGGGCGGCAGGATCTGCAGCAGGTAGTAGGGGTTCTCTCGGCGCGAGGTGTCGAAGACGATGCCCGCCAGGGTGGGGCCCACGTACCACACCACCCCGGCGGAGACGAGCACGAGCACCAGACAGAAGACGAGAAACGCGAGAAACGAGCGGCTCAAGCGGCATCCGGATCGTCTGAATCGGCGCGCATGATAACCGATGCGCCGGGCCGTGCCAGGCGTTCCCGCTCGCCCTCCGGACCGCCCTTACGGTAAATTGTCGCGCAGTTCACGGCAGGAATGCGCCATGTACGAGCAAATCCAGTACGCCGTCGATGACCCGGTGGCGGTCATCACCCTGAACCGTCCGGACGCGCTGAATGCCCTGACCCGGCGCATGCTGGCGGAGATCAGCCACGCCCTGGACGCCGCCGAGCGGGACGAGCGGGTGGTGGGCATCATTCTCACCGGGGCGGGCCGCGGCTTCTGCGCGGGAATGGACATGAACGCCCTGAACGACATGGCGACCCAGGGCGGCGCGGCCGCCGAGGATCTCTCGGCACTGGAGGCGCGGCCGGGCGACCCGGCCATGGGGCCCGACTTCCAGGTCAGCTACGGCTTCATGCTCGCCATCAGGAAGCCCGTCATCGCCGCCGTCAACGGCGCCTGCGCCGGCCTCGGCTTCGTCTTCGCCCTGCTCTCGGACCTGCGCTTCGTCGAGCGCCAGGCCAAATTCACCACGGCGTTCTCCCAGCGCGGCCTGGTGGCCGAGCACGGCTCGAGCTGGCTGCTGCCCCGGCTCGTGGGTCCGGGACGCGCCCTCGACCTCCTGTGGAGCTCGCGCAAGTTCGACGGCGAGGAGGCCCACCGCCTGGGGCTCGCGGAGCGCCTGTGCGAGCCGGGCGAGAGCGTGGAGGCGGCCCGGGACTACATCCGGGAGCTGGCAGCCACCGCCTCACCCACCTCGCTGAAGATGATGAAGGCCCAGGTGTACCGCCACCTCAACATGTCCCTGGGGGACGCCATGAAGGAATCCAACGCCTGGATGGAGGAGAGCCTCTCGCGCGACGACTTCCGCGAGGGGGTGCGCTCGTTCATCGAGCGCCGGCCGCCCGAGTTCCGCCGGATCGGCGTGGAGCCTCCGGAATGACGGCGCCCCGCCGGCATCGTCTGGACGTCAACGGCGTCGGCCTGTCGGTGCTGGAGCTGGGTGCCGCCGAGGCGCCCGCGCTGGTGATGCTGCACGGCATGCGCGACGTGGCCTGGAGCCTGCTGCCGGTGGCTGCGCCGCTGGCTGAGCGCTATCGGGTGCTGCTGCCCGAGCTGCGGGGGCACGGCGACAGCGACCGCCCCGGCTGCTACGGCATGGACCACTACCTGTTCGATCTGCACCGCGTATGGGACCTGCTGGAGGTAGGCCGCGGCGCCCTGTTCGGCCACAGCCTGGGGGGCCAGATCGCCGCGCGTTTCGCCGCCCTGTTCCCGGAGCGCGTGGGGGCGGCGGTGCTGGTCGAGGGGCTGGGGCCGCCCCAGCGTCCCGGCGAGGGAGACGACGCGGCGGAGCTTCGCGAGCACGCGGCCCGCCTGCTGCAGACCCTCGCCGTCCCGGAGCGCCAACGCCCGCTGCCGGATCTGGAATTCGCCACCCAACGGCTGCTGGCCAACAACCCCCGTCTGCCGGAAGATCGGGCGCGGCTGCTGGCGGAGCAGGCCACCCGGCGCACCGAGGCCGGTGAGCTGGTATGGGCGTTCGACCCGCGGGTGGGCAGTGTCTTTCTCGGCATCGGCCTGAAGGAGACCCAGCGCTTCTGGCATCACGTCACCTGCCCGACCCTGGTGGTCAGTGGCGACCTGGCCTTCGAGTACTGGCGGTCCCAGATGCCCTACGAGTGGTCCGGGGAGTTCGCCCCCGGAGAGCTCGAGGCGCGGATCCGCTGCTTCCCCGATCATGAGCACGTGGCCCTGCCCCGAGCGGGACACATGGTTCACTACGACCAGCCCGAGGCACTGACCCGGGCCGTGGCCGATTTTCTGGAGAGACGCCTATGAGCGAGGTCATCGCCTCGGATCAGACCAGCTACGACTGGCCGGAGCTGGTGGATCGGCTCAATCGCCTGCTGCGCCTGCGCACCACGCCGGTGGCCATGAAGCTGTTCGAGACCCGGGAAGACATGGAGGCCGTACCGCGGATCCGCCGGCCCACGGCCATCCACACCACCGATCAGATCGTCGGCCAGGCCGCCCGCAACGGCTGGACCGTGGGGATCACCGCGGAGGATCTGGTGGGCGCCCAGTGCAGCACGGTCATCGGTCTGCATCCGCGCAGCGACGAGTGGCTGTCCGGCGATCGCATGGCCGGGGTCTGGTACGAGAATCAGGCGGAGGCCAGCGCTCACCAGCACGCCATGGACGTGGTGCCCCACGGCCGCTACCAGGCGATGGCCGTGAGCCCGCTCGCCAGCGGCCGGCTCGATCCGCCGGACATCTGCCTCGTCTACGCCACCCCGGCGCAGATGATTCT
>JAWLCV010000161.1:0-4723 GCA_041686955.1 Pseudomonadales bacterium
ACGTTGCGGGCGATCTCGCCGGTTTCCAGCTGCGCCATGGCGTCGTTGATGTCCTCGAGCCGGATGTGGCTCGAGATCATGTCGTCCAGGTGCAGCTTGCCCTGCAGGTAGAGGTCCACGAACCGGGGCATGTCCACCCGGAACCGGTTCGAGCCCATGAAGGAGCCCTGCAGCTTCTTCTCCGCCAGGAACTCCACGCCGTGCACGGACACCATGTCCCCGGGAGGGATCATGCCGATGACCGTGGCGGTGCCGCCCCGGCGCAGCATGCCGAACGCCTGCTCGGCGGTGACCTTCAGGCCGATGGCCTCGAAGGCGTAGTGAACGCCGCCGCCACTCAGCTCTTTCACCGCCTCGATGGCGTCGCCCGACTTCGCGTTCACCACGTCGGTGGCGCCGAACTTGCGCGCCAGATCGAGCTTCGAGGGCACCATGTCCACGGCGATCACCCGGCTGGCGCCCGCGATGGCGGCGCCGTTGATGCACGACAGGCCCACCCCGCCGCAGCCGATCACCGCCACGGTGGCGCCCGGCTCCACCCGGGCGGTATGGATCACGGCCCCCACCCCCGTGGTCACCCCGCAGCCGATGAGGGCCGCCCGGTCCAGGGGCATGTCCTCGCGGATCTTCGCCACCGCGTGCTCGTGCACCAGCATGTACTCGGCGAAGGACCCCAGGTTGGCGAACTGGGTGAGGGGCTGGCCCTGGCGGCTGAGCCGCGGCTCCTCGTTCTCGCCGCGCCGGGTCTCGGGCTCCTGGCAGAGGCTCATGTGGCCCGTGAGGCAGTACTCGCAGTGGCCGCAGAACACCGACAGACAGGTGATGACGTGGTCGCCGGGCTTGACGTAGTGCACGTCGGAACCCACCTGCTCGACGATTCCGGCGCTCTCGTGACCGAGCACCATGGGCCGCTGTCCGGGGTAGGTGCCGTTGAAGAAGTGGAGGTCGGAATGACACACCCCCGCCGCCACGGTGCGCACCAGAACTTCACGCGGTCCGGGCTTCGAGACCTCGACGTCCTCGATTTCCATGGGTTGATTGACCTCACGGAACACGGCTGCCTTCATGATGACCCCCCAGGTGCTGATGCGTCAGAGTGTGCCCGAGGCTGCGCGAGCTCCGCAAGGCGGCCGTCGATGAGGGCCTCCGCGGCAGCGATGGCCGCGGCGAGACTGCGGGCATCCGCGCGCCCCTGCCCCGCGATGTCGAATGCGGTTCCGTGGTCCACGGAGGTACGCACGAACGGCAGGCCGAGTGTGGCCGTGGTGCTGCCGTGAAAGTCGTGGACCTTGATGGCGATGTGCCCCTGGTCGTGGTACAGGGCCAGCACCACGTCGAACTCGCCGTCGATGGCGCGGTTGAACACGGAGTCCGCCGGCCACGGACCGGACACCTCGAGCCCCTCGGAGCGGGCGGCCGCCACCGCGGGGACGATCTCTTCCACCTCCTCGCGGCCGAGCAGGCCGCCCTCGCCGCCGTGCGGGTTGAGCGCCGCCACCGCGATGCGCGCCCGCGGCATGCCCCAGCGGGCGAGGCTCGCGGCGGTGAGGCGGAGTTTCTCCAGCAGGTGCGCCCGGGTCACGTAGCGCACGGCCTCGGCCAGCGACTTGTGGGTGGAGAGGTGCACCACCCGCAGACCCGGGGTCATGAGCATGGTGGCGGTGTCGGCGGCGCCGGCGATCCGGCCCAGGATCTCCTGATGGCCGATGTCGTTCACGAAGCCGGCAGCGTGGACGGCTTCCTTGTGAATGGGACTGGTGACCATGCCCGCCAGCGCCCCGTCGAGGCACGCCCGCGCCGCGATCTCCACCGCCCGTACCGCGATCTCGCCGCAGGCGGCATTCACCCGGCCGAAGACGAAGTCTTGCACGGCAAGGTCCACGTCCAGTAGCGCCAGCGGCGCCTCGACCTCCTCGGGGCGTCTTACCGTCTGCAGGTCCGGCAGCGTGACTCCCGCCACCTCCGCCCCGAGCGCGAGCGCCCACCGCGGACCGATCAGCAGCAGCGGCCGGCGGCGACGCCCGCCTCGTGCCAGCACCCGTGCAACCACTTCGGAGCCGATGCCGGCGGGGTCGCCCAGGGTGACCCCCAGCGGCCGCATCGCCTTCGTCGGCTCGTTCATGGTCGTCAGAGCAGCTCGGTGGCCTCGAGGGTCAGGCCGAAGCCCTTGACCCCCACGTAATCGACCTCGCGGCCGGCGATGAGGCGGATGCGGCCGAGCCCCAGGTCACGCAGGATCTGGGCGCCCACCCCGATCTCGAGCCACTGGGCCTTGCGGGCGTCTTCCTTGCTCTGGGCCGTGAGCTTGTCCAGCGGCACGCCGACGAAGCCCGAGCGCAGGTAGATCAGCACGCCGGCTCCGAGTTTCTCGATGCGGTCCAGGGAGGCATCGAGGAGGCTTTCGTCGTGGGCGCTCTGGGGCCCGAACAGGTCGTCGATGAGCTTCTCCCGGTGAATGCGCACGGGCACGGACTCCAGCTTGTGGATGTCGCCGAACACGAGCGCGATGTGCTCCGCCTCCTCGAACATGGTTCGATAGGCGTAGGCCCGGGCCTCGCCGATGCGGGTCTTGACCCGGAACTCCATGGTGCGCTCGACCAGGTGCTCGCGCCGCTGGCGGTACGCAATGAGGTCGGCGATGGAGATGATGCGCAGATCGTGGGTCCGGGCGAACTCGATGAGCTGCGGCAGCCGCTGCACCGTGCCGTCGTCGTTCACCAGCTCCGCCAGCAGACTCACCGGCGGGCAACCGGCCAGCACGGAAAGATCCACCCCGGCCTCCGTGTGCCCCGAGCGCACCAGCACCCCGCCCTGCCGTGCCACCAGCGGGAAGATGTGCCCCGGCCGCACGAAGTCCTCGGCAGTGACGTTGCTGCTGGTCAGGGCCTGAACCGTGGCGGCCCGCTCCTCGGCGGAGATGCCGGTGGTGAGCCCTTTGGCGTAGTCGATGGAGACGGTGAATGCCGTGCTCATGGGTGCATCGTTGCGCGCCACCATCGGCTCGAGATGCAGACGCTTGGCGTGGTCCTCGAGAATCGGCGTGCAGAGGATGCCGCTGGTATGGCGGATCATGAAGGCCACCTTCTCGGGGGTGGCCTTGCTCGCCGCCATGATGAGATCGCCCTCGTTCTCCCGGTCGTCATCGTCCACGACCACCACCATGTCCCCCGCGGCGATGGCGGCGAGGGCATCCTCGATGGTGTCGAACGGAGCGGATTCGGTGGTCATGGAATAGCCTTAGGTGTCGGAAAAACAACGCGCAAGAATACCACGCCGGCCCGGCGCCGAATATTCGGCGGCCGCTCCGGCGGGATCGGCAGGCTGGGTCAGGGACGCCGTCCTTCAAGGACGCATGAACATGTAGTCCTCGTCGCCCTGGGCGTTGTCGAGCTGGTACTGCAGAACGGCACGAAGATCGTCCGGGCCCTTCTGCTCCCGGTACCGCTCGGCCACGGTGGCCAGCAAAGCACGCAGCAGGGTGTCCGAATCGAAGCCGCCCTCGGCCGCCTCTGCCAAAGCCTTCTCCACGGCCTCTCTGGCGATGGTGTATGCGCTCAACGCTCGTCCTCGTATCGGCTGGTGAATGGCGCGGCAGTATACGCGTGCGCGGCAGCGCCCCGAATACGGGACTTCCGCGATGAAAAAAAGAGGGCCCGGGTGGGGCCCTCGAATCAACAGGGAGTCGGGGACGAACCCCGGTGTGCGTGGGGGCACACCTCTAATGGATGCGCCAGCGGCGGATTCGGTCGCAGCCGGCGCGATATTCGAGGTTCTAGACCCTGAGCAGCCGGCCCGGCACGGCCCCCGTCGGTTCGTTGTCGGTGAGCAGGATGTCGCCGTTGACGATGGTGTGCCGGATGCCGTCCGCCGTCTGCTTCAGGCGCTTCGCCCCCGCCGGCAGATCGTGGACCACCTCGGGCAGGCGCGGGCCGATGGTGTCGGGGTCGAAGACCACCAGATCCGCGGCCATCCCCTCGCGGATCAGACCCCGGTCGTGCAGCCCCCAGGTAGTGGCGGTGTCGTAGGTGATGCGGCGCACCGCCTGCTCCAGGGTGAACGCCTGCTTGTCCCGCACCCAGTAGGACAGCAGGTGCGTCTGCAGGGAGCTGTCCATGATCTGGGCCACGTGGGCGCCGGAATCGGAGAACGTCACCAGCGACCGGGGGTGGCGCATCATCTCGAGGACGTGGTCCTCGTCTTCGTTGGCGATGGGCTGACGGAAGTAGATGTCGAAGTCGTGCTCCAGCGCCAGGTCGATCATCAGCTCCACCGGGTGCACGCCACGCTCCGCCGCGAGCTGGGCCATGCTCGGCACACCATGGCCCATGTCTGCCATGGGGAACACCCACTCCCACTCCGGAGGCCGGGCCTCGGCGCCAACCACCCGCGGCCCCGCGTACTCGCGGCTGGCCACCTCCACCAGCTTCGCGCGGATCTGCGGATCCCGAAGCTTCGCCTTCTGCTCCTCCAGAGGCAGGCTGCGCACGTCCTTCCACACCTCCCAGGTGTCGAACGGAGTGTGGGCCTTGAAAGACAGCAGCACGTTCAGGGCCCGGCTGTGCACCTGGGCGAACATGCGCCCGCCGGCGCGGGCGGTCTCGTCCAGGAGATCGAAGTACGGGCGCCAGATCTCCGGCGCCACCCGCACGCTGAACATGCCCCAGGTCTGGGTCACCCCGGACTCCACCGCCAGATCCCGCAGCCGGTCGAAGTACTCGCGCAT
>JAWLCV010000162.1:0-4657 GCA_041686955.1 Pseudomonadales bacterium
ACGTTCAGCACCACGTCCCACATCTCGTCGGTCATGTTCTTGAACGACTTGTCGCGGAGGATGCCGGCGTTGGCGATGAGGATGTCGAGCTTGCCGAACTCCTTCACCGCCTGATCCACCATGCCCTGGGCGTCGGCCTTCTCGGTGACGGAGCCGTAGTTGGCCACCGCCTTGCCGCCCGCCGCCTTGATCTCCTCCACCACGGTGTCAGCCATGTTGTGGGAGGCGCCGGTGCCGTCGCGGGCGCCGCCCAGGTCGTTGACCACCACCGAAGCCCCTTCCTTCGCCAGCAGCAGCGCGTGGGCGCGGCCGATGCCGCCGCCGGCCCCGGTGACGATGGCGACCTTACCGTCGAGCATTCCCATACCAGTTCCTCCTGTTGCGTTCTTCGTCGAGTTGGATGCGGCGGCCGAGGCGCGGCGGGGTCTGCCGGCGCGGCAAGCGGGCCCTGCCCGTCGGGCGGGGGAATGGTTGTGTCCTCCCCGGGGCCTTATACTCGTTATCTGGCCAAGCCAATCAGTCTACGATTCGAGGTCTCGAACGCAAGTCCCCGCCGCGCTGGGCGGGGCCGCCGTCCGGGACGAGCGTGACGGAGTCAGCGAATCGGGCAGGCCGTGCAAACTTCAATGACCGGGCGCGCCTCGCCTCGCCTATGCTCTTTAGAAGCACCACGACCACGTTCGGAGCCGGCCAATACGTGAACGACAGGATGGACTACGAGGCCTATCTCAACCGTTCCCTCGACGACGTCATCGAGCTCCTCGAGCGTGAGGTGGAGCGGCTGAAGGAATCGCTCGAGACCTACCGGCTCTCGGATCATCCGCGGCGCAGCGAGATCATCCGCTGGCACGTCAAGAGCCTGGACCAGCGCCAGGACGCCCTGGAGGAACTGCGCGAGCTGCTGCGGGAGTCGGGCAAGCCCGGGCGGTGAATCACACCCCGGCGGGCACTCCTTCGGCGCTGAGCGCCGCCACCACGGCCGGGCCGAAGTCGCTGCCGTAGAGCTCCGCCAGGGTTCCCAGCCCGCCCGGATTCACCAGGTTCGCCTCCATCAGGTACGGCCAGACCACGTCCACCGCCGCATAGCCCACGCCTGCGGCCATGAGTTCCCCTGCCACGGTTTCGACCAGCGCGCGCTCCCGTTCCGTGAGGTCGGCGGGCTCGGCGCGGCCTCCGGCCGCCAGGTTCGCCCGCAGGTCCGCCGCCGGCCGGCGCAGATAGGTGCCGATCAGCCGGCCGCCCGCCACCAGGGTGCGCTTCTCGCCGTGCTCGATGGCCGGCACGAAGCGCTGCAGCAGCCAGTAACCGCCCGGCGACGCGGTGAGCGCATCGATGACTGCTTCGCCGTCGGGCCCCGCGGCCAGCCGCCGCACGCCGCGACCGTAGCTGCCCGCCGCCGGTTTGATCACCCAGTCGCCGCCGCTTCGCAGCACGCCCTTCAGGTACGCGGAGTCGCCGCTGGCGTGGGTCTCCGGCATGTGGCGCCACCAGCGGTACTTGGCGTGGAGATAGAGGAGCGCATCGACGGAGGTGACGAAGCGGCCCTGGGGGAGCTGCCGCAACAGCTGCATGCGGTCGAGGAAGGTGGCGGCCCGGCCCATGCCCAGCAGCCACAGGCGATGGAACCGGCGCGGATCGTCCGTTCCCAGGCGGATGCCGCCGGGTTCCAGGCGCACGCACTCCTGATCGAGCACGCTGACGCGCCAGCCGGCACTCCGGAAGGCCTCGGGCAGGCGCCGGTGATTGTCGTTGCGGGCGAGGCGGACGTCGCCCACGAGAAAGGCGATTTCAGCCACGGCGGGGGCCGCGGCGGGGAACTTTGACGGTGCGATCCGGGGTCGAACGTATGACGGCGGAACAACGGGCCAGGGCAAGCGACTTGCCTTCACCGCGCATTGAATTCACCCTTCGTCGGCACCATGGATGCCAAGTAGAGTACGAAAACGGCCTCCGGGGGAAGGCCCCTCCCATGCGCAGGCCATGCTAGGATTCCCGGCTTATGAACGCACCGACCCCACTGCCCGATCACACCCTTCCGGAGGAGCGGATCCCGCTCTACGAGCCCAGGCATCTCGATCCCATGGAGAAGGTGGCGCTGCGCGACGAGATCAAGGCGCTGCTCGAGGAACGCGGCGCGGTGCTCATCGCCCACTACTACGTGGATGCCGACGTGCAGGATCTGGCGGAGGAAACCGGCGGGTTCGTCTCCGACTCCCTGGAGATGGCGCGCTTCGGCAAGAATCATGACGCTTCAACCCTGGTGGTGGCCGGGGTGCGGTTCATGGGGGAGACGGCGAAGATCCTCTCCCCGGAGAAACGGGTGATCATGCCCACCCTGGAGGCGGAATGCTCGCTCGATCTCGGCTGCCCGCCGGACGAGTTCGAGGCGTTCTTGAAGGAGCACCCCGACCGCACGGTGGTGGTCTACGCCAACACCTCCGCCCGGGTGAAGGCGCTCTCCGACTGGGTGGTCACCAGCAGCGTGGCGCTGCCCATCGTCGAGCACCTGCACGCCCAGGGCGAGAAGCTCATCTGGGCCCCGGACAAGCACCTGGGCCACTGGATCCAGACTCAGACCGGGGCGGACATGCTGCTGTGGAGCGGTGCGTGCGTCGTCCACGAGGAGTTCAAGGCCAAGGCCCTGTTCGACTTGAAGGCCCTGTATCCGGACGCCGGCGTGCTGGTGCACCCGGAGTCGCCGGCGGCCGTGATCGACATCGCCGACGCCGTGGGCTCCACCAGCCAGATCATCAAGGCGGCCGGGGAGCTGCCCCACAAGACGTTCATCGTCGCCACCGACCGTGGCATCTTTCACAAGCTGCGCCAGCGCAACCCCGACAAGCGCTTCATCGAGGCCCCCACCGCCGGCGAAGGCGCCACCTGCCGGAGCTGCGCGCACTGCCCCTGGATGGCCATGAACGAGCTCTCCCGGCTCGCCGCCTGCCTGCGCAGCGACGAGCTGATGGCAGCCAACGAGGTCCACGTGGACCCGGAGATCGGTCGCCGGGCCATGATTCCGCTGGAGCGGATGCTCCGGTTCAAGGGGTAGGGAAGGGCTCGGGGCTCAGGCTCAGGTGGCGGCCCGCAGCGCGTCGCGGAAGTCGTTGATGCGCTGATCCAGCCGGGCCAGAAGCTGGCTGTCGCTGGAATCCGCCAGACGGCGGGCGTACTCCAGGTGCTGGATGGCCTTCTGGTAGCCGCCGTGCAGCGCGAAGAACTCTGCCCGGGCCCGGTGCACGCCGATGATGTTGCCGGCCAGGCCCGACACCTCGGCGAGTTGGTACCAGACGTCCACGTCGTCCGGCCGCACCCGGCTCTGCCGCGCCAGCACCGCTTCCGCCTCGCCGTGCTTTTCCTGCTTGGTCAGCGCCTCGGCGTACAGCATGGCCAGGGGCGGGTTGTCCGGATTGAGGGTCAGATGCCGCGCCAGCAGGCGTTCCGCCTGGTCGTAGCGGCCGGCCTCGATCAGCAGCTCGCCGTAGGCGGCGGTGTAGAGAATCTTGCTCGGATCCTGGGTGAACAGGGCATCCCCCAGGGCCAGCGCGTCCGTGTGATCGCCGACGCGCGACAGCGCCAGCGCCAGACCGTAGCGGGCCGGGGCGGAATCGGGCGCATCGCGCACGGCCTTCTCGAAATGCTTCACCGCCGCCTGGGGGGTGTCGGCGTAGTGGACCATGGCCCGGGCGCGCATGAGCGCGTAATCCAGGGAATCCTCGTAGCTGCCCGCGGGCAGCCGCTGAACCTGCTGGCGCGCGTCGGCGATACGCGCTTCCGACAGCGGGTGGGTCAGCAGGAATTCCGGCGGCCGCCGGGTGAAGCGATAGGCTTGCTGCATGCGCTCGAACATCCGCGACATGCCCTGCGGGTCGAAGCCTGCGCGAACCAGGGTGTTGAGGCCGATGCGGTCCGCCTCCTGCTCCCGGGTGCGGCTGTAACGGAGCTGGTTGGACTGGGCTGCGGCCTGGGCCGCGGTGACCGCCGCCATGCCCGCGTCGGTTCCCCCGATGGCGCCCACCATGATGGCGGCGATGAGCGACGCCAGGGTGGGCAGGGTCTGGGCGCGCTGCTCCTCCACCCCGCGGGCAAAATGCCGCTGGCTGAGGTGAGCGAGCTCGTGGGCGATCACCGAGGAGTACTCGTGGATGTCCTGCGCCGCCAGCAGCAACCCCAGATTGATGCCCACCACCCCACCGGGGGCGGCGAACGCATTGATCTGCTCGTCGTCGATGAGCACCACCTGCATGAGGGTGTCGCGAAGCTGGGAGTGCTGGGCCACGTCGGTGATGTGCCAGGTGACCCAGTACTTGAGAATGGGGTCGTTCACCGTCGGCAGGGCGGCGTGGAGCTGCTTCAGGAAATGGCCGCCGATCTCGCGCTCCATCCCCGGCGATATGAGGCTGGAGGAGGTATCGCCGAGCACCGGGAGATCCTCCGCGGCCACGTCCGCGCGCGCCGGGGCCGCGACGATCCCAGCGCAGAGGAGGAGGGCTCCGACCCAGGCGGCCGGGCCGCCAGGGGCGGTTCTGAGGCGAGCCAACATGGCATTCATGATACTGCATGGACGGACGCGGTACCCGAAAAGTTCCATTGGCGCAATGTGCGCCGGCGCTATACTCTGCCCGCCATGACCGACCTCCATTCCGACGCCGAGCCGCGG
>JAWLCV010000163.1:0-4568 GCA_041686955.1 Pseudomonadales bacterium
AGGCATCCGCCGGGGCCGCCGAGTCGCGGGACGGAGACGATGCCGCCGGTGCATCGGCCGCTCCCGGCGCCACGGGGCCGTTGCGCGATTGCCTGAATCACCTGCACCAGGTGCACGGCACCCTGGTGATGCTGGAGCTCAAGGGTGTCACTCTGCTCGCCGACCATCTGGAGCGGGTGGCGGAGCGGCTGGCGGCAGGGACGTTGCAGGACGTGCCGGGCGCGTCGCAGACCCTCATGCAGGGCATTCTCGAGCTGCCGGGATACCTCGACGAGCTGCAGGCCGGTGCCGCGGATTCGGAAACCGGGGTCCTGCCGCTGGTGAACGAGCTGCGCGCCCATCTCGGCGAGCCGGCGCTGCAGCCCGGTTCCGCCGGCACCCGGCTCTACGGCGTGGCCGGTGAAAGCGCCCTGGCCCGATTCCGTGCCATCGACGGGATCGGCAAGGTGCGCAAGATTCGCGGCGCCTATCAGCAGGTACTGCTGTCACTGCTCAAGGGCGGCGATCTCGGCCGGGCCGCGGACACGCTACGCAAGGTCGCTCACGGCATGGGCAGGGTGTGCGAAGGCACGCCCTTCGAAGCACAGTGGCAGGCCTTCGGCGAGTTCGTCGAGAGCGTGGCCGCCGGTGCGCCCGCTCCCGCCCCGCTGGACAGCGAGGCCGTGAAGCTGCTGCGGCGTGTGGATTCCGAGCTGCGCGAGATCGCCCGGAAGGGCGAGGAGGCGCTGCGTCGGCCGGTATCGATCCATCTGGTGCGGGCCCTGGTGGACGCCGCCACCGAGCGGGGGCGCACGGGTGAGGCGCTGGAAGGTCTCTCCGCAGCGCTGGCCGAGAGTCAGCCCGGCGACGGCATGAGCCTGTCGGGCCGTCAGGCTCTGGCGAGCGCCGCCATGGCCCTGCGCGAGGAGCTGGGGCTGGTCAAGGATCGGCTGGATCTGTTCGTGCGCGGCGGCCGCGGCGACGCCGGCGAGCTGGGGGAGCTGCTGGCGCCGCTCAAGCAGATCGGCAGCACCCTCTCCCTGCTCGGCTTCGAGAGCTCCAAAAGCATCGTCCTGGATCAGGTGGACGCGCTGGCGGCGATGATGGAGGAAGGCCGCGCCGGCGAGGGGGCCATACTGAACGTTGCCGGCGCCCTGGTGCAGGTGGACGAGAACCTGGCGAGCCTGACCCAGAGCGGAAAGGGCGAGGCGGAGCAGATCGCGGACGACGCTCAGCGCGCGGTGGCACAGCAGATCCGCGAGGACCTGGAGCAGATCAAGCAGTCCGTCGTCGATTACGTATCGAGTCAATGGGACGTGCGGCATCTCCAGGAGGTGCCGGCCCGCCTCGATGCCGTCACCGGCGCGCTGCGGATGATTCCCCTGTCCCGGGCGGCCGAGCTGGTGAACCGCACCCAGGGATACGTGCGCCTCGAGCTGATGGCCGGCCACGTTCCCTCCTGGCAGGAGCTGGATCGGCTGGCCGACGCCCTGAGCGGTATCGACTATTACCTGGAGCGCCTGGTCAGCGAGACACCGGCCGGCGCCGAGGACGTGCTGGACGTGGTGCAGCGCAGCCTCGAGGGCTTGGGCGGCCTAGGCTCCGCCGCGCCGGCGCACGAGCCGGTTGGCAAGCCGGTCGGCGAGCCGGTTGGCAAGCCGCTCGAGCTCGAAGTGGTCGAACCGGCGGCCCCGGCGGCGCCAGTGGTGCCGGTCGAGCAGGACGAGCCCGGCCATGTTTCCACGGCGGCGGGCGACGGCGAGCCCACGGAGCACGGCTCACCCCTGGAAGCGGCTGAGGCGTCGACCGAGCCCGCGCCCGAGGCGCCGAGGCCGCCGGAGCCGGAGCCCCTGTACGGCTCCGCCGAGGAAGTGGATCTGACCGCCTCTGCGGAGCATGGCGACGAGGAGCCGGAACTCGAGCTCGAAGCGGAGGAAGACTTCGACCTCTCCAGCGAAATCTTCGACGAGATCACGGCCGGCGCGGATACCGAAGCCGCCGACGAGACCGAAGCCGTTGGTCGAGAGGAAGCGAACGAGCCGGCTGCCGCGGCGCCCGCCCCGCAACCGCCGCCCCCCGAGCCGTCGCGCCAACCCGTGCAGTCGTCGCCATCGGAGCCGTCGGCGCTGCCGGAAACCCTGGTGGACCGGTTCGACAGCGACGACGAGATCGTCGAGATCTTCGTCGAGGAGGTGGACGAGGTTCTGGCCGCGGTGGACGAGCACCTGGCCGGCTGGGAGCGCGCGCTCGGCGACGAAGGCCACCAGGGCGAGATCCGTCGCGCCTTCCACACCCTGAAGGGGAGCGGCCGCCTGGTGGGCGCCAACGTGCTCGGCGAGATGGCCTGGTCGGTGGAGAACATGCTCAACCGCCTGCTCGACGGCACCGTGGACGTGAGCGCCGAGTTCGTCGACGTGGTGCGCGCCGCCCGCGACCTGACGCCTGCCCTGCGCGACGCCTTCGAGCAGAAGCGCGTGCCGGAGATGGCCGGTGTCGCCCGGGTCATGGAGCAGGCCGACATCCTGGCCTCCGGCGGCACCCTGGCCGACGCCGACGAAGCCGCACCCGGGACCAAAGAGGCGGGGTTGGGCGATTGGCCGGACGATCACCGGGCGTTGTTCGTATCCGAGGCCGAGGCCCACCTCGGCGCGCTCGAGACGGCCCGGGGTGAAGGCACCTTCCTGCTCACCGACGAGGTGATGCGCGCCCTGCACACCCTGGCGGGCAGCGCCGCCATGGCGGGCATTCCCACCCTGGGCGAGCTGGCCGCCCCGGCCAACGAGCTGGGCCAGGCGCTGCGCCGCGGCAGCGGCCCGGAGCTGGAAGGCGAGCGGGCGGCGTTCTTCGCCGACGTGGCCGACGCCATGGCAGGCATGCTTGCGGACGTGAAGGCGGGACACGAGCCCGAGGATGCGTTTCAGCTGGTGGCGGAGGCGGATCGACTGCTGGCGGGCGCCGCGGCGCCGTTGACGGCCACCGGTCTGCTGGGCCTGCCGGCCCTGGAGGCGGTGCTCACGGCCCCGGACCTCCTGGCGGCCTGGCGAGAGGGTCGTCCGGACGAGGCGGAGCTGCGGCAGATCACGGGGGCCCTGGCGGACATCGCCCGAGCGGCCGCCGCAGAGAAGCTGGCGCCGGTGGCGGAGCTGGCCCAGGCGTTGCTCGATGCCCACGAGCGTCTGGCGAACGCGGCCCTCACCGGGGCGGCCCACGCCGTGCTCGCAGATGCCCATGACCGGCTGCTGGCCGCGCTGGATGCCCTGGCCGCCGATCAGACGCCGGAGCCGGCCGGGTCCGTGCTGGCCGCCCTGGCGGCGCTGATGCCGGATGGCTCGCCGAATGGCTCGCCGGATGGCTCGCCGGAGGCTCGGCCGGCCGAGTCCGCGGCTGCGGCCGATCCGGCTCCGGCCTCCAGCGACGATTGGGTGCTCGACGAGGTGGTGGCCGAGGTGGCGGGCGAGGAGCCCCCTGCGGTCTTCCAGGACCAGCCTGCTGTCCCCGAGGCAGGCGCCGGGGCGCAGGCAGCGCCGCCGCCCGACGTGGACGATGATTCCCTGGTTCCCGAGGACGTGGACGACGAGATCATCGGCGTGTTCTTCGAGGAGGCCGACGAGCTTCTCGAAGCCCTGGACGAATCCATCAACGACTGGTCCCGCGAGGCCGACAACCGCCTGCATCTGGAGAACCTGCTGCGGGTTCTGCACACCCTGAAGGGGGGCGCCCGTTTGTCGGGGCTCGCCCACCTGGGCGACCGCACCCACGACTTCGAATCGTTCCTCATCGACGTTCAGGAGCGCGGCGAGCCGGCGGATGCCGCCTTGTTCGGCACCCTGCACGCCCGTTACGACGAGATCGCGGGGCTCGTCGCGCGCATCCGGAAGTTGCTCTCCGGGGAAGCCGTCGGCACCCCCGCCGCGCCGCCCGAGACGGTGGCGCCGCCGCCGGAACCCCCTGCAACGGCGCGAGCGGCTCCGGAGCCGGCCCCCGCGCCGGCAGCAGCCGAGCCCGAGAGCCGGCCGGCAGGGGACGCCGCGGGTCCCGAGCCGGCACCGCGGAAGCCCGAGGCCGCCGGGCTGCAGCCGGCGGCGGCTTCGAGCGCTGCCCCGGCACCCGCTGACGTCGCGGCAGAGCCGGCCGCAGCACGGGCGCGCACGACCCAGGAGATGATCCGGGTGGGGGCCAGCCTCCTCGAGGAGCTGGTGAACCTGGCCGGGGAGAGCAGCATCATCCGGGCCCGGGTCGAGCAGGGCATGAGCGATTTCACCAGCGCCCTGGAAGAGATGGAGACCACCATCGAGCGCCTGCGCGAGCAGCTCAGGCGCCTCGAGATCGAGACGGAAGCGCAGATTCTGTTCCGCCAGGAGCGCCCGGACGCCCCGGATTACGAGGATTTCGATCCGCTGGAGATGGACCGCTACTCTCAGCTCCAGCAGCTCTCCCGAAGCCTCACCGAGAGCGCCTCCGACATGCTCGATCTCAAGGAGACGCTGCTGTACAAGGCCCGGGAGGCGGAAACCCTGCTGCTGCAGCAGGGGCGCGTCAACACGGAGCTGCAGGAGGGGCTCATGCGCAGCCGCATGGTGCCCTTCAGC
>JAWLCV010000164.1:0-4420 GCA_041686955.1 Pseudomonadales bacterium
ACGACGCCTACGTCACCAACGTGGTGAAGCACTTCAAGTGGGTTCCCCGCGGTCAGCGGCGCCTGCACAAGACCCCCAGCAATCGCGAGATCAACGCCTGCCTGCCGTGGCTCGAGGCCGAAATCGAGCTGATCCGCCCCCGGGTCCTGGTGTGTCTGGGCGCCACGGCCGCCAAGGCGCTGCTGGGGCCGGGCTACCGGGTCACCCGTCAGCGGGGTCGGTTCGTCCCCTCGAACCTGGCGCCCCGGGTCACCGCCACCGCCCACCCCTCGGCGGTGCTGCGCATGCGCGACGCAGAGTCCAGGGCCCGGGCCATGGAGGCACTGGTGGAGGATTTGAGGGTGGTGGGGAGGGAGCTTGGGTGACGCTTGCCGCTGTCCGCTTTCCGACGTCCGCAGGAGACTAATGTGAAGATCTCGCGAAACGCCTCCAGCGGACAGCGCCAAGCGGAAAGCGGAGAGCGCCCTTTCGGCCCCTCCGGCCCCGCAGTGAGCATCGTCGGCCAGGGCACCTGGCAGCTCGAGCGTAACGAGCGGAGCGCCATCCGCGCGCTTCGCCGCGGCGTCGAGCTCGGGCTTCGGCACATCGACACCGCGGAGATCTACGGAGGCGGCGCCGTGGAGTCGCTGGTGGGCCGTACCCTCGGTGGCTTGCGCGACCAGGTGTTCCTGGTGAGCAAGGTGAATCCCCGTCGGGCCACCCGAGCCGGACTGGTGCGGGCGTGCGAGGAAAGTCTGCGGCGCCTGCGCACCGATCGTCTGGACGGCTACCTGTTGCACTGGCTGCCGCCCCATCCCTTGGGCTTCGCCGTGGAGGCGCTGGAGACGCTGGCGGATGCCGGGAAGATCGGCGTCTGGGGGGTGAGCAACTTCGACGAGGTCAAGCTCGAAGAACTGATGCGTCTGGCAGAACCCGGGCGCGTTGCCTGCAACCAGGTCCTCTATCACCTGGAAGAGCGCGCCGTGGAGCACGCGGTGATCCCCTTCTGCCGCCGTCACGGCATCGCGCTGGTGGCCTACAGCCCGTTCGCCGTGGGGTCGTTTCCGGGGCCCGACTCCCCGGGAGGGCGGGTGCTCGCGACCATCGCCCGCTCCCACGGCGCCAGCCCCCGCCAGGTGGCGCTCCGCTTTCTCACCCGGGAGCCGGGCAGCTTCGTGATTCCCCGCAGCAGCGACGTCGCCCACGTGGAGGACAACGCGGCCGCGATGAAGCTGAGGCTCGACGAGGCCGAGGTGCGAGCCATCGACCGTGCCTTTCCCCGCGGCGAGCAGCGCTCCGGCGTGCCCATGCTGTGACGGGGTCACGCCCGGGAGCCGGAACCCTCCAGCACCCCTTCCACGTAGCCGCGCCGCACGATCACCGCCAACGCTCCCGTCACGGGAGTGGCGAGCACGATGCCCACCACGCCGAACAGCACTCCCATGAGCACCTGAACCAAGATGATCATCCCGGGGGGCACGAAGATGGCCCGCTCCTGGATGAGCGGCACGGTGGCGTACCCTTCGATCATCTGAATGAGCACGTACGCGCCCAGCGCCCACAGGGCCAGGTTCCAGCTCTCCGTCAGGGCCACCAGCACCACGGGTACGCCGGCGGCAATGGCGCCGATGTACGGCACGAACTCGAGCAGGCCGGTGAGCAGGGCGAGCCCCAGCGCCGCCGGAACGCCGAGCAGCCGCAGGCTGACGTAGGACAGCAGGCCGACCACCACCATGGCCAGCATCTGGCCGCGCAGCCAGCGGCTCAGCGCGGTGCCGATCTCGTCCAGGGTCGCGCAGACGTTGTCCCGCTGCCCCGGGACGAACAACCGCACGAGGCCGTCACGGTAACGGGTCGGGTGAGCGGCCAGATAGACTCCGAGCGCCACCACCAGCACCAGGCTGCCCAGCACTCCGAAGGTGGTGTTGACGATGCTCGGCAGGGAGCCGATCAGGGACTCCGCGCCGGGCAGAGCGTCGCGGATGCTGAATGCGGGGGACACCCCCAGCCATTCGGTCATCCATCGATCCACGGCGTCGAGAGCCTGGGGAATGCGCTCTCCCACCTGGGTGGCCTGATCCAGCACCGCGGGCGCGGCCATCCAGGTGGCGATGGCGATGATGCCCAGCAGGCCGAGGAACACGACGGCCAGGGACCAGCCAAGGGTCAGCGGCGTGTGTCGGGCCAGCCAGGAGCTCAGGTCGTGCAGCAGCACGGCGGCGAGCACCGAGGCGAACGCCAGCAGGAAGACGCTGGTGGCGAGCACGAACACGGCAACCGCCGCCGCGACCACGATCATCACGACGAGGATGCGGAATTCGCTCCACAGCAGCGCGGGGTTGGGGCGGCCGTCGCTGCGCGCGTCGGGGAGCTCCGGTGGCCGCGGCTCATTCGCCAAGGATCTCTGCTCCGCGCCCGGTGATGCTCCCCAAGGAGCAAGGCTCATGCCACCGCGAAAGATCGCGGCGTGGCACGCATTTCGCTGCGAACTCGCACCCATCCATGAGAACGAGGACCAGATCGTGACCACGCGAGTGAAAGAACTGATGCATACGGACCTGGTGACCCTGTCGTCGGAGGCCTCCGTACGGGACGCCGCACGGCGCATGCGCGACTCCGCCATCGGCGACGTGCTGGTGGCCGACGATGGTCACCTCCGCGGCATCGTCACCGACCGGGACCTGGTGGTGCGCTGCCTGGCGGAAGAGGGCGACGTCGGCCACACCCACATCGGCGATCTGTGCTCGTCGGACCTGGTGACCCTGACTCCCGACGACGACATCGACACGGCCATCAGGTTGATGTCCGAGAAAGCCATCCGGCGCCTGCCCGTGGTGGACGGCGACCGGCCCGTCGGCATCGTCTCCATCGGCGATCTGGCCGTGGCCCGGGACCGGCACACGGCGCTCGGCGACATCAGCGCCGCACCGCCGAGCCATTGACCGCGGCAGCAGCGCCCAGCGCCGCGGCCATCGCAGCGTCCGCCCAGCTCTCGGAGCGACGGTGGGAGGGATCGAGACAGACGCCCTGCGCTACGCAGGGCGTCGGCCCGAAGCCCCCCTGCGCGGCCTCGCCGTAGCGGCAGGGCTCCGGCCAGCGCTGAATGGCCGTTGCGCCCGCCGGCAGGTACAGGCGCGGCGAGGTGCAGGCGAAAACGGCCACCACGGGCGTGCCGACGGCGGCCGCCAGGTGCATGAGCCCCGTGTCGTTGCACACCAGAGCCCGGCATTGCGCCAACAGCGCCGCGGTGGCGCGGAGGTGCATGGGCGCGAGCCGCCAGGCTCGCCCGGCGTTGCGCATGACGCTCGCCACGGCCTCGCATTGCCGCGGCTGATCGCCGGCGAACAGGGCCACGTGACCGTTCGTCGCGTCGATGAGCCCATCCGCCGCCCGCGCGAACTCGCTCACCGATCCGCGCTTCAGCGGACTCGACGCAATGGGGGCCAGCGCGAACAGGGGTGCCCGGCCCGCCAGCTCTTCCTTCAACCGCCTGCCAGCCCGCAGCTCGTCCTCCTGCAGCGGCAACACGGGCCGTTCCGTGCCGCCGAGCAGCACGCCCCAGGCGGCGGCTGCAGCCCGTGACAACAGTTCCTGTCCCCGGACATCGCCCCAACCGTTCACCGTCAGATGCTCACCCGTGTCGAGCGTCGGGATCCCCGCGGCGCACAAGGCCAGGCGGGCTCCCAGCGGCGCGTGTGAGGGGTCGAGGATGCAGTCGAACCGCCGCGCCCGGCACCAGGCGGCGATGCGCGACCGCGTCCTTTCGGTGCCGGCATCGGCCCAATGGGTCAGGCCGAAGGTCTGCACGGCCACGGTGCGCTCCACCACCGCCGTTTGCTCCAGCAGCTCCACCGCCGGCATCGCTCCCAGCGCGGTGATCTCCGCCCCCGGCGCGTGGCGGCGTAGCGCCTCCAGCATGGGAAGCTCCATCACCAGATCGCCGATGCCCCAGCGCAGGCACAGCAGTATCCGGCGGGCATCACGGACGTCCATGGAACCTCGCCTCGTGACGCGAAAGCGGGATGGAGAGCAAACGACGTGCCGCGCCGGCATCGAGGCCGAACAATGCGGCGCAGTACACCAGCTAGAAGTAGTAGGCCCACCGCAGGTAGAGGCGCGTGCCGCCGCCCACCGTCACGTCGTCACCCGCCACCGGGACGCCGCCGAACTCGTCACCCGCCCCACCCAGGGGCTGCACCAGGCCGAGCTGAAGACGCTGATGGTCGCCGGGCTCGTGGCTGATCTGCGTCTGCAGGAGCACGCTGCCGTCGTGGAGATTGGCGATGACGGTCGCGTCCTGCGACCAGAGCGGATGCCATTCCAGGGTGCCCCCCACCGCCAGGTAATCGCGCATCAGGTTGAACAGCTCGCCTCGCTGCAGCCGATCCGTCAGCGGCTCCGGATAGGCGGCCGGGGAATCCGCCAGCTCGCGGACTCCGAA
>JAWLCV010000165.1:0-4306 GCA_041686955.1 Pseudomonadales bacterium
GCTCCGGCCGGATCCTTATGATGACCCGTTCGCCATGCGTGCGAAGGCGATCGAGCATCTGGGCGGCCGCGTCGGCGTCGAGGTAGCGCCGGACGATGCACGCGAGCAACGACCCCTGGGGATCCGGCAGGATCTCGGCGACGCCCTCGATGGCGACGCCGCGGTACGGCGGTTCCCGGGCATCGACGAGGAACGAGACGCGCGGGTCGCGTCGGACGTTGCGTGCCTTGTTGCGCTCCGTCGGCGTCGCGATAATCACATCACTCTCGGGAGAGAAGCCGTACCACGTGGAAGACGTGATGGGGTGGCCGTCCCGGCGCAGTGTGGAGAGCACGCACGGCACGCGCATCGATTCGAGAAAGCGGCGGATCTCCGGCGTGATCGGATTTCGGGAGGCGAGGCTGGGCTTTTCGGTCTCCATGATTACCCGGTCCGTGTCAGCCGATTGCCTCGAAGTCGAAGTGGCGCGCATCGGTCACTTTCTTTGAGGCATCCAGCAGTTCCAGCGAGACCAGATTGCCGTTGGCGTCATAGTCTAGAATCAGACCGGGCGTGTCCTCGTCGCTTTCTGCGACGACCGCCGTTGAATTGAGAATGATGCGCAGCGTGTCGGTTTCGGCATCGTAGGTGCCTTTCACGGCTATGCTCTCCAGTACTTCACGATGTTGCTTGTTCGGTACACCGTGACCACCTTCGCGGGGCTCTGATCGATATCGACGAATACTCGCACCAAATAAGACCTCCCATCAAAGGGGAGTGCTTGACATGTCCTACCTCGCATACAAGTCATGTCTACCTCATAGATTCACGGTGCCGCACCAGCGACCCAAGACGTACCGTTCCGAGCGCCATGGCCGCCGCCACGGCGGTGAGCGCGTACAGCCCCGCATCGAATCCGCCCGTGACGTCGTAGAGCACCCCGAGGCCGAGCGGCCCCAGCACGCCGCCCACCTCGGCGGCGGTGAAGAACAGTCCGCTCGCCGTGCCGGCCACCCGCGAGTCGAGCCCGGGCAGCTCCACCAGGGTGAGAATGAGCACGGTCATGAGCGAGGCCCGCACCAGCCCCTGCAGGATCAGCGCTACGGGCAGCACCAGCGGGTGCACCACCAGCAGCGCGAGACTGGCCGCGGCTGCGGACAGGCAGAGTCCCAGCAGGATGCGGTAGCGGCGGTTCGGGGTCGCGAGCCGCGGAATCACGAGCGACCCCAGGGCGCCCACCAGCATCGGCAGGGCGGCCCAGTTGCCGGCGGCGGCGGCCGTCATGCCGCCGTTGCGCAGCAGCTCCGGCAGCCAGTTGCTCAGGCCGTGATTGATGAGGAACACGCCGACCCCCATGGCCAGCACCATGCGCACCGCCGGCAGCCGCAGGATCCCGCGAATGGCGGGGAGCCCGCCGGGCAGGGCGCTGCCGTCCTCGGTGCGCAGGAATCCGGGCGTGCGCGGCCCGGCTACGGTGGCGAGCACCACCCAGCTCACCATGGCGAACGCAGCCAGCCCACCCCACAGCAGCATCACGGAGCGCCAGTCGCCGCCGAAGGCCGGCATCAGCACCGAATGGGAAAGGGTGAGCGCCGCCACCCCGCCCAGGGTCGGACCGGTCATGTAAATGCCCATGGCGAGCCCGCGGCCGCTGCCTTGGAAGATGTCGGTGACGACCTTCGGCGCCCCCGCGGAAATGATCGGGCCGCCTGCGCCGAACAGCATCACCGCCCCGAGCAGGCTCCAGTAGCCGGTGGCATAGGCACGGCCCACCGCCGAGGCGGCGATCAGCGCGATGCCGAGGAACAACGCGAAGCGCGCGCCGAGCCGGTCGAGCAGCAGCCCGGCAGGAAGGGCTGCGCCGATGTAGACGAGCTGCCAGGCGCCCATGACGCTGCCGAGGGCGGCGTAGGAGAGCTCCAGGTCAGCCTGGATCGACTCCACCAAAGGCGCGATGGACGCGATGATGGCGCCGAACGAAAAGTAGGCGAACCAGAGGCCGAAGAGCAGCAGCCAGCGCAAGGAGCATCAACCGTGGCGAACGAAGGCGCGACTATACCGCACGGCGCCGGTACGGATCGGGCAGGATGTACGAGATGCGGAGCCGAAGACTTTGAGCGCCGCCGGAAGTTGCGTGAGAATAGGCCGCCTGGTTCCGACAGCCCGTCTGCCGCCACCGAGAAGATCAGTTGACGGAGATCACTCTTCACCTCCTGGGGCCGATGGAGGTGCTCATCGGCGGCGAGCCGGTGGCCCTACCGACGTCGCGGAAGACCCGCGCCCTCCTCGCCTACCTGGCGCTGTCGCCGCGCCCGCTGCGGCGCGAGCGGCTCTGTGAGATGTTCTGGGACGTACCGGACGACCCGCGGGGGTCTCTGCGCTGGAGCCTGTCGAAGATTCGCCGGATCGTCAACGCTGCAGGTCAGCCCCGACTCGGTGCCGATCGCAACAGCGTCTGGCTCGATCGGAGCGGAGTCGTCATTGATCGCGACGAGCTGGCGAAGGCGGCGGAGCAGGGCTTCGATACCTTGTCGAACCCGCAGATCGAGGCGCTCGCCGACAGCATCCACGGGCCCTTTCTCGAAGACGTTTCCCTGCCGCGCTGCCCTGTCTTCGAGGCCTGGCGGACGGCCGAGTCGCTGTCGGTGGAATCCCTGGCCGCCCGGCTGATCTGGCATCTGATCGATCGGTTGGTCGAGGAGCCGGAACGGGTTCTGCACCACGCCGCCCGGCTGGCCGCGGTGGCGGGGGACGACCCGCGGCTCGTGGCGGCCCTGGCCAGGTTGAAGCGTAGTCCCTCAGGGAGCACGAGCGCATCGCCGGCGCCGCGGATCGATACCGTTGGCGCGGTCGAGGCGGTGCAGCCGCGCGAGAAACCGTCCGTCGCGATTCTAGCCTTCGACAACATGTCCGGCGATTCGGAGCAGGAGTACTTCTCCGACGGAATAACCGAGGACATCATCACCGAGCTGTCCCGCTTTCGGGGGCTTCGGGTGCTCGCTCGCAACTCGTCGTTCACGTTCAAGAGACAGGCCGTGAAGGCCAGCGAGGTGCGCGCGATGCTGGGGGCTGACTACATGGTGGAAGGCAGTGTCCGCAAGGTCGGAAACCGCGTACGCATCACCGCACAGCTCATCGACACCGGCAACGATCACCACCTGTGGGCGGAGCGCTACGATCGCGAGCTTACCGACATCTTTCTGGTTCAGGAGGAGATCGCTCGAACCATCGCTGCGGCCATCGAGCCCGCGCTCGGAGACGCAGAGCGCCGGCGCTCACAGCGCAAGGCTCCCGAGTCCCTCGGCGCCTGGGACTGGTATCAGCGCGGCATGAGCCTGATGTACCAGGATACCGCCGAGACCAACGTGCAGGCGCTGGCACACCTCGAGCAGGCCATGGCGCTGGACGGCGAGTTCGCGGCCGCCCACGCGGCCGCTGCCCGCGTCCTGGTCAACGACCTGGTCAATGGCTTCACGGCCGTCTCCACGGATACGATCCGCCGCGCGACCACTCTGGCCCAGCGGGCCATCGAGCTCGACGATCGAGACGCGCAGGCCCACATGGTGCTCGGCTTGCTGCACCTCCTGCGCGGGCACCACGACGAAGCAATCGTGGAGCTGGAGACGGCAGTCGAGCTGAATCCCAGCTACGCCGAGGCGCACCACGGCCTGGGATTCACGTTGATCTTCTCGGGGCGCCCGGAGGACGCCGTCGCCGAGTTCGACGCGGCCATCGGCTTGAGCCCCTACGACATCCGAGCTTCTTCGTTCTTCGAGATGCGGGCGTGGGCACTGCTGATGTGCGGGCGCGACGAGGAAGCGCTGGCATCGGCCAGGACGTCAGTGCGGCGGCCTCACGCCCAGCATTGGGCGTACGCCACCCTGTGCGTCGCGCTGGCCCGGCTCGGGCGTCACGACGAGATCCCGCCCGTCCGAGCGGAGCTGCAACACCGTATGCCGAACTTCTCCGTCCGCTTCGTCCGCGAGCACGTCTTCTATTACAGGGATCCGGCCCACCTCGACGCGTACGTCGCGGGGCTGCTCGACGCGGGGCTGCCGGAGGAATAGGCGCCCCGTCGCTCCGTGGAGCGGCTATCGATGGGGCGCCCCGGCCAGCGCGGCGGCGACGGCGGGCCGATCGCAGCCCTCGGTCAGCACCAACGCAAAGGCGCGAAAGAAGCGTTCCTGGTCGATGGGATCGTCGATCCGGGCAAGGGCATCGTCGACTTGGTCGGGCGCGATGGGGTTCCCTCGCAGGTAGAGCAGTAGATCCCGGATGAACGCGTGGTCGAACTCCGGGTGAGGCTGAACCGAGAGCGCAGGGAAGT
>JAWLCV010000166.1:0-4215 GCA_041686955.1 Pseudomonadales bacterium
CATGCCGCAAGGCTCGTCGGAGTGTAGCTCAGCTTGGTAGAGCACCACGTTCGGGACGTGGGGGCCGGAGGTTCAAATCCTCTCACTCCGACCATCTTCCTTCGGGCCCGTCCGCCCCCGAGTCACCGGGAGCGGACGAGCATCCGCTTCAGCGCCGGCCGTGGCCGCGATGGCTGTGGCGATCCCCGTCCCGGTGGCTGAACCGCGACTCGAAGCGCTCACGCATCTCCGCCCGCTTCGCCACCCGGCGATCGTGCGCCGCCGCGCGCTCCGCCGGCATGCAGACCTTGTAGGGCCGGTACTCGCCGAGATCCGGGCGATAGACGTGACGGCGGCGGCAGTCCAGGTCCTGATCTTCGGCATCGGCGGGCGGATCCACGGAAGCGTTGTCTTCCGGCGCAGGCGCCGGCTCCGGCTCTACCGCGGGGCACTCCAACGCTTCGGTGCACTGCTGGGTGATCGCCTGAGTGGTGACGATGCCCGTGCACACCTCGTACGACACACCGTCCACACACATACAGGAACATTCCGCCGCCGCGGCGGGGGGAGCGGTCATCGCAGCCAGCGAAGCCGCCAGGAATCCGAGGCCCGGCAGGACCGTCCTTTTGATTGCAAACATCATCGTTCTCCTGAGCGCCCTCTTCGGCAATCCTGGCCCAGGTGAGGGATTAACGTCTGTCCACGGCGCCCATCTGAACGCAACTTCCTTGCGCGTTCTGCGACGTCCATCACACGGGCGTGCCGACTTCTTCCCCGTAATGTAAGGCTAAAGCTCGACGGACCCGGTTCTGTGACGCAGTCGGAGGCAGCGCCGGCGGCAAAGCGCGACAGTCCGGTATCCCGAACCTCCGCGAACCATTCATGGCCGAAGGACCGACGTCCAGCCTTCAGGAGTACATCGATAGCTGGCGCAACATCGTCGTCGGCCGCGTGTTCACTCACGACGGCGCCATGCATTTCGTGCTGGAGGTTGAGGACGGCGGCCTGTGCCGGGTCAGCCGCCGCTCTGGCCACGGTACCGAGATCGTGCAGATGCCCCTGAGCGAGGTGGTGCAGCGGGTCAAGGGATCGCCCTAGCGCCGCCAACCGGCCGATCGACTTCCCTGTCGCCTCCCCAGCCGCCATCATGCCGCGGCCATGGAACCGAACCGGCTGCCGCAGCGTGTAAACCAACGATGATTCGAAGCTTTTCGGCGACGAGGCGACGTCATGGCCTCGCCACGCAGTTCGATACCCTGCTGCGCCCGCACCTGCGCGCGCTGTACCGGCTCGCCTACCGATACACGGGCACGCGGGAGGACGCCGAGGACCTGGTGCAGGACCTGCTCACCAAACTCTATCCCCGAACGCCGGAGCTCGAGCGCATCGACGACCTGCAGCCCTGGCTGTTTCGGTCTCTGTACCACGCCTTCATCGACGGCGTGCGCAAGCAGAAGCGTAGACCTTGGACGGTGGAGCACGACGAGGCGGACGTGGCATCGCTGATCGACGTCCACCAGGAGCTGACCCGGATCGAAGAGCGCAGCGCGCTGAACGCCGCCTTCGCCGAGCTCACCCCCGAGCACCGGGCCGTGGTGATGCTCCACCTGGTCGAAGGTTACTCGCTGCCGGAGCTCGCGCAGATGCTGGACGTTCAGATCGGCACCCTGAAATCGCGCCTTCATCGAGCCAAGGCTCAGCTGCGAGCCGCGCTCGGCTCCATGGAACCGAATCCCGCCAGCGAACGTGTAACCGAACATGAACTGTGATCAGCTCCGAACGGAACTCTCCCAGCGCGATCTCGCCGGGCAACCGCCGGCGCAGGGCCATTGGCACCACCTCGAAGACTGCGAGCTGTGCCGGCGCTGGCGCGAGGACCACCTGCTCGCGCGAGCTCTATCCGATCCGGTGCCGGAGCCCGACGACGGGTTCGAGGACCGGGTGCTCGAGCGCGCCGCCGCGGCAGCGCACCATCGGGCGGCGAGCGTCCCATGGCGCCGCTATGGGGCGGCCGCTGCCGTAGCGCTGCTGGTCCTGTCTGCCCTGCTGAGTCCGGTGACCGGCGACTTCGGCGAAAGGCTCGGAGAAACGGCGACGTCCGCGGCCGATGCGACCCGTACGGTGAAGGTCGTGATCGACGCGAAACACGACCGCCGCCAGGCCTTGCTCACTATCGAGCTGGCGGAAGACTTGGAGCTGGAGGGTTTTGCCGGGCAGAGCCTGATCGAGTGGCGTACCGATTTGGCAAAGGGAAGAAACCTGCTGACCTTGCCGGTGCGCATGAAGACCGGAATCGGTGGCGACATGCGGATCGCCCTCTCCTACGAAGGCGGCCGTCGAACCGAGATGAACATCCCCGTGGACGCGTGATCCGCGGGGCGGGCCGATCCATGAACGAGCGAATCAGGAGCAGGAGATGAGAACGACCAACTTCTATGCAGGGATCGTCGTTGCAGCAACGGTCTTCGCGGGCCACGCCTGGGCCGAGGATGGGCCTCCGGCCGACGGCGACACCATGATGGTGATCGACGAGGGAACGAGCCCCGAGGACATCGTCAGCGTCATCGAGTTACCCGATTCCGCCGCGGACGCCGCTCGCGAGCACGCGGCGGAAGGGGTGGCGACCGCGAACGCGGCCCGGGCAGGCGGCCGAAGCTTCGGGCACGGGCGAGCCGACGAAGCACGCGGCGAGATCGGGTCCGAAATTGCCGATTCGGCACGCGACTCCGCCGGTCGGATCGCCGACGATGCCCGCGCCAATGCATCCGAGGTGGCGGAGGAAGCACGGCAGAACGCCGCAACGCTGGCCCACGAAGCACGGGAGAATGCGGCCGACGTGGCCGGCGAAGCCCGGGAGAACGCCGCGGACATGGCCGAGGCCATGCGCGAAGCCGCCCAGGGCATGCGGGACGACGCCCGCGATCAGCATCGGCCGGAGCCTCCGGAGCCGCCGGCCGGCCGGTTCTGAGCCCGGACTCCCGACAGCGTCATCCCGACAACGTGCGGCCGGACCCGAGTCCGGCCGTACGTTTTCGTATACTGCCGCCACGTTTTTCGAAGGGAATCGATCTGCATGCGCATGCGCCTCCTCGCGGGCCTGCTGTGGGCGGCTCTCGCCGCCCCGCTCGCCGCCTCCCCGGAACCGGAAGACCCCTACGCCGCCGGCGTGGAATCCGCGCGGGCCGGTGATTTCGCCACGGCTCTGGTCCATTTCGAAGCCGCGCGGCGAAGCGGCCTGGACACGCCGGCCCTGGCTTACAACCTGGGGGTCGTGCACTTCCGCCTCGGCAACTTCGACGCCGCATACGAGGCATTCCTCACGCTGACGCCGGACAGCCAATGGGAGGCGCTGGCGCACTACAACCTCGGGCTGATCGAAGAGCGGCGCAACCGGCCGGACGCCGCCCTGCGCCACTTTCGCCGTGCGTCCGCCACCGCCACCTCGCCGAAGCTCCGCGCACTGGCCGAGCGCAAGATACCGCCGCGAACCTCCTCGGCGGACGCGGCGGAGTCGAGATGGCAGGGGCTCGCCTCCATCGCGGGCGGCTACGACGACAACGTGCTGCTCGCCAACGACCACCTGCTGGACTCGGTAAGCAACGAAGACGACTTCCTGGGCGAATTTCTCGCCGCCGCCCGTGGCCCGGTGCTCGACGTGGCCGGTTACTACAGAGCGCACTCGGACCTGAGTGACTTCGACTTCGGCGCGATTTCGACGGCGCTGAACTGGCGTACCCCCGGCCGCGACTGGCATTGGGGCGCCGGGCTGCGCGCGGAGGCCCAGTTCGCCGGGGGCGCGAGCTACGCCAACCTGGGCACCCTCCGGCTCGAGTTCGCCCGTCGGTACGGCAGCAGGTGGACGCTCCGGTCGAGAAACGACGTCAGCTACCTGGCCGGCGGCAGCGAATTCGAGTACGTGAGCGGGTGGCGGAACCGAACGCGGCTCCAGCTAACGCGGGCCGCCGACCAGGTCCGGGCCGATGTGGGCTACGAGCTCGAGCTGAACGACCGCGACGACCTGGCGTCGGAACAGACGTTCTACAGCTACTCGCCCCACAGGCACCGGTTCTACGGCACCGCTCGCTTCCCCCTGACCCCGCGTCTCGATCTCGAGCTCCAGGGCAGCGTGCGATTCAGCCGCTACCCCGACGACAACCGCTTTCTCGACGAATCCGGCATCCTGGTGGCGGCGCGGCGGGACCAGGACGTGCTCACACTGGGCGCGCGGGCCGATTA
>JAWLCV010000167.1:0-4198 GCA_041686955.1 Pseudomonadales bacterium
CGTCTCCCAGGAGGTGCTGCGGGAGGCGGTGATGGAGGAGATCATCAAGCCGGTGCTGCCCAGCAACTGGCTCTCCAAGGACACCAAGTATCTGATCAATCCCACGGGACAATTCGTCATCGGCGGGCCCGTGGGCGACTGCGGTCTCACGGGGCGCAAGATCATCGTCGACACCTACGGCGGGATGGCCCGGCACGGCGGCGGTGCCTTCTCCGGCAAGGACCCGTCCAAGGTGGATCGCTCCGCTGCCTACGCAGGCCGCTACGTTGCCAAGAACATCGTCGCGGCGGGGCTCGCGGAGCGGTGCGAGATCCAGGTGAGCTATGCCATCGGCGTGGCCGAGCCCACCTCCATCAGCGTCAACACCTTCGGCACGGGGCGGCTCGCCGAGGAGAAAATCGTTCAGCTGGTGCGTGAGCATTTCGATTTGCGGCCCAAGGGGCTCATCGGCATGCTGGATCTCAAGCGGCCCATCTACCGGTCGACCGCCGCCTACGGGCACTTCGGGCGCACCGAAGACACGTTCACCTGGGAACGTACCGACAAGGCGGAGGCGCTGGCGGCCGCGCTGTGATATTTCAGCAAGGGCGGCAATGAGCACGGCGGCGACAAGGGACACACGGACGCGGGAAGGGCTTCGACTCAGCTTCGAGTTCTTTCCGCCGCGCACCGAGGGCGGTCAGGCCAGTCTGCAGCGGGTGGCCGAGCGGCTCTCCTCGCTGGGGCCGGAATTCTTCTCCTGCACCTACGGAGCGGGCGGCTCGACCCGGGAAGGCACCCGCGAGACCATCCGCCAACTCACCGCCATGGGCCTGCCCGCGGCGCCGCACCTCTCCATCGGCGGCGACTCCCAGGCGGACGTCTTCGCCCTGCTCGACGGCTACAAGGCCATGGGGGTCACCCGCATCGTCGCCCTGCGGGGCGACCTGCCCTCGGGCATCGGCCGCAGCCGTTTCGTGCACAACGCGGAGACCCTGGTTCGCTGGATCCGGGAACATTCGGGAGACCACTTCCACCTCGAGGTGGCGGCCTACCCGGAGGTGCATCCCGACGGCCGCTCCCCCGACGACGACCTGGAATTCTTCCGCCGGAAGGTGGAAGCCGGCGCCAACAGCGCCATCACCCAGTACTTCTACCACCCATACGCCTACGAGGATTTCCGCGAGCGCTGCACCCGGGCCGGCATCCAGGTCCCCGTGGTGCCCGGCATCATGCCCATCACCAACTACGAGGGCATCATCCGCTTCTCGGAGAACTGCGGGGCGGACGTGCCGCGGTGGCTGCGCAAACGCCTGGAGGCGCTGAAGGACGACGAAGCAGCCTTGAAGGACTTCGGCATCGACGTGGTCACCCGGCTTTGCCAGGATCTGCTGGAGGCCGGCGCGCCGGGCCTGCACTTCTACACGCTGAATCGCTGGGGCGCGAGCCTGGCCATCTGCCGAAATCTGGGGCTCGCGCCCGCCGAGTCGTGAGCGCGGCGGCATCCTGCCCCCACCGTCTGCCGTGAAGCACCGTCTCTACCATCCGCCGCCCATTCCCGCGGGCGGCATTCTGGAGCTCGACCGCGACCGCTCCCACTATCTCACCCGGGTGCTGCGTCTGCGCCGCGGCGAGGGGCTGGTGTGCTTCGACGGCGTGGGGCACGCCTGGGCCGCAGTTCTGAAGGACGCCGGGCCCCGCTCGGCGTCCCTGGAAATCGGCGCGCCGCTGGCCGACGAGGCGGAGCCGGGCGTACGCGTGCACCTGATCCAGGGGCTGCTCAAGGGCAACGCCATGGACCAGGTGGTGCAGAAAGCCACGGAGCTGGGCGCGACGGACGTGTGGCCGATTCAGGCGGAGCGCAGCAACGTGCCCACGGATTCGGAGCGGGCAGGGCGCAAGCAGCGCCACTGGCAGAAGGTCATCGAGAGCGCGGCGGAGCAGTGCGGCGTGCTTCACCTGCCGCGGCTGCACCCGCCACGGCAGCTCGAGGAGCTGCTCCGCGACCCGCCGGACGCGCAGCTCATCATGCTCGACCTGGGCGCGGACCCGCTGCCCCTCGACCTGCCGAGGCGCTCGGTGGCGGTGCTGGTCGGTCCGGAAGGGGGTTGGAGCGATCAGGAGCGTCGGCTGGCCGCCGACCACGGCGTGAAACGCCATGGCCTCGGTGAGCTGGTGCTGCGCGCGGAGACCGCCCCGCTGGCGGTGCTGGCGGCGCTTCGGCACGGCTGGGGGTGGGCGAGGCGGTGAGCCTCGTGCTCAGGGTTCGAAGCTCACGGCTCCCAGCCGCTCTTCGATGAACTCCAGATCGGGTATGACCGCCGTCTCCGTGCCGAGTCGCACGGCCCGGGACTCCGCCGGGCCGAGGTCGCACTCCGAGTCCTCCAGGTCGCCGTCCGCAAGCTGAACCAGCCGCGGCAGGCCGTCCGTGGCCAGGGCGTAGAACGGCAGTGTCGCCCCGGCGCCCGTGCGGTTCATCACCACCAGACAGCGAGCCGAGGCCGTGGCGCCGAGGTCCCGCTGGTTCAACCACTCGAAGCGCACCACGGGGACTGCTTCGCCCCGCCAGCCCAAAAGGCCCAGGCACCAGTCCGGCGCGTTCTCGAGTGGCTTGACGCGCCGCCAGGGCAGGATCTCGGCCACGCACACACTCGGCAGCAGGAGCTGGGTGCCCTGCAGGGGAATGAGGACGCAGGCCAGTTCTTCTCCGTCTCGTGCCACAGCCACTGCCGCCGTCATGGTTCCGTTACGCTCATCAGTTCACCAGCTCGTCGATGGTGGCCAGCAGCTCGTTTTCCTGGAACGGCTTGCCCAGGAAACGGTTGACGCCGAGCTCGGCAGCGCGGTCCTGGTGCTTGGCTCCGGTGCGCGAGCTGATCATCACGATGGGCAGGTCCGCCAGGCGCTCGTCGCGCCGAACCTGGCGCAGCACCTCGAAGCCGTCCATCCGCGGCATCTCGATGTCGAGCAGCATGACGTCCGGCCGGCGCTCCTGGAGCAGGGACACCGCTTCCACGCCGTCTTTCGCCACCAGCACGTCCATGCCCTGGCGCTCCAGCAGCCGCGAGGTCACCTTGCGCACGGTGACGGAATCGTCCACCACCATGACGCAGCGGGTGCGGGCCGCGCCGGTCAGCGTGCGCTTGCCCGGCAACCGGCTGGCGCCGTTCTGAGCCCGGATCAGCGCCAGCAGATCGAGAATCACCACCACGCTGCCGTCGCCCAGGATGGTGGCGCCGGAGATGCCGCCCACCCCGGCGAACTGGGGCCCCAGGCTCTTCACCACGATCTCCCGGCTGCCCTGCACCGCATCCACGTGGACGGCCACCGCGTGCTCTCCCGAGCGAACCAGCACCACCGGAATGGAACCCTGTAGGGGCTGCGGGCGGTACTCGCGGCCGAGGAAGCTGCCCAGGTACTGAATCCGATAGGGCACACCGGCGTACTCGAAGGTGTTGCCGTCCGGCGCGTAAAGGCGGTCGAGCTCTTCCTGGGAGAGCAGCACGATGCCTTCGATGGTGTTGAGGGGAATGGCGTACAGATCGTCCGCCACCGAGACCATCAGCGCCCGGTTCACCGACACCGTGAACGGTACCCGCAGCACGAAACGCGTGCCGCGGCCCCGCTCCGAGGCAATGCTGATGCTGCCGCCGAGCTGCTTCACCTCGCTGTGCACCACGTCCATGCCCACACCGCGGCCGGAGATCTGGGTCACGGCCGAGGCCGTGGAGAACCCGGGCGCCAGCACGAACTGGCTGATCTCGTCGTCGGAAAGGCTCGCGTCCGGCGCCATCAGCCCCCGCTCCAGGGCTTTTGCCCGGACCCGCTCCACGTCGATGCCCGCGCCGTCGTCGCTGATCTCGATGACCACGTCGCCGCCTTCCCGGGACAACCGCAGATCGATGCGGCCCGCCGCGGCCTTGCCGCGGTGGCGGCGCTCCTCGGGGGCCTCGATGCCGTGATCCACGGCGTTGCGCAGCATGTGCTCTAGGGGCGGAAGCATGCGTTCCAGCAGGGTGCGGTCCAGCTCGCCTTCCACGTTGAGGGCGTGCAGCTCCACGTCCTTGCGCAGTTCCTTGGCCACCTGCCGGACGGTGCGCTGCAGGCGCGGCACCAGCCGGCTGAAGGGCACCATGCGGCTGCGCATGAGCCCCTCCTGCAGCTCCGTGTTGACGCGCCCCTGCTGCAGCAGCAGGGTTTCCGCCTCCCGGGCCTTGTA
>JAWLCV010000168.1:0-4186 GCA_041686955.1 Pseudomonadales bacterium
AGCGGGGAGCGGACAGCGAATACCGAGTAGAATCCTCCCCATGACCTCATCGAATGATTCCCGCACCCTCCACGGCCGCGTGGAGGGCCGCGTGCAGGGCGTATCGTTCCGCGCCGCCATGCAGCGCCAGGCGGAGCTCTGCGGCGTTGCCGGCTGGGTCAGGAACTGTCCCGACGGCGCGGTGGAGTTCCTGATCCAGGGCGAGCACCGCGCGGCGCAGAAGCTCCTGGATTGGGTCCGGCACGGGCCGCCCGGCGCCAGCGTCGACGCGTTGAACGTCGCCGAGACGGACCCCACTCCGGGGCTTGGCGGCTTCGAGATCCGCTACTGATGCGGATCGTGAGCTGGAACGTCAACGGCCTGCGCGCCTGCGCCCGGAAAGGCTTTCTGGATTTTCTGGAATCCTCCGGAGCGGACGTGGTGGCGGTTCAGGAAGTTCGCGCGCACCCGCACCAGATCGAAGAGCCCGTGCGGGAGCCGCCGGGCTGGCATACCTGCTTCGTCCCCGCCGAGCGCCCGGGCTACAGCGGCGTGGGTCTCTACAGCCGTCACGAGCCCGACGACGTGGAGACCCGGCTCGGCGAGCCGCGTTTCGACGTGGAAGGCCGCTTTCTGCTGGCCCGCTTCGGCCGCCTGCGCATCGCCAACATCTACTTCCCCAAGGGCAGCGGCAAGAACCGGGACAACAGCCGGGTGCCCTACAAGCTCGAGTTCTATGCGGCGGTGTTGGAGCGTCTGCAGCGGCTGAAGCGCGCCGGGCCCGTGCTGGTAGTGGGAGACTTCAACACCGCCCACCGTCCCATCGACCTGGCGCGTCCCAAGTCCAACGAGAAGAACAGCGGCTTTCTTCCCGAGGAACGCGCCGAGCTCGACCGCTGGCTCGCAGCGGGCTGGGTGGATACCTTTCGTGCGCGGCACCCGGATGAGCCCGACCGCTACACCTGGTGGGCCCAGTGGGGCAACGCCCGCGGCAAGAACGTCGGCTGGCGCATCGACTACGTGCTCGCCTCCCCCGCCGCCGACCGGCGGGTGCGCGACGCCTTCATCTGGGAGCACGTCACCGGCTCGGACCACTGTCCGGTGGGGGTCGATCTCGATTAGCGCGCCGCGCGCGCCGCCTGCTCCCGCGCCTTACGGACCTTCTCGTTGGTCTGGTTGAAGAGCAGTTCCCGGCGCGCCTTCTCCTCCTCCTCGGTGAGCTTGCGCTGACCCAGCTCGCGCCCCACCTGAGACCCCTTCTCCACGGCGGGCCGCGCACCCACCTCGTCCACCCAGCGCTTCAGGTTGGGGAACGTGCTCCACGCTTGTTCGCCGAGAAGCCGGCCGGCGAGGCGGGCCCACGGCCAGCTGATGATGTCCGCGATGCTGTAGTCGCCGCCGGCCAGGTAGTGGTTGGCTCCGAGCTGCGCGTCCATGACTCCGCACAGTCGATCCACCTCACCGACGAACCGTTTCACCCCGTACTCGAGCTGCGCGGGATCGTCGGCGATGTTCACGGCGTAGTTCTTGAAGTGATTGGCGTTGCCCATCATGGGCCCGAGGTTGGCCATCTGCCAGTGCACCCACTGCAGCACGCGGTACCGGTCCCGGGGCTCCTGGGAAAGGAATCGGCCGCTCTTGTCGGCCAGATACTCGAGTATGGCCCCGGATTCGAAGACGGCCAGAGGTTCCCCGCCGTCCGGCGGATCGTGATCGACGATGGCCGGCATGCGGTTGTTGGGGCTGATCCGCAGGAACTCGGGCGTGAACTGGTCGCCGCCGCCGATGTCCACCGGCACGATGCGGTAGTCGAGCCCGCACTCCTCCAGCATGATGGTGACCTTCCAGCCGTTCGGCGTGGGCCAGTAATGCACGTCGATCATCTCGCGCCTTCCTCGATTGCCTTCGCCGGGAGGGTACAGGAGAATTCAGGCCTCGAGGAAGTCCGGCAGGCGGGTGGGCGCGTTGATGCGAATGGTCTTCGCGCGGCTGGCGCTGCCCCTGGCCACGGTCACCCGGGATTTGGGCACGCCAAACAGCTTGCCCAGGAGCTTCGCCAGGTGCTCGTTGGCCTTCCCTTCCACCGGCGGTGCGGTGATCCGGATCCTCAGGCAATCCGCCTCGGCGACGACTGAATCGCCCGCCGCCCGCGGAATCACCCGCACCGTCAGGACCAGATCGTCCCCGTCCCAGCGGGCCCCGTGGCCAGGCTCACCCTTCGGCGTCACGGGTTCAGCGCCACGATCCCGGCGTTCAGGGTGAGCGCGTACGCCACCCACAGCCCGTAGGGCAGGAGCAAGGCGAAGCCGAGACGCGCTCGCGGCGCCAGATGAACGAGCAGGGCGACGATGCAAACCAGCAGCACGGTGATGTCCACCAGCGCCAGCACCGGCCGCTCGAGGCCGAAGAACAGCCAGGACCACAGCCCGTTCAGCACGAGCTGGGCCACCCAGAGCCCTTTGCCGAGGGCGGTGCCCAGACGGGTGAAGATGAGCCAGCCGGCCACGGCGATGGCCACGTAGAGCACACTCCAGACCGGGGCGAACACCCAGCCCGGGGGCGTCCACGCCGGCTTCTGCAGCCCCCGGTACCAGTCACCGGGCGTGAACTGGGCCGCGATGAACGCCACCGCCGCCACCGACACCGCCAGCGCCGCCAGCACCAGCAGCGAGCGCGCATGGCCGGTGCCGTTCATGTTTCGTAAGCTCGAGCCATGGCAGACACGGAGGTCGCGATGCATTTCATCTTCGAGGTTCACGTCAAGCCGGGCTATACCGCCGAACAGTACGCGCAAGCGTGGGTCCGCGCCAGTCGGCTCATCCAGCAGGCGCCCGGCGCCCGCGGCACCCGCCTGCACCGCAAGATCGGCGAGCCGGACAAGCTCCTCGCCATCGCGAGCTGGGAATCCAAGGCGGCCCGGGACGCCATGGAGCAGCGCCACGACGAGCGGGTGCAGGCCATCATCGACGAGCAGGCGCGCTTCGTGGACGTTCGGGTGATCGGCGAGTTCGAAGATCCGGAATGGGTGGTGCATCCCGGGGACTGAAATCCGTTCCCGAAAGCGTGATCGGTGTCTCACATCGGCGCGTTCGACGTCATGATACTTAACCGCTTACCGTGCCCAGGCACCTCGTATGCACGACGTGGACTTTCTGCCCCGACACGAGCTGTGCGTGTCCTTCACGCGCTTGCTCATGGTCGTGCTCGCTCTGGCCACCGTGGGCCGACCGCTGGTGGTGAGCATGGACCCCCTGTTCACCTACGTCGGGCTGTTCAACGTGGCGCTCTGCGGCGGCGTCTACGGCCTGCTGCGCTGGGGCCGGCTCAAGCAGTGGGAAGGCCTGCTGGTGCTGATTCTGGGCATGATCCTCATCCTGCCTCTGCTCACCGTGTCCGGCGGGATCAACAGCCAGTTCGCGTACCTGATCCCCATCTACCCCCTGGCCGCCATCATGCTGAGCGGCAATCGCCTGGCGCTGACGAGCTGTGCCCTGTGGATCGCGCTGATTCTCGTCTTCCTCTACACGGGACCGGCCATGATGGACCTGACCGGAGAGGCCTACCACCACGCCAAGACCGTATCCCGCGCCGTGTGGCTCATGTTCGGACTGTTGATGGCCACCGGCTTCGGCGCCTATTTCCAGAAGGCCTGCGACCGCCTGGCGCGGCAGCTTCACGAGCAGGCCACCTTCGATCACCTCACCGGCGTAGTGAATCGCCGAGCCCTCGAGGCGGTCATCGACCGGGAGATCAAGCGGGTACGCCGCACCGGCACGTGGCTGTCGCTGATGATGGTGGACGTGGACCATTTCAAGCAGTTCAACGATCGCCACGGCCACGCCACCGGCGACCGCTGCCTCGTCGACATCGCCGGCTGCCTGCGGCGCTGCACCCGGGACGGCCAGGACGTGGTGGGTCGCTACGGCGGAGAGGAATTCATCGTGGTGCTCACGGACACCGACCCGGCGGCAGCCGCCAGAGTGGCGGAAAAGCTACGGCGTGCGGTGGCGGCGCTACGGCCCGGTACCGAGGACGAGCACCTCAGCGTCACCATCGGCATCTCCAGCACCCGCGACCCCATGAACCTCGACCGGCAGGAGCTGATCCGCCGCGCCGACGTGGCCCTCTATGCCGGCAAGACCGCCGGCCGCGACCGGGTGACGCATTTTCCGGTGGGACGCTCGGCGATGTCGGCGGCGTGAGGTCG
>JAWLCV010000169.1:0-4159 GCA_041686955.1 Pseudomonadales bacterium
AGAGGCGAGAGGCGAGAGGCGAGAATCGGGCGACGGAGCTGGCTGGGCACCTTCCAGCGGAAAGCGGAGAGCGGATGGCGAACAGCGATCCTCGCCGATTGCCGATCCCCGATCGCCATTCTCCATGAATCCCCCTCATCTTCCGGCGCTTCCCCTTCAATTGAATTCACGTTCCCTCCTCGTAGACTGATTCGCCTTCGCGGAATCATTTGGGAACTCGATGACGGACACGCTGCACCGCCTGGCTCGGACCGAGGCTGCGCTGAAGGAAGCCTTGGACAGTCGGATACTGGTGCTCGACGGCGCCTACGGGACCCTGCTGCAGGGGTTGAAGCTGGACGAGGCCGCGTACCGGGGTGATGTGCTGGCCGACCATGGCTGCGCCCTCGCGGGCAATCACGACGTGCTGGCCCTCACCCGGCCGGAGGTGATCCTCGACGCCCACCGCGCCTACCTGGCGGCGGGCGCGGACATCATCAAGACGAACAGCTTCACGTCCACCCGCATCGCTCAGGCGGATTACGGCCTGGAGGATCGGGCGGTGCAGATGAACGCCGCGTCCGCGCGCGCTGCGCGCACCGCCGTCGACGAGTTCTCCACCGCCGACTGGCCCCGCTTCGTGGCAGGCGTCATCGGACCCACCAACCGTACCGCGAGCCTGTCGCCCGACGTCAACGACCCCGGCTACCGCAACGTCACCTTCGCCGAACTGGCGGACGACTACCTCGAATCGGCCCGTGCGCTGCTCGCGAACGGCGCCGACCTCATCCTGCTCGAAACGGTGTTCGATACCCTGAATGCCAAGGCGGCGGTGTGGGCGCTGAATGCCCTCGCCGCAGAGCTGGGTCATCGGATACCCCTCATGCTCTCCGGCACCATCACCGACGCCAGCGGCCGGACGCTGTCCGGGCAGACCTGCGAAGCCTTCTGGTACTCGCTGCGCCACGCCGAGCCGCTGGCGGTGGGGCTCAACTGCGCCCTGGGCGCGGATCAATTGCGGCCCTACGTGCTGCAGCTCGGCCGTGTGGCCGACACCTTCGTGAGCGTGCACCCGAATGCCGGGCTGCCGAACGCCTTCGGCGAATACGACGACACGCCGGAGTCCATGGCGCAGACCCTGGGAGAGTTCGCCGACAGCGGCCTGATCAATCTCGTGGGCGGCTGCTGCGGCACCACCCCGGAGCACATCGCCGCCATCCGCGAAGCGGTAGCCGGCAAACACCCGCGCCGGTTCGAGCCGCAGCCCCCGGCTCTGAGGCTCGCCGGCCTCGAGCCGCTCGTCATCGACGACGACTCGCTGTTCGTCAACGTGGGCGAGCGAACCAACGTCACCGGCTCCGCCCGGTTCGCCCGGCTCATCCGCAACGAACAGTACGAGGACGCCCTGGCCGTGGCCCGCCAGCAGGTCGAGAACGGCGCGCAGGTCATCGACATCAACATGGACGAGGGCATGCTGGACAGCCAGGCGGCCATGGTGCGCTTCCTCAATCTCATGGCCGCGGAGCCGGACATCGCCCGGGTGCCGTTCATGGTGGATTCCAGCAAATGGGACGTCATCGAGGCCGGGCTGCGCTGCATCCAGGGCAAGGCCGTGGTGAACTCCCTGTCCCTGAAGGAAGGCGAGGCGAGCTTCGTGGACCTGGCGCGCAAGTGCCGGGCCTACGGCGCCGCGGTCATCGTCATGGCCTTCGACGAGCACGGGCAGGCAGACACCTTCGAGCGCAAGACCGAGATCTGCCGGCGGGCCTACCGGATTCTCACGGAGACGGTGGGCATGCGGGCCGAGGACATCATCTTCGACCCCAACATCTTCGCGATCGGCACCGGCATCGAGGAGCACCGCAACTACGCCGTGGACTTCATCGAGGCCTGCCACTGGATTCGTGACAACCTGCCCAACGCGCGGACTTCCGGCGGGGTGAGCAACGTGTCGTTCTCGTTTCGCGGCAACGACGCGATCCGGGAAGCCATCCACGCGGTGTTTCTGTACCACGCCATCCGCGCCGGCCTGACCATGGGCATCGTCAACGCCGGCCAGCTCGGCATCTACGAGGAGATTCCCGCCGACCTCCGGGAGCGGGTGGAGGATCTGGTGCTGAACCGCCGGCCTGACGCCACGGAACGGCTGCTGGCGGTGGCGGAGTCCTACACGGGACAGGGGGAGCGTCAAAGCGGGCCCGATCTGTCCTGGCGCGAAGCGCCCGTTCACGAGCGCCTCACCCATTCGCTGGTGAAGGGCATCAACACCTACATCATCGAGGACACCGAGGAGGCGAGGCTGCAGGCGGCCCACCCCATCGACGTCATCGAAGGGCCGCTCATGGACGGGATGAACGTGGTGGGCGACCTGTTCGGCGCCGGCAAGATGTTCCTGCCCCAGGTGGTGAAGAGCGCCCGGGTGATGAAGCAGGCGGTGGCTCACCTGGTGCCCTACATCGAAGCGGAGAAAGGGCCCGGCCGGGAAGCCAAAGGCAAGATCGTCATGGCGACGGTGAAGGGCGACGTTCACGACATCGGCAAGAACATCGTCGGCGTGGTGCTCCAGTGCAACAACTACGAGGTGATCGACCTCGGGGTCATGGTGCCCACGGAACAGATTCTGAAGACTGCCAGGGCGGAGAACGCCGACATCATCGGTCTCTCCGGTCTCATCACGCCGTCGTTGGACGAGATGGTCGCGGTGGCCGAGGAGATGCAGCGCCAGGGTTTCGAGGCGCCGTTGCTCATCGGAGGCGCCACCACCTCCAAAGCCCATACCGCGGTGAAGATCGAGCCGGGCTATCGGAACGGCCCCGTGGTGTACGTGCCGGATGCCTCCCGCAGCGTTCACGTGGCGTCACAGCTCATCTCCCGGGAGCAACGGCCGGCGTTCGTGGCCGGCATCCGCAGCGAGTACGAAGCCATCCGTCAGCGCAGCTCGGCGCGTGCCGCCAAGCGCGACCTGCTGCCGCTGGCGGATGCCCGGCAGAACGCCTTTCACTGGGAATGGCAACGCTACCAGCCGCCCCGACCCGTCTTGCCCGGTATCCATGTGATCCACGACCTGCCCCTCTCCGTTCTCGTACCGTACATCGACTGGAGCCCGTTCTTCATGACCTGGGAGCTGTCGGGCAAGTACCCGAAGATCCTGAACGACGAGGTGGTGGGTGAAGCCGCGCGTTCGCTGTTCGCCGACGCCCGGGCGATGCTCGAGTCCCTGGTCGCCGAAGGCCGCATGAAGGCCCACGGCGTGGTGGGCCTGTGGCCCTGCAACCGCGCCGGCGACGACGATCTGGTTCTGTATCGGGACGAAGAACGGCGCTCGGAGCTGGCGCGCCTGCACCACCTGCGTCAGCAGAACGTCAAGCCGGAGGGACAGCCCAACTACTGCCTGGCGGACTTCGTCGCGCCCCCCGGCGTGCCCGACTACCTGGGCGCTTTCGCGGTGACGGCGGGTGACGGCATCGACGCGGTGCTGGCCGACCACGAGAACGACGACTACGCCATCATCATGATCAAGGCCCTCGCGGATCGCCTGGCCGAGGCATTCGCCGAATACCTGCACCGCGAGGTGCGAACCCGTTACTGGGGTTACGCCGCCGGTGAGAACCTGGACAACGCGTCGTTGATCGGCGAGCACTATCAGGGCATCCGGCCGGCTCCGGGGTACCCGGCGTGTCCCGAGCACAGCGAGAAGCGGACCCTGTTCGAGGTGCTGGAGGCCACGAGGCACGCGGGCATCCGCCTCACCGAGAGCTTCGCCATGATGCCGGCCGCGTCCGTGTCCGGGTGGTACTTCTCGCACCCGGAATCCCGTTACTTCGGGGTGGGCAAGATCGCCGAGGACCAGGTGGAGGATTACGCGCGCCGCAAAGGCATCAGCGTGCAGGCCGCACGCAACCTGTTGCGGCCCAATCTGCGCGACTGACGGCGGACGCCGATAGCTGGTCGCTGTCCGCTTTCCGCTTTCCGCTGGCATCAGCGTTCAGCGATCGGCGGTCGGCGATCAGAAAGGCAGGCGTTTCGCTGACGGAAGGGGCAACGACGGGAGCGAGCGGGCCGGAAAGCGAATTTCAACGGTCATTGTCGCGCCGCCGAGCGGCGCAGATTGACGCCCGCTCGGCGCCGCAGGCGCCGCCGCGGGCGGCAACTCTGCAAAGCGAGGGAACCGCGGAGCGGC
>JAWLCV010000170.1:0-4071 GCA_041686955.1 Pseudomonadales bacterium
GCCACGAGAGCGGCGCCGAATGCTGGGCCTACGTGGACCCCTCGGGGCACTGGTTCCTCCATGGCTACTTTGCTTGAGCGTGGATGCCTTCGTGCACGATTGGGGAGTGAAACATGAAACATCGCCCCCGCGATCGGGTGGGGGCGCGAATTGCACGCCTCGCGCAACCGGGGGTTCCCGCCCTCCGCCGAGTTGCCGCCTTCGGCGTCAATCGGCTTCGGTTGGTTGCGCGACAGTGGCTACGCAATTCGCGCCCCCACCCGCTCGCTCGCGCAGTTCTTCCCCGCCGCGCGCGAACGCCCACGATCAGCGATCAGCGGGGTATCGCCGCACCATGCGTCAACGTAGCAAGCCCACTCTCGCTCCAGCCGCCGACGGCGGCACGAACGCCAGTAGCTGGCGAAGCGCCAGCGAGCGGGCGTGGGATCGAGTTTCGCGGCGACTGTCGCGCAACCGAGCGCAATCGATTGACCCGGCGCCGCGCCGGGGCAAGCGGTGGAGCGAGGGAACCCCCGGAGGGGGTTGCGCGAAGCCGCGAAACTCGATCCCACGCCCGATCGCGGGGACATGCACGACAACTGACGAAATGCCTCTTGCGGATAGCGGATAGCGGACAGCGAACAGCGGACAGCGAAAAATGACCTTCGCCGAACTCCACACCCTCAGCAACTTCAGCTTCCTGCGCGGCGCCTCCCATCCCGAGGAGCTGGTGCGGCGGGCCGCGGAGCTGGGCTATCGAGCCATCGCGCTGACCGACGAGTGCTCCTTCGCCGGGCTCGTGAAGGCCCATCTGGCCGCGCGGGAGATCGGCATGCACCTGATCGTCGGCGCCGAGTTCCGCCTCGAGGAAGGCTGCCGACTGGTGCTGCTCTGCCCTCACCGGGCGGCCTACGGTCAGCTCTCCGCCCTGATCACCCGGCTGCGGCGCCGCTCTCCCAAGGGCAGCTACCGGGCGTGCCTGGAGGATTTTCGCTGGGCCATCGACGGCTGCCTCGCTCTGTGGATTCCCGATCATGCCGAGATCGGCGCTCAGATGGCCCAGGGGCGCGAGCTCAAGGCACTGTTCCCCGAGCTATGGATCGCCCTGGAGCTGTTCCGGGAAGCCGACGATCTGGACAAGACCGCCCACGCCCTCACCCTCTCCATGCGGCTGGATCTGCCTATCGTCGCGAGCAACGACGTGCACCTGCACGTGCCGTCGCGGCAGCCGCTGCAGGACGTGCTCACCGCCATTCGGCACAAGACGACGGTGGCCGGGCTCGGCAGCCTGGGCCATCAGAACGCCGAGCGGCATCTGCGGCCGGTGGAGGAGCTGGCCACCCTGTATCCGCCGGAGATGCTCGAGGAATCCTGCCGCATCGCCGAGCGCTGCCGGTTCTCCTTAGACGAGCTGCGCTACGAGTACCCGGAGGAGCTGGTGCCGCCGCACCTCACGGCCTCGGAGTACCTGCGCCAGCTCACCTACGCCGGCGCGGCCGAGCGCTGGCCCGGCGGCGCGCCCGAGGATGTCCAGGTGCTGCTGGAGCGGGAGCTTCGGCTCATTCGCGAGCTCGACTACGAGTACTACTTTCTCACCGTGCACGACATCGTGCAGTTCGCCCGCAGCCGCGGCATTCTCTGCCAGGGTCGGGGCTCCGCCGCCAATTCCGCCGTCTGCTATTGCCTGCACGTCACCGAGGTGGATCCCTCCCGTATGCACCTCCTGTTCGAGCGCTTCATCAACAAGGAGCGCAACGAGCCGCCGGACATCGACGTGGATTTCGAGCACGAGCGCCGGGAAGAGGTCATCCAGTACATCTACAAACGCTACGGCCGCGACCGCGCGGCGCTCGCGGCCACCCTCATCACCTACCGGCCGAGAAGCGCCACCCGGGACGTGGGCAAGGCCCTGGGCATGGATCTCGACCTGGTGGACCTGCTGGCCAAATCCCTGGCCTGGTGGGACAACCGCGAAGCCCTGGCCGAGCGCTTCCGCGCCGCCGGCCTCGACCCGGAAAGCCGGCTGGCCAATCAGTTCATGTACTTCGTCGATCAGATCCTGGGTTTTCCCCGGCATCTTTCGCAGCACGTTGGAGGCTTCGTCATATCGCGGGGACCGCTGGCCCAGCTCGTGCCGGTGGAGAATGCCGCCATGGAAGACCGCACCGTCATCCAGTGGGACAAGGACGACCTGGAGGCGCTGGGGCTCTTGAAGGTAGACGTGCTGGCATTGGGCATGCTCACCGCCATCCGCAAGACGCTGGAGGCGCGCAACGCCTTCCGGCCCGACCAGCTCACCGTGGCCACCGTGCCGCCGGAGGATCCCGAGACCTATCGGATGCTGCAACGGGGCGACAGCCTGGGGGTGTTCCAGGTGGAATCCCGGGCACAGATGGCCATGCTTCCCCGCCTCAAGCCGCAACAGTTCTACGACCTGGTGATTCAGGTGGCCATCGTCCGCCCGGGCCCCATCCAGGGCGACATGGTGCACCCGTACCTGCGCCGCCGGCAGGGGCGCGAGCCCGTGGAATATCCCAGTGAAGGCGTGCGCCGGGTGCTGGAGCGCACGCTCGGCGTGCCCATCTTTCAGGAGCAGGTCATCGAGCTGGCCGTGGTGGCGGCGGGCTTCACCCCCGGCGAGGCCGATCAGCTTCGCCGCGCCATGGCGGCCTGGAAGCGCCGCGGCGGGCTCGGCCCCTTCGAGCAGAAACTCATCGACGGCATGCTGGCCCGGGGGCACAACCGGGACTTCGCCGAGCGGGTATTCCGGCAGATCGAGGGCTTCGGCGAGTACGGGTTTCCGGAATCCCATTCCGCCAGCTTCGCGCTGCTGGTCTACGTCTCGGCCTGGCTCAAGCGTCACGAGCCCGCGGCGTTCTACTGCGGGCTCCTGAACAGCCTGCCCATGGGCTTCTACTCCCCGTCACAGATCGTTCAGGATGCGGTGCGTCACGGCATCCGGGTGCGGCCCGTGGACGTGCAGCACAGCACCTGGGACCACCGGCTGGAAGTGGACGACCCATCCGGCCAGCCGCCCTTGCGCCTGGGGCTGCGCATGGTGAAAGGCCTACCGGAAGCCGTGGGCCGGCGTATCGCCGACGAGGCGGCCCGGCGCCCGTTCAGCCACGCGGAAGACCTGGCCCGGCGCGCCGGCCTCGGCGATCAGACCCTGCGCTTCCTGGCGCGTGCCGGGGCGCTCCGAACCCTGTCCGGGCATCGTTACCAGGCTCATTGGGAAGTGGCGGACATCCGGGAACCCTTGCCGCTGGAGCGAACCCGTGACGCGGGCACTTCCGGTGGCAGCACGGACGATCTCCTCCTTCCCGCCCCCTCCGCGGTCAGCGACATGCTCGACGATTATCGGTACCTGGGCCTGACCCTGGGCGATCACCCGCTGGCGCTGTTGCGTCGTCACCCGCACCTCGGCCGCCACCTGGCCCGCTGCCGGACGGCCAGGGAACTGGATTCGTGCCGCCACGGCCAGTTCGTCCGGGTCGCCGGACTGGTGACCGGGCGGCAACGCCCGGGGACGGCCACCGGCGTGCTGTTCGTCACCCTCGAGGACGAGACGGGCAACATCAACCTCGTGGTCTGGTCATCGGTGCTGGAGCAGTTCCGGGCGGCCCTGCTGCAGGCTCGATTGCTGCGGGTGAAGGGCGTGGTGGAACGGGAGCAGGAAGTCATCCACGTGGTGGCCGGCTACGTGGAAGACATGACGGGACTCATGAGCGAGTTGGAGTCGGAGTCGGGCGGTGAGCCCGGCGGTGAAGGTTCGGCGGAGGCAGCGCCGTTCCGGGCGAGGGAGTTCAAATAACGCCATCCGCTGCCCGCTGTCCGCTATCCGCAAGAGGGGTGTTGCCGGATTCTGGCGAGAACCACTTGGTCGATGGTAGAAGACGACTGCCAGCCGCTGGCGTTATGCCTCCAGCGGAAAGCGGAAAGCGGACAGCGCCTTCTCACGCCCTCCGCTTATGCGACGGGTCCTTACTCTCCCGCACTTCCATCAGCACGTCCTCGAGCAGGCCGCGCACGTAGGCGATCTCTTCGCGAAGCTCCCTCACTTCCGGCTTCAGGCTCGATCCCAGGCTGTCC
>JAWLCV010000171.1:0-4069 GCA_041686955.1 Pseudomonadales bacterium
TTGGCTTTGACCTCTTCGCGTAGTGCGGCAGGGTCGACGGGCAGGGAATCCGTCATCTCCGGTCCCTCGTTGGGAAGGTGGGAGAAACGTAAAGCTCTCGCGGCCCAGATTCAAGCCGGCAAACGACGGTATATCGCGGCCATCTCCCTGACACCCCCGCACTCGCCATCTTCCGCGGAAGGCGCCTCCACGGGCCGTCCGTCCGGCCGCACGAAGTAGCACGATCCGTCCCGCCGCCTTCGCACCGCGAACCCGCCCTCGTGAATCAGCTTGTGGTGGGTGCTGCACAGAAGCAGCAGATTCCCCAGGCTGGTCTCGCCGCCGTCCGCCCAATGGTGGACATGGTGCGCCTCCAGAAAAGACACGTGACGGCAGCCAGGGTACGTGCACCTCCGGTCGCGGGCCACGAGCGCGCGCTTGATGGCGGTCGGCACGGTGCGCTGCTTGCGGCCCACGTTCAGCGCTTTTCCGTCGCGCTCGATGATCGGAACCACGGCACCGTCGCAGCACAGCCGCTTCACCGTCGGCAGCGGCAGGTCCGACTCGCCGCCCTGGCCGGAGAGCGCCGCGGCGTCCACGTGCACCACCACCTGCGCGCCTTCCGCGGAAGATGAACCCTCACCGGCCGAGAGACTGTCGCCGGCGAGGCTCTCCCGGGCCATCTGCACCAGCGCGTCCGCGGCCTTGGCGAAGAGCGACCGGCTGGGGTCTTCCGGCAGCCGGTCGCCCACCCGCTCCAGGGCGCTCAGCACCAGTTCGAGGGACTCCCTCGGCAGCTCCACCGTCATCGTGGCCGAGCCGTCCTCGCGGAAGTGCCGCACCAGCGAGCGCCCTTCGTGGAGGCGCCGGGCGTCCTCGGCCGAGGCGACCGGGTCACCGTTGCGCAGGCGCCGGCAGTATTCCTCGCACTGGGCTGCGGAGGCATTGAGCGCGTAGGCGAGCAGGTCGGCTTCGGTGGTGTCGGTGGCGACCCGGGTCAGGGCGCGCACCTTGGAATACGAGAGGTCGCCGCGGCGGAACGCCTCTTCGATCTGCGGGAGGAACCACAGCGCCCGGGCCACCCGGATCTTCTCCTGGGCCGTGGTGCGGGAAATGCCGCAGCGCCAGTCGAGCCATTCGGCGCAATCGTTGTTGCCGTAGGCCTCCCAGCCGCGGCGCAGGTCGAACTCGCGCAGCAGCACGAGAAACCGGTGCTCGGCCTGGGTGGCTTCGCGCCAGGTCTGGATCAGGGAGGATTCGAGCTCCTGGAGGGGACGGAAGTCACGGACCAGCGGGGCATTCATGGCGCTCTCCGTATACTGTATGCCCTTACAGTATAGCGTCACGCCCCCACTCACGACAGGGCCGATTTCGCACATTCACCAATGTTTTTGCTGGCGAAATCAAAACAATCAAACGAACGAATGGTGCTGACGCGGCGCGCATAACGACCATCGCCCCCGCCCCGCTATCCTTCCCGCCCCGAACCGTACTACCATCCCGGCCTTTTCGCCCGAGGCCCTTCCGCGCCCAGATGGCCAGCCAGAATCCCCGCAGCGACGGCGAGTACCTCACCACCCTCGAACGAGGGCTCGCGGTGCTGCGCTCCTTCACCAAGGAACGCCCGGAGATGACCCTGAGCGAGGTCGCCGCGGCCACGGGCTTGAGCCCGGCGGTGGCCAGGCGCTGCCTGAACACGCTGGTCCATCTCGGCTACGTGGGCAAGCAGGGCAAGCGGTTCCTGCTCACCCCGGAGGTCATCGGCTTCGCGTCGGCATTCCTCGAGTCCATGAACCTCGAGCAGGTGGTCCGGCCGCATCTGCAGGAGGTCCGCGACCAGACCGGCGACAGCTCGTCGCTGGCCGTGCTCTCCGGGCAGAACATTCTGTACCTGGTGCACGTCTCCACGAACCGCATGGTGCGGCTGGCCGCCGGCGTGGGAACCCGCTTCCCGGCCTACGCCACCTCCCTCGGCCGCGTGCTGATGGCGCTGCAGAGCGACGACGCGATGGATCGGCTGCTGAACGGCCTGACCCCCGAGAAGTTCACCGACAAGACGGTGACCTCGATCCCTGCACTGCGGGAAATCCTGCTGCAGGTGCGCCGCCAGGACTACGCCTCCATCCAGGACGAGCTGGATTACGGAATCGTCTCGGTGGCGGTGCCGGTGCGCAGCGACGAGGGCGCGGTGGTGGCGGCCATCAACTGCTCCACGGCCACCACCCGGGTGAACGAAGCCGAGATGGTGCGCAGCCGTCTGCCGCACCTGCAGAACGCAGCCCAAGCCATCGAGCGGGAGCTGCGGCGTTACCCGGTGCTGCTCCACTCCATCATGGGCGCCGGCATCTGACGGTCAGCGACCGGTGTCCACGCCGCGGCAGAACTCGATCACCGCCGAGTTGTAGAGGTCCGGCTCCGTGAGATTGCACAGATGGCCGCTGGCGGCGAGCACCAGCCCCTTCGCGTGCGGCAGCCCGTCGAGCAGCCGCCGCGCGGCGCGCCGGCGCGCTTCGGTCTCCCCTGCGCCGGTCACCACGAGCACGGGGAGTTCAGCGGCAGCGAGGGCCCGCAGCACGTCTGCGGCGGATTCCCTCGGCCGCCACGGCCCGGCAATGAGATCGGCACCGGCGTAATCGCCGAGCATGTCACGCAGAAGCCGCTCCGCCTCCGCGTTGCCCTCCCCCAGGCGCATCAGGGGGTGCTGCAGCCAGCGGCGCCGCAGCTCGGCGAGGTGCCCCGCCCTGGCGAGTGCCGCCAGCTCGTCCAGGGGAATCCGCTCGTCTGCGGGGCCCTCGGCCTCCTCCCCGCCCACCGGTGCGCCCTGCAGGACGAGCGAGCGCAGCCGATCCGGCCGGGCCGCGGCATAGCGCAGCGCGATGCGCCCGCCCTGGGACAAGCCGAGCAGGTGGAAGCGCCTGCCGGCCGCCTCGCCGCAGACCTTGCCGACCACGACCTCGATGTCGTCGAGCTCCCGCTCCGGGTTCGGCACACCCGTGGAACGGCCGAACCCCCGGCGGTCGTAGGTAATCGTCCGGAAATGGCGGGCGAACTCGTCCACCTGGGGGGAGAACACCCGGTGGTCCATGGCCCAGCCGTGCACCAGCACCAGGGGAACGCCGTCGCCCGCCGCGTGGAGCCACAGGCGGGCACCGCGGGCGCTCACCCAGCGGGCACCCCCCGTGCCCGGTCCGGGCGGCGTCATGGCTCGTAGTCGACGGCAGCCTGAGCCGCCTCCCACATGTGGTGGGCGGCGGGCTGCCGCATCTCCTCGAAAAGGTGCCCCACCAGACCCGCGCAACGTGCCGTCAGCACCACCCCGCGCATCATGGCGGAGGGAATCCCGGCGTCCGCCATCACCGCGCCCATGGCGGCGCTGATGTTGGTCACCAACGGTTTTCCGGTTTCCTCCCGCAGAACCTCCTGCAGCAGGTACATGGCGCGCACGTGCTCGCCCTCGGCTCCCCCTTCACCGGCCTGCGCCTCGCCGACGATGGCGAGCAGCCGCTCCACCCGCGGATCCACGGCCTGGTGAATGGGATGGCCGAAGCCGGGCACCGGGCGCTTGGCGGCCCGGTAGCCCTTCACCTCCTCCACCGCCTTGCCCCGCCGCTCCGCCTCCGGAACGGCGGCGATCCGCTCGAGCAGCGCGCCGCACTCGCTGGCCGTGCCCGCGTAGCGGTCACCCACCCCCAGCAGGCCCGCCGCCACCGCACCCTGAAAGGACTCGGGGGCGCCGTAGTGGGTGAGGCGCGTCACCACCGCCGAAGGCACCAGACCGTGCTCCATGATGGTGACCATGACCGCGTCCAGGATCCTCACCTGCAGCGGCGTGGGCTCACGGCCCAGGGCCTGCAGCAGCATCAGCTCGGTGAAGCCGTAGCGGCCCATGATCTCGGTGGTGAGGCTCTTGCCGCGAATGAATATGGAATCCGCGTCGTAACCGCAGATACCGGTTCTGGCGTGCTCGCTCATGTGCGTTCTCCCTGGCTGGCGATTTTCGATAATCGAAGTTGAATTCGTTTATCGAAAAATAATACGATTCCCCTCGGCCTGTCCAAGAATCGGCTCGGGGGAGAACGATATGACCATT
>JAWLCV010000172.1:0-3995 GCA_041686955.1 Pseudomonadales bacterium
AGCGCCGCCGTCAACGTCGTCTTCCCATGGTCCACGTGACCAATCGTCCCCACGTTCACGTGCGGCTTCGTACGCTCAAATTTCGCTTTGGACATGGTTGGTACCTATCTCCCGTGTTCTGTTTGCTTCGTTGCTCGCGTCACTGCTGCTGGATGATGCCGGCGGCGATGTTGTCCGGCACCTCGGCGTAGCGCTCGAACTCCATCACGTACGTGGCACGGCCCTGGGTGGCGCTACGCAGGTCGGTTGCATATCCGAACATCTCGGAAAGCGGCACCTCCGCGCGCACGATCTTGCCGGCGGGGTTCTCGTCCATGCCCTGGATGAGCCCCCGGCGCCGGTTCAGGTCGCCCACCACGTCCCCCATGTAGTCTTCGGGGGTCACGACTTCCACTGACATGATGGGCTCGAGCAGCACGGGCTTGGCCTTCAGGGCCCCGGCCTTGAGCGCCATGGAGCCGGCGATCTTGAACGCCATCTCGGAGGAGTCCACCTCGTGGAACGAGCCGTCGAACAGGGAGGCCTTGACGTCGATGAGGGGGTAACCCGCCAGCACGCCGTTCTGCATCTGCTCCTGGATGCCCTTGTCCACCGCCGGGATGTACTCCCGGGGCACCACGCCGCCGACGATCTCGTCGACGAACTCGTAGTGCACGGGCTCTTCCTCACCCTCCTCGTGGCGGATGGGCTCGAGGCGCAGCCAGACGTGACCGTACTGGCCGCGGCCGCCGGACTGGCGGACGAACTTACCTTCGATCTCCACGGAGCTGCGAATGGTCTCGCGGTACGCCACCTGGGGCTTGCCGATGTTGGCCTCGACGCCGAACTCGCGCCGCATGCGGTCGACGATGATGTCGAGGTGCAGCTCGCCCATGCCGGAGATGATGGTCTGCCCCGACTCCTCGTCGGTGCGCACCCGGAAAGAGGGGTCCTCCTGAGCCAGCTTGCCGAGCGCCACGCCCATCTTCTCCTGGTCGGCCTTGGACTTGGGCTCCACGGCCACGGAGATCACCGGTTCCGGGAACTCCATGCGCTCCAGGGTGATGATGTTGTTCATGTCGCAGAGGGTGTCACCGGTGGTGACGTCCTTCAGGCCGATCGCGGCGGCGATGTCGCCGGCGCGCACTTCCTTGATCTCGTTGCGGTGGTTGGAGTGCATCTGCACCATCCGGCCCACCCGCTCGCGCTTGCCCTTCACCGGGTTGTACACCTGGTCCCCGGAGGACAGCACCCCGGAGTAGACGCGGAAGAACGTCAAGGTGCCGACGAACGGGTCGGTGGCGATCTTGAACGCCAGCGCCGCGAACGGAGCGTCGTCGTCGGCCTTGCGGGTCTCCACGGTCTCGCCGTCGTCGAGCACACCCTCGATGGGCCGTACCTCGGTCGGGGCCGGCAGGTACTCCACCACGGCGTCGAGCATGGCCTGAACGCCCTTGTTCTTGAATGCCGAGCCGCACAGGGCCGGGACGATCTCGTTGGCGAGCGTGCGGATACGCAGGCCCTTCTTGATGTCGTCTTCGGACAGATCACCTTCCTCGAGGTACCTGTCCATCAGCTCCTCGTTGGCCTCCGCGGCGGCCTCCACCATCTGCTCGCGCCAATGGGTGGCGAGATCGGCCATGTCCTCGGGGATGTCCGCCAGATCGTAGGTGAGCCCCTGGTCCGCGTCGTTCCAGAGAATGGCCTTCATCCGCACCAGATCGACGACGCCCTTGAATTCGTCCTCGGCGCCGATGGCGAGTTGAACCGGCACCGGATGAGCACCCAGGCGCTGCTTGATCTGCGCCACCACCCGCAGGAAGTCGGCGCCGGCGCGGTCCATCTTGTTGACGAAGACGATGCGCGGCACCTCGTACTTGTTGGCCTGACGCCACACCGTTTCCGACTGCGGCTCGACGCCCGAGGTGCCACAGAACACCACCACCGCGCCGTCGAGCACCCGGAGGCTGCGCTCCACCTCGATGGTGAAGTCCACGTGCCCGGGGGTGTCGATGATGTTCAGACGATGCTCGTCGAACTGCTGGTTCATGCCGGACCAGAACGTGGTGGTCGCGGCGGAGGTGATGGTGATGCCGCGCTCCTGTTCCTGTTCCATCCAGTCCATGGTGGCGGCGCCGTCGTGGACCTCGCCGATCTTGTGGGACAGGCCGGTATAGAACAGCACCCTTTCCGTCGTGGTCGTCTTGCCGGCGTCCACGTGAGCTGCGATGCCGAAATTCCGGTATCGCGAGATAGGGGTTTTGCGAGCCATTGATGCTCTCCGTTAGATCTAGATGTGGATTTGGCGTCGGCTGCCGGCCGGGCGTCAGTACCGATAGTGGGAGAACGCCTTGTTCGCTTCCGCCATGCGGTGCGTGTCCTCGCGCTTCTTCACCGCGCTGCCGCGGCCTTCCGCGGCATCCATGAATTCACCGGCAAGACGCGCGGCCATGGACTTCTCGCCCCGCTTGCGCGCGCTGTCCACGAGCCAGCGCATGGCCAGAGCCTGGCGCCGGGACGGGCGCACTTCCACGGGCACCTGGTATGTGGCGCCGCCGACCCGGCGGGCCTTCACCTCGACGTACGGAGCCACGGCCTCGAGGGCCTTCTCGAACACCTCCACGGGGTTCGCGACGCCGCGCCCCTCGATCCGGGACAGCGCCCCGTAGACGATACGCTCGGCCACGGCTTTCTTGCCGCTGACCATGACGTGGTTGATGAACTTGGCCACCGTCTGGTTGTGGTACTTGGGATCGGGAAGAATCTCCCGCTTGGCGACGACGCGACGTCTCGGCATGGTTCAAAGCTCCTTGGCTTCAGGTTGATCCCGGAAGGTGCCCGGTGACGGGTCACCGGGTCCGGGCCTTACTGGAACAGATTTTTCAGGTCTGTCGTTTGCGAATGGGGGGCGGCATTCGAGCCGCTTGGTCCTCGCTGCAGTTACTTGGGCCGCTTGGCCCCGTACTTGGAACGGCGCTGCCGGCGATCCGACACGCCGGAGGTATCCAGGGTGCCGCGCACCGTGTGATAGCGCACCCCCGGGAGATCCTTCACCCGGCCGCCGCGAATCAGCACCACCGAGTGCTCCTGCAGGTTGTGGCCCTCGCCACCGATGTAGGAGGTAACCTCGTAGCCGTTGGTCAGGCGGACCCGGCAGACCTTGCGAAGCGCCGAGTTCGGCTTCTTCGGCGTGGTGGTGTACACGCGAGTGCACACGCCCCGCTTCTGCGGGCTGCCCTGCAGGGCAGGCACGATGTTCTTGTCGACTTTGCGCTTGCGCGGCTTACGAACGAGTTGGCTTATTCTCGCCATGCTAACTCCAAAAAATCGGTCGGGGCGTACCCATTGGTCCCCCGGCGGGGCCGGTTCGGCCCCCGTTCAGCAGGCGCGCGATTCTAATCGCGCGCCTGCCAGGAAGCAATCGTCATAGCGCCCGGCGGCAGCAGCCGGCACATGGTCGCGGCTGCCGTCACCGTCGCGCCCGATCACTGGCTGTTGGACAACGCTTCCGAAAGCGCCTGCTCCACCTCGTCCGCGGTTGCACCCTGCTCCTTGGCCAGGCGCGCCGCCAGATCCTCGGCCCGCTTGCGCTTGCGCTCGCTGTGGTACGCCAGGCCCGTCCCCGCCGGGATCAGCCGGCCCACCACCACGTTCTCCTTCAGCCCGCGCAGGTAGTCTCGCTTGCCGGTGACGGCAGCCTCCGTGAGCACCCGCGTGGTCTCCTGGAAAGAGGCCGCCGAGACGAAGGACTCGGTGGCCAGGGAGGCCTTGGTGATGCCCAGCAGCACCCGCTCGTACTCGGCCGGCTGCTTGCCGTCTGCGACGAGCGCGTCGTTGGCTTCCAGCACGGCGACGTACTCCACCTGCTCGCCGCGGATGAAGTCGGAGTCCCCGGGATGGGTGATCTCCGCCTTGCGCAGCATCTGCCGGACGATGACCTCGATGTGCTTGTCGTTGATGGTCACGCCCTGCAACCGGTACACCTCCTGAATCTCGTTGGTGATGTACTCGGCCAG
>JAWLCV010000173.1:0-3993 GCA_041686955.1 Pseudomonadales bacterium
GCGCCGCGGCTCTCCTTGCGCGCTTCCGCCGCGATGGCCGTGCACTCGGCCACCTCCATGAGGTTGTCCAGCTCCAGGGCTTCCATGCGCGCGGTGTTGAACACCAGGCTCTTGTCGCCGAGATGGGCATTGCCGATACGCTCACGTAGCTCGGCGAGCTTGCTGATCCCCTCCTTCATGTGCTGCTCGGTACGGAACACGCCGAAGCTGTTCTGCATCACCTGCTGCAGCTCACGCTTGAGATCCGCCACCGACTCGCCGCCCTGGGAGTTGTTCCAGCGGTCGAGCCGGCTCATGGCCTGCTCGATGTCGGACTCGCTGGCGTCGCGGTAGCTCACCCCCTGGCGCATGACCTCCTCGATGTGCATCCCGGCAGCCCTGCCGAAGACCACCAGGTCGAGCAGGCTGTTGCCGCCCAGTCGATTCGCGCCGTGCACCGACACGCAGGCCGCTTCGCCGGCGGCATAGAGCCCGTCGATCAGCTTGTCGTGGCCGTCGGCATCCAGCATCAGCGCCTGACCGGTGACCCCGGTGGGGATGCCGCCCATCATGTAGTGGCAGGTGGGAACCACCGGAATCGGCTCCTTCACCGGGTCGACGTGGGCGAAGGTCCGCGACAGCTCCAGAATGCCCGGAAGCCGGCTGTTCAGCACTTCCTCCCCCAGGTGATCGAGCTTCAGCAGCACGTGGTCGCCATCGGGACCCACTCCGCGCCCCTCGAGAATCTCGATGATCATGGACCGGGCCACCACGTCCCGGCCCGCCAGGTCCTTGGCGGTGGGCGCGTAGCGTTCCATGAAGCGCTCGCCGTCCTTGTTGATGAGGTAGCCGCCCTCGCCCCGGCACCCCTCGGTGACCAGCACCCCGGCGCCGTGAATGCCGGTGGGATGGAACTGCCACATTTCCATGTCCTGCAGCGGGAAGCCGGCGCGCAGCGCCATGCCGGCGCCGTCCCCGGTGCACATGTGGGCGTTGGTGGTGCTGGCGTAGATGCGGCCGGCACCGCCTGTGGCGAGCACCGTGGCCTTGGACTCCACGTACACCGTCTCGCCGCTTTCGATGTCGATGGCCACGAGCCCCACCACGGCGCCGTCCTGGTTCTTCACCAGATCCACCGCGAACCATTCGTTGAGGAAGGTGGTGTTCGCCCGCAGGTTGGCCTGATACAGGGTGTGCAGCAAGGTGTGGCCGGTACGATCCGCGGCCGCGCAGGTCCGTGCCGCCTGACCGCCCTTACCGAAATTCTTGGACTGGCCGCCGAACGGCCGCTGGTAGATCCGTCCCGATTCGGTGCGCGAGAACGGCAGCCCCATGTGCTCGAGCTCGAACACGGCCTGAGGGCCCTCGCTGCACATGTACTCGATGGCCTCCTGATCGCCGATGTAGTCCGACCCCTTCACGGTGTCGTACATGTGCCAGCGCCAGTCGTCGTCTGGATCGTCGCTGGCGATGGCACAGGTGATACCGCCCTGGGCCGACACCGTGTGCGAGCGCGTCGGAAACACCTTGCTGATGACCGCCGTCTTCAGCCCCGACTGCGCGAGTTGCAGGGCGGCGCGCATGCCCGCCCCGCCGCCGCCGACGATGACGCCGTCGAATTCCATCTTCCTGATCTTGGCCATGCTCGAAAAACTCCGAATCGCAACGTGAGCCGGCCCCGCCCGGGCCGGCGGCAAGGGGTGGTTACAGGCTCCAGAACATCCGCAGGGCCCAGGCCACGTAGACGAACAGCACCACCAGACACAGCATCTGGTAGGTCAGCCGCCACGCGGTGGAGTGGGCGCCGAAGTAGTGGGGCCGGATGTAATCGGTGCCCACGGTCCACATCCCGATCCAGGCATGCGCTGCGGTGGCCAGCACCGCGAGGGTGCTGAACAGTTTCATCACGTAGTTGCCGAAGTAGCCCACCAGCGCCTCGTGGGTCACCTCCGGGGTGACCAGGAAGAAGCCCAGCACCCAGAACGCGTAGAGCGCGAGGATCACCGCGGTGACCCGCTGCACCAGAAAATCGGCGAGCCCGCTGCGGGTGAGACTCGTGACGGTGGTGACGCTGCTTACCATAGCCAGACTCCTGCCAGAACGGTTGCGATGGCGGTGAGGACGAAGACGGTGACGGACGTGCGCCGGCCGGCCTCGAGGCTGTCCCAACGGTGAAAATCCATGACCAGGTGCTTCATGCCGGCGAACAGGTGGAACGCGAGGGCGGCCAGCACCGCCAGCAACACCACCTTGCCGAGCGCGCCGTCCAGGATGGCCGCGGCCCGCTCGAAGCCCTCGGGGGATTCCAGAGCGAGACCGAGCAACCACAGCAGATAGGCGATCCCTGCGAACAGGGCCACACCGGTGATCCGGTGGGTGATGGACGAGATGGCCGCGAAGGGCCACGCGAATTGGGTGAGCGACAAGTACACAGGGCGTTCGGTCTTCATAATCCCCTAGATCATCCGGTCAACGGTTGAGAAAACAGGGTCAGCCAGCGGCTCGGCAGCGGCTGGCGTCAGGGAGGGTTCGCGGACCTGCCGGGCGCGACGGTTCCCGGGCCGGGAATTGTAGTCGCCATCCGGGTTAAAGCCAAGAATGTGTACGTTCCGTAAACCCCCGAATTGACAACCACAACGGCCGTCAATAGGCTCGCTTGCTCCACAGAGCAGTCGCGCGCCGGGCCGATCCGACGCGCCGCCAAGCAGATCAATAAGATTCAGCAATCGCCTTTACGGGAGGACGCATGGCCCATCAGGGGGGCAAGAAAGCCCAGCTATCTGTCGACGGAAAGACCGTCGAGCTACCGGTGCTGAGTGGCACCCTGGGCCCGGACGTGATCGACGTGGGTAGCCTCACCGGCGAAGGCTATTTCACCTACGACCCCGGCTTCGTCTCCACCGCCTCCTGCGAGTCCGCCATCACCTTCATCGACGGCGCGGAAGGCGTGCTGCTGCACCGTGGCTACCCCATCGACCAGCTCGCCGAGCAGTCCGACTACCTCGAGCTCTGCTATCTGCTGCTGAACGGCGAGCTGCCGAAAGCGCCGGAGAAGCGCGCCTTCGTCGAGAGCATCAAGCGGCACACCATGGTGCACGAGCAACTCGTGCACCTGTTCCGCGGGTTCCGCCGCGACGCCCATCCCATGGCGGTGATGTGCGGCGTCACCGGTGCCCTGTCCGCCTTCTACCACGACTCCATGGACATCGCCGACGAGCACCAGCGCCGCATCACCGCACACCGGCTCATCGCCAAGATGCCGACCCTCGCGGCCATGAGCTACAAGTACGCACTCGGCCAGCCGTTCATGTACCCCCGCAACGACCTGGATTACGCGGCGAACTTCCTGTACATGATGTTCGGCACCCCCTGCGAGAACTACGACGTCAACCCGGTCATCGCCCGGGCCATGGACCGCATCTTCCTGCTCCACGCCGACCACGAGCAGAACGCCTCCACCTCCACCGTGCGGCTGGCGGGCTCCACCGGCGCCAATCCCTACGCCTGCATCGCCGCCGGCATCGCGGCGCTGTGGGGGCCGGCCCACGGCGGCGCCAACGAGGCGGTGCTGAACATGCTCTACGAGATTGGCGACGAGAAGAACATCGACAAGTACGTCAAGCGCGCCAAAGACAAGGACGACCCGTTCCGGATCATGGGCTTCGGCCACCGGGTATACAAGAACTACGACCCGCGCGCCAAGGTGATGCAGGAAACCTGCCGCGAGGTGCTCGAGGAGCTCGGCACCGAGGACGACCCCATCCTGCGCATGGCCCAGCGGCTGGAGAAGATCGCCCTGGAGGACGAGTACTTCGTGGAGAAGAAGCTCTACCCCAACGTCGACTTCTATTCGGGCATCATCCTGAAAGCCATCGGCATTCCCACCGACATGTTCACCGTGATCTTCGCCACCGGCCGCACCCCCGGATGGATCGCCCACTGGAACGAGATGATCAGCGGCCCCTACAAGATCGGCCGTCCCCGGCAGCTCTACACCGGGCCGGCGCGGCGCGA
>JAWLCV010000174.1:0-3733 GCA_041686955.1 Pseudomonadales bacterium
CCAACTGTGGGTACTATGCCCCGGCTATGCTGCTCATGATCGACAATTACGACTCGTTCACCTACAACGTGGTCCAGTACCTGGGCGAGCTGGGCGCCGAGGTGCTGGTGTACCGCAACGACGAGATCACCCTGGCGGAGATCGAGTCGCTGGCGCCGGAACGGATCGTCGTCTCCCCGGGACCGTGCACGCCGAACGAGGCCGGAATCAGCATGGAGGTGATCCGCACCTTCGGCCCCCGTGTGCCGACCCTGGGCATCTGCCTCGGGCACCAGTGCCTGGGTCAGGTGTTCGGCGGCCGGGTGATTCGCGCCCGGGAAGTGATGCACGGCAAAACCTCCATGATCCATCACCGCGGGGAAGGCGTGTTCCGGGGACTGCCCGAGCCGTTCGAGGCCACCCGTTACCACTCGCTGGTGGTGGAGCGGGAGACCCTGCCCGACTGCCTGGAGGTGACGGCGTGGACGGAGCGGCCCGCGGACGGGGGCAGCGCGTTCGACGAGATCATGGGCCTGCGTCACCGGGAGTTTCCCATCCAGGGGGTCCAGTTCCACCCGGAGTCCATCCTCACCACCGCCGGCCACGACCTGCTGCGGAACTTTCTCACCGGAGATCTCCATGGACGTACGGAGCGCACTGGGACGGCTGGCTGAAGGCCGGGACCTCGCCCAGGAGGAGGCGCGCCAGGTCTTCACCGAGGTCATGAGCGGCGAGGCGACCCCCGCGCAGATCGGCGCCTTGCTCATGGGCCTGCGGGTCAAGGGTGAGACGGCGGAAGAGATCGCCGGCGCGGCCCAGGCCATGCGCGCCCTCTCCACCCGGGTGCAGGTGGACGTACCCCATCTGGTGGACACCTGCGGCACCGGCGGCAGCGGCGCGAAGCTGTTCAACATTTCCACCGCGGCGGCGTTCGCGGCCGCCGCGGCGGGCGCTCACGTGGCCAAGCACGGCAACCGCAAGATGTCGAGCGCCAGCGGCAGCGCCGACGTCCTCGAAGCCGCCGGAACCAACCTGGCCCTGACCCCCGAGCAGTGCGCCCAGTGCATCCGCGAGGTGGGCGTGGGCTTCCTGTTCGCCCAGGCCCATCATGGCGCCATGAAGCACGCAGCCCCGGTGCGTCGGGAGTTGGGGGTACGGACCATGATGAACGTGCTCGGCCCGCTCACCAACCCCGCCGGCGCCACGCGTCAGCTCATCGGCGTGTTCAGCCCAGAGCTCCAGGAGACCCTGGCGCGGGTGCTGGCGCTGCTTCAGGCCGAGCACGTGCTGCTGGTGCACGCCAACGGCCTGGACGAGATCGCCCTCGACGCCAGCACCTACGTGGTGGAGCTCAGAGCCGGGCGGATCGAAAGCTACGAGATCGCCCCGGAGGACTTCGGCATCCGCCAGCGCGACGTCACCGAGCTCCGGGCGGATTCGCCGGAGGCGAGCCTGGCGCTGGTGCGGCGCTCGCTCACCGAGCCCGATTCCGCCGCCGCCGACATCGTCAGCCTGAACGCCGGCGCCGCCATCTACGTGGCCGGGGCCGCCACCGACCTGACGAGGGGCGTGCTCATGGCGCGCGAGGCCATCGCCACCGGCCGCGCGCTGGAGCGGTTCGAAGAGCTGATCCGGGTGACCCGGCTGATGGAGGCGTAAGTGAGCGGCACCGTGCTGGACCGCATCGTCGCCCGCAAGCGCGAGGAGGTGGCGGACCGCCGCCGCCGGGTGAGCGCGGCGGCCCTGGAGGATGCGGTCCGGGCCGCTTCGCCCCCGCGCGGCTTCGCCGACGCCCTCGCCCGGCGGGTGCGCGCCGGCGAAAGCGCCGTGATAGCCGAGATCAAGAAGGCCTCGCCGAGCAAGGGGGTGATCCGCGAGGATTTCGACCCCGTGGACATCGCCCGCCGATACGAGGCGGCGGGCGCCGCCTGCCTGTCTGTGCTCACCGACCAGGATTTCTTCCAGGGCAACGACGACTACCTGCGCCGCGCCCGGGCCGCCGTTGCCCTGCCGGCGCTCCGGAAGGATTTCATCGTCGATCCCTATCAGGTGCTGGAAACCCGCGCGCTGGAGGCCGACTGCCTGCTGCTCATCGTGGCCGCGCTGGGCAGGGACCAGCTCGGGGAGCTGAACGCGGCGGCGCGGGACGCCGGCCTCGACGTACTGATCGAGGTGCACGACGATGACGAGCTGGATCGTGCCCTGGCCCTGGAGCCTGCACTCGTAGGAATCAACAACCGCGACCTGCGGACTTTCGACACCCGGCTGCAGACCACCCTCGACCTGCTGCCGGCGGTGCCGGAGGGTGTGCTGGTGGTGACGGAGAGCGGCATCCACACCCCGGACGACGTACAGATGATGCGCGCCGCCGGGGTGAATGCGTTCCTGGTGGGGGAAGCCTTCATGCGCGCCGCCGATCCGGGGGCGGCGCTTTCGGCCCTGTTCGGCTCCGTGCCTCGCTAGCGGGTCCCGAAGACCACCATGGTCTTGCCTTTCACCGACACCAGCCCCTGATCCACCAGCGTCTTCAGCACCCGGCCCACCATCTCCCGGGAGCAGCCCACGATGCGGCCGATCTCCTGGCGGGTGATCTTGATCTGCATGCCGTCGGGGTGGGTCATGGCGTCGGGTTGCTTGGTGAGCTCGAGGAGCGTGCGCGCCACCCGGCCGGTGACGTCGAGGAACGCCAGGTCGCTCACCTTCTGGGTGGTGCGGGTGAGCCGCTCGGCCATCTGCCGGCCCACGGCGTAGAGCAGATCCGTGTGCTTCTCCGCCAGCTCCCGGAACTTGGCGTAGGAGAGCTCCGCCACTTCGCACTCGGACTTGGCCTTCACCCAGGCCGAGCGGGGGGTGTCTTCGGTGAACAGCGGCATCTCGCCGAAGAAGTCGCCCTTGTTCAGGTAGGAGACGATGATCTCCCGGCCCGACTCGTCCTCCACCAGCACGGTCACCGAGCCTTTGAGGATGTAGTAGATGGAGTCGCTCTTGTCGCCGGCGTAGATCAGGGTGCTCTTTGCCGGGTACTTGCGGCGGTGCGCGGCAGCCAGGAACGCATCCAGGTGGCCGTCTTCCTCGGCGGTGCCCAGTTTGAATCCTTTCGCCATCAGCGGCCGTCCGGCGCTGGACCGGCCGGGACCCATCCCCGCGCTCTGTGGGTTCTTGGAGGCAAGCATGTCGGTTCCGCTCCTTCGTAACTCTAGCGTCCTTAACTATGGCAAAGAATCCGGGGAATGGTGTGACGTAGTCGACAAACGGCACCGTTCACAGTATGGATGGACCCGCTTCACTCACCAGGTTCGGCACCCATCACGTCTCCGAACACCGACAATCGGGAATCGCTCACCATGCACGCAAAAATACAATGGCACGACAAGGTCCACTTCACCGCCGTCGCCGACTCGGGACACGAGATCGCGCTGGACGGGCCGCCGGAGGGCGGCGGCGAGAACCGCGGCGCGCGGCCCATGGAGCTGGTGCTCATGGGACTGGGCGGGTGCGCCTCCTACGACGTGATCCACATCCTCGGCAAGGCGCGCCAGGAGGTGGTGGATTGCGTCACCGAGCTCGAGGCCGAACGCGCCGAGTCGGTGCCCCACGTGTTCACCCGCATCCACCTGCATTTCAAGGTCACCGGACGGGAACTCGACGAGAAGAAGGTGGCCCGGGCGGTCGCCCTTTCCGCCGGCAAGTACTGCTCGGCGTCCATCATGCTCGAGCGCGCCGGCGTGGCCATCAGCCACGGCTACGAGATCGT
>JAWLCV010000175.1:0-3721 GCA_041686955.1 Pseudomonadales bacterium
CAGCATCTGCCGGACGATGACCTCGATGTGCTTGTCGTTGATGGTCACGCCCTGCAACCGGTACACCTCCTGAATCTCGTTGGTGATGTACTCGGCCAGGTCCGCCACGCTCTTCAGCCGCAGAATGTCGTGGGGGCTCGGCGGACCGTCGCAGACCACCTCGCCCTTCTCCACGTGCTCGCCTTCGAACACGCCGATGTTGCGCCACTTCGGGATCAGGGTTTCCACGGGGTCGCCGTCGGCCGGCGTGATCACCAGCCGGCGCTTGCCCTTGGTCTCCTTGCCGAAGCTCACGGTGCCGGAGGCCTCCGCCAGAATCGCGGGTTCCTTGGGCTTGCGCGCTTCGAACAGGTCCGCCACCCGGGGCAGACCGCCGGTGATGTCCCGGGTCTTCGAGCCTTCCTGGGGGATCCGGGCGATGATGTCGCCCACGCCCACCTTCTCGCCGTCCTCCAGGTTGACGATGGCGTTGTTCGGCAGGAAGTAGTGAGCCGGCAGGTCGCTGCCCGGCAGATTGACGGGCTCGCCCTTCTCGTCCACCAGGGTCACGGCCGGCCGCAGATCCTTGCCGGCGCTGGGCCGGTCCTTGGGATCCAGCACCAGGATGTTGGTCAGGCCGGTGAGCTCGTCGGTCTGCCGGTTGATGGAGAGACCTTCCTCCATGTCGCGCATCTGCACGGTACCCGTCACCTCGGTGACGATGGGGTGGGTGTGGGGGTCCCACTGGGCGATCACCTGACCGGCCTCCACCTCGTCACCCTCGCCCACGCTGATCACGGCGCCGTAGGGCAGCTTGTAGCGCTCCCGTTCCCGGCCGTGGCTGTCGGCGATGGCGATCTCGCCGGAGCGGGACACCGCCACCAGCTCCCCGGATTCCCGGGTCACCGTCTTCAGGTTGTGCAGGCGGACGGCACCGCCGTGCTTGACCTGAATGCTGTCGATGGCCGTAGCCCGGGAGGCCGCACCGCCGATGTGGAAGGTGCGCATGGTGAGCTGCGTGCCGGGCTCGCCGATGGACTGGGCGGCGATCACCCCCACGGCCTCGCCCACGTTCACCAGGTGCCCCCGAGCCAGGTCACGGCCGTAGCAGCTGCTGCAGACGCCGTGGCGGGTGTCGCAGGTGATGGGCGAGCGCACCAGCATCTGGTCCACGCCGAGCTGGTCGAGCCGTTCCACCCAGGCCTCGTCGAGCATGGTGCCCTGCTCGATGAGCACCGTCTTGCCGTCCGTGTCGTAGACGTTCGACGCCACCACGCGGCCGAGCACCCGGTCGCCCAGGGGCTCCACCACGTCGCCGCCCTCGATGATGGCCGCAACCAGCAGGCCGTTCTGGGTGCCGCAGTCGTGCTCGGTGATGACCACGTCCTGAGCCACGTCCACCAGGCGCCGGGTGAGGTAACCGGAGTTGGCGGTCTTCAGCGCCGTGTCCGCCAGGCCCTTGCGGGCGCCGTGGGTGGAGATGAAGTACTCGTTCACCGACAGCCCTTCGCGGAAGTTGGCGGTGATCGCGTTCTCGATGATGCTGCCGTCCGGCCGCGTCATCAGGCCGCGCATGCCGGCGAGCTGCCGGATCTGCGCCGGCGAGCCCCGGGCACCGGAGTCGGCGTAAATGTAGACGGAGTTGAAGGACTCCTGCTCCACCTCTTCGCCGTTCGGAGCGGTGACCCGCTCCTTGGAGATGCCGTCCATCATGGACCGCGCCACCAGGTCGTTGGCCCGGGACCAGATGTCCACCACCTTGTTGTACTTCTCGCCGGCGGTCACCAGGCCGGACGCGTACTGCGCCTCGATCTCCGCCACCTCGGCTTCCGCCTCGGCGATGATCCGCGACTTCTCCTCGGGGATCACGAAGTCTTCCACGCCGATGGACGCCCCGGACGCCGTGGAGTGGGCGAAGCCGGTGTACATGAGCTGGTCGGCGAAGATCACCGTCTCCTTCAGGCCCACGTTCCGGTAGCAGGCATTGATGAGCCCGGAGATGGTCTTCTTGTCGAGCGGCTTGTTGACCATCTCGTACGGCAGGGTCTTCGGCACGATCTCGTAGAACAGGGCGCGGCCCACGGTGGTGTCGACGAGGCTCCGCACCGGAGTGACAGAGCCGTCCTCCTCCAGGCGATGCTCCTCGATGCGCACCTTCACCCGGGCGTGCAGGTCGACCAGCCCGGCGTGGTAGGCGCGATGCACCTCCTCGATGTCGGCGAAGGCTCGGCCCTCGCCCTTGGCGCCCACCTTCTCCCGGCTCATGTAGTACAGGCCCAGCACCACGTCCTGGGACGGCACGATGATGGGCTCACCGCTCGCCGGGGAGAGGATGTTGTTGGTGGACATCATCAGCGCCCGGCTTTCTAGCTGGGCTTCCAGGGTCAGGGGCACGTGCACGGCCATCTGGTCGCCGTCGAAGTCGGCGTTGTAGGCGGTGCAGACCAGCGGGTGAAGCTGGATGGCCTTACCTTCGATGAGCACCGGCTCGAACGCCTGAATGCCCAGGCGGTGCAGGGTCGGCGCCCGGTTCAGCAGCACCGGATGCTCGCGGATGACTTCCGCCAGGATGTCCCACACCTCCGGCGTCTCGCGTTCCACCATCTTCTTGGCGGCCTTGATGGTGGTGGCGAGACCTCTCGCCTCCAGCTTGCCGAAGATGAACGGCTTGAACAGCTCGAGGGCCATCTTCTTCGGCAGCCCGCACTGGTGCAGGCGCAGGGTCGGGCCCACCACGATCACGGAGCGGCCCGAGTAGTCCACACGCTTGCCGAGCAGGTTCTGCCGGAACCGGCCCTGCTTGCCCTTGATCATGTCCGCCAGGGATTTCAGCGGGCGCTTGTTGGAGCCGGTGATGGCGCGGCCGCGGCGGCCGTTGTCCAACAGGGCGTCCACCGCCTCCTGAAGCATCCGCTTCTCGTTGCGGACGATGATGTCCGGCGCCGACAGGTCGAGCAGGCGCTTGAGCCGGTTGTTGCGGTTGATGACCCGGCGGTACAGATCGTTCAGGTCGGAGGTGGCGAATCGGCCGCCGTCCAGCGGCACCAGCGGGCGCAGGTCCGGCGGCAGCACCGGCAGCACCGACATGATCATCCACTCCGGGTTGTTGCCCGAGGACATGAAGGCTTCCATCAGCTTCAATCGCTTGGAAAGCTTCTTGATCTTGGTCTCGGAGTTGGTGGCGGGGATCTCTTCCCTGAGGCGCGCCACCTCGGCTTCCAGGTCCAGGGCGCGCAGCAGCGCCTGGATGGCCTCCGCCCCCATGCGGGCGTCGAACTCGTCGCCGAACTCCTCGAGCTTCTGGTAGTAGTCCTCGTCGGTGAGGAGCTGCCCCGTCTCCAGGTCGGTGAGACCCGGATCCACCACCACGAAGGACTCGAAGTAGAGCACCCGCTCGATGTCCCGAAGGGTCATGTCCAAGAGCAGGCCGATGCGCGACGGCAGCGACTTCAGAAACCAGATGTGCGCCACCGGGCTCGCCAGCTCGATGTGCCCCATGCGCTCCCGGCGCACCTTGGTGAGGGTGACCTCGACGCCGCACTTCTCGCAGATGACGCCCCGGTGCTTCAGCCGCTTGTATTTGCCGCACAGGCACTCGTAGTCCTTGATCGGGCCGAAGATGCGGGCGCAGAACAGCCCGTCCCGCTCCGGCTTGAACGTGCGGTAGTTGATGGTTTCCGGCTTCTTGACCTCGCCGAAAGACCAGGAGCGGATCATGTCCGGTGAGGCCAAACCGATGCGC
>JAWLCV010000176.1:0-1737 GCA_041686955.1 Pseudomonadales bacterium
CGGTCCAGCCGGCTTCCGGCCGGTCGAACCAGACGTGCACCTGGCTGGTGCCCACGGCGTTCTCGTAGTCGCTGAACAGCCGGCCCGGTGCGCGGCAGCGTTCCGCGCCGATGGCGCCCACCATCATCAGGTAGTGGCCGAAGCGGGCTTCCGGCTTGACGCGGTAGAAGTCGTCCATGGTCTCGAGCACCCGGGCGTGGTCGCCCTGCTCGAACCAGGCGATGCGCTCGAGATCCGCCGCCCGGGCGTCTTCGGAGACGATGTGCCTGGGGTCGGAGGCCTCGTGGCGGGCCAGCTCCTTGAGCGGGTAGAACCGGTGGCTCATGGATCCGCTGGCCAGCAGCACCACGCGGCGGTCCGATGCCGCCACGGCGCGGCCCACGCCCTTGCCGACGCTCAGGTGGTCGTCCATCTCGCCGGTCTGGCAGACGCCGATGGAGAGCCATTCCTCGCCCTGGTTCAGGTAGTGGGCCACGTTGACGGTGGCGTAGCGGATGGGCAGGTACGGGTCGTCGATGGCCGTGCAGGGGGTGCCCAGCGCCGTCACCTCCTCGGCGATGGAGCGCGCGAGCTCCGGATTGCCCCGCAGGTCGTAGGGCACCTGCGACATGCCCCGGGGCAGCTCCTCGGAGGTGTACTTGCCCTGCCGCCGCGGCTGGGCGGTCACCACGTACTCCACCGTGGTGGCCCAGTGCGAGTCGAACACGATGATGGTGTCGGGCCGGAGCACGTCGAGCACCTCGCTGCGCAGGCGCCGGAAGCCCTCGACGATGCTGATCTCCTTGCCTTCGTTCAGGCCGTAACGTACCTCCTGCGGCAACATGATGGTTGGCACGTGAGAGACGAGGCCTGCCCCGACGATTTCGCCCATGCTCGCTCCGAGATGGATCGCTCCGGATTACGTCGGTCCGACTATAGGGCATCCGGCCCCGTCCGTGGCACGCCCCCCGCCCACTCTGACCGGATCTGCTAAAGCGAGGGCCCCAGGGGTCGTGGGTTGGCCGCTATTGCAAAGAACGGCTGCAAGAGCCTTCTTAGGCTGGGAAGGTCGCCGCTGCGCCCGGCCTCCGGCGCGCGCGGCCATTGTTTCCGCGATGGGGTTTACAAGGGGATCGTGAACATGAAAGTGAGCAGGCCCGGCCGTGCGGCCGTTGCGCGTGGCAATCCATTTCTGACCGTGCCGGTGGCGGTACTGCTGCTCGCCTCGCCCGCGGCCCAGTCGCAGGTCATCGAAGAGGTCATCGTCACGGCACAGAAGCGCGCCGAAAGCATGCAGGACATCGGCGTCTCCGTGACGGCGTTCAGCGGCGAGACCATCCGCGACCTGGGCCTGACCAAGAGCACCGACATCGCGCTGCAGACCCCGAGCCTCAACATCGGCACGCCGGTCGGCGAGGGCAACAACCCCTCCATCACCCTGCGCGGCGTCGGCCTCAACGACTTCAACGACAACAATGAAGGCCCGGTGGCCGTCTACAAGGACGACGTGTACCTCGGCAACATGGCCGGCCAGACGTTCCAGCTCTTCGACGTGGAGCGGGTGGAGGTGCTGCGCGGGCCCCAGGGCACCCTGTACGGGCGCAACGCCACCGGCGGGCTCGTGCACTTCATCAGCCGCAAGCCCACCGACGAGCTGGATGCCGCCTTCAGCCTCACCGGCGCGTCGGAGAGTCAGATCAAGTTCGAGGGCGCCATCAGCGGCCCGCTGTCGAAGCGCGTTCAGGCGCGCCTCGCGGT
>JAWLCV010000176.1:1837-3690 GCA_041686955.1 Pseudomonadales bacterium
GGCCTGTACTACTACGACGCGGACGTGGAGGGCGACTACGCCCTGCGGGTGGACTACTTCGGGGGCCTCATCAACTTCCTCGACGCGCTGCCCGAGGCCGAGGGCGGCTTCGGCGGCGGGCTCGGCCTGGTTGGCGCGCCCTTCGCCGACGACGCGCTGCTTCCCTTCGTGGACTACGACGTGGACTTCGATCAGGAGACCCAGTCCACGGCCGTGTTCGGGCAGATCGACTACGCGCTGACCGACGCGCTCAATCTGACCCTGGGCCTGCGCTACACCTCCGAGGAGAAGGACTACGTCTACACGAACACGGTGGGTCCCCGAACCGGCATCCTGAACGACTTCTTCCTGACCGTGGGGGTCATCGACCCGCAGACCCGGCTGGTGTACGACTATCGCAAGGGCGGCGCGGACGTGATCGCCGGCAACAAGAGCAAGATCGACAACGACAACGTCTCCGGCAAGCTCGGCATCGAGTGGTCGTTCGCCGAGAACGCCATGGCCTTCGCCAGCTACAGCCGCGGCTTCAAGAGCGGCGGTTTCAACGCCGGTTTCATGGACATCGACATGCAGACCGCGCGCGACGTCTTCGGCATCAACACTCAGTACGAGGACGAGACCCTCGACGCTCTGGAAGTGGGCATCAAGTCCCAGCTCGCGGGCGGGCTGGTGCGGCTGAACGCCACGGCGTTCGCCTACGACTACAAGGACTTCCAGGCGCTGACGTTCTTCGGGCTCAGTCAGTTCATCGTCAACACCGACGCCGAAGTGCGCGGCGGCGAGGTGGAGCTGGTGGCGGCGCCCACCGAGGGCCTGTTCGTGAGTCTGGGGCTCAGCGTGCTCGACACCGAGATCGACGAGGTGCGTAACCTCAACAGCGGCGAGCTGCTGACTGGCACCGAGATGGTGCTGGCGCCGGAGTTCTCGGCCAACGGGCTGGTGCGCTACACCTGGGATCTGCCCGGCGGGCAGTTCGCCCTGCAGGCGGACTTCAGCCACCAGGACGATCACTTCTTCGATGTGGTGAACCAGCCGAACGCCCGGGAGGACGCCTACACCGTGTGGAACGCGCGGGCGGCCTACAGCTTCGGGCCGACCTTGAACTGGGAGCTCGCAGCGTGGGTCAGAAACCTGACCGACGAAGAGTACCGCCTGTACACCTTCGACTTCACCGGACCCGGCGCCTTCAACCAGCAGTTCTTCGCGCCGCCCCGCTGGTACGGCGCCACGCTCAGCTACCAGCTCTGATTTGAGGCGCATCTGCACGATCGAGACCGGCCGTGGGAGGGCTGAGCTGACCGAACGCTTCGGGGACTACCCGTCGATGACCGAGGCGTACCTGCGGCCGCACCTCGGCGCCGCCGAGTTTTCGGTGGTCCGTGCGATGGAAGGCGAGCGCCTGCCCGACGTCGGCGAGTTCGACGGCTACGTGATCCTCGGCTCCAAGCACAGCGTGTACGACGACCTGCCGTGGATCGAGCCCCTGAAGCGCTTCGTCCGGGAAGCCGCAGACGCGCGCATTCCCATGGTGGGCCTCTGCTTCGGGCACCAGATCATGGCGGAAGCCTTGGGCGGCCGCGTGCGGAAAGCGGACGCCGGCTGGGTGGTGGGCCCGGCCGAATACACCGTGGTCGGCGCCGGTACCACCGTCCGCTCCATGGCCCTGCACCAGGATCAGGTCATCGTTCAGCCACCGGCGAGTGAGCTCGTGCTCCGCAACGATGCCTGCACCGTCGCGGGGCTGCTCTACACCGACTTCCCTGCGCTCTCGGTTCAGCCTCACCCGGAGTTCGACCACGCGTTCATCCGGGATCTACTGCTCTACCTGCGAGGGAACCCCATCGCGCCCGACC
>JAWLCV010000177.1:0-3663 GCA_041686955.1 Pseudomonadales bacterium
GACAAGCACGCCGGCCACAGCATCGAGATGTTCCGGAACCGGTTCTGGATCACCCTCATCCTCACCATCCCAACCCTGATCTGGAGCGAACAGCTCCAGGCCTGGCTCGGATTCACCGCCCCGGAATTTGCCGCTGCGCGGTGGCTGGCACCGGTTTTCGGCACCATCGTGTACGGGTACGGCGGCTGGCCGTTCCTGGTGGGGGCGTACCGGGAGCTCGCCGACCGTCTGCCCGGCATGATGACCCTGATCACCCTGGCGATCACCGTGGCCTTCGCCTACAGCGCGGCGGTGACCTTCGGCTATCCAGGCCACGCGCTGTGGTGGGAGCTGGCGACCCTGGTGACCATCATGCTGCTCGGCCACTGGATCGAGATGCGCTCCATCTTTCAGGCCCAGGGCGCTTTGAAGGAACTCGCCAAGCTCCTCCCCGACACCGCCGTGCGGCTGACGGGCGAGGACGAAACCGAGGAAGTGACGGTGGATCAGCTTGCCGACGGCGACCTGATTCTGGTGCGGCCCGGGGCGGCCGTGCCCGCGGACGGTACGGTCGTGGCCGGCTCGAGCAGCGTCAACGAGGCCATGGTCACCGGCGAGTCGAATCCGGTTGGAAAGCGGCAAGGAGACGAGGTGATCGCGGGCACCGTGAACGGCGAAGGCTCGTTGCGGGTCGAGGTCACCGGCACCGGCGAGCACACGGCGCTCGCGGGCATCATGCGGCTCGTGGAGCAGGCGCAAACGTCTCGCTCGCGGGCCCAGGCACTGGCCGATCGCGCCGCCTTCTACCTAACGGTCGTCGCCATCGGCGCGGGCGCGGTCACGGTGGCCGTGTGGCTCGGGCTCGGCGCGGAGCTGGATTTCACCATCAGCCGCCTGGTGACCGTGCTGGTCATCGCCTGTCCCCATGCCCTGGGGCTCGCGGTACCGCTCGTGATCGCCATTTCCACGACCCTGGGCGCCCGCAACGGCCTCCTGGTGCGCAACCGCCGCGGGCTCGAGGAGGCTCGGGCGCTCGATACGGTGGTGTTCGACAAGACCGGGACCTTGACCCTGGGCGAACACCGCGTGGTGGAGACGGTCCCGGCGCCCACATCCGACATGGACGCCGACGACGTTCTGCGATTGGCGGCATCGGCGGAGCGGGACTCCGAGCACCCCATCGCCCACGCCTTGCTGGAAAGCGCTCACGACCGCGGGCTCGACGTTCCCGCAGCCACCAATTTTCACGCCACTCCCGGGCACGGCGTCCGCGCCACCGTGGAGGGCCGGACCATCGAGGTGGGAGGCCCGGCCCTGCTGCAGAAGCTCGAGATCACGCCGGACGAGACGCTGCGCGCGGCTGCCGATCGCTTCGGGGATGCCGGTCAGGCCGCCATCTATGTGGTGGAGGGCGACCGGGCCCTGGCGGTGCTCGCCGTTGCCGACGCCATCCGCCCGGAATCTCGAGACGCCGTGGATCGCCTGCATGAGGAAGGGCTGGAAGTGGCCATGCTCACGGGCGACTCGGCGGCGGTGGCGCGTAGCGTGGCTGCCGAGCTCGGTATCGATACCGTGTTCGCCCAGGTCCTGCCGGACGAGAAGGCGGCCAAGATTCAGGAGCTGCAGAGCCAGGGCAAGCGGGTGGCCATGGTGGGCGACGGCGTGAACGATGCCCCGGCGCTGGTCACGGCCGACATCGGCATCGCCATCGGCGCCGGCACCGAGGTGGCCGTGGAGGCCGGCGACGTGGTGCTCGTGCGCAGCGACCCCCGTGACGTGCCGCGCATCGTCGCCCTGAGCCGCGCGAGCTACCGGAAGATGCTGCAGAACCTCTGGTGGGCGGCCGGCTACAACATCGTGGCCATCCCCCTGGCAGCCGGGGTGCTGGCCTGGGCAGGCATACTTCTGGCGCCCGCGGCCGGCGCGGTTCTCATGTCGGCCAGCACGGTGATCGTGGCCGTCAACGCCCAGTTGCTGCGCCGCACCTCGCTTTGACGGGAGGCTAACCGGCCGCGAGTTTCTCCAGCAGCCGATCGAACGGCTGGGCGAACTTGTCGAGGCCCTCACGAAGAAGCTGCGCCCCTGCCGCGTCCAGATCGATGCCGATGTCCGCGAGCCGCTCGAGCACCCGCTCCCCCGCCGCCCGGCTGCCGATCAGCCGCAGGGCGGGATCGCCGTGGTCGTGGTACGCCTCCAGGGTGGCCAGGGGCATGGTGCTCACGGTGTGGGGGCCGATGAGCGGCTCGATGTACTTGACGTCGCTGTAGGCGGGATCCTTGGTGCCCGTGCTGGCCCAGAGCAGGCGCTGGGGACGCGCGCCGCGGGCGGCCAGGCGCGCGAACCGCTCCGATGCCATCATCGACTGCAGTTCGCCGTAAGCGCAGCGGGCGCAGGCGATGGCCGTCTCGCCGCGGAGCGCGGCCGCCTCCTCCCGCCGCCTCCCGCCGGCGGAATCCGCCAGGCGGTCCAGTTCCCGGTCCACCAGGGTGTCGATGCGGCTCAGGAAGAAGCTCGCCACGGAGGCGATACGCTCCACCGGCCGCCCGGCCTCCACGGCGGCCTCCATGCCCTCCAGGAACGCTTCGTGCACCTGCCGATAGCGCTCGACCGTGAACAGCAGGGTCACGTTGACGTTGATGCCCTCGGCCAGGAGAGCGCGAATGGCGCCCAGCCCCGCGAGGGTCGCCGGCACCTTGATCATGACGTTGGGCCGGTCCAGGGCGGACCAGAGACGCCGGGCCTCGGCCACCGTGGCCTCGGCGTCGTCCGCCAGGTGGGGCGAGACCTCCAGGCTGACGAATCCGTCCCCGCCGTCCGTCCGCCGGTAGACGGAGGACAGCGCGTCCGCCGCCGAGCGAACGTCCTCCACCGCCAGGGTCTCGTAGATCTCCGTGGCGCTCCTGCCTTCGGCCACCAGGGTTCGAATCCCATCCGCGTACTCGTCCGAGTGCGCCATGGCCTCTTCGAAGATCACCGGGTTCGAGGTGACGCCCCGCAGCCCCATGCGCTCCATCAGCCGCCCGAGCTCGCCCCGCGCCAGAAATCCGCGCGAGATGAAGTCCAACCAGGGGCTCTGGCCGAAGGTCAGCAGGCGCTTCACGGGGCTGTCGGTCATTCCCCGGCGGCTGCAGGATGGATGCCAACCGCCGGGCCGGGAAGACCCGGCGGCGGCCGGATCAGGGGTAGCTGGCGTACACCCGGGTGCTGCCGTCCGGCAAAACCAGCAGGACGTCGTAGGCCTGTACCTCGCCGCTCGGCACTTCCATGCCGGGCGATCCCAGGGGCATGCCCGGCACCGTGAGGCCGAGGGCCTCCGGCCGCTCCTCCAGCAGACGGACCACGTCCGCCGCGGGAACGTGCCCCTCCACGAAGTAGCCTTCGACCTCGGCGGTGTGGCAGGAGCCGAGACCGTACGGCACACCGGCCGCTTCCTTGATGGGCGCGAGCTCCGTGGTGTCCCGGACGTCCACCGTGAACCCGGCGCCTTCCATGTGCTCGATCCAGTCACCGCAGCAGCCGCAGGTGGGGCTCTTGTGCACCACCATGGCCGCCACCGGCTCCGTCGCACTGGCGGCCGCCGTGGCCGCCGCTTCGCCCGTGCAACCGGCGAGGGTGAACAACGCACCGGCGAACGTGCCGGCGATGAGGAATGCTCGTCCGATCATCATCGATCCTTCTCACTCA
>JAWLCV010000178.1:0-3628 GCA_041686955.1 Pseudomonadales bacterium
CACTGGGTGCCGTAGTAGGAGTAGGTGAAGATGGTGGTCATGGCGAAGGCGATCACCGTCATCACCACGATCACCAGCCCCGGGGTTCCCAGCAACTGCTGAAAGGCGCTGGCCGTCAGGGTAACGCCGTCCGCGTCGCCGGCACGCCACACGCCGGAGAGGAGGATGGTGAACGCGGTGGCGGAACAGATGAACAGGGTGTCGATGATCGGGCCCAGCATGGCCACCAGGCCTTCGCGCACCGGCTCCCGGGTGCGCGCCGCGCCGTGGGCCATGGATTCCGTGCCGATGCCGGCCTCGTTGGAGAAGGCGCCGCGCTGCACGCCGTAGAGGATCACCGCCAGGAGCGTCCCGGAAGCGGCGGAGCGGGCGGTGAAGGCATCCTCCAGGATGAGCCACATCACCCCGGGTAGGCGGTCGAGGTGCATCAGCACCGCCACCAGGGTGGCGCCGACGTACAGGGCGCTCATGCCCGGCACGATGCGGCTCGCGACCTCGCCGATGCGGTGGATGCCGCCGAGGATCACGGTGGCGGCGATGCCCGTGAGCGCCAGCCCCGCGGTGAGGTTGAAGGCGAAGTGGTCGCCGCCCGCGGGCAGCCAGCCGTTGTCGATGAACACCACGTCCCGCACCACCTGAATGAGCTGGTTGGCCTGGAGCACGGGCAGGGTGCCGATCATGCCGAAGACGGCGAACATGTAGGCGAGCCAGTGCCAGCGCTGGGGCAGGCCTTCCCGGATCACGTACATGGGTCCGCCCCGCAGCGTACCGGCGCTGTCGCGGCCGCGGTACATCACCGCCAATGTGCAGGTGAAGAATTTGGTGGCGATGCCGAGGATGGCGGTCATCCACATCCAGAAGATGGCGCCCGGCCCGCCGATGCTGATGGCGAGCGCCACGCCGGCCACGTTGCCCATGCCGATGGTGCCGGCGAGCGCGGAGGAGAGGGCCTGGAAGTGGGTGATCTCACCGGGATCGTCCGGCGAGTCGTACTTGCCGCGCAGGATGTCGGCGGCGTGGGGCAGGTGCCGGAAGGGCACGAAGCGGCTGTACACCAGAAAGAAGAAGCCGCCGCCGAGCAGCAGCACCAGGAGCCACGGCCCCCAGGCCAGCTCCGCGAAGCGCTGGGCCGATTGCTGAAACGCCTCGAGCATGTCGTTCGATCTTCCCCGCCCCGAGTCGGCGCCCACCCTAACCGTTTTTTCCGGGCGCTGCACGTTGACACCGCCCGCAGGCTCCTCTTAAGTGCGCGCCATGGACCACATCCCCCTCGGCAAGGCCACGCCGTTCCCCGACCGTTACGACCGCTCCCTGCTCGCGCCCATCGAGCGGGCCGCGGCACGCCGAGCCATGGGCATCGGTGCGACCCTGCCGTTCGCCGGCGAGGACGTCTGGCACGGCTACGAGCTGTCGTGGCTGAACCCGCGGGGGCTGCCCCGGGTGGCCGCCCTGCGCCTGCAGGTGGGCGCCGATTCGCCCTGCATGGTGGAAAGCAAATCCATGAAGCTGTACCTGAACGGCTTCGCCCAGACCCCCTTCGAGTCGAGGGAGGCCGTGACCCACCGGCTTCGGGAGGATCTGAGCGATGCATGCGGGGTCACGGTGAACGTCGCCGTGCTGCCCCTCGCCGAGCTGCCGGCTGCGGCCGCCGCATTGCCCGGCGATTGCCTGGACGGCCTGGACGTGGCCACCCAGGCATACCAGCGGGAACCGGACCTGCTGCGCCTCACCGGCGGCGGCGCGGCCGAGGAGACCCTGTACACCCATCTGTTCCGCAGCCTGTGCCCGGTGACCGGCCAGCCGGACTGGGCCTCGGTGCTGGTGCGCTACCGGGGTCCCGCCATCGACCGCGAGGCGCTGCTGCGCTACCTGGTGTCGTTCCGGCAGCACCAGGCCTTCCACGAAACAACCATCGAGCAGATCTTCCTGGACCTGAAGGATCGCTGCCGCAGCGAGGAACTGATGGTGGCGGGCTACTTCCTGCGCCGGGGCGGGGTGGACATCAGTCCGGTGCGCTCCGACGGCCCTTGGGACTGGCCGCTGGTGCGGACGGTGCGGCAGTGATGCCGGCGGTGCCCGCTCAGTCCTCCCGGGACGGCCGAACGAGCGAGCGCAGCCAGCCCGACCAGGTGTTGCCGCCGAGCAGATAGCGGTCGAGGGCATCCACCCGGGCGTCCAGATCCTCGGGATCCGCCAGGAGGGATTCGCGGCGCACCAGGGCCCGGCCCGGGTCCAGGGCCTTGACCACCGCGGCCGGATTGCCGGCGGCCACCACGTTGGCGGGAATGTCCCGGGTGACCACGCTGCCGGCGCCGACGACGCTGTTGGCGCCGATGCTCACGCCCTTGCAGACGATGGCGCCGTCGCCGATCCACACGTTGTCTTCCAACGTGATCTTGCCGTGGGCGCCGATGATGCGGGTGCGGTCGTAGACGTCGTGCCAGTCGGCGTCGGTGAGGTAGGCGCCGGCGGCGATCATGGTGTTGCTGCCCACCTCGATGTGGCAGGCCGAATCCAGCCGCACGCCCGGGCAGATCAGGCAGTAGTCGCCGATGTCGATGCGGCCGGCTCCGTCCTCATGCTCCCACGTGGTGAGCCGCACCCGCCGATCGGGTCCGGTGATCACGTGCACGCAGCGCCCCAGCGCGATGCGTCCGCCGTGGACGTTCAAGTACCAGGGCTTCATCACCAGGCAGTGATCCCCCAGGGCGTCGAGTTGCGGGCGCAGGAAATGCTTCACCCAGGCGCGCTCCACGGCCCGGTGCAGGCGTTTCAGGCCGTAGGGCCGGTGATCTCTGCGCAAGTAGCTTCACCCCTGGAGGAACCGGGGGAGATTAGCGGAAGGCCGCCGCCCGGTCCAAGCCGGCGCTCGCGTCGCCGAGCCAGGGGAGGAGAGCACCCTCACGCGCCGGCGCGTGACCCCCGTTCGCGGTCGCATCCGCCAGGAACAGGAACCGCTTGAGCCGCTGGTTTTCCTCGTCCAGCGTCCTGAGCCGGCCGCGCATGTCCCGATTCTCGGCGGACAGCCGCTCGAGCTGCGGTGCGAGATCGCGGGTGACGGGAGCCGGCAGCACCGACTGTGGCGCCTGCTGCTCCGCCGCGGCGAGCCGTTCCAGCAGCACCTCGTTGGCCGCCCGCAGCAGCTCCGCCTCCTGGACCAGATCGAGCCATCCAGGGGACCCTGCAGCGAACGCGCTCGCATTGCCGGGTGCGCTGCGCCGCCTGCGGATCATGCCGACGGCGGCGATGGTGCCGAGGAGGGCGATTTGGGTCGTGGCGAACAAGAACCAGGTCATGGATCCACTGCGATTCGGCCTCGGTATAGGAAGTGTAGACGACCCTGGAAAGTGGCCACCCCGTCGCATCACCGCTACACTTCCTGGCTCGGTTTCGGTTACGATACGCGCCCTTGCGATCAATGGTGGCCCATTCCGGTCCCCCCGCAACGATACGCTGTGAACCCCGCCAGGCCCGGAAGGGAGCAACGGTAGCGGCGAACTCGTGTGCGGGGTGTGGCTGGTTTGGGTCGCCACCCTCACCGGAGAGGTGTCCGAGCGGTCGAAGGAGCACGCCTGGAAAGTGTGTGTACGGCAACGTACCGAGGGTTCGAATCCCTCCCTCTCCGCCA
>JAWLCV010000179.1:0-3625 GCA_041686955.1 Pseudomonadales bacterium
GCTACACGCACTCCCCGGGTAGCTGCCCGATCCAATCGCGTATCAGCTTCACGCCCTCCACGTGGGTGAGGGCCCGACCAGTTTCGGGCATGCGCGTGGCCGGGTCGGCGGTCTCCATCCGGTAAACCAGAATCGAGCTGTCGGGATCGCCCGGCACGATGGAAAACTCCCGGCCGCCGGTGCCGCGTCCGGCCGCGATGGGCGGCTTGCAGAAGCCGAGCTGGCGGAACGACGCCGTATGGGCGTCGAGCAGCAGTCCGGAGGTGTCGGCGGCTCCGCTCGGGTTGTGGCAGTGGCCGCAGTTGCTGTCCAGGTACGCTCTGGCCCGGCTTTCCAGGGTCTCGTCCGGGTCGTCCCAGACCGATGCCTTCGGCACCGCGCCCGGCGCAGGCAGGCCTCGAAGGGCTCCGGCATGGGCCCAGGTTTCGAGCTGGTTGTCCGCGCCCGGCCGGTAGGGACGGTTCAGATGGCGTGCCTTCAAGCCGATGAGCCGCAGCGCGCCGTCGCTGTGGTTGGTGGCATGACACCCCGCGCATTCGCTCCGCGCCGGCACCACGTAGGGCAGGTCGTGAACCTGACCGGCCCGGACCAGCTTCATGGGACGCAGGGCGCCGGTGATGCTGAGATACGCGTCGTCGCCGTCCCAGACGTAGGGCAGGGCATCCCAGCCGCTTTCCTGGCGCACCAGCAGCCGGGTCTCCACCAGCCGGTGCTCGCCCAGGTTCAGTGCGGCCACGTCGCCGTCCCAACCGGCGGCGGCCCGGGCCGCGCCGTCCTCCACCGGATAGAAGAAGGTCTTGGTGACGACGCTGCCCACGGGGAACTCGAAGGCCTCGCGGTCCCGGTAGGCCATGGCCGTGCCGGAGGGCAGGAAAATGGTGCGAAGCTTCAGCGCGTAGTCGCTGAACAGCGGCGTGTTCACCTCGTAGGGATGCACCCCGGCGCCGAGCCGCAGGGCGTCGCCGGACTTCTGCAGCAGGCCCCACTCGGACAGACGCTCGGGATACGCGTCGGCGGCGTGGAAGCGCACCTCGGGCCGGCCGTCGCAGGCGGCGACCAACGCCAGGCCCAACAGAGCGGCGACGAGCCCGATTCTCCCCCGCCGTTTGCGTTCCCTCGCCGCCATGGCAGCCCGCTTCAGCGCCCGAGCGCCAGTTCCACCGCCTGGAGCTTGGCGTGCGTGCAGGTGTGGGGAGCGAGCTCCGTGCTGGGATTGGCAAAGCCGTTGGCGGCGTCCAGGTTGAGGAACGAGGCCTCGCCGTCGACGCAGATGCCGAGCCCCTCGGCCTGCTTGTCGGGGTCGACCACGCCGTCCCAGACGATGTCCGGCAGCCGTCCCCCGTCGCCGAACATCTGCCGGCGCAGCGCGTCCAGCTCGTCCCGGTCCGGCGCGGTGCCGCTGGGTCCGAATTCGTTGTCGTAGATGTAGATGGTCTCGGGGTACGGGTCGAAGCCCTGGGCGGTCTCCCGCTCGGAGCTGTACTGGGCGCTGAACAGGCTCGAGATCAACACGTTGGCGGTTCGGTTGTCGGCGATCCGGTTGCCGAAGATCTCCACCTTGTCGTTGGAGTTGATGACGATGCCGCTGCCGGCCGGGACGCTGGCCACCGCGCTCCCCGGCGTGCCGAAGTTGGCGGTGTTGTTGCCGGAGACGTCGTTGTCGAACACCCGGGTGCTGTGCCCGGCCATGGGGAGGTCCGGCATGTTGAAGACGAGGATGCCGCCGGTGTTGTTGGTGGCCACGTTGTCGAACACGTCTGCATTCACCGTGTTCTCGATCTCGATGCCGGCCACGTTGTATTCGGCGCGGCTGTTCCGCACCACCACGTTGCGCGACTGACCCACGTAGATGCCGGCATCGGACGCGCCGATGGCCACCACCCCGTCTATCAGGGTGTTCTCGGTCTGCACGGGATACACCCCGTAGGCGCCGTTTTCGGTGGCCGGGCCGTTGGTCCACTCGGTACGCACCCGGCGGATGACGATGTTCCTGCCTTCGTTGACCTTGAGCGCATCCCCCACCGTGTCTTCGATGGCCAGGTCCTCGATGGTGAAGTCGCTGGCGTTCACCAGAAGCCCCTCGGCGCCGGCCACCTGACCCGCGAAGCTCAGCACGGTCTCGTCCATGCCGGCGCCGCGAATGGTGACGCCGTCGGTGTTCAAGGTGAGGCTGCGGGTGAACCGGTGGGTGCCCGCCGGGATCTCGATCACGCCGCCGGGCGCCACCGTCTCGAGCGCCAGGCGCAACTCGTCCTCGTAGCTGGCGGGAGCTGCGGGCCCCGCGCCTGCCGGCGCCCCATCGTCGGGCTGACCGCAGCCGAACACGAGCAGCGACACCGCTGCGGCAACCACCTTTCGCATGATCACTCCCGTCTCGTCATGACAAGCCGGTTTATACGTCAACGGCGGATGCCGGACAACGCCGGCAACCGCCCGGCTGCCCGAGTCGGCTCAGGCGGCGAACTTCTCCAGGTGGTAGTCGGCGTTGCCGAACTGGGCGTCGATCACCAGCATGCGCTTGAAGTAATGGCCGATGGCCAGTTCCTCGGTCATGCCCATGCCGCCGTGAAGCTGCACCGCGTTCTCGCCGATGAAGATGCCGTTCTTGCCCACCAGGTGCTTCAGCGCGTGGATGGTGCGCTGGGCGGTATCCGGGTCTCCCTGAGCCGCTTCCATGGTGGCGCGGTAGAGCAGGGACTTGCACTGCTCGTACTCCATGAACATGTCCACCATGCGGTGCTGCAGCACCTGGAAGTCCGACAGCGGGTGGTCGAACTGCACCCGCTCCTGGGTGTAGGCCACGGTGTTCTTGTAGAGCATCTCCATGGCCCCCACCGCCTCGGCCGACAGCGCCAGAATGGCGTCGTTGGCGACGGCGTTGAGGATCCCGTAGCCGTTGTCCGCCTCGCCGATGAGACGGTCGGCGCCCACGGCCACGTTCTCCAGGCGGACCTCCGAGGCCCGCAGGCCGTCCACCGTGGGGAAGTCGGTGCGGCTCACCCCCTCGGCGTCGGCATCCACCAGGAACAGCGAGATTCCGTTGGTGTCGATCTGTCCGCCGCCGGTGCGCGCGGACACCACGAGCTGATGGGCGGTGGCGGCATGCAGCACCATGGACTTGTGGCCATTGAGCACCCAGCCGTCACCCTGCGTCTTGGCCGTGGTGACCACGTCGTGGAGGTCGAAGCGGGCCTGGGGCTCGGCGTAGGCGAGGGTGAGCTGTTTGCTGCCGTCGATGACGCCGGGCAGCACCTCGGCCTTCAGGGCCGCCGAGCCGCCGCGCTTCACCGCGCCGCCGCCCATGACGATGCTGGCGAGGTACGGCTCGAGCACCAGGCCCTTGCCGAACTGCTCCATCACCACCATCACGTCGATCTGGTTGCCGCCGAAGCCGCCGTGCTCTTCGTCGAAGGGCAGGGCCAGCCAGCCCAGCTCCGCCATGGTGGCCCAATGCGCCGGGCTGAACCCGGGATCCTCGGCCGCCAGCTTGCGCCGGCTCTCCAAATCGTAGTTGTCCTGGATGAAACGCGCCACGCTCTCGGCAATGAGCTTCTGCTCGTCGCTCAGTTCGAAATTCATCGTGATGACCTCTTGATGCCCAGTACGTTCTTAGCGATCACGTCCT
>JAWLCV010000180.1:0-3555 GCA_041686955.1 Pseudomonadales bacterium
CGATTTTCGATAATCGAAGTTGAATTCGTTTATCGAAAAATAATACGATTCCCCTCGGCCTGTCCAAGAATCGGCTCGGGGGAGAACGATATGACCATTTGGACCAGGGTGCTGGCGGGTAGCACGATGGCCGCGGTCGCCATGCCTTTCGTGGCGCCGGCGGTGCACGCGCAGACGCAGGTGATCGAGGAGGTCCACGTGACCGCCCGGAAACGGGAGGAATCGCTGGAGGACATTCCGGTCTCCGCCAAGGCCTTCACGGCGGACGAGATCCAGGCCGCCGGCATCGAAACGCCCCAGGACTTCATCGATCTGACACCCAACGTCACCCTGGTGCAGACCCAGAACGCGGGCAACGCCTTCATCAACATCCGCGGCATTTCCCAGGCGCGCAACAGCGAGATGTCCGCCGCGGTGCTGCTCGACGGCGTGCTCATGGCGAACCCGGCCCAGTTCAATCAGCAGCTCTTCGACGTGGAGCAGATCGAGGTGCTGCGCGGGCCCCAGGGTGCGCTCTACGGCCGCAACGCCATCGGCGGCGCCATCACCATCGTCACCAAGCAGCCGACGGACGAGTTGGAAGGGCGCTTCGAGCTGGAGGGCGACTCGGGCCCCGGAATCTCCGCACGGGGCGCCGTCAGCGGTCCGGTGGGCAACTCGGAGACCCTGAAGTTCCGGGCCTCCGCCTCCTACGTGGACACCGACGGCTTCATCAAAAATCGATACCTGGACGAGGAGGCAGATCCCTACGAGGATCTGTCCGGCCGGCTGAAACTTTTGTGGCAGCCCAACGATCGCTTCTCCGCCGACCTCCGCCTGTCCGGATCGAAGCTCGAGACCCAGGCTCTATACTTCGTCATCGACGCGGAGGCGGACGACACGGATCTCCCCGTCCGGGTCAACAATCCCGGCACCAACGAGCGCGACATGTACAGCGCCAGCCTGAAGCTGGATTACGAAGCGGATTTCGGCACGTTCACGTCCATCACCGCCTACGACGATCTCGAGGAGCTGCTCACCGGCGACAACTTCAATTTCGTGCCGCCGGAGGAGTCGCTCATCAACTTCTTTCCCATCGGCGCCATCATCCAGTCCCTCACCGGCGACGGTTTCGCCGATCTCAGCCAGTCGCAGTACCTGGAGACGGACTCCTGGAGCCAGGAGCTCCGCTTCACCTCCCCCGCCGAGGACCGCCTGCGCTGGATCGCCGGTGCCTACGTGATCGCCACCGACCGTTACATCTCCACCGGCAACCAGGTGGACCGCGGCAACGGCGTGTTCGACGTGAAGAAACAGCCGCGGGTCTCGGTATTCGTCGATCCCACCGATCCCAGCCCGCAGCTCAGCCTCCTGGTGGACACCCAGGACAACCTGGCGTGGGCCGTCTTCGGCGAGATCGCCTACGACCTCTCCGACCGGCTGGAGCTGGCGCTGTCGCTGCGCTACGACGAGGACGAGCGCGAGAACACCACGCTCACCGAGCCCCTCTACGATCCCACCGGCCTCAACCTGGTGCCGGGCACGGTGCGCGAGGAAACCTGGGACGCCTGGCAGCCCAAGGTGACCTTGACCTACCAGCCGAGCGAAACCATGACCGTGTACGGCGGCTACAGCCGGGGCTTCCGCAGCGGCGGCTTCAACCAGACCGGCGTCGGGCTGGCCGTGCCCGAGCCCGGGGTGGACGACATCTTCGACGAGCAGATCGCCGACACCTACGAGGCCGGCGTCAAGACCTCCCTGTGGCAGGGCCGGGCCAGCGTGTCCCTCTCCGCCTACTACACGGATTTCGAGGGCGCCTACTTCTTCTTTTTCGATCCCGGCACCAGCACCCAGAACCTCGGCAGCATCGACGAGGTCACCTACACCGGATTCGAGCTCGAGGCGAGCGCCCTGCTCACCAGCTTCCTCAGCGCGAACCTGGGAATCGGCTATACCGACAGCGAGATCGAAGAGGCGGCGGACCCGGCCGACGAGGGCAACCAGGCGCCGCTGGTGTCCGAGTACACCCTCAACGTCGGGCTGAATTACGAACGGCCGCTGAGCGCACTCGGCGGGCTCAACGCCATCGCCCGGGTCGACTACCAGCGCATCGGCGATACCTGGTGGGACCAGAGCAACATCTCCGTGCGCAGTCCCATCGACCTGGTGGATGCCCGGGTGGGGGTGGCCGCACCCGACGACTGGTCGCTCACGGTGTGGGTGAAGAACGCCTTCGACGAAGACTACAACGCGGAGTTCTCGCCGGGTCCGGCGCCCGGTCTCAACTTCCTCTGGCCGTCGATGCCCAGGCGCTGGGGCGTCGAGCTCTCCAAGCGATTCTGAGGACGAGGAGCGAGCATGAAAGCACCGAGAGTGAAATCCCGCCTGCACCACAACGCCTACGTCACCCGCGACATGGAGGCGGTACGCCGCTTCTACGAGGACGTGATCGGCTTTCCGCTGGTGGCCACCTGGTGCGAGAAGACCGAGCTGTTCGGCAAGGAACGCACCTACATGCATTGCTTCTTCGACGTCGGCGACGGCGAGTGCCTGGCGTTCTTCCAGTTCGCCGACGAGGAGGACCAGCGGGAGTTCGGGCCGGAGCTGCCGCCCTCCGGGTTCCGGCACATCGCCCTCGGGGTGGATCAGCCGACCCAGGACGGCATCCGCGACCGCCTCGCAGCGGCGGGCTATGCCGAGCCGGAAACCTACATTCTCAACCACGGCTACTGCTACTCGCTGTACGTGTTCGACCCCTCCGGCCTGCTGGTGGAGTTCACCGTGGACGACCCGAACGTCGAGCAGATCAACCGGGAGCGGCTGCCCAAGGCGCACCAGGAGCTCGAGCAGTGGCTGGCCGGCGACCACACCCCCAACAACACCGCGTACCACCGGTGACGTCGAAGATGGCGGAGTCGAAGGTCTGCATCGTCTTTCACAGCGGCTACGGTCACACCGGCCGCCAGGCCGCGGCGGTGGCCGAAGGCGTGCGCCAGGTGACGGGCGTGACGTGCGTGGAGCTTCCCGTGGATGAGCTGCGGGACGCCGATGCAGCCGCCTGGAAGGAGCTCGATGAAGCCGCGGCCATCGTCTTCGGCAGCCCGACCTACATGGGCGGCGGCTCCGCCGAGATGAAGCGCTTCATGGAGGCCACCTCGGGGCGCTGGCTCGAGCAGCGCTGGGCCGACAAGCTCGCCGCCGGCTTCACCAACTCGGGGTCCCAGAACGGCGACAAGCAGAACACCCTGATCGGCTTCCTCACCCTGGCCGCCCAGCACGGCATGCTCTGGGTCAACCTGAACCTGCTGCCCGGCAACAACAGCTCCGCCGGCAGCGTCGAGGACGTGAACCGCCTGGGCGCATCCCTCGGCGCCATGGCCCAGTCCAACATCGACGAAGGTCCCGACGTGTGCCCGCCCGAGGCGGACCTGGAGACCGCCCGCCGGCTGGGGCGCCGGGTGGCCGAGTGCGCGCTGCGGTGGAACCGGCCTTGATGTTCGACCGGGCGGCAGAGACCCGGCCTCTGGACGAGCAGTTCCGGCTGGATCGCGAGGCCTACCGGCGCCAGATCGCGTA
>JAWLCV010000181.1:0-3510 GCA_041686955.1 Pseudomonadales bacterium
AAAACCCACTTGCAGCAGTACTCGACGAGCAGTTGATGGAGCGTGATTAATGGCCTGGAACGAGCCCGGCGGCGGCAAAGACCCGTGGGGAAACCGGGGCGACCAGGGTCCTCCCGATCTCGATGAAGCCTTCAAGAAGCTGCAGGCGCAGCTCGCTGGCATTTTCGGCGGCGGAGGCGGCGGCAGCTCCTCCGGGCTGAACCTGCGCATGTTCGGGCTCATCCTGGTGGTGGTGGTGCTGGGCTATCTGGCCATGGGCCTGTACCAGATCGACCAGGGCGAGCGCGGGGTGGTGTTCCGCTTCGGCGCCGTGCGCGAGAACGTGGTGATGCCGGGCCTGCACTGGAACCCGCCTCTGGTGGATGTGGTGGAGAAGGTCAACGTCACCCGGGTGAACTCGCACAGCCACCAGGCGCTGATGCTCACCGAGGACGAGAACATCGTCGACGTGGCGCTCACGGTGCAGTACGTGGTGCACGACCCGGTGGCCTTCCTCGTCAACGTTCGCTCGCCGCGGGCCAGCCTGACCCAGGCTACCGAGAGCGCGCTGCGCCACGTGGTGGGCGGCTCCGTGATGGACGACGTCATCACCGCCGGCCGCGAGGCCATCGGCGTGGAGGTGCAGGAGCGGCTGCAGGCCTACCTGGACAACTACGGCACCGGAATCCGCCTCGACAAGGTGAACATCGACCGCAGCGCGCCGCCGAGCCAGGTGGCCGACGCCTTCAACGACGTGCAGAAGGCCAAGGAGGACGAGCAGCGCTACATCAACGAGGCCAACGCGTACGCCGAGAGCATCATCCCGGAGGCCCGCGGTGAAGCCCAGCAGATCATCGAGGGGGCCAATGCCTACCGCGACCGGGTGGTGGCGCGGGCCGAGGGCCAAGCCGCGCGCTTCACCAAGTTGCTGGCCGAATACCAGCAGGCGGCGGACGTGACCCGCAACCGGCTCTACATCGATGCCATGGAGACCATGCTGAGCAACAGCACCAAGATCATGGTCGCGGTGGAGGGCGGCAACAACATCATGTACCTGCCGCTCGACCGGATCACCCAGCAGGCCGCCGCCGCCACGGCGCCGGTGAATCAGGAAGACGTCCGCAGCATCACCGACGCCATCGTTCAGGAGCTGAACGAGCGGATCGCCGCAAACCGTGCCCGGGATACGCGCTAACACGAGGATCGTCATGAATCTGCGCAACTTCATCCTCATCGTCCTCGCCGTGGTGGCCGTGACCCTGCTGCTCGGCAGCGTCTACACGGTGCACGAGACGCAGCGGGCGATCCTGCTGCGCTTCGGCGCCGTCAGCGAGGCGGACGTGGCCCCGGGGCTGCACTTCAAGGTTCCCGTGGCCGACGCGGTGCAGAAGGCGGACGGCCGGGTGTTGACCCTGGATTCCACCGCCGAGACCTACTTCACCCTGGAGAAGAAGCCGCTGATCGTGGACGCCTTCGCCAAGTGGCGGATCAGCGACGTGCTTCGCTATTACGAGGCGACCAGGTTCGACGAGCGGATCGGCGAACGCATTCTCCAGGAGCGTATCAACGAGGGGCTGCGCAACGAGATCAGCCGCCGCGACATGCACGAGGTGGTCTCCGGCCAGCGCGACGAGCTCATGGACGCGCTCACCGATCAGCTCAACCGGGTGATGGCCCGCGCCGCCGGCATCGAGGTCATCGATGTGCGGGTGAAGCGCATCGATCTGCCTTCGGAGGTCTCCACCGCCGTGTACGACCGGATGGTGTCGGAGCGGCAGATCGAGGCGCGGCAGTATCGGGCCACGGGCCGGGAGCTGGCCCTCGGCATCCGTGCGGACGCCGAGCGGCAGACGGTGGTGATCGAGGCCGAAGCCTACCGGCAGGCCGAGCAGATTCGCGGTGACGGCGATGCCCGGGCGGCGCAGATCTACGCGGCCGCCTTCAACCAGGACCCCGAGTTCTACGAGTTCTACCGCAGCATCAACGCGTACACCAACGTATTCAAGGACAAGAGCGATCTCCTGGTGCTCGATCCCAACAGCGAGTTCTTCAAGTTCCTCGGTCGGAAACCCTGACCGGGGTCCGTGACCCGTTGGAGCCAAGCGTGTGGAGAGACCTGGGTACAGCCTTGTGCCTCGTGCTGGTGATCGAGGGCATCGTGCCGTTTCTGTCGCCGCGGCGCTGGCGCCGGATGGCGCTGACCATGGCGCAGGTGGACGACACCACCCTCCGGCTGGTGGGCCTGGGCAGCATGCTGGCGGGTACCCTGCTTCTCTATCTGGTGCATTGACGTGAGCGGCCGACTTCACTGGCGCCTGCCCGAGGGCGTGGACGAGCTGCTGCCGCCGGCGGCCTGGCAGCTCGACCAGGTGCGCCGCCGTGTCCTGGACGTGTTCCGGGGCTGGGGCTTCGAGTACGTGGATCCGCCGATCATCGAGTACCTGGATGCGCTGCTGGTGGGCACCGGCAACGACATGGACCTTCAGACCCTCAAGGTCGTGGATCAGCGCAGCGGCCGCATGCTGGGAGTGCGGGCGGACATGACCTCCCAGGCGGCCCGCATCGATGCGCACAGCCGCCCGGCGGAGGGCGTGCAGCGGCTGTGCTACGCCGGTTACGTGGTTCACGCCAATCCCGCGGCGGTGTTCGACACCCGGGTGCCGCTCAAGGCCGGCGCCGAGATCTTCGGCTCCGAGTCGCTGGCCGCGGATGCGGAGGTCATCGCGCTGCTGGTGGACGTGCTGCGCGCGGCCGCCATCGGCGCACCCGTGCTGGTGCTGGGCCACGTGGGAATCTATCAGGGGTTGACGGCGTCGCTGGGTCTGGACGGCGAGACGGAGCAGGCCCTGTTCTCGGCGGTGCAGTCGAAATCGGAGACCGACATCGCCGAGCTTCTGGGAAATCGCCCGGGTGCCGATCGGCTGGTCCGGCTGCCGACCCTCATGGGCCGCCACGGCGTGCTCGGCGAGGCCCGTCAGGCGCTGGCCGGCGCGCCGCCGGCGGTGGCCCGCGCCCTGGATGCCCTGGAGCGCCTGGTGGAATTGGTGGCGGCCCGCTGCCCCGCCGTGGAGCTGCGCTTCGACCTGGCGGAGCTCGCGGGCTACGGTTATCACAACGGCCCGGTCTTCTCCGCCTACCAGGCCGACCGCGGCAGCGCGCTGGCCCGCGGCGGCCGCTACGACGGCATCGGCGCCGCTTTCGGCCGGGCCCGGCCCGCCACCGGCTTCGACGTCAGCCTGAAACAGCTCGTGGACCAACCGACCGAGGGAGAGCCTGCGGTGTGGGCGCCGTGGCTGGACGAGGCACAGGCCCGGCAGGGGCTGCAACGTACCGTGGAGGCGTTGCGGGCGGCCGGCGAAATCGTGGTCTCAGCCGTGTCCGCGGACGATCGGCCGCCGCCGCGCTGCGATCGAACCCTCATTCAGGCCGACGGCGTCTGGGCCGTCCGGCCGCTTTAGCCAAGAGAGTATTCATGGGACGCAACGTCGTCGTGATCGGCACCCAGTGGGGCGACGAAGGAAAGGGCAAGGT
>JAWLCV010000182.1:0-3484 GCA_041686955.1 Pseudomonadales bacterium
GCTTCGATGCACGAGTTGATGGAAAGACTGCACCGGGACCACCGGAACCTGGGTCGACTGTTCGATATGCTGGAGGGCCAGGTCGAGCGTTATCGACCCGATTCAGAACGGGAGCCGGATCTTCTGCTGATCCTGGACATCATCGCCTACCTCGACGATTACCCGAAGGTCTACCACCACCCGCTGGAAGAGGCGGTGATCGGCTACATGGCGGAACGGGGGCTTGGCGACGCCGCTGTCATCGAGTTCATCCGCGACCAGCACCATGCCCTGGAGCAGGACACCGGGCGCCTCTCGGTGCTGTTCGATATGGTTGCCAACGACCAGGCAGTCCCCATCGACAGCATCCGCGACGCGCTGAGCTCATATCTCAGCCTGTCACGCAAGCACCTGCAGGCGGAGGATGGCCGGCTCTTTCCGATGATGGAGCGGGTGCTGAGCGATCAGGACTGGCAGGTCATCGCCTCCCGACTTCCCGAACGCGGGGATCCCCTCTTCACGGAGGACCCCGATGAAGCCTTTGCCGAGCTGAAGAGCCGGCTGTAAAGGGGGTTGCGGGCAGCACGCGCTTGGCCCACATTGCCGGGCGGCACCTGCCGCACGACCGCTCACGAGCCGCCCGGATAGCCATCGATGTCGAACGACACCACCGACCGCCCGACCATGGGCGCAGCATTCATGTGCCTGGCCATGCTCATGGCGGCGTGCGTCGACGTCGCGGTCAAGGCCCTGGCCGGGTCCTACGGTACCGCGCAGATCGTGCTGCTGCGGATCGTGCTGTCGATTCCCCTGGTTCTCGCGTTCTGCCACTTTCAGGGCGGGGTTCGCTCGCTGCTGCGCCCCCATTGGGGCTGGCAGTCCTACCGGGGCATGCTGGCCGCCGGCGCCAATTTCGGCTTCTTCTACTCGCTCTCGCAGTTGCCCCTGCTGACCGCGGTGCTGCTCGCCTACATCGGTCCGGTTCTCATCGTGCTGCTGGCGCGGCCGGTGCTCGGCGAGCACATCGGCCCTACCCGATGGCTCGGCGTCGGGGTGGCGGCCAGCGGGGTGCTGTTGATGCTCGGGCCCGGGGCGCCGCGAATCGATCTCGGCGAGCCGCTCTCCGGGCCGGCGCTGGGTGCGCTCGCGGTGCTCGGCTCAGCGCTGTGCTGGGCGCTGCTCTCCCTCTCCAACCGCCAGCTCGCCACCCGTGAGTCGCCCGCCGTGATGCTGTTCTACACCATGCCGGTCAGCGGACTGCTGGCCGCGCTGCTCACGGTGAATCACTGGGTGCCGCCCGCACCGCACGACTGGCTGTGGTTTCTCGTGGCCGGCTGCTGCGGCGGCGCCATTCACTTCAGCATCGTCGCTGCCTATCGCTACGCGCCCGCCGGCGCCATCGCGCCGCTCGAGTACACCAATCTCGTCTGGGCGGCGCTCGCTGCGTACGCGTTGTTCGGCGAAGTGCCGAACCTCTCCGCGGTGGCAGGGGGCGGGGCCATCATCGCCGGCGGCTACATTGCGTTGCGCGCGCGGAGTTGAGGAGCCAACGACGCCCGGGCCTTTCTGCCGTCGATTTAGTCGGGCTCGTGATTGGCGAGGGGGCAAACGACTCACAGATTGGGGGCGGATACGCCGGTGGGTGTACATCGAATCGGAGGGGAAGTACCTTAGAGTGATCCTGCTATCCGACGGCGAAACGGTACACAACGCGTTCTTCGACCGAGACTTCGAGCCATGAAGGTGAAGTACTTCAGAGACACCGATACCGCACTTCTCGAGCTTGTCGACGCACCCATTGCCCAAACCCGCGAGGTCAACGAGGACGTCTACCTGGACCTGGACGCCGACGGCAACGTCGTTTCCATCACCATCGAGCATGCCAGGCGCAATTCGAGAATTCCTGAGGTGGTGGTTCAGCAGTTCGATAAGCGCATTGCCTGAGAAGTCCGGCGGTGGGCCGAGCTCGGTCGACCGGCGGCTGCATCATCGCGCTGCGCGCGCGGAGTTGAGCGGAGCGCCGACTACTGGGTGAGCGGCGGCTTCTTCGCCGCCTCTCGCACCGCCTTCGCCCCCTCCGGCTCCACCGGGATGCCGTGCACGATGCGGTTGTGCGCGTGGGAGAGCTGCTGCATGGCCATGCCGTGGCGCAGGGAGTTGTACAGGCCCTGCTCGTTCTGCATCTGGTTCACGCTCTCCTTGGCGGCCTTCAGGCCCAGCAGGGGCTGACAGGCGATTTCCCGGGCGAGCTCGAGGGTCTCGGTTTCGAGCTGCTCCCGCGGCACCACGCGGTTGACCATGCCGAGCTCCCTGGCCACCTCGGCCGTAATGGCCCGCCCGGTGAACAGCAGCTCCTTGGCCTTGCGCACGCCGAACTCCCAGGGGTGGCCGAAGTACTCCACGCCATTGACGCCGAAGGCCACCACCGGATCCTGGAACGTCGCGTCCTCGCTGGCGATGACGATGTCGAAGGGCCAAACCAGCATCAGACCGCCGGCGATCACCTTGCCGTGCACCTGCACGATGGTGGGCTTGGGAATGTTGCGCCAGCGCCAGCACAGGCCGAAGAACTGCTCCTCTTCCATGGCCCAGTGGCCTTCGACGCCGGGCTGCCGATAGCCGCCCCACGTGCCCAGGTGCACGTCCTCCAGGGCCCAGTCGCCGGGCGCATCGTGGCCCGAGGAGAAGTGCTTGCCTTCGGCGGCGAGGATGATGACCCGCACCTCTTCGTGGCGGGCGGCGTGATCCAGCGCCGCGTTCAGCTCGTAGAGGAGCTGCCGGTTCTGGGCGTTCGCGCGCTCCGGGCGATTCAGCACGATTTTGGCGATGCGCGGCTCCGGCTCCTCGTAACGCACGGTCTCCAGGGCGTCGATCTCGATCTGGCGCTTCAAGCTTCTCTCCTTGACGGCTCGACGTAACGGCGAGCGGGAAGCGAAACCGTACCAGCATCCTCCACCGCAATGTAGCCCTGCCCGTCGTCTTCGACTGCGGCCAGGCGTAAGATCGAGTCATGGCCATCACCATCGAGCCCATCGACGCCACCCTCGGCGCCGTCGTCACCGACATCGATCTGGCCGATCTGGACAACGCTACCTGGCGGGAAATCCATACGGCCTTCCTCGAGTACGCCGTGCTGGTGTTTCCCGGGCAAGATCTCGATGCCGAAGCCCAGGCGCGGTTCGCGGGCCGCTTCGGCGCGCTCGAGCAGCTCTCACCGAAGGCCGAGACGCCGACCTTCCCCATCGCCAACCTCAAGCCGGACGGCACGCTCGCCACCGAGGCGGACGAGCAATACCGGATACTCAAAGGCAACGAGGGCTGGCACACCGACAGCACCTACATGCCGCTCGCCTCGAAGGCGGCCATGCTCTCGGCCGTGGTGGTGCCGCCGGAAGACGGCGAGACCGAGTTCGCCGACATGCGCGCGGCCTGGGATGCCCTGGATGACGCCATGCAGGAGAAGCTCGAGGGACTTTCTGCCTACCATTCGCTGTATTACTCGCAG
>JAWLCV010000183.1:0-3447 GCA_041686955.1 Pseudomonadales bacterium
GTCGTCGCGGGTCTCGGCGATGCGGAACACCGCGCGGCCGATGCGCCCGAAGCCGTTGATTGCCACTCGCATTACGAAGCCTCCCGCTGTCGTGCATGGTCCAGGTCGGCGTACAGACCCGCCAGGTCCAGGATGCGCCGCGCATGGCCGAGCGTTTCGTGCCAGCCGATGATCTTGACCAGGCGCTCACCCGCCCTGAGGGTTCCCTGCAGGTCCACCAGCAGCGACTGGCGGGAGCCTTTCACGTCGGAGGAGACGATGGGATCCTGCGTCACCCCCACGATCTCCGGCTGCGCTCGCGCCGCGGTCCGGAACAACTCGTTCACTGCCTCGGCGTCCACCCCCGGCTCGGCCAGGGCCACCGTCAGATCGAGCATGGAGCCCACCTGCACCGGCACGTTGAGCGCGTAGCCGGAGATTCTGCCTTCGAGTTCTGGCAGCACCCGCTGCACCCAGATCCGCGCCGGGGTGTCGTTGGGGATGATGTTCTTGGCTCCGGACCGGCTGCGCCGGTAGTCCGGGCCCGCGTAGTCCTGCAGGCTCTGATCGCTGGTGTACTCGTGGACCGAGGTGATGGACGCCTGCTCGATGCGGTACGCCTCCGACAGGATCTTCAGCGCCAGCGCCGCCGCAGTGGTGGTGGCCGAGCCGGCGGAGACGATGGCGTCTTCTTCCCGGGCATCGTCGTGGTTCACCCCGTACAGCACGATCCGGTCGACGCCGTCGTTCGGCAGCACCGAGCTGATGACCCGCCGGGCGCCGTTGTCCAGGTGGGGTTTCAGGTCGTCGGCGGTACGAAAGCGGCCCGTGGCATCCACCACGATGTCGGCGCCGAAGACGTCCCAGGGAACCTCCGTGGGACGGTCCGCGGGCAGCAGCCGGGTGCGGCCGCGCTCGCTCACCAGGTAGTTGTTCTCCAGCCGGACCCCGTCGTCCCGGCCCATGGTCTTGGTATAGAGGTGATGCAGAATTTTCGGCTGGCCGATGTCGGAGATGGCCACCACGTCGAAGCGCTGGTCCTCCTGGGCCAGCCCGAACAGCTGCCGCCCGACGCGGCCGAAGCCCATCAAGCCGATTCGAACCTCACTCATGCTAGCCTCCACGCTGCCGGCTCCGCGATCTGCGGGAGCCCGGATTGTTCATGCACGGTCGGTGCCCGAGATCCATGAAAACTCATGGGAACGCACGGCGCCACCATCAAGTCCCGGGCGCCGCCGCCATCGGTTCCGGTCACTGGGTTCTGAAGGGGGTCGAGAGGGAATCCACCCGCTGGCGCAGTTCCGCGTCGACGTCCATCCTTGCCAGCATCTGCTGCCACTCGCGGCGTTCGAGACCGTTGAGGTCGATGATGCGATCGATCTCCTGACGCAGCCCGCGATCCAGCGCGGCCGGATTACTGAGCTTGGCGTCCCGATCGGCCGCCGAAAGCGACCCGGGCTCGTGCTGCTCCAGGGTCCCGCTCGCCATGCCGTAGGCACGGGAGAACCGCACCAGCAGCTCGCGATCCACCTCACCGGCCTGTTGAGCCACGCCCAATGGCGCCGCTGCGAGCAGCAGCGCCAGCACCAGCCCGCTCATCGTGCGCATGACAACCTCCGCGCGATCGCCGTAGTCGATGGAATGCTCGCAATAGTTGGGCCAGATTCGCTAACCGCTGTCCGCTGTCCGCCGTCCGCTATCCGCAAGAGGGACTTCGCGAGATTCTGGCAATCCGTCTCCAGCGGACGGCGGAGAGCGGACAGCGACCACGCTAAATCCTTTCCATCATTCGCCACCCCAACCCACTCGCCGGCTTCGCCGCCAGGCGCTCGTTCAGGTAATGGCGGGCCAGGTTCGGCTGGCCGGCGCGGCGGGCGGCGTCGATGAGCAACAGGGTCAGCAGATCGCGCTGGGCGTGGCTGCCGCCGAAGCGGCTGGCGATGTCGCGCACCTCGGCCAGGGTCGTCGAGGCCCGGGCGAAGCGGCCGGCGGCGTAGTCCGTCAGGGCGTCGATGAGGGGCAGGCCCACGGCGGCGGACATGACCCGATTGCTCGGATCCCCCTCCCGGGCCGCCCGCTCCATGGCCGTTCTGACCCGGGCCAGATCGTCGAGATCACCGGCGCCGGCGAAGGCGAGGGCGGCGTGGAAGTCGTTGAAGGCGTAGTAACCGGCTTCCTCAGCCTGCTTGGCCCGCCAGGCGGCCGCCACGGCCTCGAAGGAGCCGTCCACCTGCACGTCCAGCAGCACCAGGCGCCAGAGCAGGGCGGTGACGTCGAGCAGCGCCATGGAGACGTCCGCGGCACCGGGCACGATTCGCTCGTCGAGAATGGTCAGCGCCCGGCAGGCATCGCCCCGGTCCAGGTGAAAGAGCGCCAGATGCCACCAGTTGTGGTAGGCGAAGGCATTGGCGGGACCGACGCTCGGGGACCAGTCCTCCTGGCGCCGCTCCAGCCATTCGATGCCCTCGGTCACTCGACCCTGCATCTCCATGACGTGGGCCACCGCGTGCACCGCCCAGGCGTCCTGGGGATCCATCTCCAGGGCCCGGCGGCCCGCGTCCTCGGCTTCCGGATACTGGTTGCACTCCTCGAGACCGAAGGCGTACATGCCGAGGAGGAAGGAGTAGCCCGGCATGGCGGGGCTCCAGCGCGGCAGCACCCTGGCAATGCGGTTGCGCAGGTTGAGCGCGTCACCCCGCAGGAAGTCCACGAGATGGGCCGCCTGCAGGGTGAACAGGTCCGTCGGGTGCTCGGCGAGCACCCGGTCGAAGCGCCGGCAGGCCGTGTCCCAGTCGCCGTCGGCCAGAGCTCGGGTCGCGTGGATCAATCCCTTTTCCCGGGAATCCGCCCGACCCACCAGGGATTCGGCTGCCTCCAGGCTCGCCCGCGCGGGCTTGACGAAGCGCCGCTCGGTGGTGAGCAGGAGGGCTACGGCGCGGAACAGGTAACCCGAGACGAAGTCCGGCGCGGCCGCGAGAGCCAGGTCGACGTGCTCCACCGGGTCCCCCAGATAGGTCTGGAGCGACCGAAGCGCCCGGGCGTAGTGCTGCCGGGATTCCTCGTCCCGGCAGCTCGCGTCGTGTGTGGCCAGGTTCATCACGCTGCCTCCGCCTGGTCCATGTTGCCGCGCCCGGGGGAGAGCGGCTGTGCCGGCTGGCGAGCCGGCTCGCGGGGCGGCTCGCTGACGTCCTGGCCCACGGCCATCTCGAACCAGCGCGACGAGGCCCCCGGGTAGAAACCCACCGGAGCATCCTGGACCGCCGGGTTCTCGAACGTGCCGAAGAGCATGTCGATGAGGGGCAGGTCCGCGTAGTTGTAGCGGTGCACACCGCGGGCATGGTGCAGGGCGTGGCTTTCCGGACGCTGAATGAGGTAGCCCAGCCAGCGCGGCGTACGGATGTTCGCGTGCTGGAACATGGCGTTGAACACCAGCCAGAAGTTCAGCAGCAGCGCCGCTTCCAGGGGCAG
>JAWLCV010000184.1:0-3429 GCA_041686955.1 Pseudomonadales bacterium
TCAAGTGGACGGCCACACCCGTCGACCTGATCTTCGGCTCGCACTCCGAGCTGCGCGCCATCGCCGAAGTCTACGCGTCCGCGGACGGCGCCGAGAAGTTCGTGCAGGATTTCGTCGACGCCTGGACGAAGGTGATGATGCTGGATCGATTCGACGTGTGATCGCCACCGCCAGCGGGGGTTGCAACGCGATCCCCGCTGGCGCACCCGCCGCAGTCGGCCACGTCGGTTACACTCGCCCCGGTGGACAACGACGTCGTCATCGCGAACTCCGGCCTCACCGTCATTGCCGCGGCCGCCCTGCTCGGCACGGGCTTCGTCGTGGCGCTGGGGCCGAGCCTCAGCTCGATTCTCGTAGCCTCGCGGAGCTCAACCCTCGGCCTCGTCCATGGGGCGTATACGGCAGCCGGGGTGGTCGCCGGCGATGTGGCACTGCTCTGCGCGGCCGTGCTCGGCCTCACCGCCGGAACGGTGCTGTTCGAGCACGTCGACCTTGCCGTGCGATACCTCGGCGGCGGCTTCCTGCTCTGGCTCGGGGCTCGCACCCTGCTGATGCGCCAGCCCGCTGGAACCGAGCAACCGACGGTCGCCGGGGTCTCCGCCGCCTCGAGCTTCGCCGCAGGGCTTCTTCTCACCCTCGCGGACCTCAAGGCCATCGCCTTCTATCTGGCGCTGCTCCCCGCCTTCATCGACCTGGAGCTCGCGACGCCGCCGGACCTGATGGTCCTGGTTGCCATCATCGCCGTGTCGGTGGGCGGCGCAAAGCTCGCCTGGGCCTACATGGGCGCGCGTTCAGCATCGGCCGTGCCACCACGCCTGCGGTCTGCGCTTCAGCGACTCGGGGCAATCGTTCTGATTGCCGTGGGCGCGCTCCTGTTGCTGAGGTAGATCCGCCCCAAAACCTGCCCGCGCAGTGGCATGCGCCTTGCCTGATGATCCATCGGCGACGACCACGCCGACTGACGATGGAGGCAGCATGCTCTTCAAACAGTTCTTCCTGCCGAGCCTGGGCCACGCTTCCTACCTGATCGGCTCGGAGCAGACCGGCGAGGCGATCACCATCGACGTCCGCCGCGACGTGGACGACTACTATGCCCACGCCCGGGAGCAGGGACTCACCATCCGCTACGCTGCCGATACGCATCAGCACAACGACTATCTCACCGGAATCACCGAGCTGCAGGGCCGAAGTCCCGTGGAGCTCATCGCCAGCGCGCGCGCCGAGATCGGCTACCAGGCCCGCAAACTCGACGACCGCGACCACCTGCGGTTGGGGGAGGTGGACCTGGAAGTGATGCACACACCCGGACACACCCCGGAGCACATCAGTTTTCTGGTTCGGGACCTGTCGCGCGGCGAGGAGCCGACCATGCTGCTCTCGGGCGGCGCGCTGCTGGTCGACGACGTCGCCCGCCCCGATCTGCTCGGCAGCCCGGAGTCCACCCGGCGCGGCGCCCAGGATCTCGCCGCGACGCTCAAGGAGAAGATTCTGCCCCTGCCGGACCATGTCATGGTCTTCCCGACGCACGTCGCCGGGTCTTTGTGCGGAGGCAACATAGGCAGCATGCTCTTCACCACCATCGGGTACGAGCGCCGACTCAACAAGCTGCTGCGCTGCATCGTCGATGAAGCCGAATTCGAACGTGAATGCCTCAACCTCGATCGGCTACCCACGGTCCCGCCCTACTGGAAGCGGATGCGGGGGCAGAACCAGGAAGGCCCGGCACCGCTCGGCGTGCTGGCGGAGCCTGCGGCGCTGCGCCCGGACGCCGTCGAGCGACACGTCAAGGACGGCGCGCTGGTGCTCGATTGCCGCCAGCCCGAAGCGTTCGGTGGCGGTCATGTGCCCGGCGCGCTCAACGTCGGGCTCGGCACGTCGTTCGCCACCTGGGCGGGCACCATCGTGCCGCCGGACACGTCCGTGATTCTCGTGCTCGAGGATCCGAGCGATCTCTGGGAGGCGTGCTGGCAGCTGCTGCGCATCGGCTACGACCTGCCGCTCGGCTGGCTGGCCGGCGGAATCCCCGCATGGCGGGTGAGCGGCAAGCCGCTCGCCCATGTGCAGCAATGGAGCGTGGCCGAGCTCGAAGCGCGGATGCATTCCGACAAGTCGCTGTTCGTGCTCGACGTGCGCCAGCCCGGGGAGTGGCACGACGGCCACGTACCCAATGCTCACCACATTCCCGGCGGCGAATTGCCGGATCGCGTCGACGAAGTTCCTCGCGACCGGCCCATCGCCGTCTATTGCGGCAGCGGTTACCGCTCCTCCGTCGCCACCAGCCTGCTCCGGCAGGCGGGGCGCGATCCCGTGTTCAACGTGCTGGGCGGGTTCAGCGCCTGGAGCAGCCGCGGCAAGCCGATCGAAGCCGACTGATGCCAAAGGCGCCGGCGCCTTCTACTACGCCTTCCTGGGCTTCGACTGCTGGCGGATCGCGGCCACCTCGTCCGGCGCCAGGCCCAGCGATCGGAGGAAGGTTGCGTGTTCGGCCGGGGAGTCCGCCTCGAAGTCGGTATGCCATTGCAGCATGTCTTCTTCGTTGAAGCCGGCGCGACGCAGCAGTTCCACCCAATCGGCTTTGCTCCGGCAGGATGGTCCCGCGCGAAACTCGGCGCTGGCCAGCAGCCGCGCCAGCAGCCGTTGCTGTCCGCGCAGGCGCTCCACGTCACGGCACAGGTCGAGGAGCCGGGATTCGAGGAGTTCCGCCGACTGCGCCATCTCGCCCGTACTCGGCGCCTTACGGGGATCCAGCAGGTCGCGGATGGCGGCGAGTGACAGGCCCGCGTCGCGGAAGCGCCGGATGGCGCGCAGGCGTTCCAGCTCCGCCTCGCCGTAAAGGCGATAGCCTGCGGCGCTGCGCCCGGCGGGAACCAGCAAGCCCAGCGACTCGTAATGCAGCAGCGAAGAACGCGCCAGGCCCGTGGCCCGCGTGAGCTGCCCCAGCGTGAGTCTGTTCTCGCTCACCCGGCGCACGACGGCAGGGGCAGCCGATCGGGCGCCAGAAAACGCTCGCGCGCCTCGGGCGCCGCCAGCCGCTCCTCCGAGTAGTGTCGCGCCAGCAGATCGCGGAAATTCGCCATCAGCAAATCGTTGGCGTTCACGAACTCCTCCCAGGAGAGCGCAGGCGCGCCGGCGCCGCCGTGCGCCATCAATCGCACCAGCGCCTCGGAGAGGGTGCGGTTGTACTTCTCCGGCGCGCCCAGGTGCGCGGCCAGCCGGGCGATCCCGTCACAGATCCGCTCCACGGCCTCCGCCAGGGGATACCGCTGCAACAGCAACCAGGCGACACGCACATGGCCGCGATGGTCGAACGCCTCCGGCGGGATGGTGCAGTCGAGGAAGGCGGCAAGGAACTCCTCGTCGGTCATGGCATGGGGACGGGTCATGGTTCGCTCCTTTTCTGGGGATGCGATCGACCCTAAAGGTGACTAT
>JAWLCV010000185.1:0-3384 GCA_041686955.1 Pseudomonadales bacterium
TTCGTGGTGGCGAATCGGGAGGTGATCCGCGAGCTGCGGGCGCTGCGGCGCCTGATGCTGCGCTACGCGCCGCTGAACGATCAGCGCACCGCCGCCTTCTTCCTGTCTCTCGGCCATTACGACAGCCTGCTGCGGCGGGCGCGTGAGACCTTCCGGCAGCGCTGGCTCGAGCTGCGCGACGCCCTGAACCACTACCTGCCCACGGCCATCGTTTCCACTCCGGCGAAGGGCGGCACCGCGTACTGGGTGCGGGGGAGCGAAGGGCTCGACGTGGGGGCCCTCGCAGAGGAAGCTGCCCGGCGCGGCATCCTCATCGAGCCGGTGGGCCACTACTACGCGGGAGACGATGCAGCTCCGCGCAACTGTTTCCGCATGGGCATCACCAACCTGCCGCTGGACATGATCCGGCCGGGGGTGGCACGGTTGGCGGCCCTGATCCGCGAGGCGGGACCGGAGGCTCCGGTACGCCTGGAGGACGCTGGGGGCGAGTGGCTCACCGGAGACGCTCTGAAGTGCGCACTGTCCGGCGCTCGACTGCTGCACCGCACCATTTACGGCGACCCCTGCACCATCGATCTCATGCCCGACGGGCGCATGGTGGGGAAGGCGGGCCATCAGGACGAGGACTGCGACAGCGGCCGCTGGTGGGTGGAGGGAGAGCTCTGGTTCCGGCAGTGGCGGACGTGGTCGTGGGGCGAGCGGGCCGGGTTCTACACCGTGATCGATGGCGATCACATCAAGTGGTTCAACTCGCGCAGGGTGCTGGTCGACAGCGCGGTTCTGCAGCGAGCGGTCGCGCGATGACCGCACTGGTCCCAACCGCAGCGCGCCACTGGACCTACGCTTGACGGAAGAGCCTGGGTAGATTGGCCCGGCCGGGTCCGAGGGGCCGCCGTGGGGGCGGGCCGGCCCGCGGGAGGCCGAGCCGTTGACCCAACTCGCCATAGCCTGTCTGCAACTCGAGCTGACCGACTACGACAATCTCGATCTGTGCCTGGAGGAAATCGACGCGCTGCTGCGGCGTTTTCCCTGGGTGCAGATGGTGCTGCTCGGTGAGTTGGCCGTGCCCGGCCCGGACCCCGGGCGGGCGCAGCCCCTTCCGGGTCCGGCCGAGGACGCGTTCCGCGAGAGCGCGCGGCGCCACGGCATCTGGCTGCTGCCGGGCAGCCTGTACGAGCGCGCCGGGGAGCACGTCTACAACACGGCTCCGGTGATCGATCCGGATGGCGCCGTGATCGCCCGTTACCGCAAGCTGTTCCCGTTTCGTCCCTACGAGCGCGGCGTCACGCCCGGCAGCGAGTTCGTCGTCTTCGACGTTCCCGACGTGGGCCGATTCGGCGTCTCCACCTGCTACGACGGCTGGTTTCCCGAGACCACCCGCACCCTGGCGTGGATGGGGGCGGAGGTGATTCTGCATCCGACCATGACCAACACCATCGACCGGGACCTCGAGCTCGCCATCGCCCGCGCCTCCGCCGGCTGTCACCAGTGCTACTTCGTCGACGTCAACGTCGCCGGCCGGTTCGGCAACGGCCGCTCCATCGTCGCCGGGCCCGGCGGCGAGGTGGTGCATCTGGCCGGCACGGGGCGCGAGGTGTTCCCGCTTCGTCTCGACCTGGACCCGGTGCGCATGGCGCGGCGGGAGGGCTGGCACGGCCTCGGCCAGCCGCTGAAGAGTTTTCGGGACAGCACGGTGGAGTTTCCGCCGTATTCGCCGGAGCAACGCCGCTCGCCTTACCTCGAGTCGCTGGGGTCCCTCGAGCGCCCGGAGCGGAGCGGGCGCGAGCCGTGACCGCCGACTGGACTCAACCGTAGCGGCGAACTGGACCTACTGACCGGGCGCCGCCTGAAGTAGCGTGCTCAGGCGCCGTTGTCCGAGCAACCGAAGAGGGTGAAGAACCATGAACCTAGACGGGCCCTTCAAGCTCAAGCCCCTGACTGCCATGGTGGCGCTGGCCAACGTGATGGCCCAGGGGTCCGCCCACGCCGCCGTGGCGCCGGACACCGCGGCCCGTAGCGGGCGGGTGATCGAGGAAGTGATAGTTACCGCCACGCGCCGCGAGACCACGGTGCACGACGTGCCGTACAACATTTCGGCGGTCAGCGGCACGGAGCTGGAAGCGGCCGGCATTGTCGACAACGCCGACCTCATGCGGGCGATTCCGGGGGTGGCCGTGGTGGACCGCGGCTATCGGAACTCGGGGGTCATCAACGGCATCATGATTCGCGGCGTCAATGTGGACGGCGCCGCCCTCGGCGATTACTCGCTCTCCGCGGTACCCACAGTATCCACCTACGTCAACGAAACGCCGCTGTACGCGAACTTCGTCCTCCGCGACATCGAACGTGTGGAGGTGCTGCGCGGGCCCCAGGGAACGCTGTACGGTTCCGGGTCTCTCGGCGGCACGGTACGTTACATCATGCGCGAGCCGGATGCCGAGCGGTTCGCCGCCCGGTTCAGCGCCACGGGCAGCAACGTGGAGGGTACCGACGATCTCGGCTGGGCCTGGGACACCGTGGTGAACGTGCCCCTCTCCGAGACTCTGGCGTTGCGTGTTCTCGGCGGGCAGATGGACTACCCGGGCATCACCGACTACGTGAACGTTTATCGCCTGGACGACGAAGGTCTGCCGGCGGCGCCGAACGGGGTGCTGGATCCCGCGGCCGAATATCGCTCGGTGAAGGACGCCGACGACGTCGACATCTGGTACGGGCGAGCGGCGCTGAAGTTCGAGCCGAACGACCGCTTCAGTGCGGTGCTCTCGCATCAGCGGCAGTCCGACGACATCGGCGGCCGCCGCCAGCAGACCACGGGCACCGACGGCTACGGACGCCGCTATCGCGACTACGAGAACGGCTCGGTTCAGCTCGAGCCGTCCAGCCGGGACGTGGAGCTGACGGCCCTGGAAATGGAGCTGGACCTGGGATTCGCCACCCTCACCTCGTCGAGCTCCTTCTACGACCACGAAGGCGACAGCGTGAGCGAGAACACCGGGTTCTACGCTCAGGCCGGGTTCCTGGCGTTCTACTACAACTACCCGCGCCCCATGGCTTCCGCGGTTCGCAGCTACGGTGACGAGGCGTTCGTGCAGGAGCTGCGCCTGGTGTCGAACACCGAGGGCAGCTTCGATTACGTGGTGGGGCTGTATTATCAGGATCAGGACCTGCTCTCCACCCAGCAGAGTTACCTGCGCGGCTTCAAGCGCTGGTGGGATACCTTCCTGCCGGCGTTCGCCGATGCGGTGACCGGCGACAAGGATTTCGATTACCGGCGCGAGGAGACCTTCGAGGACCTGGCCGCGTACGGCGAGCTCACCTGGCACGTCACGCCGACGGTGCAGATCACCGGCGGCTTGCGCTACTTCGACAACGAGTTCACCAACC
>JAWLCV010000186.1:0-3361 GCA_041686955.1 Pseudomonadales bacterium
GACTCCGACGGGGTGATGGTGGACCAGTACCGGGAGCAGGAGCTGCAGGACGGGGTGGCGGTGATCGAGTGGCTGGCCCGGCAGCCCTGGTGCGACGGCAACGTGGGCATGATGGGAATCTCCTGGGGCGGGTTCAACGCGCTGCAGGTGGCGGCCTGCGGGCCGGCACCCCTGAAGGCCATCATCACCGTCTGCTCCACGGACGACCTGTACCTGGACAACATCCACTACATGGGCGGCTGCCTGCTGTCGGACAACCTGTCCGAAGCCACCACCATGTTCTCGGTGAACAGCACCCCGCCGGATCCCGAGGTGGTGGGGGATAGTTGGCGGGCGCTGTGGCTCGAGCGGCTGGAGGGCAGCGGGCAGTGGCTCGATACCTGGCTCGAGCACCAGTACCGGGACGCGTACTGGAAGCACGGATCGGTCCGGGAAGACTACCAGGCCGTGCGCTGTCCGGTGATGGCGGTGGGCGGCTGGGCCGACGGCTATACCAACGCCGTCTTCCGCATGCTGGCGCACCTGACCGTGCCGCGCTGCGGCCTGGTGGGTCCCTGGGGCCACCGCTATCCGCACCTCGGCATTCCCGGGCCGGCCATCGGCTTCCTTCAGGAGGCGTTGCGCTGGTGGGATCAGTGGCTGAAAGGCCGCGACACCGGCATCACTCGGGAGCCCATGCTGCGGGTCTGGATGCAGGACAGCGTACCGCCTTCGACCTTCTACGCCGCGCGCCCGGGACGCTGGGTGGGCGAGCCGGAGTGGCCGTCCCCCAACGTCCGGGAGGCCCGGTGGGCACTCGGGCCCACGGGGCTGCGGCTGGAAGCGGATCAGGGCGCGGAGCATGCTCCGCGGCCCGGCGACGGCGAGCCGGTGACGGCGGTGCAATCGCCCCTGTCCGTGGGCTTGTTCGCCGGCAAATGGTGCTCGTACTCCGCGGCGCCGGATCTGCCCTACGACCAGCGTGAGGAAGACGGCGGCGCGCTGGTGTATCAGAGCCCGCCCCTCGACTCGGAACTCGAGATCCTGGGCGCGCCGGAGCTGGAGCTCGAGGTCTCCGCCGACCGGCCGGTGGCCATGATCGCCGTGCGCCTGTCTGACGTGGCGCCCGACGGCCAGGCCACCCGCATCACCTATGGTCTGCTGAACCTGACCCACCGCCATGGTCACGACCGGCCGGAAGCCCTGGAGCCCGGGCGCCGCTACCGGGTGAGGGTGCGGATGAATCACGTGGGCCAGGTGTTCCCCCGCGGCCACCGGCTGCGGGTCTCCGTGTCCACCTCCTACTGGCCCCTGGTGTGGCCGCCGCCGGAGCCGGTTCGGCTGTGCATCCACGGCAGCGGCAATGCCCTGTGCCTGCCGGTGCGTGCGCCGCGGGAAGAGGACCGCACCATCGCCCTGCCGCCGGCAGAGGCCACGCCTCCCATCGCGGTCACCCCCATCGAGGAAGCACACCACAACTGGCTGGTCCACCGGGATCTGGCGCGCAACGAGTCGACCCTCGAGGTGATCAAGGACGAGGGCCGCTACCGGATCGACGAGATCGACCTGGAGGTGGGGGACCGCACCTGGGACTGGTACTCGTGTCGGGGCAACGACGTGACGTCGGTGCGCGGCGAGACCCGCACGGAACGCACCTTCGCCCGCGGCGATTGGTTCGTGCGCACCCGGACCCGGACCGTGCTCACCGCGGATCGCGAGAACTTCTACATCCACGCCGAGCTGGACGGGTGGGAGGGCGACCGCCGCGTGTACGCACGCAACTGGTCGTCCACCATTCCCCGTAAGCTCGTGTAGCCGGCGCCGCTCAGGTGGTGTAGCTGTCCTGAGCCAGGCGCTGCACCAGGGGGGCCAGCCCTTCCGCCAGCTCGCGGGCTTCGGCCTGGTCCGGGGCCCCCTGCAGATAGCGGGTGACGCCGTACACCCCGTCGCGGCAGTGCACGCACCATTCGGACGGCTGATCGGAGGAGCCGGCCCACCAGCTGTACTTCTGTCCGCCGTGCTCGAACTCGCCGGTCATCTCCTGCATGATAGCGCTCCCTTGCTGGTTGCAGGGATCGGGTGCAACCTCCGTGCCCGAACCCCCGATGTTGGCTGCGGTCGGAACAGGTATGCAGGAATCGCGGACGGCCCCGCGAGACAACCGGGTCTCGCTGCTCATCGAGCTCGCCGATCGTCCCGGCGCGCTGGAGAACGTGCTGCACCACTTCTCCGCGCACGGGGTCAACCTCACCCACATCGAGTCCCGGCCCGCCCGCCACGGCCGCTTCGACTTCTACGTGGACTGCGAGGGACGCCGCGGCGATCCTCCGGTGGAGGCGGTGGTGGCGGCGCTCCAGCAGACGGCACAGAAGCTGCTGATCCTCGACGAGCGCACGGTGCCCTGGTTTCCCCGCCACGTCGCCGAGCTGGACCGGGTGGCGAGCAACGTCCTCGACGCCGGCTGTGAGCTCCAGGCGGATCATCCCGGTTTCCACGACCCGGAGTATCGGGCGCGGCGGGCGGCAATCGACGCCCTGGCGCGACAGCACGTCCACGGCCAGCCCATCCCGGTGGTGGACTACACCCCGGAGGAGGTGGCCACTTGGGGCGTGATCTACCGGAAGCTCACGGCGCTGCACCGCCGGTTCGCCTGCGCCGAGTATCTGCGGGTGTTCGAGGTGATGGCGCAGGAGTGCGGCTACGCCGAAGGCAACGTGCCGCAGATGCGCGACGTCAGCGCGTTTCTCGAGGGGCGCACGGGATTCCGCCTCCGGCCGGTGCCGGGTTTGCTCGGCTCCCGGGACTTTCTGAACGGCCTGGCCTTCCGCGTGTTCTTCTCCACCCAGTACCTGCGCCACCACTCGGCGCCGCTCTACACCCCCGAGCCCGACATCTGCCACGAGCTGATCGGCCACGCGCCCATGTTCGCCGACCCGGCGTTCGCGGATCTGTCTCAGGAGATCGGTCTCGCGAGCCTCGGCGCCAGCGACGAGGAGATCGAGCGGCTGGCCCGCTGCTACTGGTTCTCCGTGGAGTTCGGCTTGTTGCGTGAGGGCGGAGGGCTGAAGGCTTACGGCGCGGGGCTTTTGTCGAGCTTCGGTGAGCTCGAGCACGCGTGCACCGCCGGGCAGGCGGACGGCGACGTCCCCGAGCTCCTGCCCTGGGACCCGGCGCAGGCCGCACGCCGCGATTTCCCCATCACCCACTACCAGCCGGCGTACTTCGTCGCCGAGTCGCTGCAGGACGCCAAGGCGCGGATGCAGGAGTTCTGCCGCACCCTGGCGCGGCCGTTCTACGCCCGCTACAACCCGGCGAGCGAATCGATCTGGGTGGATAGGGCGGTGAAGCGATCAGCGGTCGGCGATCAGCGGTCGGCATGAAT
>JAWLCV010000187.1:0-1156 GCA_041686955.1 Pseudomonadales bacterium
GCCGCTTCGCCCGTGCAACCGGCGAGGGTGAACAACGCACCGGCGAACGTGCCGGCGATGAGGAATGCTCGTCCGATCATCATCGATCCTTCTCACTCAAATTCGGTAGTTGGTCCTGGGCGGCGCGAATCCGTTCCAGCCGGCCGCGTCGAATGGCCTCCCCCAGGGCCTTGCCGCTGAAACCCTGGGCAAGGAGCTCCGCCGAGCCGACGGCAGCCAGCTCGTCGATGAGCGCCCGCAGCGCGTCGAGGCTCCGGCCGCTGCAGCGCTCCACCACCGCCAGCGCCGGCGCCGGGTCCCGGTGGCGGTCCACGCCGCCGATGGCCACCACCGCGGCCAGCACGTCGGCCGGATCCCGGTCGGACCACGCCGCCAGCGTCCGCCCATGCTCCGCCACGTGCTCGGCCAGTTGCTGGAACCGCTTCGGCGCCTTGAGCCGCTCGCACAGGTCCGTTACCGCCTGACACGGCAGGCTCCAGGCCAGGGCGCCGAGCCGCTGCTCCGGCGATTCGAGATCGGCCGGGAATTCGGGTTCCAGACCGCGAAGCTCGCGCAGCCAGGGTGACATGGCCCCGGCCTCCTCGAGCACCTGGAAAAACCGCTCCGGCGCCGGGCTCGCCAGCGCCTTCACCAGCTCCTGCCACACCCGCTCCGCGGACAGCTCTTCGAGCATGCCCTGGCTCGCCATGCGGCGCAGGAGCTCCAGGGTTTCCGGCGCCACCCGGAAGCCGGGAAGCTGGGCCGCGAACCGGGCCACCCGGAACACCCTCAAGGGGTCCTCGCTGAAGGCGTCGGAGACGTGCCGCAAGAGCCGCCGCTCGACGTCCTCCCGGCCGCCGAAGGGATCCACCAGGGTGCCGTCGGCATCCCGTGCCATGGCGTTCACCGTGAGATCCCGGCGCAGCAGGTCGTCCTCCAGGGTGACTTCGGGACCGGCGTGACAGACGAACCCGGTGTGCCCGGGACCGCTCTTGCGCTCGGTCCGGGCCAGCGCGTACTCCTCACCCGTGTCGGGATGCAGGAATACCGGGAAGTCCCGCCCCACCTGGCGAAAACCCCGGGCCGACATGTCCTCGGGGGTGCTGCCCACCACCACCCAGTCACGTTCTTTCACAGGTCGGCCGAGCAGGTCGTCACGGACGGCGCCGCCGACGAG
>JAWLCV010000187.1:1256-3359 GCA_041686955.1 Pseudomonadales bacterium
CTATTCCCACCCCGAATCCGGCGGGCACGCGGTCCGGGCGATGACCTCGTCGTCGCGCACCGACTCCAGCCGCACGGGGAAGCCCCAGAGCTGGTGCACGTGCTTCAGCACCTCGTCGGTTGTGTTGCCCAGGGGCCGGCGCTGGTGCTGCGCGTGGCGCAGGGTCAGGCCGCGGTCGCCGCGCAGGTCCACCCGGGTCACCTGAATGTTCGGCTCCCGGTCCCCCAGGTTGTACTGGCTGGCGAGCTGCTCCCGCACGCGCCGATAGCCCTGGTGGTCGTGGATGGCGCTCACCTCGATGGCGTCGTCGGCATCGTCATCGACGATGCCGAACAGCCGCAGGTCCCGCATCACCTTGGGCGAGAGGAACTGCAGGATGAAGCTCTCGTCCTTGTAATTGCGCATGGCGTGGTGCACCACCTCCAGCCAGTCGCCGCCGGCGATCTCCGGGAACCATTCCCGGTCTTCGTCCGTGGGGGTCTCGCACATCCGCTTCAGGTCCATGAAGATGGCGAAGCCCAGCGCGTAAGGATTGATGCCGCGATAACCGGGATGGTCGAACGGCGGCTGGAAGATCACCGCCGTGTGGCTCGCCAGGAACTCCATGACCGCGCCTTCGGTGATCAGCCCTTCGTCGTAGAGCCGGTTCATCAGGGTGTAATGCCAGAAGGTGGCCCACCCCTCGTTCATTACCTGGGTCTGGCGCTGGGGGTAGAAGTACTGCGCCATCTTGCGGACGATGCGCACGATCTCGCGCTGCCAGGGCTCCAGCAGCGGCGCGTGCTTCTCGACGAAGTACAGCAGGTTCTCCTGGGGCTCGGCGGGGAAGCGCCGTTCGTCCGCAGGCTGCTTCTTGTGCCGGGGCTCCGGCAGGGTGCGCCACAGATCGTTCACGTTGCGCTGCACCCATTCCGCCCGTTCCCGCTGACGGCGCCGCTCCTCCTCGGCGGAAATGGGCCGCGGCCGCTTGTAACGGTCCACGCCGTAGTTCATCAGCGCGTGGCAGGCATCCAGCAACTGCTCCACCTCACGCACGCCGTAACGCTCCTCGCAATCGGCGATGTAGTTCTTGGCGAACACCAGGTAATCAATGATGGAGGTGGCATCCGTCCAGGTGCGGAACAGATAGTTGCCTTTGAAGAAGGAGTTGTGGCCGTAGCAGGCATGGGCGATGACCAGGGCCTGCATGGTCAGGGTGTTCTCCTCCATCAGGTAGGCGATGCAGGGGTTGGAGTTGATGACGATCTCATAGGCCAGCCCCATGAGCCCGTGCTGGTACTGGCTCTCCACGGCCACGAACTGCTTGCCGTAAGACCAGTGGTGATAGCCGATGGGCATGCCCACCGAGGCATAAGCGTCCATCATCTGGTCGGAGCGGATCACCTCGATCTGATTGGGGTAGGTGTCGAGGCCGTACTCCTTGGCGAGGATGCCGATCTCGTGATCGAGCTCGCGGATCAGCTCGAAGCTCCAGTCGCTGCCCTCGGAAAGCGGCCGGCGCCGCCCGCCGCTGCCGCCCGCGGCGGTGCCGGCAGCCCCCGCCGCCGCGGCTTTACGCGCCGCGATCATGCCGCGTCCCTCTTGTGAAACAGCTCGTGGAACACCGGGAATATGTCCCCGGGAGCGGTGATGTGGCGCATGGCGAACGCTTCCGGGTGGAGCTGGGCCAGGCGCTCGTATTCCCGCCACAGCGCCTGGTGGCTGCGCTGGGTGATCTCGATGTACGCGTAGTACTGCACCAGCGGCAGGAGACTCTCGGCGAGGAACTTGCCACACAGCGGCGAGTCGTCGTTCCAGTTGTCGCCGTCGGACGCCTGGGCGGCGTAGATGTTCCAGGCATCCGGCGAGTATCGGTCGTCGACGATCTTCCGCATCAGCTTGAGCGCGCTGGAAACCACCGTGCCGCCGGTTTCCCGGGAGTAGAAGAAGTCGTGCTCGTCCACCTCCCGGGCGGTCGTGTGGTGGCGGATGAACACCACCTCGGTGCGCTCGTAGTGACGCTTCAGGAACAGATACAGCAGCAGGTAGAAGCGCTTGGCCATGTCCTTGGTGGCCTGATCCATGGAGCCGGACACGTCCATCAGGCAGAACATCACCGCCTGG
>JAWLCV010000188.1:0-3350 GCA_041686955.1 Pseudomonadales bacterium
GGGTTAAAGCCAAGAATGTGTACGTTCCGTAAACCCCCGAATTGACAACCACAACGGCCGTCAATAGGCTCGCTTGCTCCACAGAGCAGTCGCGCGCCGAGCCATTCCGACGCGCCGCCAAGCAGACCAATAAGATTCAGCAATCGCCTTTACGGGAGGACGCATGGCCCATCAGGGGGGCAAGAAAGCCCAGCTATCTGTCGACGGAAAAACCGTCGAGCTACCGGTGCTGAGTGGCACCCTGGGCCCGGACGTGATCGATGTGGGCAGCCTCACCGGCGAAGGCTACTTCACCTACGACCCCGGCTTCGTTTCCACCGCCTCCTGCGAATCCGCCATCACCTACATCGACGGTGCGGAGGGCGTGCTGCTGCACCGCGGCTATCCCATCGACCAGCTCGCGGAGCAGTCCGACTACCTGGAGCTCTGCTACCTGCTGCTGAACGGCGAGTTGCCGAAGGCCCAGGAGAAGAGCGCCTTCGTCGAGAGCATCAAGCGCCACACCATGGTGCACGAGCAACTGGTGCACCTGTTCCGCGGGTTCCGCCGCGATGCGCACCCCATGGCGGTGATGTGCGGCGTCACCGGTGCCCTCTCCGCCTTCTACCACGACTCCATGGACATCGCCGACGAGCACCAGCGCCGCATCACCGCTCACCGGCTCATCGCCAAGATGCCCACCCTCGCGGCCATGAGCTACAAATACGCGCTCGGCCAGCCGTTCATGTACCCCCGCAACGACCTGGATTACGCGGCGAACTTCCTGTACATGATGTTCGGCACCCCCTGCGAGAACTACGACGTGAACCCGGTCATCGCCCGGGCCATGGACCGCATCTTCCTGCTGCATGCCGACCACGAGCAGAACGCCTCCACCTCCACGGTGCGGCTGGCCGGCTCCACGGGCGCCAATCCCTACGCCTGCATCGCCGCCGGCATCGCGGCCCTGTGGGGGCCCGCCCACGGCGGCGCCAACGAGGCGGTGCTGAACATGCTCTACGAGATCGGCGACGAGAAGAACATCGACAAGTACGTCAAACGCGCCAAGGACAAGGACGATCCGTTCCGAATCATGGGCTTCGGCCACCGGGTCTACAAGAACTACGACCCGCGCGCCAAGGTGATGCAGGAGACCTGCCGCGAGGTGCTCGAGGAGCTCGGCACCGAGGACGATCCCATCCTGCGCATGGCCCAGCGGCTGGAGAAGATCGCGCTGGAGGACGAGTACTTCGTCGAGAAGAAGCTCTACCCCAACGTGGACTTCTATTCGGGCATCATCCTGAAGGCCATCGGCATTCCCACCGACATGTTCACGGTCATCTTCGCCACCGGCCGTACCCCCGGCTGGATCGCCCACTGGAACGAGATGATCAGCGGCCCCTACAAGATCGGCCGTCCCCGGCAGCTCTACACCGGACCGGCGCGGCGCGACTTCGTTCCGGTCAACGAACGCTGACCTCGCCGGCCGGCTGATTGGCGGGCCGGCAGGCCGGCTACAGCCGAAGTTCGCCGCCAGGCGAACTTCCTAGCTGATTGACGGGCCGCAGGTCCGCCAATCAGCCAAGTACCGCCTCCCGGCTGAACCCCTCGCAGACCAGCATCTCGCGCAGCTCTTTCAGCGCATCCACCTGGATCTGCCGCACCCGCTCCCGGGTCAGGCCGATCTGGCGGCCCACCTCCTCCAGGGTGTAGATGTCGTGACCGCGCAGCCCGAAGCGCCGGACCACCACGTCGTGGGCCTTCTCCGAGAGCCGGTCGAGCCAGGCGTCCACGTGCTCCGCGAGCTGCTCGCTCTGCAGCATCTCCCAGGGGTCGTCGAACTTCGTGTCCTCGAAGGTATCCCACTGGCCGCGCTCGGGCTCGAGCACGGAGATCTCGGTGCAGCTCACATCGTCGGCGAGCTGCAACAGCTCACGCACCCGCTCCACGGGCTTGTCCGCCAGCACCGCGATGTCTTCCGGGGTGGGGTCACTGTCGAGCTTCTGGCCCAGCTCGCGCTGCGCGCGCAGCAGCGTGTTGAGCTCCTTGGCGATGTGGATCGGCAACCGGATGGTCTTAACCTGATTCATGAGCCCCCGCTCCACCGCCTGGCGAATCCACCAGGTGGCGTAGGTGGAAAACCGGAAGCCCTTCTCCGGGTCGAACTTCTCCACCGCGCGGATCAGCCCCAGGTTCCCCTCCTCGATCAGGTCGAGCAACGGCAGGCCGCGATGCAGGTAGCGTCGCGCGATCTTGACCACCAGGCGCAGGTTGCTCTCGATCATCCGGGCACGGGCGGCCATGTCGCCCTTCTGTACCTTCCGCGCCAGCTCCCGCTCTTGCTCGGCCGTCAATAGCTGCGAGCGGCCGATCTCCGCGAGATACATGTCCGTCGCGTCGCCGATCTCGCGAAGGCGGCCGGCGCGGGCCGGTCGGGCTGGAGCGGCGGCGACGTCCTCAGCGCCGTCGTCCGCCTCGTCCGACTCGATCTGGAACCAGCTCTCCAGCTCTTCACTGTCCTGGATCTCGGTGTACGTGCTCATCCCTGTCTACCCCTTCGTTGCTTCTTGGACTTCTTGGACTTCTTGGTTCTCGCTGAATCCGCACTGGCGCACCACCTCCTCGCTGGAGAATGGCTTGCTCAGAAGCACCTGAGCGCCGGCGGCCAGGATCTTGTTTTCTACTTCCGGCGTGTGGTAGCCCGTCATGGCCACGACACGGATGTGGGCGGTCTCCGCATCCCCCTTGAGGCTACGGCAGACTTCGATGCCGTCGATGCCGGGCATCATGATGTCCAGCAGCACCACGGTGGGCTTGCGCGCCTGCACCTGGCGTCCGGCGTCGAAGCCGTCGTAAGCCGAAAAGACCTCGAGACCGGGTATACGGGCGGTGAACAGCGCGACCAGATAGGCGTTGAACTGACGGTTGTCGTCGACGATGAGCAACCGCTCCCGCGCGCCCGGGAGACGCACGCCGCGCTGGCGGGCGAATTCCTCCACCACGGACCGGGAGAACCGGCGATGGCCGCCGGCGGTGGTTTGAGCCTCGAGGAGCCCCTTCTGAGCCCACTGCCGAACGGTGACCGGAGACACCATGAGCGCCTTGGCGACTTCGTTCGGCGTGAGAAACGATTTCTGGCTCACCGCCCCATCCCTCTTTCCACCATTCCGGCAATCCCCATTGCCGGCCCCTCACATCGATTAAATCGTTTCAATCGATTCAATCGAATTCATGGCTACGGACTCTAATCGGTTTAATCGGATTCGGCTAATACGAATTTGTTCTAAAAGCTGACAAATATATTCGCCATCCGCTTTCCGCTCTCCGCCGTCCGCAGGAGGAGCCTCGCCAGATCCCGGCGAGGGCGCTCT
>JAWLCV010000189.1:0-3340 GCA_041686955.1 Pseudomonadales bacterium
AGACTACGAGGTTGATAGGCAGGGTGTGTAAGCGCTGTGAGGCGTTGAGCTAACCTGTACTAATTGCCCGTGCGGCTTGACCATATAACCGAGTGTGTGCCGTGTTGCTGCGCAACACTTACGGAGTTCGCTCCGCGAACTCTGGCCACAGTCATCGAGCCGGTGACGAATTAGCCGCAAGACGCATCAAGACTTCGTATCTCTGATTGTTGAATTTCGACGTCCTTCGGAAGCGCGTCTTCCGGAAGATGGCGAACCGAACGCCCGCGCGCGAGCAACCGGCAGTTTTGCAGAGCAAAACTGCTAAGTTGTCCGCTCCGCGGCAACCGTTTGCCTGACGACAATAGCGAATCGGAACCACCTGATCCCATCCCGAACTCAGCAGTGAAACGATTCAGCGCCGATGGTAGTGTGGGGTCTCCCCATGTGAGAGTAGGTCATCGTCAGGCTCCTATCGAAAAGGCTCAGCCGTGAGGCTGGGCCTTTTTTCGTTCCGCGCGTTTCGTTCCGCGCGCAGCCTCGATGACGCCACGGCGTCGCGTATACTGGCGGCTCCGAGACGTCCTGGTTCCATGACACCCCGCAACCCCGCAGATCCCCGACCGGTCAAGCGCCTGCACGTGGTGGGCTGCCACCGCAGCGGCACGACGTTGATGACCGAGCTGCTCGGCAACTGCTTCGCCATCGACGGCCGCGCCGATCACGAGCAGTCCCTGTGGGAGCCGGTGCCTGCCGGCTGCGCCGTCTACCTGACGAAGAAGCCGCCGGACACCATCCGCATCCGGCGGGCGTTCCTGATGGACCCCGAGCTCTACGTCGTCGCCATGATCCGGGATCCGCGCGGCGTCATCACCAGCCGCCATCCTTCCAAGCCCGACGTCTATTTCTCGAGCTTCTGGCGCTGGGAGACCTACGCCCGCGAGATCATGAGCTTGCAGGAGCATCCGCGTTACCAGGTGGTTCGCTACGAGGATCTCGTGGCGGATCCCGACGGCGTGCAGCGGCGCATCGCCGACGCGTTCCCCTTTCTCCAACCGATCCGGCCCTTCAGCAGCTTCCCCGACGGCGCGGCGGTGCACGAGCGCGCGCGGATATCGCTCAACGGCCTGCGATCCATCGACCCCGGCGGCCTGGAGCGGTGGCGCGGCGAGCTGCCCAGGGTCAAGGGAGAGCTCGAGCGCCATCCGGAGATGGCGGATTGGCTGATCCGCCTCGGCTACGAGCCGGACCACGGCTGGACGCGGTGCCTAGACGGGGTCGAGCCGTACTTCGGCGACTACAAGAACGAGCGTCCGCACCTGCTGCGCCGGGGCGAGACGGCGTTGCGGTTCGCCGGGAAGACGGCCCGCTATCTGTGGCGGCGCCGGCGTGAGCTCCGCCGCCGCGGCCATGGGCCGAGCGCCTGAGGGCGGCCGGGGTGAATCGGGAGATCTTCGCCGAGCTCGCCCGCACCGGGAGCGCCCCGGGGGACGCCTGGCCCGACGACGAGGATCCCGCCAGCTACGGGCTGGAGCGGTCTGGAGAGCGGATCGTCCCCTCCGGCCGGTTCGACCCGCTGTCCACCTCCGCGATCCGCGAAGCCATGTCCTCCCGCGCCCGGGCCTGGCTCGTGGAGTTGGACCTGCGCCCGGTGGTGGATTCCACCAATGCCGAGCTCATGGCTCGCGCCGATCTCGGCTCGGTGGCCGGGCGGGTGTGCACGGCTGAGCTCCAGCTCGCCGGCCGGGGCCGGCGCGGCCGGACCTGGTTCAGTCCCTTCGCGGCCAATCTGGCTCTGTCTCTGGGGGTGCGCCTGACCCGCCCGCCCGCCGAGCTGGGTGGCGCGAGCCTGGTGGTGGGCCTCGCGGTTCTGGACGCGCTGGAAGGGCTGGGGGTGCCGGACCTGGCGCTCAAGTGGCCGAACGACGTGCTCGCCGGCGACGCCAAGCTCGGGGGCATCCTGATCGAGATGACCAGGTCTGCCGCGGTGGAGCTCGTGGTGGGGATCGGGCTCAACGTGGCGCTGCCGGACGCGGTGCGGGCGAGGGTCCCGCAACAGGTCACCGACCTCGCCGCCCTGGGCCCGCCCCCGCCGCGCAGTGTGCTGGCGGGCCGGGTGATCTCCGCCGTGGTCGAGTTCCTGGGCGAGTTCGACACCCTGGGCTTTCAGCCCTTCAGGCGCGCCTTCGATCAGCGCCACCGGTATCAGGGGCAGCCCTGCCGGGTGCTGCAGCCCGGCGGGGCGGCGGTGTCGGGCACCGTGGTGGGCGTCTCCGAGGACGGCGGCCTGCTGATGGATACCGCCGAGGGAATCCGCGAGTTCCACGGCGGCGAGGTATCGCTGCGCCAGCCGGTTGAGACGGGCGGCTCGCAGTGACACCATAGCAGCGCCTCGGGGTACGGGCCTCCGACCGAATTCACCCATGTCATCCACTGCCGACTGGATACGACCGTCCACCATACTCCTGCTCCTGGTGGTGCTCGCCAACGTGGCGTTGCCGGTGAGTCGACTCTGGGGTGGCGCAGAGGAGCCCGCGCCATCGAAAACCGACAGGGCATCGCGAACCGAACCGGCATCGCAGGCCGCCCCCGTTCCCCGGCGTCCGCCGGCCCCCGCGCCCCGGCTGACGCTGTCGCCGGGCCCATCGCGCGAGGCCGGCGCGGCGGATCCCCCCGCCGCGCCGCCGGAGCAACCCGCGGCGCGGGTCAGTGGCGCCGCCGAGGTGCGGCCCGCGGCATCGGTGTGCCGGGCCTGGGGGCCGTTCGAGGCGATGGAGGCGGCGGAAGCCGCGGCGGCGCAGTTGCAGCTCGCGCCCGGCAGCTTCGAGGTGGTCGGTTCCGAGGTAGGCACTAGGGCGGGGCATCTGGTCTACGTCGCTACCGGAGGCTCACGCGGGGCGGCGCGCCGAATCGCGGGCGAGCTGGGGAGTCACGGCATCGACAGCTACGTGATGGGCGGCACGCGGCTGGCCAACGCGGTGTCGGTGGGGGTCTTCAGCGACCCGGAGCGGGCCCGGGCACAGCAGCAACGGGTCATCGATTTGGGGTACGATGCGCTGGTCGAGGCCCTGGAGCGCTCCCGCCGGGTGTACCATCTGATGGCCCGGGTGCCGGCGGATTTCGAGGCGCAAATTCCCTCGGCGGGGGCTTGTGACGACATTGCACCCATGCGGCGGTTTCTATAGAATTCCGCTCCCATTTTGGCCGCCATAGCTCAGCTGGTAGAGCAGCTCACTTGTAATGAGAAGGTCCAGGGTTCAACTCCTTGTGGCGGCACCAGGATGTGGAAGGCAACCCAAGTGGTTGCATTGAAAAGAGAATTTCGACGGCACCTCGTCTGAGCGCGGCGCGCGGGACGAAG
>JAWLCV010000190.1:0-3328 GCA_041686955.1 Pseudomonadales bacterium
AGTTGCTCGGGGGGAAAGTCGCAGTAGAAGGTGCTGCCTTTCCCCACGGTGCTGTCGACCCGAAGCGCGCTTCGGTGCCGTTTCAGAACGTGTTTGACGATGGCCAGGCCCAGGCCCGTGCCGCCGCGAACTCGGGAGCGGGCCAGGTCGACCCGGTAGAAACGCTCGGTGATCCGCCGCAGGTGCTCGGGTGCGATGCCGAGACCCTGATCGGAAACCGCCAGCCGGGCTCCGCTTCCGGCCCGTTGCCAGGTCACCCGGACCTCTCCGCCGTCCGGGCTGTAGCGGACCGCGTTGGTGACCATGTTGAGAACGGCGCTGTAGATCTCGCTCTCGATGCCTTTCAGCCGCACCGCGGAGTCCACTTCGCTCGCGAAACGGTGGCGGCCCTCGCTCAGCATGCGTGCTTCCGAGATGCAGCCCCGCACCACGGCGCCCATGTCGATGTTTTCGAGCTCGTCGTCGTCGGGTGTGGGGCTGGCCTCGAGCCGCGACAGCAGCAGCAGGTCGTCCACCAGCGCCCGCATGCGCGCGGTGGGCGATTCCAGCTTGTCGAGCAGAGCCCGCATGGTGCCGGGGTCCAGGTCCTCCCCGGCCATGGTTTCCAGATAGCCCACGATCACGGTGAGGGGGGTGCGCAGCTCGTGGGACACATTGGCGATGAAATCCTGACGCATGGTCAGCAGACGGTTGAGCTGGGTCACGTCGCGTACCAGCACCAGCGCGTAACGGGGGCTGATGGCAATGCGCCGGGCCTCCAGGCGGGCATCCTCGTCGAAGGGCGACGCGAACTCCACCAGGCCTTCCTCCCGCTTGCCTTTGACCAGGGCCACGAAGTCCGGCTGGCGCACCAGGGCCGCCAGGTTGGCGCCCCGGTCGGTGGGCTTGAGCTGCAGGCGATGCTGGGCCGCCAGGTTGAAGCTCTCGATGGCGCCGGTGGCGTCGATGATGATCGCCGCGTCGGGCAGCGCGTTGGTGATGACCCGCAGGCTCTCGAAGGTCTGCAGCGCCCGCTTGGTGCGCGCCCGGGAAGCCTTCAGCGAGCGGTAGAGGCGGTCGGAGAGCAATTGCCAGCTTTCCAGCCGGTTTTCCGGGTGGGTCAGCGGATGTCGCGCCCAGCGGGCCAGCGCCCGCAGCTCGCGGTACTGCAGGGCGAGCCAGACGAGGAGGGCGATGAGCAGCATGAGCGACCAGGCCCCGGTGAACGCGCCCATCAGCAGCGCCGCTGCGACGAGCCCGCCGGCGATGAGCCATTCCTGGGTAGACATCTTCATTCCGGCTGCAGGTACCGGTAACCGACGCCGCGCACGGTCTGCACCACGTGAGCGAGTCCGAAGGGCTTGAGTGCCTTGCGCAGCCGCAATACGTGGACGTCCACGGTGCGCTCCTCGACGTAGACGCTGCGTCCCCAGACCCGGTCCAGGAGCTGTGAGCGGTCGAAAGCCCGGCCGGGATGGCTCATGAAGTGCTCCAGCAGCCGGAACTCGGTGGGGCCCAGCTTCACCGGCTTGCCCGCCACCGAAACCTGGTGGGCGGCCGCGTCGAGCCGCAGGGAACCGTGCTCGAGCACGCCGGACTCGGAAGCACCGGCTCGCCGCATCAACGCTTTGACCCGGGCGATGAGCTCCCGGGGCGAGAAGGGCTTCGTGACGTAGTCGTCCACACCCGAGTCGAAGCTTCGCAGCTTGTCGGTCTCTTCACCCCGGGCCGTCAGCATGATGATGGGAAGCTCCCGGGTGTGCTGGTCGCGGCGGACGCGCCGCGCCAGCTCCACGCCGCTCATGCCCGGCAGCATCCAGTCGACGATGAGCAGCCCGGGCAGCACGCCTTCGAGGCGGCGTTGTGCATCCTCGGCGGACTCGGCCTCCCACACCTGGAAGCCGGCGCGGCCGAGGGCGAAGCTCAGCATGTCGCGGATCTCGGGCTCGTCTTCCACTACGAGGACGGTGTTCGCTGTCATCGGTTCACGGGCGGCCTGTCACGTTCGCGTCCATTAGACTCGACGTGTGTGACATTCTCGTGACTGTGGCCGCCCGTCATGTGACAGGGCCTAAAACGCTACCTGCAGCCGGGTGGAGATGACCGTGGCGTCATCGTCCTCGCCGGCGCCGGCCACGCCGTCGCTGTTCACGCGGATGAGGTTCAGCATCAGCTTGACGTTACGGTTCGGGTACCAGTTCGCCCCCACCAGGTAACCGTTCACGTCCTGGTCCGCCTGGCCGTCCACCTCGAAGCGGATGCGATCCACCTTGGCCACCAGCTCCACGGCACCACGGGCGCCGGAGGGCTTCACCATATCGGGAATGCCCTGCTCCGCCTTGTAGCCGCGACTCTCGCCGGTGAGGGTCCAGGTGGCGAGCAGGTACTGGTGGTTCACCTCGCCGTCGGGCCCGCCGCCGGCGCCCCGCATGTCCCGATTGAACATCTCGCCCTGCAGCGAGAACGGCCCATCCATGTACAGCCCCTCCAGGCCCCACTGCCGGTCCTCGTCGATGAGGATGGAGCTGGAGTCGAGCTGGCCGCCCGCCTCGGCGATGTCGAGCCCGAACCCGCGGGCGAGCTCGGGGGCGTCCAGGTTCCGGTCGCTGTAGGCGGCTCCCAGGTGGAGCACGCGGCCGTTCTCGTTGATGGGCGCACCGAAGATGCGCCCGGTGGGCGCCAGCCGGTCGCCGCCGTCCTCGTTTCTGGGGTTTCCACTCGGATTGAACAGGCCCACGGACCAGCCCACCCGACCCGTGTAACCGTCCAGGCGCACGCCGAAGTGGGTCTGGCCGTCGGTGTCCGTGGCCTCGGTGAAATAGTTGCGCTCGATGGTGGAGATGGCCTTGGAGCTGGTGAGCTCCTCGAGTCCGAAGGGCTCCTTGTTGCGTCCCACGAAGATGTCGGCCACGTTCCAGCCGGTGTAGGTGATCCCGGCGGCGTGGATCTCGGCCTCGTCCTGGAAGTTCACGTCGAAGACCAGCTCCCAGTCCTCGTACAGGCTGCCGGACATCTCGAGCCGCGCGCGCCGCAGGTCGGAGTTGAAGCGCGTCTCACCGTCGTTCCCCCGGTTCAACGCGCCGTCGAAGGTGTCGGTGTCCCACATGATGCGGCCGCCGAGCTTGAAGTTGTAGACCCCGTCGTCGCTCGCCACCTCGATGCCGCCGCGGCTGGCCACATCCGCCGCCCCCAGGGCCGGGGGAGCCAGGGCCGCCAGGACCAGGCTGCCGACGATGACCTTCGTGTTCTTCATGGAATATTCCTCTCTGTGCTGGACGCGGCCGGAGTGCCGGCTCGATCGGCCGCGGATGGTGGAGCAGGAATGTTACAGGGGTGTGACATTGTGAAA
>JAWLCV010000191.1:0-1389 GCA_041686955.1 Pseudomonadales bacterium
TACATCGACGGCTACCGGTATTACGACCGCCAGGATCCCGAGCGTCAGCCGCTCACGGATTTCGATCTCGGCCAGACCGCCCGGGGGAGTGCACGATGACAACGCGATACATCATTCCGAGCCTGCTCTTCGCCTGCGGCCTGGCGCTCACCGGCCCGGCCGTGGCCGGCGTCGCCATCATCGGCGGCACCGTGCATACGGTGACCTCCGACGAGCCGCTGCAGGAGGCGGTGATCCTGGTGGACCAGGGGCGGATTCAGGCCGTCGGCGCCAACCTGGAGATCCCGTCCGGCTACGAGCGGGTGAACGCCTCCGGCAAGATGGTGACCCCGGGGCTCATCGAGCCCTACTCCCAACTCGGCCTCATGGAGATCGCCGGGGAAGACGCCACCGTGGATGCCCGGGTGAGCGTCGCCACCACCGACGCCAGCGTGGAGCCGTATCGGCTGGGGCCTGGGTTCGACGTGCAGTACGCCATCAATCCGGATTCCGCCCTGCTGCCGGTGAACCGGGTGGAGGGGGTGGCCCGGGCGGTGGTGGCTCCGGTGCCCGGCAACGACCCGCTGGCCGGCTGGGGCGCCGCCATCCGGCTCGGCGAGGGTGAGGTGCTCACCCATTCCCGTCTCGCCCTGTTCGGGCAGATCGACGCCGGCGCCGCCACCCTGGTGGGAGGCAGCCGCAGCGCGGTGATCCAGCGTCTGCGCCTGGCCCTGGAACAGGCCCGCAACTACCGCCCCAGCCGTTACCAGCCGGAAGAGGGCGATTACCGTCATCAGGACATGGCGGCGCTGCGGTCGTTCCTTGCTTCGGGCGCGCCGCTGGTGCTCACCGTGCATCGCGCCAACGAGATTCTGCAGGCGGTGAACCTGGCCCGGGATTTCGGGGTTCGCGTGGTGATCCACGGCGGCGCAGAGGCCTGGAAGGTGGCCGACGCCCTGGCCCAGGCTCGGGTGCCGGTGATCGTGGACGTGCTCGACAACCTGCCGCTCAGCTACGACCAGCTCGGCGCCCGGCTCGACAACGCGACCATTCTGTTCGCCGCGGGGGTGCCGGTGCTGTTCACGGCCGAGGAGACCCACAACGCACGGCTGTTGCGCCAGGTGGCGGGCAACGCCGTGGCGGAAGGCATGCCCTGGCCCGCGGCCCTGGCCTCCGTGACCCGGCGGCCGGCGGAGGTGTTCGGGCTCGGCGAAGGCGTCGGAACCCTGGCTCCGGGCGCCCCGGCGGACCTGGTGATCTGGAGCGGCGACCCGCTGGAGCTGACCACCTGGGCGGAACGGGTGATGATCGACGGCCAGTGGATCCCCATGGAGTCCCGGCAGACGCGCTTGCTGGAGCGGTACCGGGAGCTGGATGGTGGAGAGCCGTTTGGATATCGATAGGGTCGCT
>JAWLCV010000191.1:1489-3276 GCA_041686955.1 Pseudomonadales bacterium
TTCCTGCCGATAGCCGATAGCCGATAGCCGACCGCCCTCCAGCGGAGAGCGGAAAGCGGATAGCGGATAGCGCCCTTATCGCTTTCTCATCAACCCTTCCTGCGCCGCCGACGCCACCAGCGAGCCATCGCGGCTGAAGAACAACCCCCGATTCAGGCCCCGGGCGCCGCTGGCGCTGGGGCTGTCCTGCACGTAGAGCAGCCATTCGTCGGCGCGGAACGGCCGGTGAAACCACATGGCGTGGTCCAGGCTCGCCATCTGCATGTCGTCCTGCAGAAAGCTGACGCCGTGGGGCAGGGTGGCGGTGTCCAGGAGCGACCAGTCGGACAGGTAGGCCAGCACGCATTTGTGCAGGCGGTCGTCGTCGGGTAACGGGTCCCGGGATTTCATCCAGCACATCTGCCGCGGCGGCCGCTTCTCCGGGTGGAAGATGTCCAGCGGATCCACGGGGCGGACGTCGATGGGGCGCTCGCGGTTGAAGGAAGCCGCCTGCTCCGCGGGCATATCGGCGGCCCATTGCGCCCGCAGCTCGCGCTCGTCGGCCAGGGATTCCGGCGGCGGCGCCTGTGGCATCTCGAACTGGTGCGAGAACCCCTCCTCCGGAGTCTGGAACGAGATGGACATGTTGAAGATGGCGCGTCCGTGCTGGATGGCCACCACCCGCCGGGTGGTGAAGCTGCGGCCGTCGCGAATCCGGTCCACCTTGTAGAGGATGGGAACGGTGGTGTCCCCGGGGCGCAGGAAGTAGCCGTGCAGCGAGTGAGCCTCCCGGTCCTCGGGCACCGTGCGCGATGCTGCCACCAGCGCCTGGCCGATGACCTGGCCGCCGTAGACCCGCTGCCAGCCTTCGCTGGGGCTGGTGGCGCGGTAGTGATTCTTCTCGATCTCCTCGAGATCGAGCAGGGCAATGAGGTCGTTGATGGTGGCGTCGCTCATCGCGCTATTGTAGTCGCCGGCCCCGGCGGCGAGAATCCCGCCCCCATCGCCGAGAGGAGGACCTTCATGGCGTCACGCCGCGAGCAGATTCAGCTCACACCCCAGGAGATCGCCGATTATCTGGTGGCGCAGAAGACCATCGTCATCGTCTCCAACGGCAAGGACGGCTATCCCCATCCCATGCCCATGTGGTTCTACGCCGACGCGGCCGGCGCCGTCTACTGCACCACCTTCCGCAAGAGCCAGAAGGTGCGGAACTTCCAGCGCGACCCCCGGGCATCGCTGCTGGTGGAGTCCGGCGAGCAGTACGCGGAGCTGAAGAGCGTGCTCATCTACGCCCGCGCCGAAATCATCGACCACACCGAGACGGTGGTGGATACCCTGGTGAAGATCAACACCAAGGGCCTCACCGTCTCCGAGGAAGACGTCCAGAAGCTCACCGCGGCCGTGCTCGGCACCGCAGAGAAGCGCGTGGTGCTGAAGTTCACGCCCGAGCGCTACGTCTCCTGGGACCACGCGAAGCTGGGCGGCCGCTACTGAGGCGACCGCCACCGGCGCCCCGGTCCGCCCCATCGCTCCCGCGAACCGGTAAAAATTACAACGGGAATGCCGAGGCGGGGCGGGCGCGGCCCGTTTCTACCGCCCCCCGGGTGCGATGGCCGCAATACTCCGCAACATTCTGAAACGCATTTGGCGCGCAAAATGCAAAACCTCGTGCCCTACGTGTCAACGGGGAGTACGAGAAATGTTTAAGAGAAGGCCTTGGACGCCCATCAGCTTGCTGATGGCGGTCGGCGCCCTGGGCGCGGTCGGTCTCACGGGCCCGACGGTGGCGTACGGTCAGGAAGAAA
>JAWLCV010000192.1:0-3266 GCA_041686955.1 Pseudomonadales bacterium
GGGGATGAAGCGCTTCTTCTGCTCCTCGGTGCCGTACTGGATGATGCCCGGGCCCACCCAGGCCAGGCCCATGAACGAGGTGCCGAGCGGCGGCGCCTTGGCGAGCGCCATCTCCTCCTTCAAGATCGCCTGCTCGATGAGGCCGCCGTCGCTGCCGCCGAACTCCTTGGGCCAGGAAAAGCCCACCCAGCCCTTGGCGCGCACCTTGTCGAGCCAGGTCTTCAGGAAATCCGGGCCGCGCTGCTCCTTCGGCGGCAGGTTCTCGCGGAGAAACGCGCGAACCTCCTCGCGGAAGGCCTTTTCCTCTGTGCTGTACTCGAAATCCATCACAAACCTCCGAAACGGGCGACGCGGTCCAGGTGATAGTCGGAATCCCCGAACATGGGGCGGGCCCACTTGGAGCGCTTGAGGTAGAGCTGTACGTCGTACTCGGCGGTGAAGCCGATGGCGCCGTGGAGCCCCACGCCGTCGATGCCGATGCGGGCGAAGGCGTCCGAGGCGTAGCCCTTGGCGAGGGAAATCGCCCGGGGCAGCTCGTCGGGGGTGTCGTCCGCCGTCCAGGCGGCGTAGTAGAGCAGGGACTTGAACGACTCCACGTCCACGAAGATGTCGGCCAGGCGGTGCTTCACCCCCTGGTACTGGCCGATGGGCTTGCCGAACTGAATGCGCTCCTTGGCGTATTCGCTGGTCATGTGCAGGGCGGCTTCGGCGGCGCCCACCATCTCGGCGGTGACGGCCACGGCACCCAGGTCGGTGAGCCAGGCCAGATCCGCCTCGCTCATGGGCAGGATGCGGTCCTCCGGCAGTACCAGCTTGTCGACGGTGACCCGGCCGGTGGGCTTGGTGCGGTCCATGCCCGGCTGCGCGGTGACCTGGGCCTCGTCGCGGGTGACCGCGGCGAGCCCGAGCCCCCGGGACGAGCGGAAGGCCAGCAGATAGTGCTCGGCGGCCAGGGCGTCCGGGACGAAGGGCTTGGTGCCCGTGAGCTCCATGCCGCCGTCCACCGGGCGCCCCTCCAGGGTCACCGCCTCGGGCGCGATCCAGTTCGGCGCGTCGTAGAGCGCCGTGGCGCAGACGACCTCACCGGAGGCGAGCTGGGGCAGCCAGTCGCGCTTGTGCGCGTCCGTGCCGCAGCGCAGCACCGCGGCGCTGGAGAGCGCCTGGGAAACGATGGGCAACGGGCAGAGGCCCCGGCCGGTTTCCTCCAGCACCACCGTGAGGTCCACCCACTTGAGGCCGAGACCGCCGTGCGCCTCGGGCACCGTGAGGCCCAGCCAGCCGAGGTCGGCGATCTGTTTCCACAGGTCCGCGTCGAAGCCGTCGTCCCGAGCCATGAGCTCGCGGACCCGGGGCATGGGGCAGGCCTCCTCCATGAATCGCCGCACCTGGTCGCGCAGCATGTTCTGTTCTTCGGTAAAGCCGAAATTCATGAAACGATTCCTCGTTGGTACAACGACTCGATCTCGTCGCCGAGACCGATCTCTTGAAGTATCTCCCGGGTGTGCTGGCCGGCGGTGGGCGCCGGCGCGCCGGGCGCGGCCGGCGTGGCGGAGAAGCGGGGTGCGGGGCGGGCATCGCGCAGACGCCCCGCCACCGGATGGTCGATCTCCCGGAACATCTCGTTGTGGCGCACCTGGGCGTCGTCGTGAAGCTCGGCGAGGCGCCGAACCCGGGCGAAGGGCACCTCTTCCGCGCGCATCCGCACCTCGGCCTCGGCCACGGTCAGGGTGGCGGCGGCGTCGGCCACCTCCGTCTCCATCACCGCCCGCAGCTCCAACCGATGGTGCATGCGGGCGTCGATGGTGGCGAAGCGCGGATCTTCCGCCACGTGGGGCACGCCGAAGGCCCGGCAGAGCCCGGCGAACTCCGCGTTCGAGAGGGTCATGGTGGCGCCCCAGCCGTCGCGAAAGCGGTGCACCATGCCGGAAGCGCCCACCGGCGGGCGCGCCTCCACCCCGTCTCCCTCCAGGATGAGGTCCGCCGCCACGTCGCACCAGGCGAAGGCGATGGCCGTGTCGAGCATGGAAAGCTCGATGTGCTGGCCCTGCCCGGTGCGGGAGCGCGCCAGCAGCGCCGCGGTGACGGCCTGGCAGCCGGTGGCCGCGGTGAGCTTGTCCAGGAGCAGCATGTTCACCTGCTCGGGCCGGTCCGGGTGCTCCGGGTGGATGCGCCCCTGCACGTCCGCCATGCCGGAGTAGCACTGGATGATGGGGTCGTAGGCACGCTCGCCGGCCCGCGGCCCGCTCTGGCCGAAGCCGCTGATGGAGAGATACACCAGCCCCGGGTTCTCCGCCGCAAGCGCTTCGTAGCCGATGCCCAGCCGGTCCGCCACGCCGGGGCGGAAGTTCTGGATCACCACGTCGGCGGCGCGCGCCAGCCGGCGCACGATGTCCACGCCCTCCGGCGCTCGGAGATCGGCAGCCAGCGAGCGCTTGCCCCGGTTCAACACGTGGAAAAAGCCGGAGAAGCCGTTGCGCTTGCTGCCGACGTGGCGCTGGATGTCGCCTTCGCCGGTGCGTTCGACCTTGATGACGTCCGCCCCCTGGTCCGCCAGCAGGGCTCCGGTCAGAGGACCGGAGACCACCGCCGACAGATCCAGCACGCGGAACCCGGACAGCGGGCCCGCCACCTCACAGAGCTCGCGCTGCGGGCACGCTTAGGCGCCGCGCATGGGGTTGACCGGCGGCCACTGCTCCCGGCTCGCGAGGATCTTCTCGCCGATCTCGGCCACCTCCCAGGGGCCTTCCTCCAGCGGCCGGTCGGCGATGGGGGTGACCTGCCACGACAGCAGCGACACGTTGTTGCCGCCGATGAGGAACTGGCGCCCGGAGATTTCCTTGGCCTCGTCGCTGCACAGGAACACGATGGCCGGGGAGACGTTCTCCGGCGGGAACTGGTCCTGCATGCCTTCGGGGAGGATGTCTTCGGTGAGCCGGGACATGGCGGTAGGGGCCAGCACGTTGACGGCGATGCCGTACTTCAGGCCTTCCAGCCACAGACAGCGCATGAATCCCGCGATGCCCGCCTTGGCGGCGCCGTAGTTGGTCTGGCCGAAGTTGCCGAGCAGTCCCGAGGTGGAGCTGGTCATGATGATGCGCCCGCCGGTTCCCTGCTCGAGCATGTGGTCGAAGGCGGCCTTGGTGGTGAGGTAGGTGCCGCGCAGGTGCACGTTCAGCACCACGTCCCACATCTCGTCGGTCATGTTCTTGAACGACTTGTCGCGGAGGATGCCGGCGTTGGCGATGAGGATGTCGAGCTTGCCGAAC
>JAWLCV010000193.1:0-3217 GCA_041686955.1 Pseudomonadales bacterium
GGTGGACCTGATTCCCGAGCGCATGCGCGGGGACGTGGCCACCTTCGACATCGTCGACAAGAAGGGCAAGGTCATCGTCGAGGTGGGCCGCCGGATCACGGCCCGGCACGTGCGGCTGCTCGAAGAGAGCGGCATCAAGCGTCTGGACGTGCCCCGCGAGTACCTCATCGACCGGGTGATCGCCCGCGACATCGTGGACGAGTCCTCGGGTGAGATCGTCGTCGCCTGCAACACCGTCATCACCGAAGAAGTGATCGAGAAGCTGCTGGCGGCCGGGGTGAGCGAGATCGCCACCATCTACACCAACGACCTGGACTGCGGTCCCTACATGGCCGATACCCTGCGGATCGACCCCACCACCAGCCGCCTCGAGGCGCTGGTGGAGATCTACCGCATGATGCGTCCCGGCGAGCCCCCCACCAAGGAGGCGGCCGAGAACCTGTTCAACAACCTGTTCTTCTCCAGCGAGCGTTACGACCTCTCTGCCGTGGGGCGGATGAAGTTCAACCGCCGCCTGGGGCGCGAGGACATCACCGGCGAGGGCACCCTCACCAACGAAGACATCATCGACGTGCTGCGCACCCTGGTGGACATCCGCAACGGCAAGGGCTCGGTGGACGACATCGACCACCTGGGCAACCGGCGGGTGCGCTCCGTGGGCGAGATGGCCGAGAACCAGTTCCGCGTGGGCCTTATCCGCGTGGAACGGGCCGTCAAGGAGCGGCTGTCGCTGGCGGAGTCCGAGGGCCTCATGCCCCAGGACATGATCAACGCCAAGCCGGTTGCTGCGGCCATCAAGGAATTCTTCGGCTCGAGCCAGCTCTCCCAGTTCATGGACCAGAACAACCCGCTGTCCGAGGTGACCCACAAGCGCCGGGTTTCGGCGCTGGGCCCGGGGGGCCTTACCCGTGAGCGGGCCGGCTTCGAGGTCCGCGACGTGCATCCCACGCACTACGGCCGGGTGTGCCCCATCGAGACGCCGGAAGGTCCGAACATCGGTCTGATCAACAGCCTGGCGACCTACGCGCGCACCAACGAGTACGGCTTCCTGGAGACGCCGTACCGGAAGGTGGAGAACGGCCGGGTCACCGAGAAGGTGGAGTACCTGTCGGCCATCGACGAGGCGGAGTACGTGATCGCCCAGGCCAGCGCCCCGCTCGACGAGAAGGGCGCGTTCGTCGGCGAGCTGGTGGACGTGCGGCATCAGAACGAGTTCCAGAAGACCACCCCGGACAAGGTGGACTACATGGACGTGTCGCCGAAGCAGGTGGTTTCGGTGGCGGCGTCCCTGATTCCGTTCCTCGAGCACGACGACGCCAACCGGGCGCTCATGGGCTCCAACATGCAGCGGCAGGCGGTGCCGACCCTGCGCGCCGAGAAGCCCCTGGTGGGCACCGGCATGGAGCGGCACGTGGCCCGGGATTCCGGGGTCTGCGTCATCGCGGGCCGCGGCGGCGCGGTGGACAGCGTGGACGCCAGCCGGATCGTGGTGCGGGTGAACGACGACGAGATCCAGGCCGGTGAAGCCGGGGTCGACATCTACAACCTGACCAAGTTCACCCGGTCCAACCAGAACACCTGCATCAACCAGCGGCCGCTGGTGAAGCCGGGAGACGTGATCGCCCGCGGCGACGTGCTGGCGGACGGCCCGTCCTGCGACATGGGCGAGCTGGCCCTCGGCCAGAACATGCGCATCGCCTTCATGCCGTGGAACGGCTACAACTACGAGGACTCCATCCTGGTCTCCGAGCGCGTGGTGCAGGAAGACCGCTTCACCAGCATCCACATCCAGGAGCTGACCTGCATCGCCCGGGACACCAAGCTGGGGCCGGAGGAGATCACCTGCGACATCCCCAACGTGGGGGAAGGGGCGCTGTCGAAGCTGGACGAGTCCGGCATCGTCTATATCGGCGCTGAGGTGAAGTCCGGCGACATCCTGGTGGGCAAGGTGACGCCCAAGGGCGAGACCCAGCTCACCCCGGAGGAGAAGCTGCTGCGCGCCATCTTCGGCGAGAAGGCCTCGGACGTGAAGGACACCTCGCTCCGGGTGCCCACCAGCGTGAAGGGCACCGTCATCGACGTCCGGGTGTTCACCCGCGACGGCGTGGAGAAGGACCAGCGGGCCAAGGACATCGAGAAGGCGGAGCTGGCGCAGATCCGCAAGGACCTGGACGACCAGTACCGCATCGTCGAGGCGGCGACCTACGAGCGGCTGCGTACAGCGCTCGTCGGCCAGCAGGCGGCGAGCGCCCCTGGCCGGGCCAAGGGACTGACCCTCGACGACGAGTACCTGGATTCCCTCGGCAAGGACGACTGGTTCAAGATCCGCATGGCGGACGACGAGCTGAACACCCTGCTCGAGCGCGCCGAGGCGCAGCTCAAGGAGCGGAAGGAACTGCTCGACGCCCGTTACGTCGACAAGCGCACCAAGCTCGAGACCGGCGACGACCTCGCGCCCGGGGTGCTGAAGATCGTCAAGGTGTACCTCGCCATCAAGCGCCGCATCCAACCCGGCGACAAGATGGCCGGCCGCCACGGCAACAAGGGGGTGATCTCGGTGATCATGCCCGTGGAAGACATGCCCTTCGACGAGAACGGCGAGCCGGTGGACGTGGTGCTGAACCCCCTCGGCGTGCCGTCACGCATGAACGTGGGGCAGGTGCTGGAGACCCACCTCGGCTGGGCCGCCAAGGGCATCGGCCGTAGGATCGACCAGATGCTGGCCGACCAGCGGAAGGTGGCCGAGGTGCGGGAGTATCTCGAGCAGGTCTACAACGCCGTGGGCGAGTCCCGGGTCGCTCTGAACTCGCTCTCCGACGCGGAGCTCATCGAGCTGGCGGGGAATCTCCGGGAAGGTCTGCCCATGTCCACCCCGGTGTTCGACGGGGCCAGCGAGCCGGAGATCAAGAAGCTGCTGGAGCTCGCCGATCTGCCCACCACGGGCCAGTCGGTCCTCTACGACGGCCGCACCGGGAACAAGTTCGATCGGCCGGTGACCGTGGGCTACATGTACATGCTGAAGCTCAACCACCTGGTGGACGACAAGATGCACGCGCGCTCCACCGGCTCCTACAGCCTGGTGACCCAGCAGCCGCTGGGAGGCAAGGCGCAGTTCGGCGGTCAGCGATTCGGCGAGATGGAAGTGTGGGCTCTGGAAGCCTACGGGGCGGCATACACCCTGCAGGAGATGCTCACGGTGAAGTCGGACGACGTCAGC
>JAWLCV010000194.1:0-3201 GCA_041686955.1 Pseudomonadales bacterium
CGGCGGTGGCGGCGACGGTGGTGATGATGGCGACGACGGCGGCGGGAACGAGCCGCCGGCCTCCCTGCCGATTCTCAGCATCGCCGATGCCGCCGTGGCGGAGGGCGACACCGGCACCGTGACCCTGACGTTCGCGCTCACCCTCTCCGAGGCGGCGGCCGACGACATCACTGTGGACTACCAGACCCAGGACGGCAGCGCCGCGGCGGGCGACGACTACACGGCCGCAGGCGGCATGCTGACCATTGCCGCGGGGGATACGGCGGCGGGCATCGACGTGGCGGTGCACGGCGACACCGTGGACGAGAGCGACGAGACCTTCACCATCGAGCTCCTGAACCCCTCGGCCAACGTGCTACTCGGCACGGCAGCCGCCACGGGCACCATCACCGACGACGACCAGCCGCCGCCGCCCGCGGCCTCGGCCGCCGGGATGAACGATACCGGCACCACCCGCTGCAGCACGGTCACGGCCAACGATCTGGCCTGCAACGACACCGCCAGCGGCACCGATCTGTATCCGGGCCAGGATGCGGAGCGGGGCCGCGACGCCACCGACGGCGACGACGGCGACGGCGCCGCCGGGTTCGCCTTTCTGAAGCTGGATGCCGACGGCGACCCGATGCCGGATCAGAGCGTCGACTACGCCACGGCCCCCTGGTCCTGCGTGCAGGATCTGGTCACCGGCCTGGTCTGGGAGATCAAGACCCAGGATGGCGGCCTGCACGACGCCGGCTGGACGTATAGCTGGTACCGCTCGTCGGGTGAGCCCCTGGGGGCGAGCAACGGCGGCGACTGCGAGGACGCTGCGAGCTGCGACACCGAGAAGTTCGTGGCGGCGGTGAACGCGGCCGGGCTCTGCGGCGCCGACGACTGGCGGCTGGCCACGCCGAAGGAGCTCCTCTCCCTCGTTCACTTCGGCGCGGGCGGCGCGCCGTTCATCGATGCCGGCTACTTTCCGAACACCGCCGCGCTCGGCCACTGGACCGGCACCGTGGGGCCCACGGGGCTCAGGCCCGGCTACGTGAGCTTCGCCCCGCCGCGATCCGATTTCACCGATCCGCAACAGGCGCTCGCCATACGCCTGGTCAGGGAGGCCGACTGATGTCTGCATGTCGTTCGCCGAAATGTTACCTGCGCCGCACGCTCGCCGGGATTGCCCTCGGCACGTTGTTGGCCGGTATTGCCGCCGCCGGCTGGGCCGCCGAGCCGAAGGAGGTCATGGGAGGACTGGTCTTCGAGTCGGCCGGCACCCGGGTGGAATCGTTCTTCGCCGAGCCCGCCGCGCCGGGGCTCAATTCGCTGCCCACGAATCTGGGGGCGTCCACCTGGCAACTCCCCACCTTCGACGACGAGCACGGCGTCTGGCTCTACGCCAACGCCGAGGGGCGGGTGCGGGCCACGGTGCATACCGGGACCAGCCTGGAGCCGCAGGCCAAGTACGGCAACGGCTACCTGATCTGGAAGGGGACCTTCGTTCGCGATACCCCCGATCATCCCTCGTTCACCATCATGCCGAGTTTCCTCGAGGTGATCGCCGAGCACCCGATTCTCGGCGAGCTCGCCAATAGCTGGGGCATGCGGGTGCTGCCCTACGCCATGCTGAATTTCACCGTGCTGCTCACCACCGAGGACGGGCTGTCGCTGAAGTTCTACCACGCCGCGGAGCTCTCGGGGCTGGCGAACGCCATCAACCCGCATCTCGACATCCGGCTGAAGAACGTGGAGCACGTCAACCACTTCGGCCCCGACAGCTACGGCAGCGACGAGCTCGAGCCCGTGTTCTACGAAGATTGCTTCTCCCTGCCCGACTACCCCACCTGCGTGCGGCGCAAGATCGGCAAGCGCTACGAGCTGCCCGCCTTCACCCAGGAGATGAACCTGGATTTCTTCGTCGAGATGGGCGAGCAGTACCAGGTGACCTACGAGCTCGACGTGGAGGCCGGGGAGGACGGCTTCGAGACCTATGCAGCCGCGGTGCTCGGCGATCCGCTGGACGCGAGTCAGGGGGGCTTTTCGCTGGACACCAACCACACCCTGGTGGCGAGCAGCGTGAGCACCTGCCGCGAGGCGCCGGATCCGGCCCGCTACACCGTGGAGGGCGCCACGGCTACCGATACCCGCACCGGGCTCATGTGGCAGCGCTGCCCCGTGGGCTACGCCCTGAACGACAACGGGACCCCGGCGGACCCGGCGGACGATGGCTGCGAGCCGGGGGCGGACGTGGAATTCGACTGGGAAGGCGCGCTGCAGGCGGCGGACGCCGACGGCACCGCCGGCCACGCCGACTGGTACCTGCCCAACGTGAAGGAGCTCGAGTCGCTGGTGGAACCGGCCTGCACCTTGCCCGCGCTGGACGCCGCGGTGTTTCCCGATACCCCGGGGCTGTCGTTCTGGAGCGCCACCCCGGATGCCGAACCCGGCAGCGCCTGGCAGGTGAGCTTCCTGAACGGCGAGATCCACAGCGGCGACATGACGGGCAGCGCGCTGGCGCGCCTGGTGCGCGACAGCGGTGACGAACCCCGGCCGCCGCAGGCGGCACTGGCGGCCCTCGACGCCGAGGTGCTGGAAGGCGACGACGGCGTCACCGACCTTCTGGTGCCCATCGTCCTCGACCGCGCGGTCTCCGTCCCGGTGACGGTGGATTACGCGAGCGAGCCGGGCAGCGCCGACGCCGCGGACTTCACCGCCGCCGCCGGCAGCGTGACCATTCCCGCCGGCCAGACCGGTGTGGAGCTCACCGTCCCGGTCACCGGCGACACCGACGCGGAAGGGGACGAGTGGCTGACGCTGCGGCTCTCCAACCCCTCCGCCAGCGCGTATCTCGCCCGGGCCGTGGCCCAGGCGACCATCGTCGATGACGAGCCGCTCATCAGCGTGATCCCGAGCCTCCCCGAGCAGACGGAAGGCCAGGTGGGTGCCAAGGCGTACGCCTTCACCATCCGCCTCGACAGGCCCGCGCTCACCAGCGTGAGCGTGGACTACGAAACTCAGGATTCCAGCGCCGAAGCTGGGAGCGACTATCAGGCCACGGCCGGCACGGTCAGCCTGCTGCCGGGGGAAACCGAGGCCGAGGTGAGCGTGGTGGTGCTCGGCGACACTACCCCCGAGAACGACGAGGACTTCCTGCTCGAGCTCAGTAATCCGGTGGGCGGCGCCAACCTGGGTGAGCGCGTGGCGCAGGCCGTGCTGATCGACGAC
>JAWLCV010000195.1:0-3032 GCA_041686955.1 Pseudomonadales bacterium
CCAGGCGCTGCTGCAGGTCGCGAATCTCCGCCATCATCTGCTCGTCGATGGCGAGGCGGCCGGCGGTGTCCACCAGCAGCACGTCGGCGAACTGGGTCTTGGCTTCCTTCACGGCCCGATCGGCGATGTCCAGCGGCTTCTCGTCGCTGCGGGAGCGGACGAAATGGGCCCCCACCTCAGCGGCCAGGGTCTCGAGTTGATCGATGGCCGCCGGGCGGTAGACGTCGGTGCTCACCACCGCGACCTTCTTCTTCTGACGTTCCTTGAGGAACCGCGCCAGCTTGGCCACCGTGGTGGTCTTGCCCGCCCCCTGGAGGCCCGCCATCAGGACGATGGCCGGCGGGCGGGTGTTGAGGTTCAAGGCGTCGTTGGCCTGGCCCATCACCCGAACCAGCTCCTCGTGGACGATCTTCACGAAGACTTCGCCGGGATTGAGGGAGACGTCCACCACCTGGCCGAGCGCGCGGGTCTTCACGTGGTCGATGAATTCCTTGACCACCGGCAGCGCCACGTCGGCCTCCAGCAGGGCCATGCGCACGTCGCGCAGCGCCGCGCTGACGTTTTCCTCGGTCAGCCGCGCCTTGCCGGTGAGGCCGCGCAGGGTGTGAGTGAGTTTTTCGGATAGCGTATCGAACATGCTGAGTTCATCCGGAGGTTCTCGGAACCTCGTTCGTAGTGATGAGGGAAACGGTGGCGATTATAGCCTTCCCGGGGCGGGGCCTTCACGCCTCCCGGCCAGTATGCGAAACTTTCCGGTCTATCCCGAAAGACCGTTCCCCGGATGGCAGTCCACTGATGGCGTCGACCATGCCCGGCCTCGCGACGTTCGCCAGCGTCGCGGCCGCCACGCTCTATGCGCTGGGCGCCGCCTTGCAGATCGGGAATCTCTCGCGCAAGCGGCCGCTCGGATCGGGCGTGCTGTCGGCCATCACCCTCCCCGCCCTCGTCCTCCACGGCGTCGCGGCCTACCTGCAGGTGAACACCCCCGATGGCCTGTACCTGGGCTTCTTCACGGCGGCGAGCCTGATCACCCTGCTGATGGTGCTGTTCGTGCTGCTGGCATCGCTGCGCCTGCCGGCCCAGAACCTGCTGGTGCTGGTGCTGCCCGTCTCCGTGCTGGCCGTGCTCGCCGCGGCGTTCGGCGAAACGGGGTTCGAGGCGCGAGCCTCCCTGGCTCCGGCATTGGCGGTGCACATCCTGTTTTCCGTCTTCGCCTACAGCATCCTGTTCATGGCGGCGTGTCAGTCGCTGCTTCTGGCCTACCAGGAGCACGCGCTCAAGCGCCTCTCGTCCTTGGGATCTCTGCGTCTGCTGCCGCCGCTGGAGACCATGGAAGCGCTGCTGTTCTCGCTGCTGTGGAGCGGCATCCTCACGCTCACCGCCGCCATCGTCACCGGCTTCGTCTTCCTGGAGGACATGTTCGCTCAGCACGTGGTGCATCATACGGTGCTGGCCATGGCCTCCTGGGTTCTGTACGCCGTGCTGCTGGCCGGCCGCCACTTCTTCGGCTGGCGCTCCGGCACCGCCACGTACTGGACCCTCATCGCCTTCTCGCTCCTGGTGCTCGGCTACTTCGGCAGCAAGTTCGTGATGGAAATCCTCCTCGAGCATCCATGAACCTCTCGGAGCTTTCCTCGGAAACGCTGTTCATCATCGTCCTGGGGCTGATGGTGATGTCCGCCTACTTCTCCGGATCGGAAACCGCCATGGTGGCGGTGAACCGATACCGGCTGCGCCACCTGGTGAAGGAAGGCCACCGCGGCGCCCGCAAGACCAGCCGCCTGCTCAAGCGGCCCGACCGGCTGCTGGGGGTGATCCTCATCGGCAACAACCTGGTGAACTTCACCGCCGCCAGCGTGGCCACCGTTCTCGGCATCCGCCTGCTCGGCGACACCGGCGTGGTGCTGGCCCCGGTGGTGATCACCGTGATGTTCCTGATCTTCTCCGAGGTCGCCCCGAAGACCCTGGCGGCACAGCACCCCGAGCAGATCGCCTTCCGCAGCGCCTACGTGCTGGAACCACTGCTGAAGATCCTCTACCCCGGCGTGCTCTTCATCAACGGCATCTCCAACCTGCTGGTGCGGCTGTTCGTGCCGAAGCAGGAGGAGCACGAGCTCGTTGCCCGGGACACCCTCACCGCCGAGGAGCTGCGGACGGTCGTGAACGAGGGGGTGGTGCTGCCGAAGCAGCGGCAATCCATGATGCTGAGCATCCTCGACCTGGAAAAGGTCACGGTGGACGACATCATGGTGCCCCGGGCCGAGATCGTCGGCATCGACATCGAAGACGACATGGGCGACATCCTGAGCCTGCTGGCCTCGAGCCAGCACACCCGTCTGCCCGTGTACAAGGAAGACGTGGACAACGTGCTCGGCGTGCTGCATCTGCGGCGTCTGGCCCGCCACCTCCATGGCGAGGAGCTCAGCAAGGCCGACCTGCTCCAGCTCACCGAGGAACCCTACTACGTGCCCGAGGCGACGCCGCTGCCCACGCAGCTCGTGAACTTCCAGAAGGAGAAGAAGCGCATCGCCCTGGTGGTGAACGAGTACGGCGACGTGCGCGGCATCGTCACGCTCGAAGACATCCTCGAGGAGATCGTCGGCGAATTCACCACCGACTACGCAGCGAACATCCCGGAGATTCATCCTCAAGACGACGGCTCCTACGTCATCGACGGGCTCGCCGTGCTGCGCGACATCAACCGCGCCCTCGGGTGGGATCTCCCCACCCACGGCCCCAAGACCCTGAACGGGCTGGTGCTCGAGCACCTGGAAACCCTGCCCGAAAACAACCTGTGCCTGCGCATCGGCGACTATCTGATCGAAACCTTGCAGATCAAGGACAACGTCATCCGCAGCATGAAGATTACGAGGGCATCCGAGCGCGTCGATTGAAAAGAGGCGGCGGTCGGCGGTCGGCAAGAGGCGTATTCGCTGTTCGCCATCCGCTATCCGCTATCCGCAAGAGATATTCGTCAGCGGCAGCGCGCGAACGGCACCGGGGAAGCCGCTTGCGGGCCTTTCAGGCTCCCG
>JAWLCV010000196.1:0-2961 GCA_041686955.1 Pseudomonadales bacterium
TACAACCCGCGCAGCCGCTACCCGCTGGTGGACGACAAGCTGAAGACCAAGCTCATCGCCCAGAAGGCGCGCATCAACGTTCCCGAGCTTCTGCACGTGGTGCGCACCCAGCACGAGATCGAGGCCATCCAGCAGGAGCTCGCGACCCAGCCGGCCTTCGTCATCAAGCCGGCCCAAGGCAGCGGCGGCAAGGGCATCCTGGTCATCGCCGGCCGCGACGGCGAGGAGTTCGTGAAGAGCAACGGCGCGCGCATCGGCCTCGCCGACGTCAAGCGCCACCTTTCGAACATTCTGAGTGGGCTGCACTCCCTCGGCGGCAAGCAGGACGTGGCCATCATCGAAGCGCTGGTGAAGGTGAGCCCGGTGTTCGCCAAGGTGAGCCACGAGGGTGTGCCCGACATCCGCATCATCGTGTTCCGCGGCTATCCGGTGATGGGCATGCTGCGGCTCGCCACCCACGAATCCGACGGCAAGGCCAACCTGCACCAGGGCGCCATCGGCGTGGGCATCGACATCGGCACCGGCCGCAGCGTCGCCGCGGTGCAGAAGAACCGGCTCATCACCCACCATCCGGATACCGGGGTGAGCCTCGAGCACCTGGAGATCCAGGACTGGCAGCAACTGCTCAACCTCGCCGCCCGCTGCTACGAGGTCACCGGGCTCGGCTACATGGGCTGCGACATGGTCATCGACGAGACCAAGGGGCCCCTGCTGCTTGAGATGAACGCGCGGCCCGGGCTCTCCATCCAGATCGCCAACGACCAGGGCCTGGTGCCCCGGCTCAAGCACATCGAAGGGCTCGAGGACTACTACGTCACCGTGGAGGAGCGGGTGGAGTACGCCATGACCACCTTCACCTATCTTCCCGCGGAGGTGCGACGGATCAAGCAATCCGCCCGATGATATGATCCCGGGACCCACTGGGAGGGAGCCGCCATGGCCTACATAGAGAACGGCATCGTCCACGACGCCGACGCCCACATCATGGAAACCGCCGAGTTTCTGGCGGAGTTCGCGGCCGAGCCCGTGAAGGACCACATCCTGGGCATCGACGGCAGCGGCAGCGTCGCCACCAGCGCCGGGGAACTGGCTTCCGTCCTGGCGAAGCAGTCCGACCCCGACTACCGCGCCCGGGACGCCGATGAGATCATGCTGCGCAAGAACTGGGCCGCCACCGGCGCCCTGTTCAAGGAGGACCGCCCCGCCGCCCTGGACCTGATCGGCGTGGCCAGCCAGCTCGTCTTCAACACCTTCGTCAACGGCCACATGGCCCATCTCGAGAAGACGAGCGACGATCTGGATCTGATCTACGGCGTGGCCGACGCGCACAACCGCGCCATGCTGGACTTCTGCAGCGTGGACCGGCGGCTGCTGCCCACGGCATACGTGCCGCTGGCCGACTTCGAGCGCACCCGGGCCACGGCCGAGGCGGCCCTGAAGGACGGCTTCGCCGCCCTGCTGATCCCGTCCCAGTGCCCGCGCACCCATTCGCCCAGCCACACCGGCCTGTTCCCGCTGTGGGCCGCGGCCGAGGAAGCCGGGGTGCCCATGGTGTTTCACGTCGGCGGCGGCGGGCAGCTCCTCGACCCCATGTACTTCCAGAACGGCCTGCCGATTCCGCCGGACTTCCACGGCGGCGCCGAGAACTTCCGCTCGGTGGACTACATGGCCATCCCCACCCCGGTCATGCAGACCCTGGCGACGCTGATCATCGACGGCATCCTCGAGCGCCACCCGACGCTGATGTTCGGCGTGATCGAGCAGGGCGCCGGCTGGATACCGAGCTGGATGCGCTATCTGGACAGCGCCCATGCCGCCTTCGCGCGCATGGAGGAGCGGCTGCAGAAGCTTTCCCTCAGGCCCTCGGAGTACGTGCGCCGGCAGATCCGCGCCACCCCCTACCCCGCCGAGGACGTGGGCTGGATCATCCGCGAGGCGGGGCCGGAGATTCCGCTGTTCTCCTCGGACTACCCCCACGTCGAAGGCGGACGGAATCCGGTGAAGCGGTTCGAGTCGACCCTGGGCGAGGTGGACGCCGGGGCCCGGGAGGCGTTCTACAAGACGAATTTCGAGGGGCTGATGGGGCGCGGGCTCGCGGCCTGAAGATGCCGCGGCCCGTTAGCGGGCAGCGACTCGTGAGATGTTGAGCGGGCGTCCGGCGACCCGCACCTTCTTCAGGTGGGCGAAGATCTCCCGCGGCATGCCCACCGGCAGCTCCACGGTGCTGTGCTCGGCGGCCATGTCCACCTTGCCGACGTAGCGCCGCGCCACGCCCGCTTCGTTGATGATCGCGCCGACGATGTTGCCGGGGCCGGCGCCGTGGGAGAGCCCCACCTCCACCCGGAACACCTCGATGTCCGAGTCTTCCGGCCGGGGCCTGCGCTTTTTGCCGGTATTGCCGTCGCGCGCCGCCGGGGCGGCCGGTGCGGCGGCGGAGCGCTGCGCCTGACGCGGCTTCACCGTCACCGCGGCGCCGGCGGCCGTCTGCCGTGCCAGGGCGGCCGCCAGCAGCACCGGATCCACCGCATGCTCGCGCTGGTAGCGCTGCATCAGCTCGGCCAGCTCGGAGAGGTCTTCCTCCGCCAGGGTGCGGCTGATGCCCTCGAACAGCCGGCGCACCCGCACGTCCTTCACCTGATCGTGGCTCGGCAGCTCCATGGTCTCGATGCGCTTGCCCGTCGCCCGCTCGATGGCCTTCAGCACGTGCCGTTCCCGCGGCGCCACGAACAGGATGGCCTCGCCCGCACGGCCGGCGCGCCCGGTACGGCCGATGCGGTGCACGTAGGCCTCCGCATCGTAGGGCACGTCGAAGTTCACCACGTGGCTCACCCGCTCCACATCGAGCCCCCGCGCCGCCACGTCGGTGGCCACCAGGATGTCGATGGCGCCGCTCTTGAGATCGGCGATGAGCCGCTCGCGCTGGGGCTGGGCCAGGTCGCCGTTGATGGCGGCGGCATCGAA
>JAWLCV010000197.1:0-2945 GCA_041686955.1 Pseudomonadales bacterium
AGCGGAAAGCGGAAAGCGGAGAGCGACCCCTAGAACTCGCCCTATTCTCGCGTGAAGCCGGACAACGCCAGATGCTCGTCGATGGCGCGCTCCACCGTGGCCTGTACCTCCTCGTCGAGCCGCTCGTCGTCGAGATTGGGAAAGTGCCGGCATACCGCGTCCCGGTTGTAGAGCTGCTTCATGGAGAGCGTGCCGTCGAGTACGGTGCCTTCCTCCACTGCGTACTCGAAGGAGACGCGAATGGGTACCTCGGCGAGCTGGCCGTTCTGCTCGACCAGATGCCGCACCACTTTCTTGTCTACCACCCAGATCATGCGCTGCCTCATGCTCACGGACACGTCTGACTAATAGCGCATTGCGGTTAGCACTGGAATCGGCGGAGTGCCAGGAAACCGGCGTCCCTGGGACCGCTGTGGCAGAATCTGCCGGTTCCGGCGCCGCCGACGAGGAGACCTGTATGCAATTCGCGAACCGCATCACCGAAATGCTGGGCATCGAGATTCCCGTGATCCAGGCCCCCATGGGCTGGATCGCCCGCTCCCAGCTCGCCTCCGCCGTTTCCAATGCAGGAGGGCTCGGCATCATCGAAACCTCCTCGGGGGAGCTCGACGTGATTCGCGACGAGATTCGCAAGATGCGCACCCTCACCGACAAGCCGTTCGGGGTGAACATCGCCCAGGCGTTCGTGCGCGATCCGGCCATCGTCGATTTCGTCATCGATCAGGGGGTGCGGTTCGTCACGACCTCCGCCGGCAATCCGGAACGCTACACCGAGCAGCTCAAGCGCGCCGGGCTCACGGTGTTCCACGTGGTCCCGAGCCTGTCGGCGGCGCTGAAGGCGGTGGAGTGCGGCGTCGACGGCCTGGTGGTGGAGGGCGGCGAGGGCGGCGGCTTCAAGAACCCGCGGGAGGTGGCCAGCATGGTGCTGCTGCCGCTGGTGCGCTCGAAGGTGGACGTGCCCATCGTCGCCGCCGGCGGCTTCGTCTGCGGGCGCAGTATGGCGGCGGCCTTCGCCCTGGGGGCGGAGGCGGTGCAGATGGGCACCCGGATGGTCTCGGCGGCGGAGTCGCCGGTGCACGAGAACTGGAAGCGCGCCATCGTCGAGGCGAAGGAGACCGACACCGTGTTCCTGAACCGCAAGCACTCCCCCGCGTTGCGGGCTTTACGCACGGAGAAGACCACGCGGCTCGAGAACGAGCCGGACGTGAACGCCATGCGCGAGTTCGGCACGGCGCTCGATCTATACTTCGGCGGCGACATGGAAGCGAGCATCGCGCTCTCCGGCCAGGTGTGCGGGCGCATCGACTCGGTGCGGCCCGTGGCGGAAATACTCGACGAAGTGAAGAGGGAGTTCTTCGAGACCCTGGGCGACCTGGCGGAGCGGTACCCGGGCTGAACCCGCCTGGTCAGGCGGTGGCCGGCTGTGGCGCAGCGCCTTCCATGGAGCGTTTCCAGGTGCGCCAGCCGATCACCGCCATGGCCAGGTAGACGAAGTAGAGCCCGGCATACAGCGGCAGGCCCTGAGCCCAGTAGAGGCCCACGGACACCACGTCGATGACGAACCAGAAGATCCAGTTCTCGATCTTCTTGCGGGCCGTGAGCCACATGGCCGCGAGGCTCGCCACCAGCACCGCGTTGTCCCAGTAGGGCAGAGCCGCGTCGCTGTAGAGCGCGAAGGCGGTGCCGAGAACGGCGGTGCCCACGGCGCAGATCACCAGCAGACCCACCATGAGATCGCGGCTCGAACGGGTGACCGGGAGGGACGCCGCGTCCGCGTCATTGCCGTACAGCCAGTAGTACCAGCCGTAGAGGTTCATGGGGAGAAAGGCCAGGACGTGCAGCGTCAGGTTGGCGTACAGCCGCGCCTCGAGCAGCACGGTGACGGACACCGCCACGTAAGCCACCCCCAGGGGCCAGGCCCAAAGATTCTCGCGGATCAGGCACCAGACGATGACGAAGCCGAGCACGGTGCCCACCGGCTCGTCCACCTGCAACCACAATGACCAGAGCTGCTCCAGCACTCCGCCGTCCCCTCAACCGAGATGAAGCGATTGTATCAGCAGTTCCGCCGGGTCCTCGTCGATGAAAGCCTCGGCGCCAAGCTCTGGGTCGGCGAGGGACAGGGCGGCGCGGGGACCGTGCTCGCGGATGAGCTGATCCAGCGCCCGCCACGGGGACGTCAGCGCCGGCTCGTCGCGGCGGCCGAGTGCCTCGGTCACGGCATGAGCGAAAGCGGCCAGCGGCAGCCGCCGCATGGGCCGGCCCCGCGCCTCGAGGGCCTCGGCCACGGCGTCCACGGACACCGGGCGGGTGGTCACGTGCTGCACGGGTGAGGCCGGCTGCGGCCGGCGGATGCGTTCCACGACCCGTCGGCACACGATGTTCAGCGGCGCGAGCTGCCAGGCGCCGTTTTCCTCCGGCAGCACACCGAGGCCGAGGAGCGCCTGCAGGGTCTGCTCGAGCCGGGACTCGCCCGCCGCGCCCGCAAGGTGCGGAACCCGGGTCACCTGCACGGTGAGGCCGCGGTCCCGCGCCTGCCAGACCAGGGCCTCCGCCGCCAGCTTGCTGCGCGAGTAGTCGTCGGAGTGGGCGAGGCGGGGAGCGAGTTGCTGCACGAGCTCCAGGCCCCAGGCGTGCTCGTCCCACGGGCCGGGTTCGTTCAGGGGCAGGACGCTGCTCGACGACAGGTGGTGGAACGCGGCTCCGGCGGCGAAGGCCAGGCGTAGGAGCTCCCGGGTGCCGGCCACGTTGGCCGGGTCCAGGGCCTCGTAGGGTGCGAACATGTCGAGATTGGCGGCCACGTGGACGACCGCGTCGACGCGCTCGGCCAGGCGCGCGAAGCGTTCCGCGGCCAGGCCGAGCCCGGGGAGCGCCAGATCGCCGGCCAGCGCAATCACCCGCGACTCGGGCAGCGGCCCCGTGCGGGCGAGCCGGTTGGCGAGCCG
>JAWLCV010000198.1:0-2926 GCA_041686955.1 Pseudomonadales bacterium
CGCCTAACTTCTAGTGGACGGAAGCCGTCCACCAACTGAGAAATCCTCCACAGCCACTTCCCCAAAACGCCCCGTTCGCCAGGAGGTTACCACCTCTCTCCCACATGTCCACGACCAAAAATGCGGCAACCTTCCGCAATGTCGCACGAAGGCGGAGTATTTCCACCTAATCGTCGGAAGTGCGGAAGCGCACGTGATTCCGGCCGAGGGGTCGTTACCGTCACCCGGGTTTCGCCGATGGGTGAGAGGCCATGCCGAGCCCGCTCCTCACCGAGCTGCGCCAGGCCATTCGCGTGCGCCACTACAGCATCCGCACGGAGCGGGCCTACGTTGACTGGGTGAAACGCTTCATCCGCTTCCATGGCACGCGGCACCCGCGGGAGCTCGGCGCTGATGAAGTCAGCGCGTTTCTCACGTGGCTCGCGGTGACGAGAAACGTTTCCGCCGCCACGCAGAATCAGGCGCTGAACGCTCTGACGTTCTTGTACGCGAACGTCCTCGGCAGGCCCCTGGAGCGTCTGCCGGAGACCGTTCGCGCCAGGACGCCGGAGCATCTGCCCAGCGTGTTCACCGAGGAGGAAGTGCTGAAGGTGCTCGGCGAGCTCGAGGGGCAGAACTGGCTCATGGCGGCGCTGCTCTACGGCTCCGGGCTGCGCCTGATGGAGTGCGTGCGCCTGCGGGTGAAGGACGTCGATTTCGGCTACCGCTGCATCGTGGTCCGCGACGGCAAGGGCCGCAAGGACCGAGTGGTCACCCTGGCGGATGGGCTTGCTCCCCATCTCGAGTCGCAGGTCGAGCGGGTGGCCCGGCTGCACGAGCGGGATCTGGCGGCGGGTCATGGGGAGGTATGGCTGCCGGCCGCGCTGCAGCGCAAGTACGTCAACGCCGCCCGCGAGCTGGCCTGGCAGTACGTCTTTCCGGCAGCCCGCCGCTCGACCGACCCGCGGACGGGCGAGATTCGCCGCCACCACTGCGATCCCAGCACCCTGCAGAAGGCGGTGCGCAGGGCGATCCAGCGCGCCGGCATCACCCGCAAGGCGAGCTGCCACACCTTCCGCCACTCCTTCGCCACGCACCTGCTGGCGAGCGGTGCCGATATCCGCACCGTACAGGAGCAACTCGGTCACCGCGACGTGCGCACCACCCAGATCTACACCCACCTGATCCAGCGCGGAGCCTCCGGCGTGGCGAGCCCGTTCGATCGGGTGTGGCGTCGATCGGTTCGTGATTCGTCTGCGCGACGTTGATATGGTTAGTCCGCCGATTCGGAGCCCGATTGCTTATGCCTGGTGACCAGACCCCAAGGGACGCGCGGACAGCGCACCTTTCTCAGCCCCGATACACCATCCGCACCAAGTTCTTCCGTCTGTTCGGCGGCGCCTATCACATCTACGGGCCGGACGGAGATCTGCTGCTCTACTCCGACATGAAGCGCTTCCGCATCAAGGAAGACATTCGCCTCTACAGCGACGAGTCGAAATCGAACGAGCTGCTGCGGATATCGACGCAGAGCATCTTCGACATCGCCGGCGCTTACGACGTGGTCGATTCCGCGACGGGGGAGCGGGTCGGCACGCTCAAACGCGCGGCGCTGTCGTCGACGTTTCTGCGTGATCGCTGGGTGATCCACGACGGCAGCGGCGCCGAGATCGGCGAAATCCTCGAAGATTCCACGGTGAAGGCGCTGGCGCGGCGGTTCCTCGAGATCGCCTCGTTTCTGCTGCCGCAGCACTACCACGCGCAGGTCGCCGGCCGCACCGCCGCCGTGTTCAAGCAGCGATTCAACCCCGTGATCTTCAAGCTCGACGTCGACCTGACGGGCGATCCCGCGGAGGTCCTCGACCGGCGTCTGGCGGTGGCGGCCGGGGTGCTGCTGAGCGCCATCGAAGGGCGGCAGTAGCCGCGGCGGGCAGCCGCCGCTACCGCTCCAAGGGCGACCGCGCCTCGTCCGCGAGCGCGCCCAGGGCCTCGTCCAGGCCCATGACCTCCTGCGCTTTGCCGCCGAGCCGGCGAATGGCCACCGTGCGCTCCTCGGCCTCGCGCTTGCCCACCACCAAAATCACGGGAATCTTGGTGACGCTGTGCTCGCGCACCTTGTAGGAGATCTTCTCGTTGCGCAGGTCGGCCTCGGCGCGCAGGTGCCGGGCGCGGGCCGCCGCCAGAACCTCCCGGGCGTAGTCGTCCGCGTCGTCGGTGATGGTGGCCACCACGAGCTGCTGTGGCGCCAGCCACAGCGGGAAGTGCCCGGCGTAGTGCTCGATGAGGATGCCGCAGAAACGCTCCAGCGAGCCGAACATGGCGCGGTGGATCATCACCGGGTGCCGCCGGCTGCCGTCGGCCGCCACGTACGTGGCGCCGAGCCGTTCCGGCATGTTGAGATCCACCTGCACCGTGCCGCACTGCCAGTCACGGCCGATGGCGTCCCGCAGCACGAACTCGAGCTTGGGCCCGTAGAAGGCGCCCTCCCCCGGGTTCAGGGTCCACTCCACCTGCATCTGGTCCAGAGCGGTCTTCAGCGCCGCCTCGGCGTGGTCCCAGACCTCGTCCGAGCCCACCCGCTGCTCCGGGCGGTCGGAGAACTTCACCACCACGTCGTCGAAGCCGAAGTCGCGGTAGATCTCCTGGATCAGCCGCGAGGCCTTCACGCACTCCTCTGTGATCTGCTCCTCGGTGCAGAAGATGTGGGCGTCGTCCTGGGTGAAGGCGCGCACCCGCATCAAGCCGTGCAACGCGCCCGAGGGCTCGTAGCGGTGCACCTTGCCGAACTCCGCCAGGTAGTACGGCAGGTCGCGGTAGCTCTTGATGCCCTGCTTGAACACCTGCACGTGGCCGGGGCAGTTCATGGGCTTGATGGCGAACACCCGCTCGTCCGGCGTCTGGGTGAGGTACATGTTCTCGCCGAACTTCTCCGCGTGACCCGACTTCT
>JAWLCV010000199.1:0-2760 GCA_041686955.1 Pseudomonadales bacterium
ACGGTGATGAGCATGGCGCTCGGCATGGCGCTGGGTCAGACCCTCAGGCTGCCCGAGGTCCAGGTCCGGGGGCTGCCGACCTTCTGGCTGGAGGCGGTCTGCACCGCGGCGGCCATGGAGGCCCTCGCCCGGCAGATGCCGCGGAGCGATCGGCCCGCCAGCGGCCTGTGCTACCTGGCCGGGCTTCTCGCCAATTTCGGCACCCTGGTGGTGGGGCACGTCTTTCCGCACCAGTACCAGACGATATGCGCGCTTCAGGAAGCCAACCGTCACCTGCCGCACACTCATGTGGATCAGCACGTGCTGCAACTGCCCCGGGAGGTGCTGTGCGCGGCGCTGCTCGAGTGCTGGTCGCTGCCGGAAGCGGTGACCGACGCCATCCGCTTCCAGTACCTGCCGACGTACCAGGGCGCGAACCGGACCTACGTGCGGCTGCTGCGGCTCACCCGCAAGCTGCTGGGGTCCCAGGGGCTCGCCGACCATCCCCCGGATCTGCCGGAGAGCGCGGAGCTCGAGGAGCTGGGGCTCGGCCACGAAAGCCTGAAGACGGTGGTGGAGCTGCTGAACGCCTCCAGCGATCAGCTCGACCGGCTGGGCAGCAATCTCGGCGGTTAGGTGTCAAGGATTGCCGGCGCGGGTGACGGGCTCGCGCTCCCGCTCCTCCACCACGCGGCCTGCTTCCGGGTCCTCGAACACGGCCATGTCCAGGTCGTCCTCGCTCCTCGCCACCACCGTGGCCACCATGCCGTCGCCGGTCACGTTGACCGCCGTACGCAGCATGTCCAGCAGCCGGTCCACGCCGATGATGAGCATGATGCCTTCCACCGGCAGCCCCACCTGGGTGAGCACCATGGTGAGCATGATGAGCCCCACCCCGGGAACCCCAGCGGTGCCGATGGACGCCATGGTGGCGGTGAGGATCACCATCAGGTAGTCCGCGAGACTCAGGTCCACCTGGTAGAACTGGGCGATGAACACCGTGGCCACCCCCTGCATGATGGCGGTGCCGTCCATGTTGATGGTGGCGCCGAGGGGCACCGCGAAGGCCGCCACTTCGTTCTTCACCCCCAGGCGATGCTCCACCGTGCGCAGGGTGACCGGCAGCGTGGCGCCGCTGGAGGCGGTGGAGAAGGCCACCAGCATCGGCTCACGCATCTTGCGCAGGAACGCCAGGGGGTTCACCCGGCCCAGCACGCTGAGCAGAGTGGGATACACCACCATCATGTGGATCACGAGCGCGAGGATGACGGTGACGAAGTACGCGCCCAGCTTGTAGATCTCCTCGAAGCCCTCCGTGGCGAACAGCCGCGTCATCAGGCAGAAGACCCCCAGGGGCGCCAGCTTGATGAGCAGGGTGATGAGGCGCATGAGGACCTCGTTCACATCCTCGAAGAAGCCCATGAGCCGGGCGCCGGCCTCTCCCGCGTGGCTCACCGCCACTCCGAACAGCAGGGCGAACACGATGATCTGCAGCATGTTGCCTTCGGCCATGGCGGCCACGGGATTCGTGGGGAAGATGTCGATGAGGGTCTCTTTGATGCTGGTGGGCTCGCCGGGGTCGAAAGTGACGTCGACAGCGGGTGGGCTGCCCCCGGTGCCCGGGTCCACCAGCAGCGCCAGCACCAGGGCAATGGTTATGGCCATGGCGGTGGTGAGGAGATACAGGCCGATGGCCTTGCCGCCGACCCGGCCCATGTTGCCGGTGCTGCCGAGGCTCGCCGCGCCGCAGATCAGCGAGACCAGCACCAGCGGAACCACCATGAGCTGCAGACTGGCGATGAAGATCCGGCCGCCGGCTTCGATGATCCCGTTGATGCCGACGGTGTAGAGCCAGTGATCGGCCCCGGCCCCGGATGCCTTGACCAGCACCCCCAGCAGGAATCCGGCCCCCATGCCGATGAGGATGCGAACGGTCAGATTCATCAGTGGGGCTCCCCTTCCCGCCGAGGCTTCGAGATCAGCCGATCTCGATCATCTCGAAATCTTCCTTGCTGACGCCGCACTCGGGACAGACGAAGTCTTCGGGCACGTCCTCCCAGCGGGTGCCGGGGGCGATACCCTCTTCCTCGTAGCCCTCCGCCTCGTCGTAGATCCATCCGCACACGATGCACTGCCACTTCCGCATTCGTCGACCGCCCCGCGGCGTAATTGAACAAAGCGCGATAAACTACTTGTCGGGCAAGGAAAAAGCAACGCGAGCACGGGTAACGACGCGGGCCCGCGCAGCAGCGCGGGCGCCCGCGGCGCAGTGGTGCGCCCGGCAGCGCGACGGTACACTGCTGCCCGCCATGCGCGCGCGGATAGCCAGTTACCTGGAGCTCATGCGGCTCGACCGCCCGGTCGGGACGCTGCTCTTGCTCTGGCCCACCCTCGCCGCGCTCTGGCTCGCCGCCGAAGGCTGGCCCCCCTGGCACCTGGTGGTCATCTTCGTGCTCGGCACCTTCACCATGCGCTCCGCCGGTTGCGTTATCAACGACTTCGCCGACCGCGGCTGGGACCGTTACGTCGAGCGAACCCGGGAGCGGCCCCTGACAGCCGGCCGGGTCTCCGAACGGGAGGCCCTGGTTCTGTTCGTTGCACTGGTGGCCGTGGCGGCGCTGCTGCTCCTGTTCCTCAACCCGCTGACCCGGGCGCTGGCGCTGGCCGCGCTGGTCATCGCCGTGGTCTATCCCTTCGCCAAGCGCTGGACCTACCTGCCGCAGGTGGTGCTGGGGGCCGCGTTCAGCTGGGGCCTGATCATGGCCTATGCCAGCGTGCGCG
>JAWLCV010000200.1:0-2760 GCA_041686955.1 Pseudomonadales bacterium
GTTGGCCATGTCCTGGGCCGCGGCCGCTTCGTCCTTCACCGAGATGGGGCCGTTGCAGGCCGGAGCCGAGCGCTTACGCCGGCCGGGGTTGGCGGCGACCATCTCGGCGCTTCTGGGGTAATCCACCAGATCGGCGAAATGGTAGTTCTGCACGGCATCGCCGCCGAAGCCGTTGAGCCGATCCTTCACGTAGGTGGCGTAGCTCGGCTTCGACATCTCGCCGTCGTTGACGATGCTGATTCCGGCAGCCACCTGCCGTTTCACCACCTCGTCCACGGCGCTGGCCACCCGCTTTGCCAGCGCGTTCTCGTCCACGGGGATGCCGTCGCCCTTGGCCCACATGATGCGGATCAGGTCGTCGGGGCGCGGCAGGCTTCCGGTATGGGTGGTGAGTATGCGATGGGTGTCGCCGCTCATGATCGCCCCCTCACGCCAGCTCGGCGCGCAGCTCCGCCGCCGCCTGGCACATGGCGGCGAGCTTGCCGAACGCCGCTTGCCGGCTCAGGTACTTCATGCCGCAATCCGGGGCCAGGATCACCCGGCGGGCGGCGACGTGGTCCAGCGCCTGGCGCACCCGCTCCTTGATCACCGCCACCGACTCCACCTCGTTGCTGGAGAGGTCGAGAACGCCGAGCAGGATGGACTTGTCGCCCAGGGATTCCAGCACCGTGCAATCCAGGTGGGATTGCGCCGTCTCCACGGAGACCTGCCTGCAGGGGGTGGCCGAGAGCTCGGGCAGGAACGAGTAGCCTTCGGGGCGCTCGTGGATCAGCGCCGCATAGCCGAAACAGATGTGCACACAGGTGGTGCCGTCGATACCGTCGAGCGCCCGGTTCAAGGCCTCGACCCCGTACTCCCGGGCCTTTTGCGGGCGCGCCTGCATGTACGGCTCGTCGATCTGCACCACGTCGGCCCCGGCAGCGAACAGATCGCGGATCTCCTCGTTCACCGCAGCCGCGTAGGCCAGGGCCGCCTCGCGCTCGGAAGGGTAGTGGTCGTTCTGGGCCTGCTGCGTCATGGTGAACGGGCCCGGCACGGTGAACTTCACCGCGCGGTCCGTGTTGGCGCGCAGAAAGCGCAGGTCCTCGATCCCCACCGGGTGGCGGCGCCGAATGGGCCCGACGATTCGCGGAACGTAGACCGGCTCGCCGCTACGGTCCAGGGCCTCGCCCGGATTCTCCAGATCGATGCCGTCGAGGGCGGTGGCGAAGTGGTTGGAATAGCTTTCCCGGCGGATCTCGCCGTCGGAGACGATGTGGAGCCCGGCCCGCTCCTGGTCCTGGATGGCGATGCGCGTCGCATCGTCCTGGGCCTCGCGCAGGAACCGCTCGTCCACCCGCCACAGCTCCCGGGCTCGGGTGCGCGGGGGGAAGCGGCCGGACAGCTTCTCCCGGTCGATGAGCCACTCGGGCTGGGGATAGCTGCCGACGATGGTGCAGGGGAAGAGCGGAAGTCCGTCAGCCATGATTCTCTCCCGTGGGCGCCGCGGCGTTGGGCTCGGCATCCGAGTAGTCGATGAGCCGGGATTTGTAGGTTTCCCGGGGCAGGGTGCCGTAGGGCACCAGCCGAACGTCCGTGGTGACCAACAGCCGGGCGCGGATTTCCTCCCGGATGCGCTGGGCGAGTCCCGATTCCGCCGCGGTTACGTCTTGGCCGAGCTCCACCACCACGGGCAGCGGCGGCGACTGTGACACCCCGGGCTGCCTGGGGCGAACCTGCAGGAGCCCGGAGACGTCGGGCGCGAAGTCCTTCAGCAGGCTGCGGATCGCCGATGGAAACAGATTCACCCCGCGCACGATGAGCATGTCGTCGGTGCGGCCGATGCATCGGATGCGCGGCCCGGTGCGGCCCGTGGGGTTCTCCTCCATGTTGACGACCACGTGATCGCGGCTGCGGAAGCGCAGCAGCGGCATGGCCTCCCGCTCGAGGGCGGTGTAAACCAGCTCCCCCTCGGCGCCGTGGCGCCATTCCCTGGGCTCGCCGCTGGCCGGGTCGATGAGCTCCACGTGGACGAAGTCCCGGGCCATGAAGTGCATGCCGCCGCCGTCCTCGTCCTCGGACCAGGCGGACAGGGAGATGTCGCCGATCCCCATGGATTCGCGCACCCGGCAGCCGAACGCGTCCTCGATGCGGCTGCGGATCAGCGGGTCGCCGCCGCCGGGCTCGCCGGCGGTGATCATGTGGGTCAGGCCCAGCGAGCGGGTGTCGATGCCGTGCTCCTGACACCAGTCGATGAGGTACAGCCCGTAGGAGGGCGTGCAGCTCACCCCGGTAGCTTTCAGATTGACGATGGCCGACACCAGGCGCTCGGTGTTGCCGGTGCCCACGGGAATGACGGTGCAGCCGATCCTGTCGAAGCCATAGTACACGGCGCCCGCCACGAAGGGCCCGGCGTTGAAGCCCACGGCGATGCGCTGACCCGGCGAGAAGCCGGCGGCGGTGTAGCCCCGGGCCACGTTGGTGGCGTACACCTCGAGGTCGCGCCGGGTGAGCCCCAGATAGCAGGGCACGCCGGTGGTGCCGCTGGTGCTGAACACCCGCACGAGCCGCTCCGGGGCCGTGGCCAGATGCTCGCCGAAGGGCGGCGCCGCGGCCTGGGTGGCCCGCAGCTCGTCCTTCTCGGTGAACGGGAGCCGGGCGATGTCCTCGAGTTCGCCCACGGCGGCCGCGTCATCGAGCCCCGCCTCGCGGAGCTTGCGCTGATAGAACGTCGAGTGCTCGAACAGGTACGCGATCTGGCGCCGGTAGGCCTCGCGATCC
>JAWLCV010000201.1:0-2728 GCA_041686955.1 Pseudomonadales bacterium
GTCGGCGTCGCCGATGTCCGGAATCCGTATTTCCTGGGCCACGTCTACCTCAAACCAGCCGGGGATTGGGTTTTTCGGGGTCGATGGAGAGGTTGTCCCGGGCCTTCCTCACCTCCTCCACGGGTATCTTCTGGGCGTCCGCCAGGCTCTTGAGCGCCGCCAGTGTGACGAAGCGCCGGTCCACCTCGAAGAAGTGACGGAGCGTCTCACGGGTGTCGCTGCGGCCGAAGCCGTCGGTGCCGAGCACGTGGTAGGGCGCCGAGATCTCCCGGCGGATCTGCTCCGCCAGAGCCTTCATGTAGTCGCTGGCCGCCACCACCGGGGCATCGCCCTCCAGCAGACGCGCCACGTGGCTCACTCGCGGCGGCTCGTCCGGATGCAGCAGGTTCCAGCGCGCCACGTCCGCGGCTTCACGGGCCAGCTCGTTGAAGCTGGTGACGCTGAACACCTCGCAGCTCACCCCGTGCTGCTCGTGCAGCACCTCCGCCGCGGCCTCCACCTCGCGAAGAATGGTGCCGGAGCCCAAGAGCCGCACCCGCTTCGCCTTGCCGTTGCCGATCTTGCGCAGCCGGTACATGCCCTTGAGGATGTCTCCTTCCACGCCCTTGGGCATGGCGGGCTGGACGTAGTTCTCGTTCATCACGGTGATGTAGTAGAACACCCGCTCCTTGTCCCGGATCATGCGCTCGAGCCCGTTGTGGACGATCACCGCCAGCTCGTAGGCGTAGCACGGGTCGTAGGAGATGCAGTTGGGCACGGTGGAGGCGAGCACGTGGCTGTGGCCGTCCTGGTGCTGCAGACCCTCGCCGTTCAAGGTGGTGCGCCCCGAGGTGCCGCCCAGCAGAAAACCGCGGGCCTGGCTGTCGCCGGCGCCCCAGGCCAGGTCACCGACCCGCTGGAAGCCGAACATGGAATAAAAGATGTAGAACGGGATCAGGGTGAGCCCGTGGTTCGAGTACGAGGTGGCGGCGGCGATCCAGGCGGCGAAGGCGCCGGCCTCGGTGATGCCCTCCTCCAGCACCTGGCCGTCCTTCTGCTCCTTGTAGGCAGCGATCTCGCCGGCGTCCTCCGGCTCGTAGAGCTGGCCCACGGAGGAGTAGATGCCGAGCTGGCGGAACAGCCCCTCCATGCCGAAGGTGCGGGCCTCGTCCGGCACGATGGGCACCACACGCTTGCCGATCTTCTTGTCACGGATCAACGTGGACAGGATGCGCACGAACGCCATGGTGGTGGAATTGGCGCGCTTGCCGCTGCCCTCGAGCACCTGGGAGAACGCCTCCAGCGGCGGTATCTCCAGGGTCTCGTCGGCGGTGACCCGCCGCGGCAGGGGCCCGCCGAGCTCCTCGCGCTTGCGCCGCAGATAGACCATCTCCGGGGCATCTTCCGGTGGCCGGTAGAACGGGATCTCCTCCAGCTCCTTGTCGCTGAGCGGGATGTCGAAGCGGTCGCGGAAGTATTTGAGCCCGTCGAGGTCGAGCTTCTTCACCTGGTGACTGGTGTTCTCCGCCTCGCCGGCATCGCCCATGCCGTAGCCCTTCACGGTCTTCGCCAGAATCACCGTGGGCTCCCCCGTGTGGTTGACGGCGGCGTGGTAGGCGGCGTAGACCTTGAACGGGTCGTGACCGCCCCGGTTCAGCCGCATGATGTCGTCGTCGGACAGGTGCTCCACCAGCTTCAGGAGCTCCGGGTACTTGCCGAAGAAGTGCTCCCGGGTGTACGCGCCGCCCTTGGCCTTGTAGTTCTGGTACTCGCCGTCCACGGTCTCGTTCATGCGCTGGAGCAGCAGACCGTCCTTGTCGTTTTCGAACAAGGGGTCCCACAGCCGGCCCCAGATCACCTTGATCACGTTCCAGCCGGCGCCGCGGAAGTAGCCTTCCAACTCCTGGATGATCTTGCCGTTGCCGCGCACCGGCCCGTCCAGACGCTGCAGGTTGCAGTTCACCACGAAAACCAGGTTGTCCAGGCCTTCCCGTCCGGCCAGCGACAGCGCGCCCAGGGTCTCCGGCTCGTCGGTCTCGCCGTCGCCTAGGAACGCCCAGACCTTGCGATCCCCCATGGAGATCAGCCCGCGGCTGTCGAGGTACTTCATGATGTGGGCCTGGTAGATGGCCTGAAGCGGCCCCAGCCCCATGGACACCGTGGGAAACTGCCAGTAATCGGGCATGAGCCACGGGTGCGGATAGGACGACAGCCCCTGCCCCCCCACCTCGCGGCGGAAGTAATCGAGCTGCTCCTCGGTGAGGCGGCCCTCGAGGAACGACCGGGCATAGATGCCCGGCGAGGCGTGCCCCTGGATGTAGATCAGATCCCCCGGATCGCCGTCCCGCGGGCCGCGAAAGAAATAGTTGAAGCCCACGTCGTACAACGTGGCGGACGACGCGAAGGACGAGATGTGCCCGCCCAGGTCACCGGGCCGCTTGTTGGCCCGCACCACCATGGCCAGCGCGTTCCAGCGGATCAGGGAACGGATGCGCCGCTCCATGAACAGATCCCCCGGCATGAACGCTTCCCGGTTGGTCGGGATGGTGTTCCGGTACGGGGTGGTGACCGTGTACGGCAGCCGGGCGCCGGTCTCCGTCATCCGCCCGGACAACTGCCGCAGCAGGAAGTTGGCCCGCTCCACCCCCTGGTGCTCCAGCACGTACTCGAGGGCATCGAGCCACTCCCGGGTCTCGGCTACGTCCTCGTCGCGAAGCTCTCTTGGATACTGCATGGCACCTCAGCTCGT
>JAWLCV010000202.1:0-2700 GCA_041686955.1 Pseudomonadales bacterium
CCAGGAGACCTGGGACCAGGACGACGTCATCCTGGCCGGCATCTGGGGCGCGCGCAGCGATCGCGGCAGCATCACGGTCTCGGCGGAGTATCTGGACCGGGCGGGGCTGCAGATCGACCAGCGCTACGGCGACTACGGCCGGTCGGGCGTCTCGACGCTCGGGAATCCGGGCACCTTCGTGCCTCAGAATCCGGACGTGCTGGGGGCGTATCTGGTGGGCGGCGGCGCCGCCACCGGCATCGGCGGCACCACCCCCGCCACCTTCGTGCCCGTCGCCGGCGACATCGACTGCGAGCTGGCGGCTTCCCTGCACCGTCAGAGTTTTCGGGCCCCCTCGTTCGGCACGCCGTTCGCCGGCACCCTGGAAAGCCTGGGAGCGTGCATCTACGACTTCTCGCCCATGTTCAACATCGTCGGCGAGGAGGACCGGTTCCTGAGCCTGGTGAGCGCCCGCTACGACCTCACCGAGAACGTGGAGACCTACGCCGAGTTCGGCTTCTCCGACCAGGAGTTCCGCCGCGGCAACTCCCTGTTCCCGCTGGTGCGATTCCCCACCATTCCCGCGGACAACCCGGGGCTCATCAACGATTTCGCCCGCCGCAGCGAGGCGCTGACGGGCATTCCCGGTGCTCTTCCGGTGGTTCCCACCACGTTCTTCGGCCGGGTGCTGGGATTCACGCCGGACGAGGGGCCTGATTCGCGGGTGCGGCCGGTGGATACCGACACCCGCGAGTACATCGAGCAGCATCGCGCGGTGATCGGTTTCCGCGGTGATCTGCCCTTCGGCAACAACTGGACCTTCGATGCCGCGTTCACCTACAGCGAGCACGACGAGCAGGCCCGCAACACCGACACCAAACAGCAGAGCCTGCAGCTCGCTCTGAACGGGCTCGGCGGACCCGACTGCAACCCGGCCACGGGAACGCCGGGGGAGGGCGGCTGCCAATACTGGAATCCGTTCTTCAGCGCCTATTTCACCCCGGACGGCTCGCCCCAGACCGATCCCACGCTGGCGAACTCACCGGAGCTGTTGAACTGGATGGTCGGCGAGATCCTCACCAACGTGGAGGAGAAGCTCACCGTGGTGGATGCGGTGTTCACCGGCGATCTCTTCGAGATGCCGGCGGGCATGCTCAGCATGGCCTTCGGCGCTCAGTTCCGCCGTAACGAGATTCGCGTCAACGCCGACGGCGACTCCAACGCCAACAACTACTCGTTCATCTTCGGCGCCGCCGACTGGGAGGGCAAGGAAGACGTGCTGGCAGGTTTCGTGGAGTTCGCCGTGCCGGTCACCGAACAGCTCGAGGTGCAACTCGCCGGCCGGGTGGAGGACTTCGAGGAGAACGACGAGACCACCTTCGACCCGAAGATCACGGCCATGTTCCGGGCCACCGACGCCCTCACCCTTCGGGCGTCCGCGGGCACCTCGTTCCGGGTCGGCTCGCTGCTGCAGCGGTTCGGCCAGTCCACCCAGCTCATCAACATCGCCGACCCGTTCAGCGGCGCCGGGCTCGCGTTCCGGCCGCAGATCGGCTTCGGTAATCCGGACGTCTCGCCGGAGGAAGCCACGGCCTGGAACGTGGGCCTTTCCTGGGCGCCGGTGGACGGCCCCCTGCAAGGCTTCAGCTTCGACCTGGACTACTACGACTACAACTACGACGACCTCATCACCCTGGAGGGGCCGTCGGATCTGGTGGCGCGGGACACGGCGCTGCGCTGTCCCGAGGGGCTCAACAACGACCCGGCGGATGCCGTTCCCGACTGCGGCCTGCAGCCGGACGGCACCATCATCTCCATCGGCGAAGGCATACCGGACCAGGTGATTCGCGATCCGACCAATCTGCAGCTGCTGCGGGTGGAGCCGACCTACTCGAACGCGCAGGAGTTGGACGTCTCGGGGCTCGACTTCACCATCGGCTACAACTGGGAGATGGGCGGCCTGGGACTCCTCAACACCACGCTCACGGGGAGCTGGGCCCGGGAGTGGGACCTCACCCGGGCCGACGGCGTGGTGATCGACGGGGTAGGCAGCCGCAACTTCGGCACCACCATCGGCCGGTCGCTGCCGGAATGGAAGGTGAATCTGGCCTTCAACTGGCTCATGGACCGCCACTCCGCCTTCGTGCTCGTGCGCTACATCGACTCGTATGACGACAATCAGCCCATCGAGGACCCCGGCGCCGACGGCGCGAACGTGTGCCTCGGCTCCTGCCTGCGGGCGTTCTCCGCGGGCCTGGGCAGCAAGATCGCCGCCACCGAGGACGAGATCGACCGCAAGATCAGCAGCTTCACCACCGTGGACGTGCAATACAGCTTCGAGCTGCCGGCCATGGGAATCCAGGCCGAAGGCAGCCGAATCGCCATCGGCGGCAACAACGTGTTCAACCGCACTCCGCCCCGGGTGAACGTGGACGGTCTGTTCGATCCTTTCACCCACGACCCGCGCGGAGCGATGTGGTATCTGCGCTACACCATGAACCTATGACGGTCCGGGGCCGCGACGATGACGGGCGCCTTCGGGCGCCCGTTGTGCATCACTGGCTCGGGCGCGCCAGCACCACCTCGACTTCCACCAGCATCCCCGGCGCTGCCAGGCCGGCGACCTGGAAGGCGGAGCGCGCGGGAAGGTTGGGCTGATCGTCGCTGCCGAAGAACTTGCGGTAGGCGTTCATGAAGCCGTCGAAGTCCATGGCGTCCTCG
>JAWLCV010000203.1:0-2593 GCA_041686955.1 Pseudomonadales bacterium
GAGCGGCTCGAGGCGGAAAGCATTCACATCATGCGCGAGGTGCTCGCGGAGTGCGAGAACCCCGTGATGCTGTACTCCATCGGCAAGGATTCGTCGGTGATGCTGCATCTGGCGCGCAAGGCTTTCCATCCTTCGAAACCGCCGTTTCCGTTGCTTCACGTGGACACCACCTGGAAGTTCCGGGAGATGATCGAGTTCCGCGACAACATGGCGCGGGACCTGGGGATGGATCTCATCGTGCACATCAACGAAGACGGCGTGAAGCAGGGCGTGGGCCCGTTCACCCACGGCTCGCAGGTGCACACCGACCTGATGAAGACCCAGGCGCTGAAGCAGGCGCTGGACAAGTACCGGTTCGATGCCGCCTTCGGCGGCGCCCGCCGCGACGAGGAGAAGTCCCGGGCCAAGGAGCGGGTCTTCTCGTTCCGCAACCATCAGCACCGCTGGGACCCGAAGAATCAGCGGCCAGAGCTCTGGCGGCTGTACAACGGCCGGGTGCGCAAGGGGGAGAGCATCCGCGTCTTTCCGCTCTCCAACTGGACCGAGCTCGACATCTGGCAGTACATCTACCAGGAGAACCTGCCCATCGTGCCGCTGTACTTCGCCAAGGAGCGGCCCGTGGTGGAGCGGGAGGGCATGCTGATCATGGTGGACGACGACCGCCTGCCGCTGGCTCCCGACGAGCGCCCGCAGATGCGCAAGGTGCGCTTCCGCACCCTGGGGTGCTATCCGCTGACCGGCGCCATCGAGAGCGAGGCGGAGGACCTGCCCGGCATCATCGAGGAGATGCTGCTCACCCGCACCTCGGAACGGCAGGGTCGCGCCATCGACCACGACAGCTCCGCTTCCATGGAGAAGAAGAAGCAGGAAGGCTACTTCTGATGACCCAGACCATCGAAGCCTACCTTCAGGAGCAGGCGGCGAAGACCACGTTGCGCTTTCTCACCTGCGGCAGCGTGGACGACGGCAAGAGCACGCTGATCGGCCGGCTGCTGTACGACTCGAAGCTGATCTTCGAAGACCAGCTCGCGGCGCTCGAAGCCGACAGCCGCCGGGTGGGCACCCAGGGGGACGACATCGACTTCGCGCTGCTGGTGGACGGCCTGGCCGCGGAGCGGGAGCAGGGCATCACCATCGACGTGGCGTACCGTTTCTTCGCCACCGACCGCCGCAAGTTCGTCGTCGCGGATTGCCCCGGTCACGAGCAGTACACCCGCAACATGGCCACCGGCGCCTCCAACGCGGACGTGGCCGTGATCCTGGTGGATGCGCGCAAGGGCGTGCTCACCCAGACCCGCCGGCACAGCTACATCGCGTCGCTGTTCGGCATCCGCGACGTGGTGCTCGCCGTCAACAAGATGGATCTGGTGCGTTACGACCCGGCGGTGTTCGAGGACATCGTCGCGGACTACCGCCGTTTCGCGGAGCGGCTGGGTGGGCTCAACATGGTGGCCGTGCCGTTGTCGGCGCTCAAGGGCGACAACGTGACGAGCCGGAGCGAGCATATGGCCTGGTACGAAGGGCCGACCCTGCTCGAGCACCTGGAGACCGTGCAGGCCCATCAGGATCTCGCCAGCAAGCCGTTCCGTATGGCCGTGCAGTGGGTCAACCGGCCCAACCTGGACTTCCGCGGCTTCAGCGGCACGGTGGCGAGCGGCGTGGTGCGGCCCGGGGATCCGGTGCAGGTGCTGCCGTCGGGCGTGCGCTCGACGGTCAGCCGCATCGTCGCCTTCGACGGCGATCTGCCCGAGGCGCAGCCCGGCCAGGCGGTGACCCTGGTGCTGGCCGACGAGATCGACATCAGCCGCGGCGACGTGATCGCCGCCGGCGGGGCGCCGCCCCAGGCCTCCGATCAGCTCGCCGTGCACCTGCTGTGGATGAGCGACTCGCCCATGTACCCGGGGCGGCAGTACTACCTCAAGTCGGGCACCCGCACCGTGCCCTGTGTCGTCACCGACCTCAAGCACACCATCAACGTCAACACGCTCGAGACGCAGCCGGCGAAGAGCCTCGAGCTGAACGAGGTCGGGGTGGCCAACGTCAGTCTCAGCCACCGCCTGGCGTTCGAGCCGTTCGCCGAGAACGCCGAGCTCGGCAGCTTCATACTCATCGACCGGCAGAGCAACGTCACCGTGGGGGCTGGGCTCTTCGACTTCTCCCTGCGCCGGGCCGACAACATCGTCTGGCAGGCGCTGGCGGTGGACAAGGGCCACCGTGCGGCCATCAAGCACCAGAAGCCCGTGGTGATCTGGATGACCGGTCTGTCCGGGTCCGGCAAGTCCACCATCGCCAACATGCTGGAGGCGCGGCTGCACGACCTCAACCGGCATACCTACATTCTCGACGGCGACAACGTGCGCCACGGGTTGAACCGCGACCTGGGATTCACCGCCGCGGATCGGGTGGAGAACATACGCCGGGTGGGCGAGACCGCGAAGCTCATGGTGGATGCGGGGCTCATCACCATCGTCTCGTTCATTTCGCCGTTCCGCAGCGAGCGCCGCATGGTTCGCGATCTGCTCGAAGACGGCGAGTTCGTCGAGGTGTTCGTCGACACGCCGCTGTCGGTGTGCGAGGAGCGCGATCCCAAGGG